>NZ_BIFF01000006.1:0-495538 GCF_003865225.1 Nocardioides sp. LS1
ACCGGCGAACTCCTCCGCGAACTGACCATCGACCCCAACAGGGACTACCAGCCACGAACCCCGAAATGACGAACACCCGAACCCACTTCCGTGGGTTCGGGTGTCCTCGATGTCCTGAGACATCACATTTGTAGCGGGGGCAGGATTTGAACCTGCGACCTCTGGGTTATGAGCCCAGCGAGCTACCGAGCTGCTCCACCCCGCGTCGGTGAACAGAACCTTACGGGATGGGCTGATCGGGTCCAAATCGGGGGTCTCGACAGGCTCGACCAGCGGGACTACTTCTTCTGCTGGGCGGCGAGGCTGGCGGCGTCGGCGACGAGGTCGCGGCCGATCTGCACCTGGCGGGCGTACTCCACCGGGTCGCCGGCCCTGAGGGCGCGGTCGGCGGCCTCGAAGGCGCCCTCGGCGGCGGCGAGCTTGGTGCGGATCTGGGCGCTGAGCGAGCTGTTCCCGTTCCCGTTGCCGTTGCCGTTGCCGTTCCCATTGCCGTTGCCCCCGTCGGGCGGCGTGACGGTGCCGTCGACGCCGAGCACGTCGGCCAGCGCTTGGTGGAGGGTCGGGCCGATGCCCACCTCACCGCCGTACGACGCGAGCACGAACTGCAGGCTCGGGTAGCCGGACGTGGAGCCGGCGCGGACGGCGTAGACGGGCTCGACGTAGATCAGCCCGTCCGCGACCGGCAGGGTGAGCAGGTTGCCGAAGATCGGCGGCGCGTCACCGGACTGGAAGGGCAGCAGCGCGGCGCGCACGTCGCTGTTGGAGGAGAACTTGTTGGCGATCAGGCCCGGGCCGTCGGTGCGCGAGTCGGGCAGGACCAGCGCGCGCATGCGGCCGTAGGTCGACGGGTCGGTCGCGTCGGAGTCGACGGAGACGAAGGCCGCCAGGTTGCTCTTGTTGTACGGCGTGAACACCGACGTCAGCGAGAACGTGCTGCGCTCGCCGCCACCGTCGACGGGCTGGTCGACGAACAGCCGGTAGGGCGGCTGCAGGTGCCCGTTGGTGTTGGGGTCCTCCGGCACCGACCAGCGGTTGTTGCCCTGGTAGAAGTCGCCGGCGTCGGTCACGTGGTAGCGGGCGTACTGGAACCGCTGCACCTTGAACAGGTCCTCGGGGTAGCGCAGGTGCTGCAGCAGGTCCGGCGGGATCTCCGACTTGTCCTTGACGGTGCCGGGGAACGCGCTCCGCCACGCCTGCAGGATCGGGTCGGTCTCGTCCCACGCGTAGAGCGTGACGGTGCCGTCGTAGGCGTCGACGGTCGCCTTGACCGCGTTGCGCATGTAGTTGATCTCGTCGGTCGGCAGCGTGCGGATGCCCGCGTTGTCCTGCAACGAGTCGTCGGTCATGTCCTTGAAGGAGTCCTTCTCGGCACCGGGGTAGCGATCGGTGGTCGTGTAGCCGTCGAGGATCCACTCGACCCGGCCGTCGACGACGGCGGGATACGGGTCTGAGTCGATGGTCAGCCACGGCGCGAACTTCTCGACGCGGTCGCGCGGGTTGCGGTTGTAGAGGATCTGGCTGTTCTGGTTGACCCGCTCGGACAGCAGGAAGTTCGGCTCGCCGAACTTCACGGCGTACATCAGCTGGTTGAAGAACCCGCCGATCGGCACGCCGCCGGTGCCGTCGTACGTCGTGGTGTCGTCCTTGGCGTTCTCCGCCCCGGAGTCGGTGTTGGCCAGGTCGAGCTCGACGTCCGCCCCGCCGGGGGCCTTGCCCACGATGGAGTAGTCGGGGCTCTGCTCGCCGAAGTAGATGCGGTTCTCGAAGTCGCCCAGCGCGTGCTGCGCCTGCGGCTCGTCGGCCGTCGGCAGGCCCTCGGCCCACTGGATGCTGGTCGCCTCGGCCTTGTTGTTCTCCGGACGCTGGTTGGCGTAGGCAGCGACCACGCCATTGCCGTGGGTGTAGACGGTGTGCAGGTTGGACCAGTTCTGGTCGCCTGCGTTGATCCGCGACTGGTCGAGCTCGCGGACCCCGAGGACCAGGGCGCGGTCGACGCCGCCGATGTCGTAGCGGTCGACGTCGAGCACCGGCGCGACGGAGTAGTAGGTGCGCGGCTGCTGGTTCTGCTGGAAGGTCTCGCGCACGAGCTGCGGGTCGACCAGCGGCGTCGACGAGGTCTGCCCGTCGAGCTGGGCCAGCTGTCCGGTCGAGACCGAGGAGTTGCTGGTGTAGTTGGTCTCCTCGACGTCGCTGACGTCGTACGCCGCCCGCGTGGCCTGGATGTTCTTGGAGATGTACGGCGCCTCCTTGTCCGCCTCGGACGGCTTGACCTGGAACTGCTGCACGATGCCCGGCCAGATCAGGCCGAGCAGGACGGCCGAGAGCGCGAGCAGCGCCAGCCCGACCGACGGGAGCAGCCAGGTGCGGCGCCAGACGTTGAGGAAGAACAGCACGGCGCAGATGACCGCGATGCCCATCAGGATGTTCTTGGCCGGCAGCACCGCGTGGTCGTCGGTGTAGGTCATGCCGGTGATCAGGCCGCCGGACTGGTTGACCAGGTCGTAGCGGTCCAGCCAGTAGTCGGCCGCCTTGGCCAGCACGAAGACGCCGAGCAGCACCGACAGCTGCGCCTGCGCCGCCCCGGACAGCCGGTCGTGCGAGGTCTGCAGCCGGATGCCGCCGTAGAGGTAGTGCACGATCGCGGCCGCGAGCAGCGCCACCACGGCGACCGCGAGGGTGAAGTCGACGAGGTAGTGCAGCCACGGCAGGTCGAAGACGTAGAAGCCGATGTCCTTGTGGAAGTAGGCGTCCTTGGCGTGGAACGGCACGCCGTTGCGCCACAGGAGGTAGTCGCGCCACTCCCCCACCGACGACGTGCCGGCGAAGGCGCCGAGCACCAGCGAGATCCCGACGAGCAGCCAGGTGCGGATCGGCGTGACGGCGTCGCGGTAGCGGTCCAGCCCGGTCTGCTCGGGCGAGTGCGGGCGGAAGATCGGCCGCAGCCGGTAGGCGAGGTAGATGTTGGCGCCGACCACGATCGCCATCAGCGCGCCGAAGACGAGGAACAGCCCGGTCTTGGTCCAGAAGAGGGTGGAGAAGACCTCGCCGTAGCCGCCGGCCTTGTACCAGAGCCGGTCGGTGTAGAGCCCGGCGAAGGTGGAGAGCCCGAAGAAGGCGAAGACGAGCACGACGCCGGTGATGACCAGCGCGCGGGAGCGACGTCCGGGCCGCTCGGGCGGCGGGGTGTCGCGCGGGTCGTCGTCGAAGAGCTCGCTCACCGGTCAGTCCTCCGTGTGTTCGTCATCGGTCAGCGTGGCGCCGAGCAGCGCGAGGAGCTGGGGCACGAGGTCGGCCCCGCCCACCACGGACTGGTCGTCGTCGTGGGCGCGCAGCCGCAGGGCGCAGTACGTCGATCCCGCGCGCGTGGCGCCGGCGACGATCCGGACCTCCTGCCGGTCGGGGTGCTCGCGGGCGAACTCCTCCGCGCCGGCCGGGTCGTCGGGGATCTGGTCGTCGGCGTCCGGGGGCAGCACGAGCCGCTCGACGACGGCCGCACAGCCGGCGACGCCGTCGGGCCACACGATCGACTCGAGCACCGTCTCCAGCGGCCGGTCGGGGGCGAGCTGGTCCTGCTCGACCGGGGTCAATGACCCCTGCGCCGAGGACGCGTCGAGCCCCATCGCCGAGGCCAGCGCGGGCTCCTGCGCGACCAGGCGGGCCGTGTCGACCAGCGCGTAGAGGCGGGCGGGCTGGTCCCAGCCGCCCTGCGCGATGTGCTGCTCGATCTCCAGGACTGCCGCGGCCAGGGCCGGGTCGACGTCGAGGTCGGCCGTCAGCTCGGGGCTGAGGTCCGGGTTGAGGTCGGGCTGGTCGTCAGTCACGGGTCACCATTCGCTCGTGGGTCACTTGTCGGTGCAGGAGGGCAGGTCGGCGTCGTGGTCCTTGGCCCAGGCCTCGATCGAGGCCACGGCGTCGTGCATCGTCGTCGCCTTCACCAGGCGCATGTCCCCGTTGGGGGCCTGCAGCGCGTCGCTGCAGTTGTCCGGCGGCACCATGAACAGCTGGGCGCCGGCGTCGCGGGCGCCCACGATCTTCTGCTGGATGCCGCCGATCGGTCCGACGTGGCCCTTCGCGTCGATCGTGCCGGTGCCGGCCACGATCGCGCCGCCGGTCAGGGATCCGGGCGTCAGGGTGTCGTAGATGCCGAGGGAGAACATCAGGCCGGCGCTGGGCCCGCCGATGTTGGGGTCGATCTTCACCGACACCTGGAAGGGGAAGACGTAGCCGATCCCGATCTGGATGCCGATCTTCGGCGAGCCGTCGGTCTCGACCGGCGTGACCTGCACGGTGACCGACTTGCCGTCGCGCCGGACCGTGAGCGGCAGCGAGCTGCCGGGTGGGGTGTTGCCGATGGCGTTGGTCAGGTCGTCGCTCTGCCGGACCGTGACGCCGCCGACCTTCTCGATGATGTCGCGCACCTTGAGCTTGCCGTCGGCCGGCGCACCCTTGGTGACGCTGAGGACCTCGAGGGCCGGCTTCACGTCGTACCCCAGCTCGTGCAGCGCCACCGCGGTCGCGTTGTCCTGCGAGGACACCATGTCGACGGCGCCCTCCTGCTGGTTCTGCTCGGGCGTCTCGTTCTGCTGGTAGACCGCGTCGTAGGGGTAGACCGCGTCCTCCTTGCTGATCCAGTCGTGCATCAGCGTGAAGAGCGTGACCTTCGAGGGCCGCGGCTGGGAGACGTAGACGGTGGTCATCCGCAGCTCGCCGTTGTCGCGGTAGGTCTTGTGGCCGGTCACCTGGATGATCTCGCTGCCGTGCGTCTCGGCCAGCACGTCGAGGGTGAGCCCGGGCTCGTAGGTGACGTAGGGCAGACCCTCCGTCCCGGCCTTCCACCACAAGGCGACCAGAAGGGGCGCAGCGATGAGGCCGGCCACGATCCGCTGCGTCATGCGGCCAAGCCTCTCACCCGGCGGCAACTGACGTGGCGCAGGTCAGGAAACCCTGCGCGAGGGGCGTACGGCGATGCCGGTGCTGCGGTCGCGCGCGGGCGTGCGCGCGGCGTAGGGAGTGGGCCGCTTCGGCTCGCGCTGCATCGCGGCGGACAGCCGTGCGACGGCCACGTCCCGGGTGACCTCGCCGCGGCCCTCGCGGCCCAGCCAGCTCACCCACACCATCGCCACGGCCGTGACGACGACGGGCGGCACCAGCCAGAAGAGGATCTCCACGCCGCAAGGGTAAGGAGCCGCGGACCTTGATCCCGGCAGGCGCACCGGTCTCGGCAAGCTCGACCACCGGACTACGGCGAGCCGACCCACTCCTCGGTGCCGTCGCCGAACTGCTGGTGCTTCCAGATCGGCACCTCGGCCTTGAGGGTGTCGATCAGCGCCCGCGACGCCGCGAACGCCTCGCCGCGGTGGGCGGTCGTGGTGGCCACGACCACGGCGATGTCGCCGATCGCGAGGGTACCGACGCGGTGGACGGCGGCGACGCCGTGCACGTCGTACTCCTCGGCGACGCGCTCGCAGACCTCGCGCATCTTGTCCAGGGCGGTGGGGTGCGCGGAGTAGTCCAGTCCGTCGACGTCCTTGCCGCCGTCGTGGTCGCGCACGCGGCCGACGAACAGCGTCAGGCCGCCCGAGGCCTCGTCATCCAGACAGGCCACGACCTCCGCCACGTCGAGCGGGGTGTCCCGGATGGCGACCAGGCGGACGGCGGGATTGCTCACGTCCCGACCCTAGTGGGCGGGCTCGCGTCTTGCCGCTGCCGCGTACGGTTGGGGCATGAGCGACGACCCCGGCAAGAACTCCGACGAGCCCGAGGAGAGCGGCCAGAACCCCTTCAAGGGCACGCCCTTCGAGCAGCTGTTCGGTGCCGGCGGGCTCGGCGGGCTGGGTGGCGCCCTCGGCGGGATGGGCCTCGGTGGCCCCGGCGGCCAGATGCCCGACCTCGGCCAGCTCTTCAGCCAGCTCCAGTCCCTCATGCAGCCCCACGAGGGCACCCTCAACTGGGACTACGCCCTCGACCTCGCCCGCAAGAGCGCGGCGCGGACCAGCGACCCCTCCCCCACGCAGAAGCAGAAGGACGCCGTCGCCGACGCCGTGCGGCTGGCCGACCACTGGCTCGACGAGACCACCTCGTTCCCCTCCGGCGTCACCTCGACCGCGGCCTGGAGCCGCGCCGAGTGGATCGTCGGCACCACCGACGTCTGGAAGGTGCTCGTCGAGCCGATCGCCGAGGGCTCGGTCAACGCGCTCGGCGGCGCGCTGCCCGAGGAGGCCCGGGCCATGTCCGCGCCGATCCTCGGCATCCTCGGCAAGGCCGTCGGCGCCATGCTCGCCACCCAGATCGGCAGCGGCCTCGGCGCGCTGGCCGGTGACGTGCTGAGCGTCTCCGACATCGGGCTGCCCCTCGCCCCCGCCGGCAAGGCGGCCCTCGTGCCCGCCAACATCGCGGCCTTCGCCGAGGGCCTCGACGTCACCGAGGACGACGTGCTGCTCTACCTCGCGCTGCGCGAGGCCGCCCACCAGCGCCTGTTCGCCCACGTGCCGTGGCTCCGCGAGCACCTCATCGGCGCGGTGGCCGACTACGCCCGCGGCATCGAGATCAACGCCGAGGGCATCCAGGGCCGCATCGAGGAGCAGATGCGCGGCGTCGACCCGGCCAACCCCGAGTCGATGCAGGAGCTCCTCGACGGCGGCCTCTTCGACCTGCCCAAGTCGCCGGCCCAGGAGGCCGCGCTCAACCGCCTCGAGGTCACCCTCGCCCTGGTCGAGGGCTGGGTCGACGAGGTCGTCGGCCAGGCCACCCACGAGCGGATGCCCGCCGCGACCAAGCTCCAGGAGGCGTTCCGGCGCCGCCGGGCCGCCGGCGGTCCCGCCGAGGAGACCTTCGCGACGCTGGTCGGGCTCGAGCTGCGCCCGCGCCGGCTGCGCGACGCCTCCACGCTGTGGGGCTCGCTGCGCACCCGGCAGGGCACCGAGGCCCGCGACGGCGTCTGGATGCACCCCGACCTGCTGCCGACGGCCGCCGACCTCGACGACCCGCTCGGCTTCCGCGAGGACGCCTCGGCTCCGGCCGAGATGACCGACGACGACTTCGACGCCGGCCTCAAGCGCCTCCTCGACGGCGAGTGAGCCTCCACACCGACGCGCTGGCGGTGCTCAGCGGCTGGGTCGCGCCCACGCCCGCCCAGGACGAGCTGCGCCAGCGGTACGTCGACCACCTGGCCGCGCACGACGACGGGGTCTGGCGCGGTTGCTTCCCCGACCACCTGACCGCCGGCACGCTCGTTATCGACGAGTCGCGTGAGCACGTGCTGCTCAACCTGCACCGCAAGGCGCGCCGCTGGTTCGCCTTCGGCGGTCACTGCGAGCCGGGCGACCGGACGCTGGTCGACGCCGCGCTCCGCGAGGCGCGCGAGGAGTCGGGGCTGGCCGACCTCCGCTTCGACCCCGTCCCCGCACACCTCGACGAGCACGCCGTGCCGTTCTGCGACCCGCGCGGCGAGGTGCGCCACCTCGACGTCCGGTTCGTCGCCCAGGCACCGGCCGGGGCCGAGCACGCCACCAGTGACGAGTCGCTGGACGTGCGCTGGTGGCCCGTCGACGACCTGCCCGATCTCGAGCCGGAGATGCACGAGCTGATCGCGGTCGCCCGCGCCAGGTTCGCCTGAGCGCCCTCCGCGGGGCTCAGTCGGCCTCGGCCTCGTAGCCCGGCGGCAGCGTCAGCTTCGCCGCGGCGGACCAGCCGAGCAGGTAGCCCTTCGCCCGCTCGGCGTGCGGGTAGCGGTCGACCCACGCCCAGAACTTCGCGTCGTGGCCGGTCTCCAGCAGGTGCGCGAGCTCGTGGACCAGCACGTAGTCGATGACCCAGGCCGGCATCCCCTGCAGCCGCGCCGAGAGCCGGATCGTGCGGTCACCGGGCGTGCAGGAGCCCCACCGCGACCTCTGGTTCTCCACCCAGCGCACCGACTCGGGCCGGGGCAGCCCGCCGAGGTACTTGTCACTGAGCCCGAGGGCGCGCTGCAGCAGCACGTCGTCGGAGGGACGCCGGCGCTTCTCGGACCGCTCGAGCCGCGCCAGCATCGTCTCGACCCACTCGGCCTCCTCCTTGCGGGAGAGCGAGGCGGGGATCATCACCACGATCCGGTCGCCGTCGCGGTAGGCCGAGACGGTACGCCGGCGACGCTTGGAGCGACGTACCTCCACCTCGGGTCGCGGCGGCTCGGTGGTCATGGCTCAAACTAACCGTTCGCCCAGCTCAGCAGGCGCTCCTGCGGCCAGGTGTTGACGATGCGGTCCGGGTCGATGCCGGCCGCCTCGGCCCGCTCGCAGCCGTAGACGAGGAAGTCGAGCTGTCCGGGGGCGTGCGCGTCGCTGTCGATGGAGAACAGGCAGCCCAGGTCGCGGGCCAGCTCGAGCAGCCGTGTGGGCGGGTCGCGGCGCTCCGGGCGGGCGTTGATCTCGACCGCGACATCGTGCTCGACGCACGCCGCGAAGACCGCCTCCGCGTCGAACTGCGAGCCCGGGCGCGTGCCGCGGTTGCCGGTCACGAGCCGGCCGGTGCAGTGGCCCAGGACGTTCGTCCGCGGGTTGCGGATCGCGCCGATCATCCGCTTGGTCATGGCCGGCGCGTCCATGGCCAGCTTGGAGTGGACGCTGGCGACGCGGACGTCGAGGCGGGCCAGCAGCTCGTCGGTCTGGTCGAGCCCGCCGTCGTCGAGGATGTCGACCTCGATGCCCTTCAGGAGGGTGAAGCCGGTGCCGGAGAGGTGGTCGTTGACGGCGTCGACGACGTCGAGCTGGCGGGCCAGCCGCTCGGCGCTCAGTCCGCGGGCGACCTTCAGCCGCGGCGAGTGGTCGGTCAGCACCTGGTAGTCGTGGCCGAGCTCGATCGCGGTGAAGGCCATCTCCTCGATGGGCGAGCCGCCGTCGGACCAGTCGGAGTGGGAGTGCAGGTCGCCGCGGAGCCTGGCCCGCAGGTCGGCTCCCCCGGTGGTCAACGGGCCGCCGTGCTCCTGCTCCAGCTTCGCGAGCCGCTCGGGCACGACGCCGGCCACCGCGTCGGCGATCACCTTCGCCGAGCTCGCGCCGACGCCCGGCAGCTTCGTGACCGTCCCGTCGGCGACCGCCGCCGCCAGCTCGTCGGCGGACAGCGGCAGGATCGCCGCGGCCGCGCCGCGGAACGCCTTGACCTTGTAGGTGTCCTCGCGCGCCCGCTCCAGCAGGAAGGCGATCCTCCGCAGGGCCGCGACCGCGCCCCCGTCGTACGCCTCCGACACGCCTGGACCTCCCGATTTCTTTTCTCCACAGCCCGTGGACAGACATTCTTGCTGGTCAGCGCGCCGTACGTCGCCCCGGTGCCGCGCGAATCCACAGCGTTCTCCCGGTCGGAGGGCGGTTCTCCACCGGTCCGGCCGCCTCGTCCACAGGGTTGTCCACAACCTTGTCCACAGGCTGGGAGTCGGATCCGGTGGACTCCGTTGACCGCGCCCGGCCGCGCTCGTAGCGTCTGCGGCAGACGAGGCCCCCGGCCCGTCGACCGACACGAGCAAGGGGAAGGCACGTGTCGCGAGACGGGCTCGGGGGTCTCTTCACGTCCAGCGGCCCTCAGCGGCCCCGGAACTCCGGCGCCCGCTTCTCCTGCGCGGCGCGGATGCCCTCCTGCAGGTCCTCGGTGGCCAGCGTGATCGGCTGCGCCATCGCCTCCCACTGCAGGCAGCTCTCGAGGTCGGCGTGGCCGCCGCCCTGCAGCGCGAGCTTGGTCAGCTTGCTGGCGATCGGCGCGGTCGCGGCGATCCCGGCAGCGGTCTCGACCACCTCGTCCAGGAAGCTCGTCGGCTCGACGACCCGCGAGACCAGGCCGAGGCGGAGCGCCTCGTCGGCGTCGACGACGCGCCCGGTGAGCAGCAGGTCGCGGGCGTGGGCCTCCCCCACGACGTTGGGCAGCAGGTAGGTGCCGGCCATGCCGGCGTGCATCCCGAGCTTCACGAACGGCACGCCCATGCGGGCGCCGGAGGCGGCGTACCGGATGTCGCAGGCGAGCGCCATGCACAGCCCGGCCCCGATCGCGGGACCGTTGATGGCGGCGATGGTCGGCACCTCGAGCTTCCGGATCGACAGCCAGGACCGGTAGAACGCCAGCATCCGGGTGCGCAGCCGGTCGACGGAGGCGTCCGGCTCGCTGGCGATCCAGCTGGTGTTGCCGCCCGAGCAGAACGCCGATCCGGCCCCGGTCACCACGACCGCACGCACGCTCGGGTCGGCGGCGATCGCGTCGACGGCGGTGACCCAGGAGGAGGTCATCTCGTCCGACATCGCGTTGCGCATCTCGGTGTTGTCCAGGGTCAGCAGGACCACGCCGTCACGCGGGCGCTCGACGCGCAGGTGCGGCAGGGTCATCTCAGGGGTGGTCGACATGCGCACAACGTACTGAGCGCGCTCGCGACACGCCGTGACCCGCTTCACGCAAAACGGTGCGCCTGCGCACGCTGGGCGGGCGTGTGCCGTAGGGTCGAGGCGGCTCGACGGCAACCGCTGTTGGGCTTCCGGCGGGCTTCCCTTTATCCCCGTCGCGACGACCGAAAGAAATACATAGGCAAGGAGGCCGTCATGGCGGAGACCTGGAGCGGCGAGTTCTACTGCGTGAAGTGCAAGGAGAAGCGCGAGGCGGAGGGCGAGGTCAAGGTCAACGACAAGGGCACCCGCATGGCCAAGGCCGTGTGCCCCGTCTGCAGCACCAACCTCAACCGCATCCTCGGCAAGGCCTGATCGCGAGAGATCGCCCCACGAGTTGAGACGGCGGCGCCGCCCGGTCCACGTGACCGGCGGCGCCGCCGGCCATTTCGGGGGTTGGGCCCGGGCGCCTGTGGAGAGCGTCGGCGGGCGGTCGGGCTCCCGTGCCATCGTGCCGGGATGACCCTGCTCCCTGACGGCCTGCCAGTGCGGCCGGTCCTGCTGCCCGGACTGCGCGTCCTGCGCCGCGACGAGGACCACCTGCAGGTCGGCATCGACCCGCCGCGCCGCCTCGTGGTCCCCGACCTGTCCGAGGTCCGGGCCCTGCTGGAGGGGCTGCGCCGAGGCACGCCCGTGCGCCCGTCCACCCCGATCGGTCACCGCACCCTGGCCGCCCTGCACGAGGCCGGGCTGCTGGTCGACGCCGACGCGCTCGACGCCGCGCTCGCCGCGGCGGCGGACCGGGCGGCGACGGCGTCGGTCTTCGCCGAGCACGGCACCGACGCGCTGCGCCGGCTCGCGGCCCGACGCGACGCGCGGGTGGCCGTCCACGCGGCGCCCGACCTGGCGGCCCCGCTCACCGACCTGCTGGTGCGGTCCGGAGTCGAGCCCGTCGAGGACGACGCCGACCTCGTCGTGGTCGCCACCGACACGGTCGTGCCGCGCGCCGACCTCGACCACCTGGTCCGCGAGGGACTCCCCCACCTGGTCGTGTCCGGCGGCGTCGTCGGCCCGTTCGTGGTGCCGGGGACCACGGCCTGCACCCGCTGCGTCGACGCCCACCACGCCGACGCCGATCCGCGGCGCTCGCTGCTGCTCGAGCAGTGGCCGGACCGTCCCGCGCCCGGGCCGGAGCCGCGTGACCCGGTCCGGACGGCGCTCACGCTGGCGTGGGCCGTCCGCGAGGTGGTCGGCGTGCTCGACGGTGACGAGCCGGCCACGTGGTCGGCCACGCTCGAGGTCGGCGCGACCGGCGGTACGTCGCTGCCGCGGCGATCGACGTACGCCCGGCATCCGCACTGCGGCTGCTCGTGGGGCGACGCGCTGGCGGGGTAGCCCGGACTACCAGTACTCGCTGTCGAGCTTGCCCTCCATGGCGCGCAGGTTCGCGCGCGAGCAGGTGTCGCAGTAGGTGCGCCGCCGGCCGTTCTCGACCGAGATGCTCCACGTGAGGGTCTTCGCCTCGTCCTGCTCCTGGCGCCCGCAGAAGTCGCAGGTGGTCACGGACTGCGTCATGGCGCCAACCTACGCCCCGCCGACTTCCGGCGGGCATGACAAGAGCCGGGCACGACGACGGCGTCATGCCCGGCTCTCTGTGTCACCCGCGATCAGGTGTTCCTACCCGGAGATGTGCGCCCGACGGGCGCCGTGCTCCGGTCCTACAGTGCGCGGGCGAGGGCGAGACGTGCCTGCTGCGCGGCCAGCTCGGCCTTGCGGCTGAGTCGGCGGGAACGGGCCAGAAGGTGACCCTGTCGCAACTGCTGCGCCTCTCCCAGGCGCGCGGACATTTGCGCGCGGGCCAGGTTTTCGTGCATGAGACTCATGGTGGTGCTCCGGTTCTGTGCAGTGTTCATGGGATGGGTTCCAGGTCTTTCGTTGTCGGGCGACGGCGGACGCTTACGCGGCCACCTCGTTCTTGCGAGGGCGGCCGCGGGGCCGCTTGCGGGGGATCACCACTCCCTGGAGGAAGAGCTCACCGCCCCAGACGCCCCAGGGCTCACGTCGTTCGAGAGCGCCGTCGAGGCACAGTGCCTGGACCGGGCAGTCCTGGCAGAGCGTCTTGGCGAACTCCACGTCGGCGGGAGATTCGGCGAACCACAGTTCCGGGTTGTTGGCCCGGCACGGCAGCAGCTCGACGTCCACCTGGCCGGCCTGGTCATGAAGATGTCCCAGGGTCGGCTCGGCAGCCCCATCGTTGCGGTCGAGAACGCTGATGGTCATGTGTCACCTCCTTCGTCTGACCTGATCGCGTCGGGTGTTGCAGGAAACTTGGGGGTTCGTGCGACTCGTCCGGGGAAACAGAAAGGCCGCGGATCCCGGTGAGGGTTCCGCGGCCTGGAGGCTGCCGATGCTGTTGACGATGTCAACAGGTCGGTGGTCTCCAGGCAGTGGTCCCCGGGAAGGTGCCCTGGGCGTAGCCCGGGGCTCCCGTGATGACGAGGGCGGCCTTGCGGTCGCGGAGCACGGACGTGGTCGCAACCGGGGTGCCGCAGATGCCCGCGGTCGTCACGAAGGCGTGGCCGGATGCGGGCATGCCGAAGGACGACGGGATCTGAACCGCCATCTGGGTCAAGGTGTTGATCATCAGGGCCACCTCCTTCGGTGAGTCGGGCGCCGGCGTTGTCAAGGCCGAGTGCGCGGGTTGCTGTGCTGGAAAACTATCGCGCGTTCCGTGTAATGGGCAAACGATTTACTGGGTATTTCTCAAAAAAAGTTGGAAATCGGGCTCAGCGGAGCAGGGCGAGCACGTCGTCGCCGTACTTGTCGAGCTTGGACCGGCCTATACCACTGATCTTCAGCATCGCCTCGGGCGTCGTCGGCCGGTGCTCGGCGATGAGCTGCAGGGTGGCGTCGGTGAAGACCACGAAGGCCGGCACGCTCTCCTCCCCCGCCCGCTCCTTGCGCCAGTCACGCAGGCGCTCGAACAGCTCCTCGTCGTAGGACGCCGGGCAGTCCTCGCAGCGGCCGCGCTTCTTCTCCGGGCCGGAGTGCAGCGGCTTGCCGCACTCGCGGCAGCTCGCCACCTTGCGGTTGCGGGCGGCGGCCTGCTCAACCTTGTGGTCCTCGGGCAGCAGCGGGTCGAGGAAGCGCGAGGGCTTGCGGCTGCCGCGACCGCCGGGGTTGCGGGCCAGCGCCCAGGACAGCGCGAGGTCGACCCGGGCGCGGGTCATGCCGACGTAGAGGAGTCGGCGCTCCTCCTCGATGGCGGCCGGGCCCTCGGCGTAGGTGATCGGCAGGGTGCCGTCCTGGAGGCCGCAGAGGAAGACCGAGTCCCACTCGAGGCCCTTGGCGGCGTGGAACGTGGCCAGGGTGACGCCGTCGGCGACCGGGGCGTGCTGCTCGGAGGCCCGGCGGTCGAGGTCGTCGACGAAGCTGCCGAGGTCGGCACCGTCGGTCTTGGCGAACTCGGTGGCCTGGCTGACCAGCGCCTGCCAGGACTCCCAGCGGTCGCGGGTCTGGCCGCGGGTCGCCGGCGCCTGCTGGGTCCAGCCCATGCCGGCCAGGGTGCCGTGGACGGTCTCGAGCAGGCCCTCGGGGCCCTCGCCGCCCTCGCCGGAGCGCGCGGCCCCGCGGAGCCGGGTCACCGCCTCCCGCACCTCGGGCCGGTCGAAGAACCGCGCGGCGCCGCGGATGACGTAGGGGATGCCGCGGCTGGTGAGGGCGTCCTCGAAGGCCTCGGACTGGGCGTTGATGCGGAACAGGACGGCGACCTCGGCCAGCGGCCGGCCCTGCTCGCGGAGCTTGGCGATCCGGGCCGCGACGTGCTGGGCCTCGGCGACCTCGTCGGGCAGCGCGGTGTAGGTGACCGCCGGGCCGGAGGGGCGCTGGGCGCGCAGCTCGACGCCCTTGCTGGCGGAGCGGGCGAGCAGGGTGTTGGCGGCCTGCACGACCTCGGGGCTGGAGCGGTAGTTGCGGACCAGCTCGATCGAGGTGGTGCCGCGGTGCTTCTGGGCGAAGTCGCGCAGGTAGGAGGCGTTGGCGCCGGCGAAGGAGTAGATGGTCTGCGCCGGGTCGCCGACCACGCACAGCTCGTCGCGGCCGCCGAGCCACAGGTCGAGCAGCGCGGACTGGATCGGCGAGACGTCCTGGAACTCGTCGACGACGAACCATTTGTACTGGCGCCGGACCTGGGCGGCGACCCGCTCGTCGTCGGCGAGCATGCCGGCGTTGAAGAGCAGGACGTCCTCCATGTCCATCCGGCCCTGGCTGCGCTTGACGTCCTCGTAGGAGCCGAAGACGCGCGCCACCGTGTCGGCGTCGTGGCCGGTCACCGAACGACCGCGGGTCGACGCGACGCGGGCGTAGTCGTCGGGGTGGACGTTGCTGACCTTGGCCCACTCCACCTCGGAGGCGAGGTCGCGCAGCAGCGCCTGGTCGGCGCTCAACCGATGCTTGCGGGCGGCGGTGGCGAGCAGCCCGATCTTGGACTCGATCAGCTGGGGCAGCTCGGTGCCGTGGACGGTGGGCCAGAAGTAGCGCAGCTGGCGCAGCGCCGCGGAGTGGAAGGTCCGCGCCTGCACCCCGCCCGCACCCAGCGCCCGCAGCCGGCCCCGCATCTCACCCGCGGCCCGGGTGGTGAAGGTGACGGCCAGCACCTCGGTCGGCGCGTAGACGCCGGTGGCCACCCCGAGGGCGATCCGGTGGGTGATCGCGCGGGTCTTGCCGGTGCCGGCACCCGCCAGCACCCGCACCGGACCGCGCAGCGCCTCCGCGACCCGGCGCTGCTCCGGGTCGAGCGCCGCAAGAAGGTCGTCGGGGGTGGGCATGGAGGAACAACTCCTGGGGAAGGATGGTTGAGACTTCGTTGACTTGCACGACCCTAGACGCCGGAGGCGACAGTTCGAATGAGTGGTTCCTTCACGATGTACTCCACCCCGTGGTGTGGCTACTGCCACCGCCTCAAGGGGCAGCTCGACCGCGAGGGGATCGCGTTCGAGGTCGTCGACATCGAGCAGAACCCCGAGGCGGCGCAGATCGTCGAGTCCGCCAACAACGGCAACCAGACGGTGCCGACGCTGGTCTACTCCGACGGGTCCGCGCACACCAACCCGTCGCTGATCCAGGTCAAGGAGAAGCTGGCCGAGCTGGCCAGTTGAGGTCTCGAGACGGTTGCTGCGCAACCTCCTCGACCACCGAATGACGGCCAGTGGTCGTCACCAGGTGCCCGGCAGCGGGCCGCCGTACCAGTGCTCGACGAGCGAGCGGGAGATCGAGACGCCGCCGGGGAGCACCAGTGAGCCGTCCTCGGCGCCGGCCTTCATCTCGGCACGCGTGAACCAGCGCGCGTCCTCGATCTCGTCCTCGTCGACACGGATGTCGGTGGAGTCGGCGCGGCCGATGAACCCGAGCATCAGGCTGGCCGGCAGCGGCCAGGGCTGGTTGCCGAAGTACTCCACGTCGCCCACCCGGATGCCGACCTCCTCGGCGACCTCGCGGCGTACGGCGTCCTCCAGCGTCTCGCCCGGCTCGCAGAAGCCGGCCAGCGTCGAGTAGCGGCCCTCGGGCCAGACGGCCTGGCGCCCGAGGAGGCAGCGCTCGGACTCCGAGCCCGGCTCCCCCGACGTGACGAGCATGATCACGGCCGGGTCGGTCCGCGGGAACTGCGCCTTGCCGCAGCTCGTGCAGACGAGCTCGTGGCCGGCGTTGCGGGGCTCGAGGCCGCCCGCGCAGCGGGGGCAGAACTTCGTGGCGTAGAGCCACTCCGCGAGCCCGATCGCGTGGAAGACGAGCGGGGCCTCGGGCAGCCCGCCGTCGGCCAGGTGCGGCAGCACGCCGCGCAGCCCGAACCACTCGGACTTCTCCCCCGGCGCGACGGCCGGGTCGACGACGACGGCGAACCAGGTGCGGCCGTCCTGCTCGCCGAGCAGCACGCGCAGCCCGTCGGGGGCCTCCTGCGGCGAGACCCAGTCGAGGCGGCCGTCGACGGGCCGGATCCGGGTCCCGGAGACGACCAGCACCCGGCTGTCGGGGTCGGCCCACCTCTCGTCGAGCCAGGCCTCGTCGCCGCGGCGTACGCCGCTGCGGTCGTGCGGGTTGGCGGACAGCTTCACGTGCGGGAAGGTCACGCGGTCGAGGCTAGTACTCCCCCGGGAGTGGCCTAGGCTGCCCCCACGTGAGCACCCACATCGGAGCACAGCCCGGAGACATCGCGCCCGTCGTCCTCATGCCCGGCGACCCGCTGCGTGCCAGATGGATCGCGGAGAACTTCCTCGACGACGCCCGCTGCTACAGCGAGGTGCGGGGCATGTACGGCTACACCGGCACCTGGCGCGGCCACCGCGTCTCGGTCCAGGGCAGCGGCATGGGACAGCCCTCCCTGGCCATCTACGCCAACGAGCTGATGTCGGAGTACGACGTCACGACCCTGATCCGGGTCGGCTCGTGCGGCGCGCTGAGCGAGAAGCTCGCCGTCCGCGACATCGTGATCGCCTCCGGCGCCTGCACCGACTCCTCGATGAACCGGATCCGGTTCGAGGGGCTCGACTACGCCCCGGTGGCGGACTTCGGGCTGCTGCGCGCGGCCCACGACGCCTCCACGTCGCTGGCCGGCGACGCCGCCGTGCACGTCGGGCTGATCTTCTCCGGCGACTCGTTCTACAGCCCGCGGCCGGAGCTGGTCGGGCGGATGGTGGAGTACGGCGTGCTCGCGGTCGAGATGGAGGCGAGTGCGCTCTACACGCTCGCGGCGAAGCACGGTGCGCGGGCGCTGGCCGTGTGCACCGTCTCCGACCACATCGTCACCGGTGAGGAGACCACGTCGCAGGAGCGCGAGCAGACCTTCGGCGCCATGATCGAGATCGCCCTCGGCGCCGCATTCTCGCGGGACTAAGCGGTCACCGCCGGGCGTTCACCTTCCGTGGACGTCCTCGACTCGCTGGTCATCGGCGCCGGCCAGGCCGGCTTGTCCTCGTCCTACCACCTGCAACGGCTCGGCATCTCCCACGTCGTCCTCGACTCCGACCCCGCCCCCGGCGGGGCCTGGCAGCACCGCTGGGACTCGCTGACGATGCGTGACGTGCACGGGGTCGCGGCGCTGCCCGACGCGGGCTCGCCCGGGCTGTCGGAGCGCCGCGCCAACGTCGTGGTGCCGGCGTACTTCTCCGACTACGAGCGCGAGCACGCCCTCCCCGTCCTGCGGCCGGTCCGGGTGGACCGCGTGACCGACGACGCGGGCGTGCTGGTGGTCCACGCCGGCGACCGCGCCTGGTCGGCCCACACCCTGGTCAACGCGACGGGCACGTGGTCGCACCCGTTCGTGCCGCGCTACCCCGGCATGGACACCTTCGCCGGCGAGCAGCTGCACACCGTGGGCTACCCGGGCGCCGAGCACTTCCGCGGCCGACGGGTCGTGGTCGTCGGTGGTGGCGCGTCGGCCGTGCAGTTCCTCGGCGAGCTGGCCCCCGTGACGGAGACGATCTGGGTCACCCGGCGCGCGCCGGTGTGGCGCACCGACGACTTCACCCCCGACGCCGGCCGCAGGGCCGTCGCGCTGGTCGAGGAGCGGGTACGCCGTGGCCTGCCGCCGGCCAGTGTCGTGAGCGTGACGGGGCTGGCGTTGCGCGAGCAGGAGCGCGCCGCCGAAGGGCTCGGTGCCTACGCACGCCGGCCGATGTTCTCCTCCGTCGAGCCCGGGGGCGTGCGGTGGGCCGACGGGTCCTACGAGCCGGCCCACGTGATCCTGTGGGCGACCGGCTTCCGTCCGGCGATCGGGCACCTCGCACCGCTCCGCCTGCGCTCACCGCAGGGCGGCGTGCAGCTCGACGGCACCACGGCGGTGGCGGACCGACGGGTCCAGCTGGTGGGCTACGGGCCGTCGGCCAGCACCATCGGCGCCAACCGCGCCGGCCGGACGGCCGCCCGCGGTGTGGCCCGGTGGCTGGACGAGCTGGACGGCAACGCGCTCAGCACCACCGGCTGAGGCTCACCCGGAGTAGGGCACCTCGGCCTGCCAGCCGGCCTCGTCCTGGGTCGCCGCGGCGTGGATCGCCTCGGCCACCCGGTCGGGGGTGAACGCACCCTCGCGCGCGAGCGTGCCGCGCACGGTCACCGACACCGCCCGGATGCCGTCGGGCTCGAGGGTCTTGTCCAGGCTGATGACCAGGTTGCGCAACCCGGCCTTCTGGACCCCCAGCGAGGCGGCGCGGTGCCACGGCTGGTCGGCGGCCATGCTGCCGGTGGCCGTGACCCGGCCGCCGCGCGAGAGGTAGGGCCGGGCGGCCTGGACGGCGGTCAACAGCCCACCGACGCCGAGCGCGACGTCCTGGAGCAGCTCGGGGACGGTGAGCTCGAGCGGGTCCTTCTCGCGGAAGGCGCTGGGGTTGAAGTGGAGGACGTCGATGCGGCCGAAGTGGTCGCCGAGGGTCCGGATCGCGTGGGTCGCCGACTCGGTGTCGGTGAGGTCGGCGACGACGGTCTGGACGTCGGCGCCGTCGATGCTGGCCTTGAGCTCGGCCAGCGGGCCGTCGTCGATCCCGATCAGGCCGACGTCGTGGCCGTCCTGCGCGAACCGGCGGGCCACCGACCCGCTCACCCCCGGACCTGCTGCCACGACCACGATCACCGGCTTGCTCATGGGTCGACCTTAGGAGGCCGTCCCCGTTCCCGCGAGGAGGCCCTCGACCTCGGCCCGGCCGGGCAGCCGGTCGTGGGCGACGACGTCGCCGGTGCGGACGTAGTAGAACGCGGCGCGGACCCGGTCGAGCGGCACGTCGTGCAGCTCGGCCCAGGCCAGCCGGTAGAGGGCCAGCTGGAGCGGGTCGGCGGTGGCGGTGCGGTTGGTCTTCCAGTCGACGACGAGGAAGCCCTCGGTGCCGTCGGGGAGCGTCTCGGTGTAGACCGCGTCGATCCGGCCCCGGACCACCTGGCCGGCCAGCACGAGGGCGAAGGGGGCCTCGACCTGGTGGGGGATGCGGGTGGCGAACGGCCCCGCCTCGAAGGTCGCGATGAGGTCCTTGAGGTCGGTGTCGTCGTCGATGCCGGCGTCGGCGCGGCCGGGCAGGTCGTCGAAGTCGAAGAGGTCCTGCTGGCCGAACCGGGCCTCGACCCAGGCGTGGAAGCGGGTGCCGAAGCGGGCCGCCGACGACGGCGGGCGCGGCATCGGCCGGGCCAGCTCGCGGGCGAACTGCTCGGGGTCGTCGCGCAGCCGGGCCAGCGCGGTGGCGGACAGGCTGCTGGGCAGCTCCACGGAGATGTCGGAGGAGCGCTCCTGGCGGGCCTCGCCCACGAGCCGCTCGAGCTCGATGTCCCAGTCGGCGACCCGGGCCGACTCGATCATGTCGAGCTCGCTGTCCGCCGCGGCCGGGTCGACCTCGCGCACCCGGCGGGCCGCCTCGATACGGCGTGCGGCCTCGAGCCCGGTCTCGGTCGTCGGCCAGGGCCGGGACGGGTCGACGGCGGCGTAGGGGTTGGGGTCGCCCTTGACGGGCTTGTCGAGCCAGTCGGTGACCGGCTCGCCCCAGGCCTCGAGCTGCTCGCGGACGACGAGCTGGTAGTCGGAGGGGCCGAAGGGCGTGGTCCGCGGACTCCAGAGGTAGGAGGTCACCGCGAGGTGGTGGGCCGCCCGCGTGAAGGCGACGTAGCCGAGGCGCAGCTCCTCCTCGGCGTCGTGCGCCCGGGTCGCGGACCGGTAGGCGTCGAGGGCGGCCTTGTCGAAGCCGGCCAGCTGGGGCAGGTCGGGGGCGTCGCCGCGCAACGGCGCCGGGAGGATCGAGGGCGAGGAGGTCCACAGGGTGCGGGACCTGTTGGAGGGGAAGCGGGTCTCGCAGACACCGACGAGGAACACCGAGGCCCATTCCAGGCCCTTGGACCGGTGGACGGTGAGCAGCTTGACCGAGTCGGCCTCGGTCGGGGTGGCCACGTCGAGGCCGTTGCCCTGGTCGTCCTCGGCGGTGAGGTAGGCCAGCAGCGCGGGCAGGGTGACGTCGCCGTCGACGGCCTGGAACTCCGCGACGGCCTTGACGAACAGGTCGAGGTTGTCGCGGCGCGCGGCTGCGGCGGGGCTGACGGCGGAGGCCAGCTCGACGTCGGTGCCGCTGGTGTCGATGATCCGGCGGACGATGTCGAGGAGCGGCTCGCCGACGGCCTGCCGGAGCATCCGGAGCTCGGCGGAGAGCAGCGCGAACCGCTCCAGCGCCTCGGCGGAGTAGGGGTGCTCCCCCGGGTCGGCGAGGGCGTCGTCGAGCGAGGGGATCTCGGCCGGGTCGATGCCGTCGGCGATCTCGACGAGGTGGTCGGTGACCGAGGCGGGGGCGGTGCCGCGGCCGGACCGTCCGGCGATCTCGTTGGCCCGGCGGCTGAGCAGGCGCAGGTCGCGCGGGCCGATCGCCCAGCGCGGACCCGTCAGCAGGGTCAGCAGCGAGGCGTTGGCGGTGACGTCGTGGAGCAGGTGGAGGGTGGCCACGATCTCGGCGACCTCGGGCAGCCGGAGCAGCCCGGAGAGACCGACGATCTCGACCGGGATGCCGGCCGAGGTGAGGGCGTCGAAGACGTCCTCGGCGTGGGAGTTGTCGCGGGTCAGCACGCCGATGTCGGCCCAGGACTCGTGGTGGGCGGCCTTCACGGCCTCGACCAACCACACCAGCTCGTCGGCGTGGGTCGGGAACACCGCCGCGGCGACGGAGCCGTCGGCGGCACCGTCGGCGGCGACGAGCCGCTCGACCTGGTCGTAGCGGTCGTAGAGCGGGGCGGCCAGCCGGTTGGCCACGTCGAGGATCCGCCGGTCGGAGCGCCGGTTGACGGTCAGCGGGTAGGTCGGCACGTCTCCGGCGGCGGCCGGGAAGGTGTCGGCGAAGTTGAGGATGTTGGACACCGAGGCACCACGCCAGCCGTAGATGGCCTGGTTGGGGTCGCCGACGGCGGTGACGGCGTGGCCCAGGCCGTGCTCGAGGTCGGGCCCCGAGAAGAGCCGCGAGAGCATCGTGGCCTGGGCGACGGAGGTGTCCTGGTATTCGTCGAGCAGGACGACCTTGAACTTCGACCGCTCGCTGGCCCCCACGTCGGGCTGGTCGCTGGCGAGCCGGGCGCCGAGCTCGATCTGGTCGGAGTAGTCCATGAGGCCCAGGTCGCGCTTGAGCCGCCGGTAGGCCTCGACCAGGCCGAGCAGCTCCCCGCGCCGGTCGATGGCGAAGATGGCCTTCTCGAGCGGCTCGCGGTAGGTCTTGCGGCCCTTGCCGGCCTCCTCCTCCGCGAGCGCCGCCGCGAACCCGGCGCGCGCCTCGGCGTCGGCCGCGCGCACGTCGGCGGGTCCGACGAGGTGCTCGCTCATCGCGCCGTCGAGGGCGAGGAGGTTCTGGATCGCGGTCTCGGGGTGGTCGGTGAGGTGGTTGACGACGCCGGTGTAGCGGTCGACCACGCGGGCGCCGAGCTGGTAGCGGGCGGCGTCGGTGATGACGCGGGTGTCGGGCTCGTGGCCGATCCGCAGGCCGTGGTCGGTGAGGAGCCCCGAGGCATAGGCGTTGTACGTCGCCACCGTCGGCTCGAGGACGTCGGCCGGGCCGTCGTCACCGGCCTGCTCGGGCTCCTCGAGCGCGCCGGCCTCCTTGAGGGCCTTGCGGATCCGGCCGCGCAGCTCGCTGGCCGCCTTGGTGGTGAAGGTGAGGCCGAGCACCTCGTCGGGGCGGACCTGGCCGGTGACGACGAGGTAGACGACCCGCGCCGCCATCAGCGTGGTCTTGCCCGAGCCGGCGCCGGCGATGACGACCGCAGGGGTGAGCGGCGCGGAGATCGCCGCCCACTGCTGCTCGCTCGGGGCGTAGGCCGTCCTCATGACGGCCTGGAGGTCCTGGGGGGTCCGGATGGCCCGCGTGGTGGCGGTCGTGGTGCTGGTCGTGCTCACTGGGAGGTCACCGGTCCTGCGCTCTTGATGGGGCAGATGGGCACGAAGGAGCAGTCGCGGCACTGGTCGCCGGCCACGGCCGGGAAGGTCTCGGTGCGGAGCAGCACCGCGCTGTGCGCGAGCCGGGCACGCAGGTCGTCGCGCTGGGAGCCGTCCTCGGGCTGGACGGGCTGGCGCTGCACCAGCGCGTCGGGCCCGCCGTCGATGACGCCGAGCTGGACGAGCTCGGCACCGCCGGCCTCCGCCCCGGGCACCGTCTCGTCGACGGCACCGTGGTCGACCGCGTATTGGTAGAGGCCGAGCTGGACGTGGCCCTCGACGGACTTGTTGGTGGGTGGTCGCCGGCCCGTCTTGAGGTCGACGACGACGACCTTGCCGTCGGAGTCGAGCTCGAGGCGGTCGGCATAGCCGGTCAGCCGGACCTGCTCGCCGGGCCCTCCTGAGCCCGTCGAAGGGTCGGCGAGCCCGACGACGGTGGAGAACTGCGCCTCGGTGGCCAGCAGGGTGCGCCTGTTGTCGTGGTGCCAGGCGAGGAAGCGCGCCAGTGCGGCCCGGACCCGGTCGTGCTCGCGGGCCTTGGACCACGGGGTCCGGAAGTCGAGGCGCTCCCAGACCTGGTCGACGTGGGACATCAGCAGGTCGACGTCGTCGCGGCCGGCCGGGAGCTCGCCGTCGGCGACCCGCTGGGCCAGGGCGTGGACCATCTCGCCGAGGTTGGCGGACTGGTGGGCGCGCGCCACTCCCCCGGCCTCGCGCTCGAGGAACCACTGGGTCGGGCAGACCCCGAGGCCCTCCAGGACGCTGGCCGAGACCGGCACCGGCTGGTCGGGCTCGCGGACCGGCTGGACCGAGCGGCTGGCGGCGCGGGTGCCCCACCAGGTCGACGGGTCGGCGCTGGGGACGAGCTGGCGCTGGCCGACGGTCTCGCCGGCGAGCCGGGCCAGTCGCCGGGCCGCTGCCTCGCGGAGCGGCTCGCTCGTGTCGGGATCGGCGAGGGTGCGGCGCAGCTCGGAGACGAGGCCCGACATCGAGAGCGGGCGGGTCGGCCGGCCGACGACCTTCTCGACCGTCACGCCCAGCTCGTCGAGGAACCGCGAGGGCTGCTCGCCCTCGTCGTCGGCGCTGGCGACCGCGGTCACGACGAGGCGCTGCCGGGCACGGGTGGCCGCGACGTAGAAGAGGCGCCGCTCCTCCATCAGCAGCTCACGGCTGGAGACGGGAGGGACGACGTGGCCCTGGCCGATCCGGTCGGCCTGCAGGAGCGTGGAGCGTCGGCGCAGGTCGGGCCAGCCGTCCTGCTGGACGTGGGCGATCACCACGAGCCGCCACTCCAGCCCCTTGGAGCGGTGGGCGGTGAGCAGGCGCACGGCAGCGCCGCGGGCGCCGCGGTCGGCCAGGGTGTCGGCCGGGATCTGCTGGGCCACGAGGGTGGCGAGGAACGCCCGCACGCCCACGTGGTCGCGGCGCTCCTCGGCCCGGGCCGCGATGTCGAAGAGGGCGCAGACCGAGTCGAGGTCGCGGTGGGCACGCCGGGCCGCGCCGCCGCCGAGGTCGACCGAGCGCCGCAGTCGCTGCGGCCAGCCCGTGCGGGACCAGAGCGTCCAGAGCAGCTCCTCGGCCGAGGCGCCGCCGGCCAGCTCCTCGCGGGCGTCGACGAGCAGCTGGGTCAGCGCCCGGGCCTTGACGACCTCCGGCCCGTCGAGCCCGTCGAGGAAGTGGCGGTCGACGACGGCCTTGCGGACCAGCTCGCGGCTGGGCAGCGGCGACCGGGCCTCCTCGTGGCTCAGGGCCTTCTCGCGGGTGCGGAGACGGCGCGCGAGGCGGCGTACGTCGCCGGCGTCGAGGCCGCCCAACGGGCCCAGCAGCAGGGCCTCGGCCCGCGACGGGTCGATGTGGTCGAGGTGGTCGGGCTCGTCGTTGTCGAGGTTGACGACGGCCCGGAGCGCGTCGATCAGGGGCAGCACCGCGGGGTCGCGGACCAGCGGGACCTCGTCGCTGGCCACCTCGACGGGCACGCCGGCCGCGCCGAGCGCCCGGCGCAGCGGCGGGATGGAGGTGCGGCCGGAGCGGACCAGCACGGCCATGTCGTCCCACGGGACGCCGTCCTCGAGGTGGGCCCGGCGGAGCAGGTCGGCGAGGTGCTCCGCCTCGGCCCGCTCGGTGTCGAAGGTGCGGACGACGACCCGGCCGTCGCCGAGCGGGCCGGCCACCGCCTCCGGCGCGAGGAACGCCTCGCGCGCCTCGGTCGGAATGCTGCCCGGCAGGGCCAGGCGGTGGGCCACCCGCTGCGAGGCCACGAGCAGGCGCGGGCCGAACCGGCGGGTGGTGCGCAACGCGACGACATCGGCCGGGCGGCCGTCGGCCCGGGGGAAGTCGGTCGGGAAGTCGAGGATGCCGCGCACCTCGGCGCCGCGGAAGGCGTAGATGGACTGGTGGGGGTCGCCGACGACCGTGAGGTCCCGTCCGTCGCCGGCCAGGGCCCGGAGCAGGGCGACCTGACCGGGGTCGGTGTCCTGGTACTCGTCGACGAAGACGTGGCGCAGCCGCGCCCGGAGCTCGTCGCGGTGAGCCTCGGCCTCGATGGTCGCCCGGCGGATCAGGTCGGCGTAGTCGATGGCGCCCTGGGAGTCGAGGTTGGTCAGGTATTGGTCGAGGAAGAGGCCGGCCGCCTGGAACTCCGGCAGCCCCTCCTCGACGCCGAGCGTGTGCAGCGCCCGCCCGTCGAGCCCCTTCTCGCGGGCGCGGGAAAGCACCGCGTGCACCTCGCGGGCGAACCCGCGGGTGCCGAGCGCGCGGGTGAGCGACTCGGGCCAGGTGACCGACTCGGGGTTGTCGGTGAGCAGCTCGCGCAGCACGACGTCCTGCTCCGGGGCGCTCAGCAGGCGCAGCGGCGCCTCGTAGAGCTCGGCGGGCGCGTACTTCCTGATGAGCCCGTAGGCGAAGGAGTGGAACGTCGAGCTCAGGGTGGTGCTCATCGTGCGTCCGAGGCGAGCGGTGACACGGTCGCGCAGCTGCTCGGCGGCCTTGCGGCTGAAGGTCAGGGCGAGCACCTGGTCGGGCACGGCACCACGGTGCTCGATGCGGTCGACGATGGCCTCGACCAGCGTCGTGGTCTTGCCGGTGCCCGGACCGGCGAGCACGAGCAGCGGCCCGCCGGGGTGGTCGACGACCTGCTGCTGGTGGCGGTCGAGGGTCGGCAGCTCGGTGACGACGTCGGGACGCACGAGGCGGTAGGTCGTCGGCTGCATGTCGTTACTCAATCATCCGGCGCCGACAGCACTGTGAACGTCTGCCGTTCTCGGCGGTGGCCGTGCGTGATTGGCTCAGCCCATGACCGAGGGACCCCTGGCTGACCTGATCGTGCTCGACCTGACCCGCGCCCTGGCCGGCCCGCACGCCGGCATGATGCTCGGCGACATGGGCGCGCGGGTGATCAAGATCGAGTCGCCCACCGGCGACGACACCCGGGGCTGGGGACCGCCGTTCATCGGCGAGGAGGACGAGCGCGAGTCGACGTACTTCCTCTCGACCAACCGCAACAAGGAGTCGCTGGTCCTCGACCTGAAGAAGCCCGAGGACCAGGAGGTCCTGGCCCGGCTGGTCGCACGCGCGGACGTGCTGATGGAGAACTTCCGCGTCGGCGTGCTGGACCGCCTCGGCTTCCCGGTGTCGCGGTTGCACGAGATCAACCCTGGCCTCGTCGTCCTGCAGATCACCGGCTTCGGCCACGACGGCCCCGAGGCGACCCGGTCGGGCTACGACCAGATCGCACAGGGCGAGGGCGGCCTGATGTCGATCACCGGCACGACCCAGCCCACCAAGGTGGGGGTCCCGATCGCCGACCTGCTGGCCGGCATGAACGGTGCCTTCGGCGTTCTCGCCGCCATCCACGAGCGGAGCACGACGGGCCGCGGCCGCGTGGTGCGTACGTCGCTCCTCGCCGGCATGATCGGCGTCCACGCGTTCCAGGGCACGCGCTGGACCGTCGCCGGCGAGGTGCCGGGCCTCGCGGGCGACCACCACCCCGCGATCGCGCCGTACGGCATGTTCGCCACGCAGACCGCGCCCGTCCAGATCGCCTGTGGCTCGGAGGGGCTGTGGCGTGCGCTGTGCGGCGCCTTCGGCTGGGACCCGGCCGAGGACCGCTTCGCCACCAACGTGGAGCGGGTCGCGCACCGCGACGAGCTGATCGCGCGCATCGAGACGCTCTTCGCCGACCAGCCTGCGGAGCACTGGCTCGCGCTGTTGTCGGAGGCCGGGGTGCCGTCGGGCAAGGTGCGCTCGCTCGACGACGTCTACACGTGGGACCAGACGCTGTCCCAGCACCTCCTCCTCGACGTCGAGCACGCCACGCAGGGGAAGCTGAAGATCCCCGGCTCCCCCATCCGCTTCGACGACAACCCCTACTCCGGGGGGCGCGCCACGCACGCCGCTCCCCCGACCCTGGGGCAGCACAACGAGTCGATCCGGGAGTGGCTCGACTCCTGACCCCCGTCGAGCCGGCGCAACTGCCGTGTTGATGCCCGGCAGTTGCGCCGACTCGATCGGTCAGTCGGTGTCCGAGCCGGGCAGCGCAGCGCCCGGCACCTGCTGGGGCAGGTAGATCTGCGGGTCACCCGGGTAGGGCGTGCCCCAGTTGTGGGCGTCGTACCAGGTGAAGCGGTTCATCTGCTCGGGGTTGGCGAAGTCCGGCCGGGCGTGCGCGCCGGTCAGGTGCTGCTTCGCCGCCCACTGCTGCCAGGCCTGCTGGTAGGCGACGTACTTCGCCGGGACGGGTGCCGCGGCTGCCGCACCGCTGCTGGGGGTGTCGAGACCGCACGAGGGCGGCGTGGCGATGTTCTCGGTGAGCGAGATGCGGTTGGGCCTCGCGGTGAACGGCGTCTGGTCCGGCGTGGCCTGGAACGCGTCGAACATCGGCGTGGCCGCGGCGACCTTCTGGTTCAGCGGCTCCGCACCGAGGATCTGCTCGATGGTGCGGACCATGGAGATCTGCGAGTAGTACGTCGACACGGTCTTGCCGTGCGCGGCCCACGGGCTGATGACCTGGATGGGCGCGCGGTGCCCGTCGACGTGGTCGGCGCCGTTCTGGCTGTCGTCCTCGACCACGAAGATCGCGGAGTTCTTCCAGTAGGGGCTGTGCGAGATCGTCTGCACGACCTTGCCCAGCGCGACGTCGCCGCCCGCGACCTCCGACCGGGCCGAGACGGGGCCGCCGGTGTGGTCGTCGGACATCCACAGCATGTTGAAGTCGGCCGGCCCGAACTTCAGGAAGTCCTGCTTCCAGATCTGGTAGCGGTAGAGGTCGGGGATCGACAGGTCGAACGGCGGGGAGGTCGGGTTCGTGATGTCGTTGAGCGACGGGATCACCGAGCCGTAGTCACCCTTGAGCTCCGGCGAGGTCAGCTGGGCCGGGTCGCCGCCGTCCTCGACGCTCTTCGAGGCGCAGTAGTACTGCTGCCAGCTCCCGGACGGCTTGCCCTCGGTGTAGAGGAACTCGCCGTAGTTCCTCGCGCTGTGGCCGGCCGCCTGGATCGCCGTCCAGAGGAAGCCGGAGCGCTGGTGGCCGAGCACGTCCTCCTCGGTGTCGTAGCTGCGGGTGTACTCGCCGGCGCTCGACTCGGTGTACTCCGGGTCGTCGCCCTGCATGATCCAGTTGTGGCCCTCGGCGGAGTTGGTGCCGATGTCGTAGGTGTTGTCGTAGAGGCCGAACTGGCGGGCCAGCGCGTGGATGTTCGGCGTCACCTGCTCGCCGAACTGGGCCAGCGACGCGTCGCCGTTGCCCTCGGGCATGTCGCCGTGGATCTGGTCGTAGGTCCGGTTCTCCTTGACCACCATGAACACGTGCTTGATGGTCGAGGGGTCGCCGATCCGCTTGGGCACCGGCACGGCCCTGGCCCGGCTGCCGGAGGCGTGCTTGACGTCGGTGTTCGCGTCGCCCCAGCCGTTCTGGTGGAAGACCGTCGGGGTCCAGGTCTCCTTGATGTCGCTGTCCGAGGGAAGGGTGAAGCGGGTCAGCGAGGCCGTGGTGCCGTGCGTGCCGTGGCCGGTCGCCGGCGTGGTGCCGTAGCCGGCGTTGAAGGTGAGGAGCGGGCCGCGGGCGTCGATGCCGCGGCGGTTGGTCACCACGAGCTGGTCGCCCACCGGGGTGACCTCCTCGGGGTAGTAGTCGGTCGGCACGAGACCGACGTAGCGGACCGGGTCGAGCGCGCCCTGGCCGAGCCGGTAGACCGCGATCGCGTTGGCCCGGCCGAGGCTGACGAGGAGGCGCCCGTTCTGGACGGCGACGGCGTCGGGCTCGTAGCCGACCTTGGAGCCCTGCCAGGGCTGGGTCGAGACCGTCTGGACGACCGCGTCGGTCGTGGTGTCGACGACGGAGACCGTGTCGTCGTTGGTGTTGGCGACGTACAGGACGCTGCCCTTGGCGTACATCGCGGTCGGGTGCAGGCCGACCTTGACCTGCCCGACGGGGGCGGAGGGGTGGGCCGTGTCGATGGTGCTGAGCACGCCCGTGGTCGAGGTGCCGAGGACCGGGTCGGCGGGGACGTCGGTGCCGTAGGAGCCCTGGGTCGCATCGCCGGCGACGGCGCGGCGGCCGCCCTCGTCGCTGACGTAGAGCTTGGTGCCGACGAGCTTCAGCTGGCGCGGGGCGATCCCCACGTCCCAGGTGTGCGTGATGGTGCCCGCGGCCGGGTCGATGGCGACCACGGTGTTCTGGCCGTTGACCCCGGCGTACAGCGTGGCGCCGTCGGCCGAGTAGGCGAGGCCGGAGGTCAGCGCCTTCTGGTCGCCCTGGCTGGGGATCGAGACCTTGGTGCCGGAGCCCAGCGAGCCGTCGGGGTTGACCGGGAAGCGGGTGAGACCGGTCGCGTTCGGCATCCACAGGACCTTGCCGTCCGGCGAGTAGAGCGGTCCCTCCTGGCCGACGGTGTTGTCGGCCAGCTTGGCGTTGACGCCGGAGGCGGAGCCGCCGCGCCAGACCAGCTGGTTGGTGGCGAGGTCGAAGACCTGGAGCGAGACGCCACGGTCGGTCGAGGTGGCGGCGAGGAACCGGCCGTCGGGGCTGACGGTGGAGCCCATGAACTTGCCGTACGGCGTCATGGTCCGGTCGCCGAGCGGCTGGAGGACCTGGTCGGAGGAGATCTGGAGACCGTCGGCGTACTCGCTGCCGACCTGGCGCTGGCCGAAGCCGACGGTGGTGGCGTAGGCGACACCGCCGCTGACCGCGAGGGCCAGACCGGCGGCCACGGCACTCACCTGCTGCGTGCGTGAGAAGAACCGACGCTCGGCCTTCACCACGCGGTTGCGCGTCACATTCATCGAGAACCTTCCTTGGTGGTTGCCAGCAGGTCGACGACTCCGTCGAACTGCCACAGCGGGTTCGGGGCGTCCCCGCTGGGGGTGTGGAGCTGGAAGTAGCCGTTGACCTCCTTGGGCCCGTCGCCGTCGGCGACGAACCGGCCGTCGGCGGCGACGTCGAGCTGGTAGACCGCGCTCCCGGTGGCGGTCGCACCCGGGAGGGTCCACGTGACGACGCACCGCCAGTCCGCGCCGGGACCGCTGTCGACTGCCCGGTCACCGCCCTTGTCGCAGCGGGCGGTCGTGCGCAGCTGCTCCTCCGTCACGGCCGGGCGGTGGAGCTCGTCGGTCTGCAGCACGTAGAGGTGGGAGAACGACGTGGCCAGGGCCGCCTCGAGCTTCGCCCGGTCGATGCCGGTCCCGGTGGCGCCGGTCGCACCGGCCACCGCGAAGGTCGTGACCGCGACCAGGCCGACGAGGGGGGCCACGCCCAGGACCAGGACGCGGCGGCCCGAGCCGTCGTGGCCCGCACCGGTGAAGTCACGGCGCACGAAGAGGAGATAGGCCAGCAGCGTCGCGAGCACCGTCCACGCCAGGCTGACCGCCAGCCCCACCCAGAAGGGCCCGAGCTGACCCGGCTCGGTGAGGAGGCCGCGGTACGTCGTGAACGCACTCATCGGCAGCGCGACCCGCAACGCGACGGGCACGGGCAGCAGCTGCAGGCCCTCGAGCACCAGCGCGAGGACCACCGGCATGAGCAGTCCCAGGGGCGAGCGGCCCAGGGCCACCGACCCCAGCAGGCCGACCGCCGAGAAGGCGAGCGTCGGCGGCACGATGCCCAGCCAGGCCAGCAGGACGGTCCGGGCGAGCTGCCCGGTGCCCATCGGGTGCCCGTCCAGTCCGGGCAGCGGGTGGCTGCCGATCGAGGCCAGGCCGCCCACGAGCGACGACACGGCGAGCGCCGCGAGCAGCGCCAGGGTCACGGTGAGCGCGGCGAGCACCTTGGCGAGGAAGATCCGGCGGGGCGAGCGGACCGCGACCAGCAGGTGTCGCCAGGTGCCGAGCCGGTCCTCCACGGCGAAGACGTCGCCGGCCACGACGCAGGTGAGCAGCGGGAGCACGAGGGTCCCGACGAAGGCGAGGACCACCAGGGAACCGGCCCAGCCGGACTGGCCCATCCACCGGCCGTAGACGGCGTCGGCGGGCAGGGAGGTCTGCCTGCTGACGACGGCGGTGTAGACCGCCGGGGCGACCAGGCAGGCGAGTGCCACCAGCCGCAGGCGCCACTGCGAGGCCAGCTTGACCAGCTCGAAGCGGTAGCCCCGGCGCAGCGCCACGGGTGGGACCGGGGTGGGCGCGGCCATCGCGGTCGCGGTCATCGTGCGGCCTCCTCGTCGGTGCCCGTCAGGGCGAGGAAGGCCGCCTCGAGCAGCGGCACCACCGGCCCGAGCTCGCGGATGGCGATCCCGGCGCCGACCAGTCGCCCCACCAGGTCGTCCAGGGCCGCCTCGGGACCACGGACGACGAGCGCGTGCTCGTCCCGCGGTGCCTGGGCGCGGCGGCCGGGGACCAGGCTCAGCGACGGCGTACCGTCGACGACCCGGCGGGCGCCCGCAGGGTCGGAGGTGACGAGCCGGTAGTCGAGGTCGCCACTCTCCGCGGCCAGCTTGGCGACCGGACCGGAGAAGACGACCCGGCCCGTCGACAGCAGGGTGACCTCGTCGCACAGGGCGGTCAGGTCGTCCATCCGGTGGCTCGACAGGACGACGGTCGTGCCGGCCTCGGCGAGGCCGGCGAGCACCTCGTGCACCTGCCGCTTGCCGGCCGGGTCGAGCCCGTTGGCAGGCTCGTCGAGGACCAGGAGGCGCGGCTCACCGAGCAGTGCGGCGGCCAGGCCGAGCCGCTGACGCATGCCCAGGGAGAAGCCGCGGACGGCGTCACCGGCCACCTCGAGCAACCCCACCCGGTCGAGGAGCGCGTCGACGTCGGCTCCGCGGGCGGTCGGTTCGCTGCGCAGGGACGCGAGGGCCGCGAGGTTCTGGCGGGCGGTCAGCGTCGGGTAGAGGCCGGGGCCCTCGACGAACCCGGCGACGCCGCCCGGCACGGCGAACGCGCGACCCACGGACGCGCCGAGCATCTCGAGGGTCCCGCCGTCGGCCACGACCAGCCCGAGCAGCAGGCCGAGGAGCGTGGTCTTGCCGGCGCCGTTGGGCCCGACCAGCCCGTGGATGTGCCCGGGAGCGACGTCGAGGTCGACGCCGTCGAGGGCGATGACCTCGCCGAACGTCTTGCTCACACCGCGCGCCCGAATCGCAGCGGTTGACCGCATGTGCTCCTCCGTCGGGCCGGCACCCCGAGGGAGCCGGCCAGGTCGGTGCCCGAAACAACCTTCCGGACGAGGAAGCTAGGGGCCGCGGGTGACCTGACCGGCTCGGTTTGCCAAACGCTCGGCGAACGCAGCCGCATCTCGGCGTACGCCCCGGCAGTTGCGCCGGGTCGACCCCTCCCGGTCGGGCCCGAGCGCGCGTAGCGTGGGTGGCGGAGGAATCGCCATGACCATGCCGAACGATGCCGTCGTCACGCTCTCCCACGCACTCGACCAGGCCGGCGACGTCCTGGCCTCGGTGCGGCACGACCAGCTGGGGCAGCCCACGCCCTGCGCGGACTGGGACGTCGGCCAGCTGGTCGCCCACCTCGTGGCCGGGCCGCGGCGCTTCGCCGAGACGATGCGGGGCGGGGAGGCCGACTGGTCGGCCCCGGCGCCTCCGGTCGAGCAGGAGTGGGCGTCGGAGTTCCGGTCCGCGGCCGACGACCTGATCCACCTGTGGCACCAGGAGGGCGACCGGGCGCAGGCGCGGATCGTCGACTGGCAGACCACGGAGTTCGCGGTGCACACGTGGGACCTGGCGCGGGCGGTGGGCTATCGCTGGCGGCTCGACGATCGCGTGGCGGAGACGGCCCTGGCCTTCATGCGAGCGGGGATGACGGCCGACAACCGGGGTACGGCGTTCGCGCCGGAGGTGGCCGTCGACGACCACGCGACGGCGTACGAGCGCCTGGCTGCCTTCGCCGGTCGCTCCCCCGAACTGGCGCCCGAAATCACGTCGGACGTCATGCGGTCGGAGCTGGGTGCAGCTCCGACCGCATGACGTCCTTTTGACGCAACCTGGACAGCGGGGGGTCAGCCCAGGTCGACGATGGCCGCGACCGGGCCCCCACCCTCGGGGCCCTGGTGCGCGGCGGACACGGAGACGAAGACGGCCGGGTCGCCGGTGACGGCGGCGGTGACGCCACCGACCGTCGCCTTGATCTGGCGGTGCCAGTGCACGTCGGAGTCGTCGAGCATCGCGTTGCGGCGACCGCGCACGGTGCCGTCCTGCGACGCCTCGCACTTGAGGAAGACGTTGACCAGCTTGCCGTCGAGGTCCGAGGTGCGCGGACGCTCGGGCAGGTCGAGGCCGGCGGAGCGGATGGCGTCCCAGATGCCGTCCTGGTCGAGGGCGTCCTTCATGACCGAGTGACCGACGCGGTAGCGGCCGCCGACACCGGTGGCGTTGCCGACCACGACGACCTGCGCCTGGTCGAGCTCGACGCCCGAGGAGCAGGACGCCACGGCCGAGAACAGGTCGCGGTTGTGCATGACGTCGGCGTCGGTGGGCATCTCGATCTCGCCCAGCGCGACGGCGATGCCGAGCGCGGTCACGCCGTTGGAGAGGTCCATCGACTCGTGGGTGTGCTCGGTCCACACGGACTTGCCGCGCGACTTGGCGTCGCGGATCGTGTGGATCGTCAGCAGCGGGGTCTTGGTCTGCACGTAGTGCACGTCGGCGGGGTCGGTGATGCCGGCCTTGGCCATCGCCTCCTTCACGGCGGCGGCGACCTTGGTGATCATCGGCGTGCGGCCGATCTCCTCCGGCAGCAGCTGCTCGCTCATCGCGAAGCCGACCGTGAGGCGCGGCTCGTCGCTGGGCTCGGCGTCGGTCGTGGCGAAGATCGTGGCGTGGGGGCTGATCACGCCGTCGGTGCCGCCGGACCACACGATCGGGATCTGCTTGACCTGGTCGGCCGGGGCGCCCTTCTCGACGAGCACCTCGCGGAAGGCACGGTCGGCGATAATCCGGGTGTAGTCGTTGACCCCGCCGTTGCCCTCGGTCTTGCCGATGATCGCGATGACGCGGCTGGCGTCCATGATCCCGTCGTCGATGAGCTTGGCTAGCTCGCTGGCGTCGGCGACCGAGTGGATCGGCACCTTGCGTACTTCGATGGCGTCCGGCATGGGAGGGGTCCTTTCGTGGGGGCGGTCAGTCGCTGACGACGACGGTGCCGAAGTCTCCGGACACGGCGTCGACGATGTGGTCGAGGCTGGTGATGACGGCGCGGGTGCCGCCCTGCTCGACGAACCGGCAGGCCGCGTCGACCTTGGGGCCCATCGAGCCGCTGGCGAAGTGGCCCTCGGCCGCGAGCTTGCGCATCTGCGTGAGGGTGACGGTGCCGACGGGCTCGGCGTCCGGGGTGCCCCAGCGGAGCACGGCCTGGGGCACGTCGGTCGCGACGACGAGCACGTCGGCGTCGACGCTGCGCGCGAGCAGGGCCGCGCCGAGGTCCTTGTCGATGACGGCCTCGACGCCGCGCAGGCGGCCGTCGGGCGCCTGGACGACCGGGATCCCGCCGCCGCCGTTGGCGATGACGACGAAGCCGGAGGCGACGAGCGCCTGGACGGCCGGCGCGTCGACGATGCGGAGCGGCTCGGGCGAGGCGACGACCCGGCGCCAGCCCTTCTCGCCGCGGTCCTCCCAGGTCTCGCCGTGCTCGACGAGCACGGCCGCTTCAGCGGCCGGGAGGAACCGGCCGATCGGCTTGGTCGGGTGGGTGAAGCCGGGGTCGTCGGAGGCCACGAGGGCCCGCGTCACGACGGCCGCCGTACGACGGTCGAGGTCTCGGACCGCGAGGGCGTGGTCGAGCGCGTTCATCAGGACGAAGCCGAGGGTGCCCTGCGTCTGCGCGCCGCACCAGTCCAGCGGGACCGGCGGGACGACGCTGGCGGCGAGCTCGTTCTTGACGAGCAGGTTGCCGACCTGGGGGCCGTTGCCGTGGGTGATCACGACGTCGTGGTCGTGCTCGAGCAGGTCGGCGACGGCGGCCATCGCGGTCTGCGCGGCCGCGATCTGGTCCTCCGGACGGGCCCGGCCGTCGGCATTCGTCATGGCGTTGCCGCCGAGGGCGAGGAGGACCTTCATGCAGACGAACCTAGGCCCCGGGACGCCCCCGGACACCAGCAACTACGGCCAACACAGGGGCAGTCCCATGGCAGGTGTTGCCAACGTGCCGGCCGGTCCGGCTCCTACGCCGGGCGGGCGCGACGCTCTCGGGCCTCCAGGCGCTGCCGGGCGACCTCCTCCTCGTCGAAGCGCGGGTCGGCGAGGAGGTACTGCGCGAACAGGCCGGGGTCCTTGTGGGGCGGCCGCTCGGGCTCGGGGACCATCCGACCCTCGGCGGCGTCCCAGAACGAGTCGGCGGCGTGCAGGACCCGCCGGGCCAGGCGGCCGGAGAGGCCCGTGTGCGGCGCATAGGGGTGCGGCCGGCTCGGGGCGCCCTTCTCCGCCTGGTGGAGCCGCTCGGCGAGCTCGTCGAGCTCGGCCCGGGTCAGGTGGGCGGCGAGCATCTCCACGAGCACGAACTCGTGGTGCCGGTGCTCGGCGAGCGCGTGCTCGACGTCGCCCCAGACCGACGACCAGGCCCGGCCGGCCTGGAAGACCGAGCCGTACTCCCGCGCCTTCACGTGCGCCAGCGCCAGCTCGAGCTCCCGGGCGGCGTGGAGGTAGTCGTGGACGAGCTGGGCGCCCTGGGGCACGTGCTTGCGCACCTGGGCGAGCAGCACCGCATCGACGGCGCTGAGGTGCTTGCTGGCGATCGACAGGAACGTGTCGATGGGTTCGAGCCCCTTGCGTGGCTGCCCCGGCGTGGACAGCATCGCGCTGGCCTCGTCGTAGCGCTGCGCGAGCGACTCGTGGGTGTGCAGGACCGAACTCCGCAGGACATCGAGCGTGTCCATGGGCCTCACCTTTCGACGGGCTCCCCACCCATCCTCCATGGTGCGTCGCAGCGCGGCCCGGGACAAGGACCCGGTCCCGACCCGGCCGTCAGCGCGATGTCGGGAAGTGGAAGCTCGCGTCGCTGGCCGCGCTCGTGGCGGGCCAGCGGGCCGTGACGACCTTGGCCCGCGTGTAGAACCGGACGCCCTCGGGGCCGTGCACGTGGGTGTCGCCGAACAGCGAGTCCTTCCAGCCGCCGAAGGAGTGGAACGCCATCGGGACCGGCACCGGCACGTTGATACCGATCATCCCGACGTGGACGCCCCGCTGGAACCGGCGGGCCGCCTCGCCGCTGTTGGTGAAGACCGCGGTGCCGTTGCCGTAGGGGTTGGCGTTGACCATCGCGATCGCCTCGTCGACGTCGCGGCAGCGCAGCACGGACAGGACCGGGCCGAAGATCTCCTGGCGGTAGACGTCCATCCCGGTGGTGACGCCGTCGAGGACCGTCGGGCCGACGAAGAAGCCGTCCTCGTGGCCGGGCACGACGTACCCGCGCCCGTCGACCGCGACCCGCGCGCCCTCGGCCTCGCCGGCGTCGATCAGCCCGAGGATCCGCTGCTGGGCGTCGCGCGTGATGACCGGGCCCATCTCGCTGGTGGAGTCGCTGCCGGGACCGACCGCGACCGCGCGGGCCCGCTCCCCCAGGGCCTCGACGAGCCGGTCGGCCGAGGCGCCGACGGCGACCGCGGCCGAGACCGCCATGCAGCGCTCGCCGGCGGAGCCGAAGGCGGCGGCCGAGAGGTGGTCGGCGGCGAAGTCGAGGTCGGCGTCGGGCAGCACGATCGCGTGGTTCTTCGCGCCACCGAGGGCCTGCACGCGCTTGCCGGTCGCCGTCGCGCGCTCGTGGATGTAGCGGGCGATCGGTGTGGACCCGACGAAGGAGACGGCCGCGACGTCGGGTGAGTCCAGGAGCGCGTCGACGGCCTCCTTGTCGCCGTGCACCACGTTGAAGGCGCCGTCGGGCAGGCCGGCCTCGCGCCACAGCTCGGCGAGGCGCAGGGAGACCGAGGGGTCGCGCTCGCTGGGCTTGAGGACGAAGGTGTTGCCGCAGGCGATCGCCACCGGGAACATCCACATCGGCACCATCGCCGGGAAGTTGAACGGCGTGATGCCGGCGACCACGCCGAGCGGCTCGCGCCAGGAGTAGCTGTCGACGCCGGCCGAGACCTGGTCGGAGTACTCCCCCTTGAGCAGCTGCGGGATCCCGCACGCGAACTCGACGACCTCCAGCCCGCGCTGGACCTCGCCCACGGCGTCGGAGAGGACCTTGCCGTGCTCGGCGGTGATCAGTGCGGCGAGCTCGTCGGCGTGCGCGTGCACGAGCTGGCGGAAGGCGAACAGGACCTTGGCGCGGGCGCTGAGCGAGGTCTGCGACCAGTCCGGGAACGCCGCCTTCGCCGCGGCCACGGCGGCGCCGACGTCGGCGGTGCTGCCGAGGCGGACCTCGGCCTGCTGCTGGCCGGTGGCGGGGTCGAAGACGGGCGAGGTGCGGGTGGACTCCCCCGTGGCGGGGCGTCCGGTGATCCAGTGGTCGATGGTCCTCATGACCCCACTCTCCTACTCCTCGAGCGGCCCGCGCGCCAGCAGGGCCCGCAACGGCAGCGTGCCGACGGGGAGACCGTGCTGGTCGTAGTAGTCGAACATCGCCCGCAGGAGGGCCTCCTCGCGGCTGCCCGGGCGGCCGGTCGGCCGCTCCACGACGACGTCGACACCGGCCTCGGCGGCGAGCTCGGCCACCGTGGCGACCCGCGACGCCAGCTCGTACGTCGCTCCCGCGTGGCCGCTCTCGAGCATCACGACCGCGGCGGCGGCCCCGACGTCGGCCAGGTCGGCGAACCCGAACGTCGCGTGGGCGTCGTACGGGAGCCGGACGGTGGTGGTGAGGTCGAGGTTCTGCAGGTAGGGCCCCGGCTGGAGGATCGTCCAGGGCAGCCCCGAGCGCCGGACCAGGTCCTCGGACTCGGCCTTGTCGAGGTGGTGCGGCAGCGCAGGCAGGTGCGGCGAGGCGACCGAGTGGTAGACGACCCGGCCGACCTCGGCCTTGCGGGCCGCCTCGAGGACGTGCGCGACGTAGCCGGGCTCGTCGACGTCCAGGTTGGGCGCGATCACGTAGACCGCAGCGCACCCCACGAGCGCGGCCGTCAGGTTCTCCCACTCGGCCCGGCCCGTGACGACGACGTCGACGCCCCGAGCCCCGAGCGCGGTCGCCACGGCACGGCCGGTCTTGCCGTGCCCACCGACGACCGCTACGCGGGTGCTCACACCAGGTCGACCTGGGCGAACGCTGCACCGCCGGCCAGGTGGGCGTAGCCCGGACCGCGGTCGAAGAAGGCCTCGCTCGCCTCGGGACGGCCGGCCCGCTCGGCCGCGGTGGCGGCCTCGTCGTGGGCCAGCGAGTCGTCGTCGAGCGATCCCGTGAGGACCACGCCGTAGTCGGCGAGCGCGGCCTCGGCCGACACCTTGCGCCACACGACGTCGCGGACCACGAGGGCCGGGTCGCGGTCGAGCGGGTTGCCCCAGCCGCCGCCACCGGTGGTGCGGATCCGGACCAGCTCGCCGGCCTTGATCGGCTCGGCGTCGGCGAGGGCGTCGACCTCGCGCTCGTTCGGGCCGCCGGGGTCGACGGTGACCTGGAACGGCTTGCCCGCCAGGCCGCCCTTGACGCCCCAGCAGGCCAGGATCGAGCGGTCCGCGATGGACATGAAGTGCGCGTCCTTGAGCATCCGGATCTGCTTCTCGTAGCCCAGTCCGCCGCGGAACTGGCCGGCGCCGCCGGAGTCCATGGCCAGGCCGAGGGACTCGACGCGGAACGGGAAGCGGGCCTCGGTGAACTCGCTGGGGAGGTTCCGCGAGTCCGGCACGACGTGGATCGTGTCCTCGCCGTCGGCGTAGTAACGGCCGCCCGAGCCGCCGCCGAGGACCTCGCGCATGAGGTAGGGACGGCCCTCGAGGTCGTCGCCGTAGACGCCGGTGTAGCGGATGGTCTCCTGGTCGGCCGGCATCTTGCCGTCCACCGCCTTGGCGACCACACCCGCGAGCACGCCGAGCAGCCGCAGGATCACGAACGTGCGGGCGTTGGTCGGCGCTGGGAAGACCGGCGTGAGCAGCGTGCCCGGCGGTGGGAAGCGCATCTCGATGAGCGGCACGATGCCCTCGTTGACGTCGAGCTCGGCCATCCGCTCGGGGGTGTCGGCGAGGTTGCGCAGGATCGGCGCCAGCCACTTCTTGAGGAAGACGCCGTCGCTGTAGTCGCCGCAGTGGTTGATCGGGCCCTTGGCCTGGGGCGAGGTGCCGCCGAAGTCGAGGATCAGCCGCTCCCCCTCCGGGTCCTCGGCCGCCGTACGGGTCAGCGTGATCCGCTGCGTGTGCAGCATCGGCTCGTCGACACCGTCGTGCTCGGCGTAGTCCTCCCACACCCAGCTGCCGACCGGGATCTTGCTGAGGATCTCGCGACGGTACGTCGTGGTGGTCCGGTCGATGATCGCGTCGAAGCAGGACTCGACCGTCTCGATGCCGTAGCGGTCGAACAGCTCGCCGAGGCGACGCGCGCCCATGAGGCAGGCGGAGCACTCGGCGTCGAGGTCGGCGGAGAGCGACTCGGGCATCCGGGAGTTGCGGGTCATGATGCTCAGCGCGGCCCGGTTGGGCACGCCGGCGTCCCAGAGCCGGATCGGGGGGACCATCAGGCCCTCCTCGAAGACGCTGGTGGCGTTGGAGGGCATCGAGCCGGGCACGGCGCCGCCGATGTCGTCGTGGTGGCCGAAGGCCTGGACGAACGCGACGACCCGGCGCTCGCCCTCCGCGCCCGCGAACACCGGCACGGTGACGCACAGGTCGGGCAGGTGCCCGATGCCGCCCTCGGAGCGGTAGACGTCGTTGTGGAAGAAGACGTCGCCCTCGCGCATCTCCTCGATCGGGAAGTCCCGCGCGATCGGGTGCACGAGCGCGGAGTAGGAGCGGCCGGTCAGCTTGCGCAGCAGCCGGTCGTGGATGCCGGCACGGAAGTCGTGGGCGTCGCGAATCATCGGGCTGCGGCTGGTGCGTCCGATGGCGGTCTCGACCTCCATCTCGACCGAGGCCAGGGAGCCCTGGACGATCTCGACGAGCACCGGGTCGGCGCTCGCACCCGCGTCGGCGGTCAGGTGGCCGAAGGGGAACTGCGTGGGAGCGCGGCGGCTCTCACCACTGCCCGTGTCGGCGGGGGCGGCGAACCCGGTCACGGCGGAGCTGGTGCACATCAGTTGTTCTCCTTCGTGGCGGCGGTGTCGACGCGGGTGACGATGATGTTGAGGAACTCGTCGATGCGGGCGGTGAAGCCCGGGTGCAGCGGCACCGTGGAGCCGAACTCCTCGATGATCGCCGGACCGGTCACGACGGTGCCGGGGCCGAGGTCGGGGCGCCACAGGACCGGCGTGTCGACGTACCCCTCGGCGGCGTCGAAGCAGACCTGGCGGCGGCCCTTCTCGGTCGCTGCTCCGGTGGACGAGCCCGTTGCTTCGGTGGTCGAGCCCGTTGCTTCGGTGGTCGAGCCTGCCGAGACCGCGTGGCGCTTGATCTCGGGCCGCTGGATCGGGCCGATGCCCGAGACGCGGAGGTTGACCCACTCGACCTGCTGGGTGGGGTCGCCGGCGAAGTCGTAGCCGTAGAGCGCCTTGTGCTCGGCGTGGAAGCGGGCGGCCACCTCGTCGAGGACGACGGCGTCGATCGGGCCGTCGGGCACGCCCACCCGCACCTCGAAGGCCTGGCCGAAGTAGCGCACGTCGGCGGTGCGGACGAAGGAGTGCTCGCCCTCGGCGAAGCCCTCCTTGGTCAGGGCGGAGGCCGCCTGGGCGGTGAGCCCGTCGAGGATCGTGGCCACCGACGCGGGGTCGAGGTGGTCGGCCAGCGAGACGTGCGTCTGCACGTAGTCGTTCTTCACGTCGACGGTCAGCAGGCCGAAGGCCGAGACGTTGCCCGGGTTGGGCGGGACCAGCACGGCGGGCAGGCCGAGCACGTCGACGAGGCGGCACAGCAGCAGCGAGCCGGACCCGCCGAAGGTGGTGAGCGTGAAGTCGCGGACGTCGAGCCCGCGCTTGACGGTGACCTGGCGCAGCGCGTTGGCCTGGTTCCAGGCGGAGATCTCCAGGATGCCGGTGGCGCAGGCCTCCGGGGTCAGGCCGAGCTGCTCGGCCAGCTTCTGGATGCCCTCGCGGGCCGCGTCCACGTCGAGCGGGATCTCCCCGCCGAGCAGGTGCGGGGGGATCCGGCCGAGGAAGACGTGGGCGTCGGTGATGGTGACGTCCAGGCCGCCCTTGCCGTAGCAGAGCGGGCCGGGGTCGGCGCCGGCCGACTGGGGGCCGACCTTGAGGGTGCCCTCGGGCGAGAGCCAGGCGATCGAGCCGCCGCCGGCACCGACGGTCACCACGTCGATCATCGGGATCTTGGACGGGAAGGCACCGACCGAGCCCTCGGTGGTCAGCGTCGGCTCGCCGTCGATGACGACCGACACGTCGGTCGACGTACCGCCGCCGTCGGAGGTCAGCACCTTGTCGAAGCCGGCGACCTTGGCGATCAGCGCGGCGCCGAGCGCACCGGCGGCCGGGCCGGACAGCACCGTGGTGATGGGCTGGTGGACGACCTCATCGGCCGACAGCACGCCGCCGTTGGACTTCATCACGTAGAACGGGATGGTCCGGTCGTCGAGCGCCTCGAGGCGACTCTTGATGTTGGTGACGTACGCCGAGAGCCGGGGCTTGACCGCGGCGTCGACGAGCGTGGTCATGGCCCGCTCGTACTCGCGGTACTCGCGCAGCACCTCGCTGGACAGCGAGACCACCGCGTCGGGGTGCTCCTCGGCGAGCACGGCGCGCATCCGCTCCTCGTGCTCGGGGTTGGCGTAGGCGTGCAGGAAGCAGACGCCGAGGGTGTTGATGCCCTGGGCGCGGAACCAGCGCGCGGCCGTGCGGGCCGACTCCTCGTCGAAGGGCCGCACCTCCGCACCGGTGAAGTCGAGCCGGCCGCCGACGCCCTTGACGAGGTCACGGGGCACGATGCGGTCGGGCTTCACCCAGAAGTAGGAGTTGCCGTAGCCGTCGGGCACCGACTGGCGGGCGATCTCGAGCATCGCCTCGTAGCCCTCGGTGGTGATGAACCCGAGGCGGTCCACCTTCCCCTCGAGGAGCTGGTTGGTCGCGACGGTCGTGCCGTGGCTGACCGCGTCGATGGTGTCCGGACCGGCGCCGAGCAGGCCGAGCACCTTGTCGATGCCGGCGAGGAAGCCGTCGGCGGGGTTGCCCGGCGTGGAGGGGGTCTTGGTCGTGACCAGCTCCCCCGACTCCTCGTCGAAGGCGACCACGTCGGTGAAGGTGCCGCCGGTGTCGATGCCGATCCGGATCGTGCGGGAGTTCGGGGAGGCCATGGGCACGATTCAATCGGTACGTCGATCGCCGGACCACGGCACAATCTGCCGACGGACCGGCGGTTCGTCGGCAACGTCTGCCAGCGAGTCAGGCGTCGGGCGCCCGCTCGTTGTAGATCCCCGCCTCCTCCTGGCCCGACAGGGCCTGGATGGCCGTCATGATCTCGTCGGTCACCTCGCGGCGGGCGCGGCCCTGGGGCACCCCGTCGAAGCGACCGGCGACGTGGATCGGGGCGCCGAACTCCACCGTGATCGGGACGATCCGGGGCACGGTGGAGCCGACCGGCTGGACCTTCTCGGTGCCGGTCAGGCCGACCGGCACGACCGGGACACCGGCGGTGAGGGCGAGGTGGGCGACGCCCGTGCGGCCGCGGTAGAGCCGGCCGTCGCGCGAGCGGGTGCCCTCGGGATAGATGCCGAACGCCTCGCCCCGGCCGAGGACCTCGAGCGCGGTGTCGAGCGAGGCGAGCGCGGCCTTGCTGTCGTCGCGGTCGACCGGCAGCATCCCGATGCCCTCGAACCACAGTCGGGAGGCCAGGCCCTTGAGGCCGGTGCCGGTGAAGTAGTCGGACTTCGCGAGGAAGACGACCTTGCGCGGCACCACGCACGGGATCACCACGGAGTCCACGAAGCTCAGGTGGTTACTGGCCAGGATCACGCCGCCGGACGTCGGGACGTTCTCCAGCCCGCGCACCGTCGGTCGCCAGACGGTCCGGGCGATCGGGGGGACGATCGAGTGCAGGACGCTGTAGGTCGCGGTCACGGCACCAGTCTTGCGGTTACCGGCCGGTGTCATGGCACGCACGCCGAGGAGTGGGCCGACACGCGGGTCGAGACAGGGGCAGGAGCCCGTCCGGTGGGTGGCTCGGGACCACCCACCGGCGCGGCCGGACTCCTGGTGCTGACCGACGACTCCGGGACATCGATCGCGACCGGACCGGACGCGGAGGGACCGCGCCTCCATCGTCCTCCCGGAGCCCCGCTCAGGAAAGGGCCCGACATAGGCGAAGGGCCCTTGGACGTATGAGGTTCAAGGGCCCTTCTGGGTGACCGGTCCGGTGACGCTTCCGGTCGACCGCTCGTCGGCTCCGGCCCCGGCGGCATCATCACCCTGCCACCGCGGCGGGTTGCCCCGCCGTCTGGACCCTCGTCTCCGAGCTGTCGCGATCTCCCTTGCAGGATCTCGTGAGGAGAGTTCTATGCCTCCCGGGAGGCGGGCGCAAGCGGTTCGGCGGAGAAACTGCGGGCGATCCCGGCGCGCGCCGATCCTCCACAACGGGTTCCACAGCCCGGGGCCTCCTCTCCACAGGAAATGGCCCATTCTCCACAGACCACGCGCACACCTGTGGAGAGCCGGTCTGGACCGGGCTCAGGCGCCCCGGCGTACGACGAGGAGGGCGATGTCGTCCTCGACCCGCGTGATGCCGTCGAGCAGGCGCTCGCAGAGCGACTCGGGGTCGAGGTGCTGCTGCCCGGCGAGCCGATCCGTGAGCCAGCCGAGGCTGTCCTCCAGGTCGACGCCCCGGCGTTCGACGAGGCCGTCGGAGTAGAGCACCAGCGCATCACCGGGCTCGAGCGGCACCTCGTGCTCCTCCCGCACCGGGCGCGCGGTCAGGCCGAGCAGCACGTCGGGCCGGCGCTCGAGCAGCAAGACCTCGCCGTCGGCGCGCAGCAGCACCGGGGGCGGGTGCCCGGCGTTGCTCCACCGGACCGCGTGCCCCTGCTCGGCCGGCGCAAAGGTGGCGAGCACCGCGGTGGCCACCACGTCGACGTCGAGTCCGTCGATGACGCGGTCCAGGCCGTGCAGCACCTGGGCCGGCGAGGCGGCACCGGCGTAGGCCAGCCCGCGCGTCACGTTGCGCAACTGGGCCATCGCGGCCGCCGCGCGCTGGTCGTGCCCGGCCACGTCCCCGACCACCACGCAGAGCCCGCCGTCGGGCAGCGGGAAGGAGTCGTACCAGTCTCCCCCGATCTGCATCGCCTCGCTCGCCGGCAGGTAGCGCACCGCCACCTCCAGCGAGCCGATGGTGTCCGGCCGGGTGAGCAGGCTGCGCTGGAGGGACTCCGAGAGCGAGCGCTCTCCGGCCCGCGCGGCCACCCGGTCGAGGGCCTGGGCGATCGGCACCGAGATCAGGCCGAGGAAGTCGAGGAAGTCTCCGTCGGGCCGCAGCTGCGGGCTGAGCCTGGCCACCAGGCGGGCCTGCTTCGCCACCCGGTCGTGCGTGGGCAGCCGCAGCCAGGCGACGCTGCCCTGGTCGGTCTCGGCGATCTGCGTGGAGACGTCGGGAGGCTGCGGGAGCGCGGCGTCCGGCGGTGCCGTCCCTCCCATCCACAGCTCCACCTCGACCAGGTCGGCCGGGTCCGCCCGGAGCACCTCGAGAGCCCGGGCGACCACCTCGTCGTCGCTCTCCGCGGTGGCCAGTGCGTTCGCCAACCGGGTCAGGAGCTCGAGGCGGCGCACCGCCAGGACCTCCGTGGTCACCTCGTTGCAGATGTCGATGACGCCCTCGACCGACCCGTCGGGCGCGTGCACGGGCGAGTAGGCGTAGTTGAACCAGCACTCCTCGAGGAAGCCGTTGCGGTGCAGCGGCAGGTAGCTGTCCTCCATGAAGACCCGGCCGGAGCCGAGCAGCACGCCCTCCAGGAGCGGGCCGATCACGTCCCATGCCTCGGGGAAGACATCGACGCAGCGGCGACCCAGGGCGGCCGGGTGCTTGCCGCCGATGAGCTCGGCGTACGCCGCGTTGTAGACGAGCACGAGCTCGGCTCCCCAGATCAGGGTCACCGGGTTGGGGGTGTTGAGCATCAGGTCGACGGCACCGCGGAGCGCCGGACTCCACCCGTCCACCGGACCGAGCTGAGTTGCTGCCCAGTCGACCGCCGCGTAGGCGTCGAGCAGCGCGTCGGCGTCACGGAAGAGGGCGTCCACGCGCCGAATCTAGTGGGACGAGGTCAGTGCGCGGCCTCGAATGCCGAAGCCACCTCGAGCAGCCGTCGCTCCTGGCCGTGCGGCGCCACGACCTGGATGCCGACGGGCAGGCCGTCCGGCGTCCGTCCCGCGGGCAGGGCGAGCGCCGGGCAGCCCGTCACGGTGATGAGGTAGGCCGAGCGCATCCAGTCCAGGTAGGTCGCCATCGGCCGCCCGTTGATGGTGTGCGGGAACTCCTGGTCGGCCGGGAACGGCGGCACCTGCGAGACGGGCAGCACCAGGACGTCGTACTGCTCGAAGAAGCGGCGCATCGTCTCGGCCAGCGCGGTCCGCTGGGTGTAGGCGCGGGCCACGTCGGCGCCGGTCAGGGACTCCCCCAGCCGGATGTTGTCGGCGAGCGACTGCTTGAAGGAGTCGGGGTGCTCGCGGAGCAGGGGGCCGAGCTTGGCCTGCAGGTGCCAGGCGCGCAGGGTGCGGAAGGTGTCGTCGGCGACCGCGAGGTCGGGGTGGGCCTCGGTGACGACGGCGCCGCCGGCCGCGAAGACGGCAGCGGAGCCGGCGACCACGGACGCGACCGCGTCGTCGACGTCGAAGGCACCGCCGAGGTCGGCCGACAGCGCGACGCGGAGACCGGCCAGCGTGCCCGTGAGGGGCGGCGCGAACGTCGACCCGGGCTGGCCGAGCGCCTGTGGGGTGCGCGGGTCGGGGCCGGCCTGGACGGACAGCAGGAGCGCGAGGTCCCCGACGTTGCGGGCCATCGGGCCGCCGACCGAGGTGGTCTCGAACTGGTTGTAGAGCGGCCACTCCGGCACCCGGCCGAGCGAGGGCCGCAGCCCGACGACGCCGCAGAAGGACGCGGGGTTGCGCAGCGACCCACCCATGTCGGAGCCGTCGGCCAGCGGCACCATGCCCGCGGCGAGGGCGCATGCGGCGCCGCCCGAGGATCCGCCCGCCGAGCGCGACGGGTCGACCGGGTTGCGGGTGGTGCCGAAGACGGTGTTGAAGGTGTGCGACCCGGCCGCGAACTCCGGCACGTTGGTCTTGCCGATCACGACCACGCCCGCGCGCCGGACCCGCTCGACGATCAGCTCGTCGGTGTCCGGGACGTGGTCGGCGTACAGCGGTGAACCGTAGGTGGTGCGCCACCCGGCGACCGCGTGGGTGTCCTTGAAGGCGAACGGCAGGCCGTGCAGCGGCCCGACCTCGGCGCCCGAGGCCAGGTGGGCGTCGGCGGCCGCGGCACCCTCCCGGGCCCGCTCCTCGTCGAGGCTGACGATCGCGTTGAGCTCGGGGTTGCGCTCGGCGATCCGGGCCAGGTGCAGGTCGAGCAGCTCGCGCGCGGAGATCTCCCGCGACCGGACCGCCGCGACCATCGCGCGGGCGGTCGAGTCGACCGAGACGGTTTCCATCAGGGACGCCGCCGCCCGAAGATCCCGCCGACCACGACGCCGAGCAGCACGAGGCCGGCTCCGACGACGATGCCCTTCACGAAGTCGTCGCTGTTGGTGATCGAGCCTGCCGAGATCCCGGCACCGGCGGCCTTCGCGGGCGCGGTGAAGACCGGCGCACCGGAGGCCGCGGTGGTGGTCTCCACGGGGGCGGCCACGGTCGCGCCGGGCGAGGCGATCTCCTTGCCGACGTTGCCGAAGAACTCCCCGGCCATCCGCTTGGAGACGCTGGTCAGCATCCGCTGGCCGACCCCGCCGACCATGCCGCCGACGACGGCGTCCGCCTCGTAGGCGATCTGGGTGACGCCCGGCTCGAGCTCGCTGAAGCGTACGTCGACCGTCGCGTCGATCGTGCCCGGTGCGCCGGCGCCCTGCAGGTGCATGACGAGCGACTCGTGCTCGTGCAGGTCCGACAGCGCGCAGGAGCCGGCGTACGTGCCCTTGATCGCGGCCACGCCGGCGGTGACGGTCATGGCGTAGGCGTGGTCGCCGGTGGTCTCGAGCCGCTCGCAGCCGGGGATCGTGGCGACGAGGACGCGCGGGTCGAGGATCGAGTCCCACACCTGGGCGACGGGGAACGGGAGCGTGTTGGCGCCGGCGATCTTCATGAGGGGTCCTTGAGATGGGTCTGGCGGAGGGTGAACAGCTCGGACGGCGAGATCGGCATCGCGGTGATCGGGAAGCCCTCGGCGTCCTCGATCGCGGACGCGAAGACGGCGGCCGACGGGATCACGCCGGCCTCCCCCGCGCCCTTGATGCCGAGCGGGTTGAGCGGCGAGGGGGTCTCGAGGTGGTCGATGTCGATGCCGTCGGGGATCTCGGTGACGTAGGGCATCAGGAAGTCCATGAACGAGGCGTTGAGCAGCTGCCCGGACTCGTCGTAGGCCATCCGCTCGTAGAGCGCGCCGCCCACGCCCTGCGCGACACCGCCGTGGATCTGGCCCTCGACGATCATCGGGTTGATCAGGTGGCCGCAGTCGTGGACGACGGCGTACTTGAGGATCGTGATCTCGGCGGTCAGCGGGTCGGTCTCGACGATGACGGCGTGCATGCCGGAGGCGAACGTCGCCCGCTCGGGCGAGTAGAAGTCCTTGCCCTCCAGGCCCGGCTCGTCGTCCTCGGCGACCGGCGGCTTGCCCGGGTCGCCGACGGAGAACTGGGTGGCCGCCTTGGACGCCTCGTCGAAGGCGTAGCGCAGCGGGTTGGACAGCACCGACACGGTGCCGAGGTCGATCGACGTCCCGGGCGAGCCCTTGACCGAGACGACCCCGTCGACGATCTGCAGGTCGGCCGGGTCGGCCTCGAGCGCGTCGGCGGCGATCTTGAGGACCTTCTCCTTGGCCCGCTTGGCCGCGAGGTGGATCGCGGACCCGCTCATCACCGCGGCGCGCGAGGCGAACGTGCCGACGGCGTAGGGCATCCGCCGGGTGTCGCCGGTGACGACCTCGACGTCCTCGAAGCGGCAGCCGAGCTCGTCGGCGACGAGCTGGGCGAAGACGGTGGCGTGGCCCTGGCCCTGCGTGGTCAGGCCGGTCGCGACCTTGACCTTGCCGGAGGTCTCGATGTGCACGTGCGCGCCCTCGTAGGGGCCGACGCCGGTGCCCTCGACGTAGCAGGCCAGGCCGATGCCGACCTTCCGGCCCTGCGCGGCCATGGCCGCCTTGAACGCCGGGAAGTCGTCCCAGCCGACGAGCGCCTTGATCTTCTCCAGCGAGGCCGGGTAGTCGCCGGAGTCGTACTCCAGCTCGCGGCCGTCCTGGAAGATCATCCCCTGGTCGTAGGGGAACTCGTCGGGCTGGATGAAGTTCACCGACCGCACCTCGGTGCGGTCCTTGCCGAGGTACTCGGCGATGGCGTCCATCGTCCGCTCCATCGCGTAGCAACCCTGCGGGCGGCCGGCGCCCCGGTAGGGCGTCACGATGACGGTGTTGGTGTAGAGCGACTCGAATACGACGCGGTAGTTCTGCGGCTTGTAGGGGCCCAGCAGCTGGGTCGAGGTGATGATCGGGACGATCAGGCCGTAGGGCGTGTAGGCGCCGTGGTCGTGCCAGAACTCGACGTCCAGGCCCAGGAGCCGGCCGTCGTCGTCGAAGCCGACCTCGATGTGGTGGGTCTGGGCCCGCTCGTGCGCCGAGGAGATGAAGTGCTCGCGCCGGTCCTCGGTGAACTTCACCGTGCGGCCGAGGGTGCGCGCCGCCAGCGGGACGAGCAGCTCCTCGGGCCACGGGTGGTTGATCTTGACCCCGAAGCCGCCGCCCACGTCGGGGGTGATCACGTCGACCTGGCCGAGGTCGAGGCCGAGCTTGACCGCGACGGCGGCGCGGACGCCGGTCGAGGTCTGCGTGGAGGTCCACACCTGGAGCCGGTTGATGTCGGCGTCCCAGCGGGCCACGGTGCCGCGGCCCTCCATGGGCATGCAGGCGCTGCGCTCGATGGTGAGGTCCAGCTCGAGGCGGTGCGGCGCCGTCGCGATGGCCGCCGGGGCGTCGCCGACGTTCTGCTCGAGCCGCGCGCCGACGTTGCCGGGCACGTCGTCGTGCACGAGGCGGGTGGCGGCGCGCGCGTTGTCGATGCCGACGACGGGCGGCAGCAGCTCGTAGGTGACCTTGATCCGCCCGACCGCGTCCTCGGCGACATAGCGGTCCTCGGCGACGACGAAGGCGATCGCCTCGCCGACGTGGTTGACCTCGCCGCGGGCCAGGGCGTACTGCGTGCGGCCGTGGGTGAGCGCCGGGTGCGGGATGAGCAGCGGCAGCGGCTCGGCCATCGGACCGGTCAGGTCGTCCCAGGTCCACACGGCGTGGACGCCGTCGATGTCGAGCACCTCGTCGACGTCGATGTCGACGATCCGGGCGTGCGCGTGGGGCGAGCGCAGGACAGCGGCGTGCAGGAGCTTCTCGCTGGAGTCGACCCCGATGTCGTCGACGTAGCGGCCGTGGCCGCGCAGGAAGCGCTGGTCCTCGACGCGCTTGACGCCCTGGCCCATCAGCTTGGTGGTCACGACGCGTCCCTGTCGTCGGTCGAGCCTGCCGTGATCAGCTCGGCGGCGCGCTCGACGGCCTTGACGATGTTCTGGTAGCCGGTGCAGCGGCACAGGTTGCCGGCGATCATGTCGCGGCACTCCTCGTGCGTGGGCGTGGGGTTCTCGCGCAGCCCGGCGGTGATCGTGGTGAGGAAGCCCGGCGTGCAGAAGCCGCACTGCAGGCCGTGGCAGTCCGAGAAGGCCTGCTGCACGGGGCTGAGCGAGCCGTCCGCCTCGGTGAGCCCCTCGACGGTGGTGATCTCGGTGTCGACCGCCGAGACCGCGAACATCAGGCAGGACCGGGTCGGACGGCCGTCGACCAGGACGGTGCACGCGCCGCAGACGCCGTGCTCGCAGCCGACGTGGGTGCCGGTCAGGCCGCAGTCGTGCCGGATCGCGTCGGACAGCAGGCGCCGGGCCGGCACCTGCACGTCGTGGGTGGTGCCGTTGATGACGAGGCGTACGTCGTGGAGCTGCTCGGTCATGACTGGTTCTCCTTCGCGTTCTCCTGCGCAGCGCGCACGACGCGGGTGGTGAGCACGCGGACCAGCTGGGCGCGGTAGGCCGCGGTCGCGTGGATGTCGTCGGCGGGGTCGAGGTGCGCGAGCGCGGCCTCCCCCATCTGCTCGAGCGGGACGCCGGTCAGGTCGACCACGGTCGGGACGTCGGCGACGGAGACGTAGCCGACCCGCACCGAGTCGCCGTCGACCAGCGCGGCCACGCCGCACAGGGCGTAGTCGCCGTGGCGACGGGCGATCTCCTCGAAGGCCACGCCGGCGCCCGGCGCCAGCGCCGGGAAGAAGGCGGAGGTGGCGATCTCGTCGTGGGCGAGCGAGGACTCCAGCGGGCCGACGTACAGCTCGTCGGCGGGAATGGTGCGGGTGCCACGGACGGAGGCCACGTCGACCGAGCCGCCGAGCAGGCTCAGCACGACGGGCATCTCGGCGGCCGCGTCGGCGTGCACGATCGAGCCGACGGTGGTGCCGCGGTTGCGGATGGTCGCGTGGGCGACGTTGGCCAGGGCCAGCGGGACGAGCGGCTGGACCCGGCGGACGTCGGGCGAGGCGAGGACGTCGGCGTGCCGGGCGAGCGCGCCGATGCGCACGCCCGACCCGTCGACGGTGATGTCGGCCAGGCCCGGGAGCCCGTTGATGTCGACGAGCATCGCGGGGGCCGCGAGCCGCATCGACAGCAACGGGACCAGGCTCTGGCCTCCGGCCAGCACCTTGGCGTTCGGCCGGCCGGCCAGGCTCTCGAGTGCTTCGGCGAGGGTCCCCGGGCGGTGGTAGTCGAACGGTGCTGGTTTCACAACTTCCTCAGTGCTTGGTGGTGCGGGTCAGTGCTTGTGTTCGGTGGGCTGGTGCACGGGGTGGTCACCGACGGTGATCACGTTGGTGCCGTGCGTGCCCCGGTTGACCAGGTGGAAGTAGAGGATCACCAGGATCGTGCCGAGGGCGATGCCGCTGAGCGAGAAGTTGTCGGTGAACTTCAGCGTGACGCCGCCGATGCCGGCGATGATGCCCGCGGCGAGACCCACGAGGTTGACCGGGTTGCCGAAGTCGACCCGGTTCTCGACCCAGATCTTGGCGCCGACGAGGCCGATCATGCCGTAGAGCACGACCGTGATGCCGCCGAGCACACCACCGGGGGTGGCGCTGACGATCTGGCCGAACTTGGGGCACAGGCCGAGCAGGATCGCGACCGCGGCGGCCACGTAGTAGGCAGCGGTCGAGTAGACCTTGGTGGCACCCATGACGCCGATGTTCTCGGCGTACGTCGTGGTCGGCGAGCCGCCGAACGCGCTGGCGAGCGCGGTGGCCAGGCCGTCGGCACCGATCGCGCGGCCCACGTAGGGGTCGAGGTCCTCGCCGGTCATCTCCGCGACCGCCTTGACGTGGCCGGTGTTCTCCGCGATGAGGGCGATGACACCGGGCAGCACGAGCAGGATGAAGGTCAGGGAGAAGCTGGGGCCGTGCACGACGGAGACGCCGTCGGACAGGGTGCCGCTGGGGAAGCCGATCCAGTCGGCGGCCTTGACGCCGGCCCAGCTGACGCGGTCGTGCGAGACCGCGTCGGGACCGGTCGGGAGCACCGAGGTGATCTGGCCGAAGATGCCGTCGAAGAGCCACGACACGAGGTAGCCGAAGATCAGGGCCAGGAAGACCGCGATCCGCGACCAGAAGCCCGGGAAGAGCACGGCGGCGCACACCATGAACGTGGCGGTGAGCAGCGCGACCCACTGGTCCTGGGGCCAGTAGATCTGGGCCACGACCGGCGCCAGGTTGAAGCCGATCAGCATGACCACGGCACCGGTCACGGCCGGCGGCAGGATCTTGTGGATCAGGCCGGCGCCGGCGAAGTGCACGAGCACGCCCACCAGCAGCAGCACGATGCCGGCGACCATGATCGCGCCGGTGACGTCCGCGGAGTCACCCGCGGGGTTGGAGGTGCGGATCGCCGCCACGCTGGCCACGAACGACGCGCTGGTGCCGAGGTAGCTCGGCACCCGGTTGTTGCAGATCAGCAGGAACAGGATGGTGCAGATGCCCGAGAACATGATGGCGAGGTTGGGGTCGAGCCCCATCACCAACGGGAAGACGAACGTGGCACCGAACATGGCGACCACGTGCTGGGCGCCGAGGCCGGCGGTGCGGCCCCAGCTGAGCCGCTGACGCGGTCCGACCGGCTCACCGGGGGCCGGGTCGACCACGTCCCACTTGAACATCGTTGACATTGACGTTTTCTCCTCGCTGAACGCTGGGGTGGCCCCGAGGCCCTCAACTTATGAGAGCCATGACACACCCTCGACGGCGACAGATGCCGAAGGAACACCGGTGCCGCTGGCAGGTGTTGTCGGCGCGGCACGAGACGGGATCGGCCTGGCGCGCGTCATGCGGGCGTGGTCAGCCGGTGATCTCCAGGACCCGCAGTGCCACGGCCACGTCCAGCCGCAGGTGCTGGTCTGTGGACAGCGGCCCGAGCAGCCGCTCGAGCTTGGAGACCCGGTAGCGCATCGTGTTGTAGTGGAAGAACTGCAGGCGCGCGGCCTCGGCCACGTTGAAGTTGGTGTCGAGCAGGACCTGCAGGGTCTCGCGCAGGTCCGCGGCCTCCGTGGTCTGCTCGGACAGCGGCCCCAGCACGTCCTTGGTGAAGGACTTCAGCTCGGCGTGGTCGGGCACCAGGGCGATGAGGCGGTGCAGGCCGAGCTGGTCGAAGAAGGTCGTGGACGCCGGCCCGTTGACCCGGCGCCCCACGTCGACGGCCCGACGGGCCTGGCCGTAGGCGTCGGGGAGCTCGTCGAGCGAGTGGGCGACCCGGCTCACCCCGACGGAGAACGGCCGGCGGCCGCCGCCCTTGTCGCCGGAGACCGCGGTCACCGCACGGCGTACGACGTCGTGGCCGGGGACCGGGTCGTCGTCCCCCTCCGCCAGCGGCAGGAGCGTGACGACCTCGGAGGAGAAGTCGACGGTCGGGATTCCGGTGTCGAGGTTGCGGCTGACCTGGCGCCAGGCCGCGGAGAAGCGCTCCTGCCACTGGCGCCGTTGCACCCGCGAGGCCGCGGCGTCCTCACCCGTCGGCGGGTCGATCTCGGCCGCCACGACCACGACCGGCCGACGCAGGTCCCAGCCGAAGGTGTCGGCGTGCTCGGCGACGTACTGCTCGTCGCCGGCCCGGCGCAGGAACAGGTCGCGCAGGAAGTCGCCCTGGTACTTGTTCTCGACCGCGGTCACGGCCTCCTCGCGGGTGAGCAGGAGGGCGGCCACGGCGGCGGCGCGCTCGAGGGCGTGCACGTCGTCGCTGGAGATCTTCTCGGTCGAGCGGACGCACACGAGGCGGGCCAGGTCGGTGCCGCCGGCGGCGACGCGGAGGCCGAGCACCTCGCCGGGGCCCATCGGGACGCCGTCGTTGCCGACCCGCTCGACCCGGATCCGGCCGGTGGGGTCGACGAGGTGGTGCTCCTCGAGGAGGGCCTGCAGGTCCTCGCGGATCGCCTGCGCCCGCACCCGCCCGTCGCTGGAGGTGAACAGCACCCCGACGTCGAGCACGCGAGCCACCTCGGCGGCGATCCCGTCGAGGTTGCCGCCCTCGAGGACGATCTGGGTCAGCCCGGTGTGGAGGGCGTCGACGCGCGCCAGGGCGGCGCTCGCAGCGTCGCGGTCGTTGCTCGAACTACCGCTTATCAACATGTGCACCCTGTCCGGCCGATCGTTGGCACAACCTCACATCGGCAAACGGTAATCCTCCCCACTAGCGTCGACTCGGTGAGCCCCTCCCCCGGCCTGCCGGCCAGCCTCCCCGTGAGCGCCCCGCCGCGCGTCCGGGACCGGCTGCGGGCCGCCCCCGACGGCTCCCTCCGGGTCGTCCACCGGGGCCGTGACGCCGTCTACGTCGACCTCGACGGCTGGTGCCTCGGGGTCGTCTCCGCGGCCGCCTCGGCGGTGCCCTGCGCGCTCAGGTCAAGAAATGCCGATCTCGGAGCGGTCGCCGGACGCTCGGCGTACGTTCGAGCGGGGGTCCTCCACCTCGACGGCACGCCGCTGGTGGTCGGTCGGGTGCTCTGTGTCTCCGCACCGCGGCTCGATCCTCGGGCCTCCGGCACCACGGCGAGCCCGATCACCCAGGTCATCCCCCCGACCACGGTGGTCGGGCTCGTCGCACCCCTGGGCCTGGTCGGGCGCCCGCTCGGGCTCGACGACGTCGCGCGCCTCGTCGGCCGCGGCGACGGGCTGACCCCCTCCGGCGACGACCTGCTCTGCGGGTGGCTGGCCGCCCACCGGGCCGCCGGCGTGCCGACCCCCGAGGTCGACGAGGCCGTCCGCGCACTCCTGCCCGGCACCACCCTGCTCTCCGCGACGCTGCTCGACTGTGCCCTCCACGGCGAGGTGCTCCCGCAGTTCTCGGCGTGGCTCGCGGCGCTCGGCACCCCCGCCGAGGCCGACCGGGCGGCCGTCCTCCAGTCCGTCGGGCACAGCTCCGGCGCCGCCCTCCTGTACGGCGCCCGCCTGGCGCTGGCCAGCCTGCCCCGTCCCCCGATCTCGACCCACCAGAAGGAGGTGGCGGCATGAGCCGCCCCGACACCAGCGCCAGCACCACCCACGTGGAGCTGCGCAGCGGCGCCTACGCCGACTCGGTCACCCTGCTGCAGGTCAGCCGCGCCGTCCAGGGCGTCGACGGCGTCGCCGCCGCCCAGGTCGCGATGGCGACCGGCCTCAACATCGAGGTGCTGACCGAGATGGGCTTCGAGGTCCCCCCGACCGCTACCGCCAACGACATGGTCGTGGCGATCAGGCTGGCCGAGGGCGGCTCCCTCGAGGCGGCCCTGGCCGGCGTCGACCGGGCGCTGGCCGACGCCAACCGCCGTTCGGACAGCACCGCCGAGGTGGCTCCGCACCGCACCACCGCCACGGCCGCCCGGGACGCCGCCGACGCACTCGTCCTGGTCTCGGTGCCCGGCGCCAGCGCGCTGGTCGAGGCGATGGACGCGCTCGACGCCGGCCGCGACGTGATGGTCTTCAGCGACAACGTGTCCGTCGAGGACGAGCTCGCCCTCAAGCGGACGGCCGCCGAGCGCGGGCTGCTGGTCATGGGACCCGACTGCGGCACGGCCGTCGTCGGTGGCCTCGGCCTCGGCTTCGCCAACGCCGTCGATCCCGGCCCCGTCGGCATCGTCGCGGCCTCCGGCACCGGCTGCCAGCAGCTGCTCGCCCTGCTCGACCACGCCGGCGTGGGAGTCACGTCGGCGCTCGGCGTCGGCGGGCGCGACCTGTCCTCCGAGGTCCGTGGTCTCGCCACCCGCGAGGCCATGCGCCGCCTCGACGCCGACCCTGCCGTCGAGCTGATCGTCGTGGTGTCCAAGCCGCCGGCCGCCGACGTCGCCGCCGAGATCCGGGCGTACGCCGACACGCTGGCCACGCCGGTGTCCTTCGCCCTCCTCGGCGCCGGCCAGCCCGACCTCACCGACGCCGCCGAGGCCGTCCTGGCCCGGATGGGCCGCGAGGTCCCCACCTGGCCGGTCTGCGGCGAGGCAGCCGCCCCGACCGGCGGCACCCTCCTGCGCGGCCTGTTCGTCGGCGGCACCCTCGCCAGCGAGGCCAAGCTGCTCGCGGCCGCCGCGCTGGGCACCGACGCGGGCCACACGTTCGTGGACTTCGGCGACGACGCCTACACCGCCGGGCGCGCCCACCCGATGATCGACCCGACGCTGCGCCTCGACCACCTCGCCAAGGCCGCCGCCGACCCCGACACCGCGGTGATCCTGCTCGACGTCGTCCTCGGCCACGGCGCCGAGCCCGACCCGGGCACCGCCCTGGCGCCGGTCCTCGCCGCGATCGACAAGCCGCTCGTCGTCGCCGTCATCGGCACCGACGGCGACCCGCAGGGCCTCGAGACGCAGGTCCGCGCGCTGGTCGGCGCGGGCGCCGAGGTGCACATGTCCAACGCCCGTGCGACCCGCCGTGCGATCGAGCTCGTCCAGTCCGTGCAGCCCAGCCAGGGAGCCTCCGCATGACCACCACGCCCACCCACGTCATCTCGGCCGGCGCCGACCTCTTCGCCGACGCCGTCGCGGCCCAGGCTGTCGACGTGACGCGCGTCGACTGGCGCCCGCCGATGACCGGCACCGAGTCCGACCTCGCCACGGTCGCGGCCGACCCGCTCCGCCGCGACGCCAACGCCCGTGCCCTGGCCGCGATGCTCGACGTCTCCGCGATGCTGGTCGACGTCGCCCCCGCCTCGGAGGTGCTCGGCCTCGAGCGCGGCCAGTTCCTGCACGCCGGCCCGCCGATCGAGTGGGCCCGCGCGTCCGGCCCGCTCCGCGGCGCGCTCATGGGCGGGGCGGCCCTCGAGGGGCTCGTCGACGACCCGGAGGACGCCGTACGCCTCTTCGAGACCGGCGACGGCGTCAGCCTCGACCCGTGCCACCACCACGCGGCCGTCGGCCCGATGGCCGGCGTCGTGACCCCGAGCATGTGGATGTTCGTGCTCGAGGACCCCGCAACCGGCCGGCGCACCCACTGCTCGCTCAACGAGGGCCTCGGCAAGGTGCTGCGCTACGGCGCCTACTCCCCCGAGGTGCTGACCCGGCTCCGCTGGATGCGCGAGGTGCTCGGGCCGCTGCTCCAGCGCGCGGTCCGCGGCACCGGACCGGTCGACGTGACCGGCATCCTGACCCAGATGCTGCAGATGGGCGACGAGGCCCACAACCGCAACCGCGCCGGGACCCTGATGCTGCTGCGCGACCTCGCCCCCGCGATGGTCAGCAGCGGCATGGACAGCGCCGACGTGGCCGAGTCGCTGCGCTTCGTCGGCGGCAACGACCACTTCTTCCTCAACCTCGCGATGCCCGCCTGCAAGCTGGCGCTCGACGCCGCCCGGGGCATCGAGGGCTCCACGATGGTCGTCGCGATGGCCCGCAACGGCACCGACTTCGGCATCCAGGTCGCCGGCACCGGCGACGAGTGGTTCACCGGTCCGGCGCAGGTGGCCGAGGGCCTCTACCTCGGCGACTACGGCCCGGACGACGCCAACCCGGACATCGGCGACTCGGCCATCACCGAGACCGCCGGCATCGGCGGCTTCGCGATGGCCACCGCCCCGGCGATCGTGCGGCTGGTCGGCGGCTCGGTCCCCGACGCGCTGGCCACGACCCGGCGGATGCACGAGATCACGCTCGGTGAGAACCCCCGCTGGACCGTGCCGGTGCTGGAGTTCCAGGGCGTGCCCAGCGGCATCGACGTGACCCGCGTCTGCCGCACCGGGATCCTGCCCCAGATCAACACCGGCATGGCCGGCCGCGTCGCCGGCGTCGGGCAGGTCGGCGCCGGCCTGGTCACTCCCCCGGCCGACATCTTCCCGGCGGCCCTGGCCCGCCTGGCCGAGCTCAGCCGATCTCGGGCGGGCGCCAGAACGCCTTCCTGATGTCCACGCTGCCGGACGGGCGCAGCGGCGTGCCCTCCTCGAGGTAGGCCTGCCGCGCCTCGTCGTGGTGGCTGGCCGGCAGCGAGCCGTCGGCACGGACGACGCGCCACCACGGCACCGGACCGCCGTAGGACGCCATGATCGAGCCCACCTGGCGCGGCCCGCCGCCGCCCAGGTGGGCGCCGACGACCTCGGCGATGGCGCCGTACGTCGTGACCCGGCCGCGCGGAACCTGCTCGACGCAGGAGAGGACGTGCTCGGCGTAGAGCTCGGGGTCGATCCGGTCGGACACGGGAGAATCCCTCATTCCTGGCCCGTGAAGGCCACGGTGGCGACGAGCACGGCGACCAGGGCCGCGGCGAGGCCGACGACCCAGACCCCGGGCGCCTCGTGGCCGCGGACCAGCACGGCCAGCACGTAGAGCGACGGCGCGAGCAGCAGGGCCAGCCCCGACCGGCGCAGCCACAGGAGCAGCAGCCCGCGGTCGACCGGCAGCGCGTCGGGTCCGTAGGCCACGAGGAGGCCGGCGACGTGTGCGGCGAGCAGGAGGGCCGCGGCCAGCAGGCAGGCCGGCTGCAGCCCGTCGCGGAGGCCGAAGCCCCACCAGACCACGACGAGCCCCATCGCCGTGGTGCCGAACGGGCCCTCCGGCAGGCCGGCGTAGGTCACGGACAGGGCCGCGACGAGGACCACGAGCAGGGCGCGCGGGGCCGTGCCCGCGAGTCCCGTCGCCGCCAGCGCCAGCACCGGGGCCAGCGCCATCGTCGCCCGCAGGACCCACTGGCCTAGGGACCAGCGGCGCAGGAGTGCCCGGACGTCGTCGATCATCGGGCACGCACCTGGGGAAGCTGGGAGCGCCGGGCCAGCCGGCGCAGCACGTCGTCGAGGGTGCCGGGTCCGCTCCACGGCACGACCGGGCAGCCCATCGAGGAGAGCCGGGCGAGCACCTCCTCGCGCTCGAGCAGCCGCATCCGCCAGGCCAGGTCGGCGATCACCGGGTCGGTCCCCTCGATCACCGACGGGGCCAGCTCGCCGGGCAGGGTGTCGATCACGAGGACCGGCAGGCCGCGGCGCACCAGCATGCCGGTGATCGTGCCCATCAGGTCGGTGAGCATCGGGGACAGCACGATCACGACCGTGCCGGGGGCGACGCCGAGCTGGAAGCGCTCGGAGGAGAGGACGCGCGGCTCCGCCGCGTAGAGCTGGGCGAGCCGTGACTGGATGCGCCGCAGGTGGCCGCGCCCGGCGGCCGCGGTGATCGAGGCCCCGGTGCCGCCGACGACCCGCAGGCCGACGCGGTCCCCGGTGCGGACGTAGTGCTCGGCCAGTGCCGCGGCCGCCCGGACCGAGACGTCAAGGCTGCTTGCGGGTCCGTCGACCCCGCGGGAGATCCCGTGGTCGGCGAGCGCGTCGAGGAGCAGCAGTACGCCGGCGTCCTCCTCGCCCCGGGCGGTGACGACGTGCAGGTCGCCGGTGCGCAACGAGACCCGCCAGTTGATGCGGCGCAGGCGGTCGCCTGCGTGGAAGGGGCGGATCGAGGCGAACTCGCTGCCGTCGCCCAGCCGCCGGCTCCGGTGCGCGCCGACGAGACCGATCGGCTGGGGTGCCTCGGCGCGGGAGTCGAAGGGTGCCCGCACCGGGAGCACCTCGAGCTGGCCGCCCACGACCTCGACGGGTCCGAGCCGGTAGCCCGCCCAGCTGCTGGTGACCATGACGTGCTCGTTGCCGAGCGGTCGCCGGCCCCAGCGACGCGGGCTCACCTCGAGGACCGCGAGCTCCCGCTCGTCGGCACTGACGCGGCGGGCGACCATCCCGCCGGCGGGGCGCACGGCGACGTACGGGACGCCGGACACGACCCGGGTGACGCTCTCCAGCGCGGCGGGGTGCTCGAGCGTGAGCCGGGACCTGGTGCCCTGTCCCTCGTGCAGGACGCTGTGGTCCAGCCGGCTGTCGAAGCGCGGCACCGCGCTCGGCCGTCCCAGCAGCCCGAGCGCGCCGAACACCAGGAACGGCGCCGTCATCACCATCAGCGCCGGCTCCCCGAAGAGCACCGCGGACGCGAGGCCGATCCCCGCCAGGGACAGGGCCCGGCTCAGGGCCGCGCTGACCCGCCATCCGGTCATGGGCGCCGACTGCCCTCGAGGGTCGTGGGGGTCGCCACCTGGCGCAGCACCTCGGTGACCACCCGCTTGCCGCTCGCCTCCGTCATCCAGAGCTCGGGCTTGACAGTGATCCGGTGCGACAGCACGGAGGTGGCGACTGCCTTCACGTCCTCGGGCACCAGGTAGTCGCGCCCGCGCAGGACGGCGAAGGCGCGCCCCATGAGCACCAGCGCCAGCGAGCCACGCGGGGACGACCCGGTCAGCACGTCGGGGTGGGTGCGGGTCGCGGTCGCGAGCTCGACGCAGTAGCGGCCGACGCTCTCGTCGACGCGCACCGTCTCCACCGCCTCCTGCATCGCGAGGAGGCCGGCCGCGTCGGTGGCCGGCTGCAGCACGATCTCCTCGCGCCGGCGCTCGAGGCGACGCTGCACGACGTCGTACTCCTCGTTGCTGGTGGGGTAGCCGAAGCTGATCCGCACCAGGAACCGGTCGAGCTGGGCCTCGGGCAGCGGGTAGGTGCCTTCGTACTCGATCGGGTTGGCGGTCGCGAGGACGTGGAACGGCGCGGGCAGGGCGAAGGTCTCGCCCTCGATGGTGACCTGTCGCTCCTGCATCGCCTCGAGGAGCGCGGACTGGGTCTTGGGCGGCGTCCGGTTGATCTCGTCGGCCAGCAGCAGCCCGGTGAACAGTGGCCCCTTGCGGAAGTCGAAGGTGCCCTCGCGCTGGTCGTAGAGGAACGAGCCGGTGAGGTCCGCGGGCAGCAGGTCGGGGGTGAACTGGGCGCGCGCGAAGTCGAGTCCCAGTGCCTGCGCGAAGGACCGGGCCGCCAGCGTCTTGCCCAGGCCCGGGAAGTCCTCCAGCAGCACGTGCCCCTTGGCCAGGATCGCCGCCATCACCAGCATCAGCGGCTCCCGCTTGCCGACGACGGCGGTCCCGACGCGGTCGAGCACCTCGCCCGCCAGCCGGGTCGTCTCGGCCACCTTGATGTCCGTCACAGCTCCTCGATTCTCTTCAGGTAGTCCTCGATCCGGGCCCGGGCGAGCCGGGTCGGTGGCGCGGCCAGGTCGCGCAGCAGGTCGGTGCCGAGCAGCTGCTCGGCGGCGGGGTCGGTGCGCCGCAGGCCGTGCCGGCGCAGCAGGCGCTCGTCGCACAGCGCGGCGAGCCGGAGCTGGAGACCGCGGTCGACGGTCGCGGAGGTCAGGTGTCCCTCGACCAGGCGGACGTACGACGACAGCCGGTGGTCGGCGCCCGGGGGCACCATCGGGCGGACCGGACGGACGTCCCAGCCCGGGCCGCTGTCGCCGAGCGTGTCGCGGACCAGCCCGGCCGCGGCCACGCACAGCGCGACCAGCAGCCCCAGGCGCAGCGCGTGCGGTTCGAAGTCGACGACGGTGAAGACCACCTGGAGCACGGCGAACAGGGTCACGGCGATCGCCACGCGTCCCCACCAGCGACGGTTCACGGGCGGCCGCCCACGGGGTGACGCGACCGGAGCTCGGCGTGCAAAGCGTCCAGGGCCTGCAGCGCCTCGTCGCGGTCCACCTCGCGCAGGGGGTGGTCGGAGAAGCGCGCCTCGCGGTAGAGCGCGGCCAGCCGGGCCACGTCGTGGGATCCGGCCACCACCAGGTCGAGGACCCGGAGGGTGAACTCCGAGGACGTCTCCCAGTCCCGACGGCGCAGCCCGACCTCGCCGGCCTGGACCTCGAAGCGGTGCCAGCACGCCACGATCGCGTTGCGCGGCTCGCCGTCCAGGAGCAGCGCCCGCTGCCGCTCGGCGTCGCGCCGGATCTCCTCCTCCACGAGCCGGGGCGTCTCGAGCACGTCGAAGTCGGCCTGCAGGACGTCCGCCGGGGGCCGGCGGCGGACCTGCCACTCGTCGTACAGGCTCTTGAGGGCGAACCCCACGAGCAGGACGAAGCCGACGACGACGGAGACGAGGAAGACGCTGAGCAGCGCCGAGCCGATCGTCCGGGCGACGGGGTTCACGTCGTGCCGCTGCACCGGGTTGGTCGCCGTGGCGGTCGGGCTGCCGCTGAGCGACTCCAGCTCGGAGGACTGAGTGGCCGTCACCCGGTGGGTCGCCGGGCCGTCGCCGGTGAGCACGTCGCCGGGCCCGATCGTGGCGGCCCAGGTGACCAGCACGGCGACGAGCAGCACGCACCCGACCACGGCCGAGACCGCGGTCGCCGTCGTTCGTCGGGCCCCCATGGCGAGGAACCTACACAGGGTTCGACCCGAAACTGATCACGTGCGGCTAACACTTCCGGCGGGGGAAGTGCCGGCCCCGGGAGCCCGGAGCGGTCCCGGAGCCGGCCGCTCAGGAGGGGTCAGGCCGGGGGGCTGAACGGCTTGGTGCCGGGCGTCAGCCGCAGCCCCGCGATCCCCGAGTGGGCCTGGGCGTAGGCGAGCTCCTTCGCGAGGTCGCCGAGCCCGTTGGAGCCGGCGAGCGGCGCGATCGCCACGGTGGAGAGGACACCGACGGCCCGGCCGGTGGCATCGAGGAAGCCGCTGCCGGAGTCGCCGGGGATGCCGGGCGTCGCGGTGTAGACGTCCCAGCTCCAGCCGCCGCCGGACCCGCCGAGGGACAGGCCGGTCTTGGGCGAGAGCGTGTCGTCGGGTCGCAGGCTGGACTGGCCCCACGAATAGGTCTGCGTCCCCGCGGGCAGGCCGCCGGTCGACAGGCCCACCGGGCCGCCCCAGAACGGCACCGACGGGTTGACCTTGCCGACGTCGGCGGCGTCGACCTTCACCAGGGCGAGGTCGTTGTAGGCGCAGGCGTTGGCGCCGGCACCCGGGACGCGGTGCATCGTGGTCCACGAGCTGTAGGCGAGGGTGCCGTGGCCCACGGTCGTGCCGCTGGTGGCGACGGTGGCCCCGTTGGCGAACCGGACCGGGGTGCCGAGCGGCACCGAGTCGGTGGTGCAGCCGTTGGTGTCGGTCTGGCCGCCCTTGCCGGCGCAGTGCGCGGCGTAGCCGACGTACACGTCACCGACGGCGTCGGTGAAGACGAAGTTGGCGGTGCACTGGGCACCGGCGGTGAACATCTGGGTGCCCGGGTGGATCGGCGCCGTGGCTGAGGGCGCCCACTTCGTCTCGCGGTGCAACTTCCCCGCGGTGGCGGGGGCAGCGGTCGAGAGGAGGGCGAGGAGGAGGGCGAGCACGCCCACGGCCGTGGCGAGGATCCGGGAAGGTCGCATGGTCACCCAACGAACGACGGTCCCGTCCGGCTACGCGGACGGGACCGTCATTTCTGTGAGACCGGCCGAGGTCGGCCGGGGTTCTGCTCCCCCTGGATCAGAGGCTTCCCTGGATCAGAGAACGGGCGCGAACGGCTCGGTGCCGTTCACGAGGGTGAGGCCGGAGATGCCGGAGTGCGCCTGCGCGAACGCCAGCTCCTTGGCCAGGTCACCGATGTTGTTCGACGCCGGCAGCGGGGCCAGGCCGATCGTGGAGAGCGTGCCGACGGCCTTGCCGCCGGCGGACATGAAGCCCGAGCCCGAGTCACCGGGGATGCCCGGGGTCACGGAGTAGAGCGGGTGCGACCAGCCGCCGTCGGCCGGGTCGTCGCCGAGGCTCACGCCGCGGTGCGGCGACAGCGGCGAGAGGCCGGCACGGAGGCTGGAGTTGCCGTAGGTCCACAGGTCGTCGCCGGCGGCGGTGCCGTCGGTGTCGATGCCGGTCGGGCCGCCCCAGAACGGGACCGAGGGGTTGACCTTGGCGACGTCGGCCGCGTCGACCTTGACCAGCGCCAGGTCGTTGTAGGCGCAGGTGTTGGCGTCGGTGGTGCCGATCTGGTGCTCGGTGATCCACGAGGAGTAGACGAGCGTGCCGTGGCCGACGATGGTGCCCTCGTCGAGGAGCGAGCCGTCGTTGGAGAAGTCGACCTTCGTGCCGAGCGGGACGGAGTCGTTGAGGCAGCCGTTGGTGTCGGTGGCCGAGCCGAGGCCCGCGCAGTGGGCCGCGTAGCCGACGTACACGTTGGCGGCGCCGTCGGTGTAGACGAAGTTGGCGGTGCACTGGGCGCCGTCGGTGTACATCATCGTGCCGGGGTGGATCAGGGCGGTGGCGGCGGGCGCCCACGCGGTGGTGGCTCCGACCTGGCGCACCTTGGCCTCGGCCGGCGGGGCGGCGACGAGGGCGGCGGAGAGGACGGCCGAGCCGAGCACGGCCAGCGCGCCGCCGAGGCGACGGGACTTCGATCCAACGGTCATGGGGTGGTTCCCTCCCGATAGGCGTCGGGACCAGGGGTCGCCGACGGCGAGTGTCGTAGGACTCAACGACACACCACCCGACCGGGTTACGCGGACGTAGTCAATTCTGACTACGCCCGCGCTGGGGTCCAGCAGCGCTCAGCGAGCGCCCATGAGCGCCCGCCGAGGGCTCAGTACGACGGCTGGCTCGGGTCGATCTGGTTGACCCAGGCCACGACGCCGCCACCGACGTGCACGGCGTCGCTGTAGCCGGCGCCCTTGACGATCGCGAGCGTCTCGGCCGAGCGCACACCCGTCTTGCAGTGCATGACGATCTGCTTGTCGCTGGGCAGCTTCTCCAGGGCGGAGCCGTTGAGGAAGTCGCCCTTGGGGATCAGCACGGAGCCCGGGATCTGGTTGATCTCGTACTCGTTGGGCTCGCGCACGTCGACCAGCACGAAGTCACGGGTGCCCTCGGACCGCTCCTTGAGCATGTGCTCGAGCTGGACGACCGAGATCGTCGACCCGGCGGCCGCCTCGGCGGCGTCGTCGGAGATCGCGCCGCAGAAGGTCTCGTAGTCGATGAGCCCGGTGACGGTCGCGTTGTCGCCGCAGAGCGCGCAGTTGGGGTCCTTGCGGACCTTGAGCTTGCGGTACTCCATCTCGAGGGCGTCGTAGATCATCAGCTTGCCGACGATCGGGTCGCCGATGCCGGTGATGACCTTGATCGCCTCGTTGACCTGGATCGAGCCGATGCTCGCGCACAGGACACCGAGCACGCCGCCCTCGGCGCAGCTGGGGACCATGCCCGGCGGCGGGGGCTCGGGGTAGAGGCAGCGGTAGCAGGGCGCGTCGACCGACTGGCCGTTCTCGTCCTCGGCGTGCGGCCAGAAGACCGACGCCTGGCCGTCGAAGCGGTAGATCGAGCCCCAGACGTAGGGGATCTTCAGGAAGTACGCCGCGTCGTTGACCATGTAGCGCGTGGCGAAGTTGTCGGTGCCGTCGACGATGAGGTCGTAGCCCTCGAAGACCTGCAGCACGTTGTCGTTGTCGAGGCGCTCGTTGTGCACCACGACGTCGACGTAGGGGTTGGCCTCACGGATCGAGTCGCGCGCCGACTCCGCCTTGGGCCGGCCGATGTCGGACTGGCCGTGGATGATCTGGCGCTGCAGGTTGGACTCGTCGACCTCGTCGAACTCCGCGATGCCGATCGTGCCGACACCGGCGGCCGCGAGGTAGAGCAGGGCCGGGCTGCCGAGGCCGCCGGCGCCGATCACGAGGACCTTCGCGTTCTTCAGGCGCTTCTGCCCGGTCATGCCCACGTCGGGGATGATCAGGTGGCGGCTGTAGCGGCGTACCTCGTCGATGGTCAGCTCGGCGGCCGGCTCCACGAGAGCGGGGAAGGACACTGCAGGCTCCTCGTTGGTTGCATGGGTGACTGGTGGGGAATCGGGTCGTGCGGAGGTTGCCCTCGCACAACGTCACCGGTCCCCTCCATGTTCCCCGGCCGCGGCGTCCCGCCACGCCCACGTCCCGTCATCCGGACGGACACAACTGGCGGGTAGGCTGCCTGTTCGCGGGTGCTACCGGCATCCGGGTCACCACATCGAGTCACCAGCCGTGGTCGAGGAGCATGAGTTGAGCGCAGGCCAGCACGACGCCACCGAGGCCCGGCCCCGGGGCGGCCGGATGCCCCGCCGCGAGCGCCGGGTGCAGCTGCTCGAGTCCGCCCTCGAGGTGTTCGTCGCGCAGGGCTTCCACGCCGCTGCCATGGACGACATCGCCGAGCGCGCGGGCGTCTCGAAGCCGGTGCTCTACCAGCACTTCCCGGGCAAGCTCGACCTCTACCTCGCGCTGCTCGACGCCTCGTGCGACACGATCATCGACAACTGCCGAGCGGCCCTGGAGTCCACCCACGACAACAAGCTGCGCGTCGCGGCGACCATGGAGGCGTTCTTCGAGTACGTCGCCGGCGACACCGGCGCGTTCCGCCTGGTCTTCGAGTCCGACCTGACCAACGAGCCGGCCGTGCGCGAGCAGGTCGAGCGGGTCACCACCGAGTGCGCGGCGATGATCGCCCACGTCATCCACGACGACACCGGGCTGCCCGACGAGGCGTCCCGCCTGCTCGCCGTGTCGCTGGTGGGAATGGCCCAGGTCAGCGCGCGGTTCTGGCTGACCGACGCCGGCGGCATCGGCAAGTCCGACGCGGCGGCCCTCGTCGCCGGCCTCGCCTGGCGCGGCATCCGGGGCTACCCGCTCGACCACTGAGCGCCGACCGCTCCCGCCACCCGCACCGTCCCTGCACGCACCCCTGACTGAACCCCTGACTGAGGAGGCCCCCCATGGAGGTCAAGATCGGCGTCCAGCACGCCCCCCGCGAACTCGTCTTCGAGACCGACGAGACGGCCGAGAACGTCGAGAAGCTCGTCACCGAGGCCGTCGCCTCCGGCGGCGTCCTCGCCATCACCGACAGCAAGCACCGCAAGGTGATGGTCTCCGCCTCGAAGATCGCCTACGTCGAGATCGGTGGCGGCGTCGCGGGCCAGGTCGGCTTCAGGAGCTAGTCGCTCCTAGGAGTCCAGCCCGAGCTCGGCCATCCGCTCGGCGTGCCGCTCGGTGATCCGGGCGAACATCCGCCCGATCGCGGCCAGGTCGAGCCCGGGCCGGTCCACGCCACCGGCGAGCAGCGCCGACAGCGCGTCGCGCTCGGCGGCCACCCGCTGGGCCTGGGTGAGGGCCTCCCCCATCAGCCGGCGGCCCCACAGGGCGAGACGGCCACCGAGCCGGTGGTCCGCGACGATGGCGGCCCGGACCCGGTCGACGACGAAGCGGGAGTGCCCGCCGTCCTCGAGCGTCGCGACCACGAGGTCGCGCGTCTCGGCATCCAGGTAGGCCGCGATCTCGCGGTAGAAGTCGTTGGCCATGCCGTCGCCGACGTACGCCTTGATCAGGCCCTCGAACCAGTCGGAGGGGGCCGTGTGCGCGTGGAAGAGGTCGATCGCGCTGCGGAACGGCGCCATCGCGGCGAAGGGGTCCGCGCCGAGGGACTCGAGCCGCTCCCGCAGCGGGGCGACGTGGGCGAACTCCGCGGTCGCCATGGTCACGATCGCGACCTTGTCCTCGAGCGTCGGGGCGAGCCTGGCGTCCTCGGCGAGGCGCTCGAAGGCCGAGATCTCTCCGTAGGCGATCGCGCCGAGCAGGTCGACGACGGCCTCGCGGTAGTCGGGGTCCTCGAAGGCCAGCGGGCCGTCGGGGTCGACGGTGCCGCCAGTCGATTCAGTCATGCACCGACCCTACCGATAGACTCGCCGTGATCGAGTGCCGCGCCCGCGCTCAGAACCAGTCCGACCGAGTGCGGTCATCTCGACCTGTATGTGCGCGGCAGACCCGCTGAGATACTCCGTGATCCCGAGTGATCGTTGCCTTCGAGTCCGCCGCATCCGAATCTTCCTCGGCTGAACCCGGCTGAACTCACGAAAGCGACCAAGACACTGACCACGTTCCGAGAGCTCGGGGTCCTCCCCGAGATTTGCGACGCGCTCGAGCGCGCCGGCATCACCACCCCCTTCGCCATCCAGGAGATGACCCTCTCCGTCGCCCTGCTGGGCACCGACCTGATCGGTCAGGCCCGCACCGGCACCGGCAAGACCCTCGCCTTCGGCATCCCGGTCCTGCAGCGCAGCATCGCGCCGCACGACCCGGCCTACGCCGACATGCCCCAGGGCAAGCCGCAGGCGCTGATCGTCGCCCCGACCCGCGAGCTCGCGCTCCAGGTCTCCAACGACCTCCACCTCGCCAGCAAGGACATGGGCCTACGCGTCCTCACCGTGTACGGCGGCGTCGGCTACGACACCCAGCTCGACACGCTCAAGGACGGCGTCGACATCGTCGTCGGCACGCCCGGCCGCCTGATCGACCTGGCCAACCGCCGCGCCCTGGACCTCTCCCACGTGCACGCGCTGGTCCTCGACGAGGCCGACGAGATGCTGGACCTCGGCTTCCTGCCCGACGTCCAGAAGCTGCTGTCGATGACCCCCGAGACCCGGCAGACGATGCTGTTCTCGGCCACCATGCCCTCCGCCATCGTCACGCTGGCCCGCACCCACATGCGGCACCCGATGAACATCCGCGCCGAGTCGTCGTACGACACCACGATGGTGCCGGCGACCGCGCAGTTCATCTACCAGGCCCACGACCTCGACAAGCCCGAGATCATCGGCCGCGTCCTGCAGGCCGAGGACGCCGGCAAGGTCATCGTCTTCACCCGCACCAAGCGCCAGTCGCAGCGGGTCGCCGACGACCTGTCCGAGCGCGGCTTCCTCGCCAGCCCGCTGCACGGCGACATGGCCCAGGTCGCCCGTGAGAAGGCCCTCGCGAAGTTCCGCGAGGACAAGATCCGCGTCCTGGTCGCCACCGACGTCGCCGCCCGCGGCATCGACGTCGCCGGCGTCTCGCACGTCATCAACTACACCTGCCCCGAGGACGACAAGACCTACGTCCACCGGATCGGCCGCACCGGCCGCGCCGGCGCGACGGGCACCGCGATCACCTTCGTCGACTGGGCGGACCTGCACCGCTGGAAGATGATCAACAAGACGCTCGACCTGCCCTTCGACGAGCCGCAGGAGACCTACTCGACCTCCGAGCACCTCTTCCACGACCAGGGCATCCCGCCGGGCACCAAGGGCCGCATCGTCGACGCCGCCCCGGTGGAGCGCAAGCCCCGCGAGGACCGTGGCGACCGCCCGGAGCGCTCCTCGGGTGACCGGCCGGCGCGCAACCGCAACCGCAGCCGGACCCGCTCGCGGTCCGGTGAGGTCGTCGCCGAGGCCGGCGCGGCCCCCGAGGCCAAGGCCGAGGCCACAACCGAGGGTGGCGAGCGCACCGGCGCCAGCCGCAACCGTCGCCGCCGTCGCTCCTCGGGCGGCACCGGCGGGTCGAGCGCTCCCGCCGCGGACAACGCCTGACCGTCCAGCACCCGACCCCGTCCCGGACTCGTCCGCGGCGGGGTCGTGCTGTGTCCGGGCCGCGTCGGGGCGTCAGGGGGTGACGACGACGGTGGTGCCGAGGGGCGCGAACTTCCACAGCGCGATCGCGTCGGCCCGGAGCTGGCGCACGCAGCCGTGCGACTGGGGGGTGCCGAGCTGGGCGGGGGTCTGCACGAGCTTGCCGTCGTCGATCGGGATGTCGTGGAAGCCGATCGCGGCGTTGTCGCCGTGGGCGAACCGGACGAAGTACTTCATCGTGCCGGAGTCGTCGATGCCCCACGCCTGCTCCGAGCGGGAGAAGACCTCGTAGGTGCCGGGGTCGAGGTTGTCGGTGAGGCTGCCGGAGACGAGGTAGGTGCGGACGACGTCGTGGCCGCCGTCGACCAGCCACACCCGCTGGCGGCTCTCGCTGAAGACCACGCGCTTGCCGGACCCCGAGTCCTGCGGCAGCGCGGTGTCGCGCAGCTGCCGCGCGTGCCGTGCGGTCTCGTCGGGCGCCGGCTTGCCGGTCGAGGTCACGCCGGGGTCCTGCGGGGTGACCTGCGCGGCCCGGGCGGCCTGGTGGGCGACCTCGAGGATCGCCCCGGAGGCCTGCGGGGCCCCGGCAGCGGACGGCAGCACGCCGACCCCGCCGAGCGCCGCCACGAAGGTGACCGACACCGAGGAGAACAGCACCGCGATCCGCCCGTAGCGCGGCCGGACCTGGTGCTGGTGTCGGCTCATCGGCTCAGGCCTTGGCCTTCTTCTTCGGCGCGGCCTTCTTGCGCGGCCGCTGGGAGCGGGCCACCAAGTTGGCGGCCACCTCCCGGTAGGCGACGGCCCCCTTGTTGCTGCGGCTGGTCGCGAGGATCGAGCGGCCGGCCGCGGGCGCCTCGGCGAACTTGATCGTCTTGGGGATCGGCGGCTCGATGACCTCGAGGTCGTAGGTCTCGCTGATCGTCTCCAGGACGGTGCGGGCGTGGTTGGTGCGGCCGTCGTACAGCGTCGGCAGCACGCCCCAGACCTCGAGCTTGCGGTTGGTGAAGCGGCGTACGTCGTGGACGGTGTCGAGCAGCTGGCCGACGCCGCGGTGCGAGAGCGTCTCGCACTGCAGCGGCACGAGCACGCCCTGGGCGGCGGTGAGCGCCGCGACCGTGAGCACGCCGAGGGAGGGCGGGCAGTCCAGCAGCACCCAGTCATAGGCGTTGCCGTCCTCGGCCAGCTCCTCCTCGAGGGACTCGAGGGCCGACTTGATGACGTGCTCGCGCCCGGTGCGGGTGAGCAGGTCGGACTCCGCGCGGGCGAGCTCGATCGTCGCCGGCAGGAGGTCGACGCCGTCGTCGGTCTCGATGATCACCTCGAGCGGGTCCAGGCCCTTGGTCAGCACGTGGTGCACCGACAGCTCGAGGTCCTCGGGGTCGATGCCGAGGCTGAAGGTCAGGCAGGCCTGGGGGTCGAGGTCGACCAGGAGGACCTTGTGGCCCATCTCGGCCAGGGCAGCCCCCAGGGAGGCCACCGTGGTGGTCTTGGCGACGCCGCCCTTCTGGTTGGCGATCGCGAGTGTCGTGGTCATTGGTGCATATCATGCCGGACCGGGTTGCCGAGAACGCGACGACACCTGTTTGCTGACACGCATGTCTTCGAACGCCTCCTCCCCCGCGACCGCCCTGATCACCGGAGCGACGGCCGGGATCGGCCACTCCTTCGCCGTCCAGCTGGCCCGCCGCGGCCACGACCTGGTCCTGGTCGCCCGCGACAAGGCCCGCCTGGAGGCCGTGGCCGGCGAGCTGCGGTCGACGTACGGCGTCGCGGTGGAGGTGCTCCCCGCCGACCTGGTCGACCGGGCCGAGCTCGCCACGGTCGAGGCCCGGCTCGCCGACCGGGACCGGCCGGTGGACCTGCTGGTCAACAACGCCGGCTTCGGCCTGAAGAAGCGCTTCCGCGACAACACCGTCGAGGAGGAGAACGCGATGCTCGACGTGCTGGTCACGGCCGTGCTGCGGCTGAGCCACGCGGCACTCGGGGCGATGTCCGAGCGCCGGCGCGGCGGCATCATCAACGTCTCGAGCGTGGCGGCCTTCCTGCCGCGCGGCAGCTACAGCGCGGCCAAGGCGTGGGTGAACTCCTTCAGCGAGTGGGCCCACAACGAGTACCGCGACGAGGGCATCACGGTCACCGCGCTCTGCCCGGGCTTCACCAAGACGGAGTTCCACGAGCGGATGGACGTCTCGCGCGGCTCGGCCCCCGACTTCATGTGGCTCGACGCCGACGAGCTGGTCGAGGCGGCGCTCGACGACCACGCCAAAGGGCGCGCCTACTCCATCCCGAGCGCGCAGTACAAGGTCATCGCGACCGCGGCCCGGCTGGTGCCCAACCGGCTGCTGCAGCGGTTCCAGACCCTCGGCCGCAAGTAGCGCGAACCCCACCCGCCTCAGCCGTCACACCGACCGGGCACTGCCGGACGTTCTGGAGGGTTGCAACCCTCCAGAACGTCCGGGATCACCGGTCAACCGGCGATCCCGACCGCCGACCCCCGGTCACCGATGACCCGTGAACTGCACCACCTGCTGGAAGGTCGGGCGGTTCTGCCAGTCGATCCGGCGTACGCCGACGACGCCACCGGAGACCGACACGATGTCGTCGAGCGACTTGTCGTAGGTCAGGTCGGCGACCGACGAGACGCCCTGGGTGTCCAGCGCGGCCTGCACGGCCCGGTGCAGCGAGGCGCGCAGGGCGGTCCGGCACTGCGCGAGGGTGCCGCAGTAGCTGCGTGAGTAGTCGCCGCGGACGGGCAGGCCGAGGGTGGCGCGCAGGTCCTTGTTGAGGTAGCCGTACCAGCTGATGCCGTTGAACGCCGACCCGATGCGCTCGCGCGGGTGGTCGTCGAGCGGTTCGGGGAGGGCGTCGACGTAGGCACCGAGGCCGTGGCGCAGCGCGTCTTTCGGCAACGCGAAGCCGCAGTCGGGCGAGCAGGAGGCCCCGATGTCGTCGGGGTTCCACCACGTGTCGAAGACGTCGATCGCGGCCTGGTGGTCGTAACCACCGGCGCGGTCACGGTCGACCCGGTGCGCTCCCCCGGCGACCCAGGCGCGCATCGCCCGCACCGCCGCGGCGTCCTGCGGGTCGTCGGGCGTGCCGAGCACCTTGAGCACGTAGGGCAGGACATAGGCGCCACGCAGGTCGACGGTCGCGGAGTCGATCATCGCGCCGACCAGGTCGCTCCGGCGTACGGGCTTGCCGGCCTTGAGCAGCGCCTTGACCCGGTCGATGAGCGTCAGCGCGCGGTAGACCGGACCGTCGCCCCAGATCTGGGAGGATGAGGAGAAGCCGGGTGCGAGCTTGTTGTTCCAGTTGGCGAGGTAGCCCTGCGCCGGGTTGACCACGTGCGGGTGGGCCGCGAACGGCTCATAGCCCCGCCAGTCGTAGCGCGGCGAGCCCCAGCGCGGCAGGTCGAGGTCGGTGCCCGGCGCCCGCTTCGGGAGCCGCGCCGAGGAGTAGTAGGCGATGTCGCGGTCGTCGACGTAGAACCAGTTGAAGGTGTACTGGATCCCCGAGGCGGCCTTCATGAAGCTCTGCGCGTCGCGCACCCGCGAGGGGTCGTCGAGGTGGATGAACCCCAGCACGGAGTCCGCCTCGTGCATGTACGTCGACCGCTGCCGCACGATCGCCACCGGCTTGCCGTCCAGCGTGGTGCGGAGCCTGACGATGCCGTGGTCGGTGCGCAGCACCAGGAAGGAGACCTGCTGCGGCGACCCCTGCGCGGCCAGCGAGGGCAGCCCGGTCTCGGTGTGCTCGTAGTTGACCATCGGGCGGCACTTCCCGCGCGAGACGTAGCCCGTCGAGTCGACGGTCGGCCTGCTGCCGTCGACGTTGCACAGCCGCTGGACCACGGTGTCGGTGATGTCGGTGTAGGGCGAGGTGGCCGACCAGGCGTAGTCGACGCCGCGGCCGATCTCGACCACGAAGTTGGTGCCGGCGAAGGCGACCCCGCGCGCCCGGGTGTGGGGGCCGTGCAGCTCCTCCTCCATCAGCAGCTGCGGGGCGTAGTAGCCGGTCTGCGGGCCGAAGACCGCCGTCGGGTGATGGCCGGCCGAGTGCGCCGCGTCGACGATGAGCGCGTTGCTCATCCCGACCAGCTCGCCCTCCATCGCCCGCTCGAGGCTGCCGTGGATCTGGTGGGCCTCCGCGGCCGGGTCGACGCCGTAGGTCTGCATCAGGTGCTGGTGGGCCGGGGTCGGCTTCGGGTCGGTGGTGCTGGCGTTGCCCTGGTTGCCGGCCGCGCCGGGCGGCGGCTCGGACAGCGACCCGTCTGGGTTGACGATCGCGCCGGTGCCGAGCTGCTGGGCCTTCGGGTGCAGGTCGGGCAGCGCCACGCCGGGCAGCCCCGGCCGCACGCCGCCGCTCCCGCCGTACGGCGCCCGCACCGGCGAGGTCACCGGCGCCTCCGGGTCGTTCTTCTCGCGGAGGTCGTCGTACATCCGGCGGCCGGCGGCGTCGCCGTACTTCTCCTGGAGCTGCTGGAGCCAGATCGCGTTGGTGTACTGCCCGCCGCCGCCGGTGCCGAAGATGCCGCCGACGAGGGAGGCGATCGAGACGATGTCGGCGCGCGTGTAGGGCGCCGGCGGGCGCTGCAGCGCGGCGTACTCCACCGGGCAGTGCTCGCCGTAGCCCATGCCGAGCGCGCCCGGCAGCGGCACGCTGGCGGTGCTCGCGGGGCAGAGCGTGTCCTGCTCGGCGTTCATGCCGGCGATGTAGGCGTCGAGGGCGTGCACCAGCCGGGCCGCCTCGGGCGAGCGCTTGACGAGGTTGGAGATCTGGCGCTCCAGCTGGGCGGGGCGGTACGGCGCCACCGCGAGCTGGGCGGCGTCCTGGGCGATGTCGGCGTCGGTGGGGCCGACGAACTGCGCCATGGTGGCCGCGCCGGTGTGGCGCAGCACGTCGGTGAGGAACATCCGGGTCTCGATGTTGGCGACGCCCGCGCCGTAGGCGAGGTCGGCGTCGGTCTTCCCGGTGATGTGCGGGACGCCGTCCTTGTCCCAGCGGATCGTGACGCCGGGCCGCGGAGTCTCGGTGCGGACCACGTCGTCCGGGTCGACGCCGAGTCGCGCGTCCTTGAAGTAGAGCGGCAGCTTCGCGTCGGTCAGGCCCGCCGGGTCGGTGGCGTTGAGGGCGTCGTACTGCTCGAGCTGGTCGGCGAAGTGCGGTGGGTTGGTCGGCGTGGCAGTCGTGAAGAACGCCTGCGGGTTGGCCAGCCCGGACAGCAGCGAGGTCGGGTCGCCGCCAGCCTGCCCGGGCCCGAGCGAGGCCAGGGTCTGGGCGTCGACGTTGCCATCGGCGCCGGGCGGCAGGATGTTGAGGACGGTGCCGTAGTCGGGCGCCGGGGCATGTCGGGCCGCGGGCTCACTGACGGTGGACGCCGAGGTGGGCGCGCCGATCAGGCAAGCGGCCGTGGCGGCGCTGAGCAGGGAGCTGAGGACGACGAGGGACCGGCGCATGCGGAGTTCTTCGCCGCGTCCGCGGCATTTCCTTCCACTGGCCGGGAGGAAATCCACGGCCGCCGGCGAAGGAGTCCCCATGCGCCGCATCCTCGCCACCGTCGCCGTCGCCGCACTGGCGGTCGCCTCCCCCGCCGCGTCCGCGCCGACGGTCCCGGCCGTGCCGATCCCGCAGGATCCCGGCGCCTCCAGCGTCGTGCCGTTCCTCGGGGCGCCCCGGCCCGCGCACCCGGTCGCCGGCGCCCGCTTCGCGCCCCGCCATCCCCACATGGCGCGCAACGACCGCAGCAACCTGCACGACGACGCCTACCAGTCCGACGCCGGCTGGACGCCCGGCCCGCTGGGCCACGACCCGAGCGTCACCTCGACGCTGTTCACCCAGGAGTGCGCGTCGGTGACCTTCGACGCGCGCGGCCGGCTGCTGACCGTCTGCGTCGGGCTCGCCACCGTCGACCTGCGGCTCCTGGACCCCGACACCCTCGACGTCATCGCCGACTACCCGCTGCCGCCGCGGCCGGCATCGTCGGCCGAGCACCCGTTCACGGCCTTCGGCGGGGGCGGCTACTTCTACCTCGACGACCGGGACCGGGTCGTCGTACCGACCTCGGACGGCACCATCGACGTGATCGAGGAGACCGGCGACCCCGACTCCCCCACGCTCGCGCTGGCGAAGCAGTACGACGTGTCCGCGCAGGTCGGCGACTCCCTCATCCTCTCCGCCCTGCCCGACTGGGCGGGCCGGATCTGGTACGTCACCGGCTCCGGGGTGGTCGGCGTGATCGACCCCGACTCCGGCGCGACCCGGGCCCGGCAGTTGCCCGGCGAGACGATCGGCAACTCGATCGCCGTCGACGAGACCGGCGGCGTGTTCGTCGTGTCGGACAAGGCGCTCTACCGCTTCGAGGCCCGCCGCGGCACCACGTCGCCGACGCCGCACGTCACCTGGCGCAAGCCGTACGACGCCGGCCACCGCCAGAAGCCCGGCCAGAGCCAGGTCGGGTCGGGCACCACGCCGACGCTCGTCCGGCGCGACGGCCACCGCTTCGTGGCCATCACCGACAACGCCGACCCCCGGATGCACGTGCTGGTCTTCCGCGCCGGGCCGCGCGACACCGGCCCCCGGCCGGTCTGCTCGGTCCCGGTCTTCCCGCGGCACCGGGGCGACACCGACAACTCCCTCATCGCGATCGGCGACGCGATCGTTGTCGAGAACAACTACGGCTACACCGGCCCGGAGCAGAACCCGCCCTCCGGCGACCCCGCCCGCAACACCCCCACCACCGTGCCGGGCGTGACCCGGATCGACGTCGACTACGCGCGCGGCACCTGCCGCAAGCGCTGGACCAACGACGAGGTCCGGGTGCCCTCCAGCGTCAGCAAGGCCTCGGCCGCGACCGGGCTGGTCTACGTCTACGAGCACCCGGCCGCCGACGAGGTGCAGTACGTCGACGGCGAGCCCGCGGCCGGCGGCGAGGACCCGTGGTACCTCACCGCCCTGGACCTGCGCACCGGCCGGCGCGTCTGGTCGCGCTTCACGGGCGTGGGCCTCGGCTACAACAACAACTACGCGCCGATCACGCTCGGCCCCGACGGGACGGCGTACGTCGGGGTGCTGGGCGGGCTGGTCGCCGTCCGCGACACGCCCTGACCAAACCTGACAGCGCGTCACCTTTTCCCGACGGCCTCGTTGGGCCGGTGTGCCGCGCCCCGAGACCGACGAGGAGCTCGCCGCCCGCGCCCAGGCCGGTGACGAGCCGGCGCTCGACGCCCTGCTGCGGCGCCACGAGACGCTGGCCCGACGCCGGGCCCGCGCCTACTTCCTCATCGGGGCCGACCACGACGACCTGGTGCAGGAGGCGATGATCGGGCTCTTCCAGGCCGTCCGCGACTTCGACCCGGGGGCGGGTGCGTCCTTCCGCGCCTTCGCGGAGGTCTGCGTGGGGCGCCAGGTCGTCAGCGCCGTCCGCGCCGCGACCCGGCACAAGCACGCGGCGCTCAACGCCTACGTCCCCCTGCACGCCCCCACGGGCGACGACGACCGCACGCTCGGGGAGACGCTGCCGGCCCCGGCGCTGGCCGACCCGGCCGAGCACGTCGTCGCGACCGAGGGGCTGCACGACCTGCGCCGGCAGGTCCGCGGCCTGCTCTCCGACCTCGAGGTCGAGGTGTTGCGCCTCCAGCTCGACGGCGTCGGCTACCGCGACATCGCGGGCCGGCTCGACCGCGGCGCGAAGACGGTCGACAACGCGCTCCAGCGGATCCGCCGCAAGGTGAGTGGGCACTTGCAGGCACTCTCGGTCGCGTGAGCGGGCACTTGCAGGCACTCTCGGGGGCCTGAGCGGGCGATCCGTGCAGCGCGAGCGCCCTGTCACGCCCCTGAGAGTGCCCCCAACAGCCCTCTCACGTGCTCAGCCCTGGCCGGCGATGAACGCGCGGACCGCGTCGGCCACGAGCTGGACCGCGATCGCGGACAGCAGCAGACCCGCGATCCGGGTCACCAGCAGGACGCCGCTCTCGCGGATCAACCGCAGGATCGGCAACGAGTAGCGCATCGCCGCCCACAGGCAGACGTGCACCAGCACGACACCGAGGGCGACGGCGGCGAAGTCGGGGAACGAGTGGACCTGCCGGGAGAAGACCATCGTGGCCACGATCGCGCCCGGGCCGGCCAGCAGCGGCGTGCCGAGCGGGACCAGGGCGACGTTGGTGCCGACCGCGGCCGTGGGCTCCTGCTCGTTGCCGGTCAGCAGCTCGAGCGCGACCAGGAGCAGCAGCAGGCCGCCGGCGCACTGCAGCGCGGGCAGCGAGATGCCGAGGTACTCCAGGATCTGCTGGCCGAAGAACGCGAAGACCGCGATGACGAAGAAGGACACGGCCACGGCCTGCCAGGCCGCGCGGCGCGAGACGGCCGTCGAGCGCCCGGCGGTCAGCGACAGGAAGATCGGCACGGTGCCGACCGGGTCCATGATGACGAACAGCGTCACGAAGACCTCGGTGAGCAGGACGCCGTCGACGATGCCGTTCACAGGTTGTTCTCCCGGTTGATCACGAGGGGGGCGGTGCGGGACGAGGCGGCCGCGGCCGCGTCGATGCGGGTGAGGAGGGCGGCGTACTGCTCGGGGTCGGTGGTGTTGCAGCCGAGCTCGTGGTCGACCTTCCCGGCGCCGTGGTGGTCGCTCGACCCGGTCGCGACCAGGCCGAGGTTGCGGGCGATGGCGCGCAGCTTGTCGCGGCTGCGCGGCCCGTGGTCCTGGTGGTCGACCTCGATGCCTGCGAGGCCCAGCGCGGCGAGCTCGGCGAGGGCCGCCTCGTCGGGGCGCTCCTGGCCGTGCCGGCCCCACGGGTGGGCGATGACGGTGACGCCCCCGGCCTCGGCGACCACGCGGATCATCGTGCGCAGCGGCGAGGCGTAGCGGTTGGCGTGGGCGGGGCGGCCGCGGTCCAGGAAGCGGGCGAAGGCCTCGTCGCGGTCGGCAACCACGCCGAGGGTGACCAGCGCGTCGGCGACGTGGGGGCGGCCGGCGGCCGCGGAGTGGCCCGAGGCACGGCGTACGTCGTCCTCGGTGATGTCGATGTCGAGCGACCGCAGCCGGGCGACCATGGCCGGCACGCGGGAGCTCCGGCCCTCGAGGACCTGGTCGAGCTCGCTGACGAGCTCGGGGTGCGTCGGGTCGGGAAGGTAGGCCAGCAGGTGCACCCCGTGGCCGTCGTGGCGGGTGCTGATCTCCATGCCGCGCACCAGCTGGAGGCCGGTCCGCTCGGCCGCGGCGGACGCGGCGGCCCAGCCCTCGGCACTGTCGTGGTCGGTGATGCCGAGCACGTCGATGCCGGCCGCCACCGCCGCGTGCACGAGCTCCTCCGGCGACTGCGTGCCGTCGCTGGCCCGCGAGTGGGTGTGGAGGTCGATGCGCACCCGAGAACTCTAGATCCGGAGGGGTTCCGCCCCCGATTCCACGAGGACTGCCAGACTCCGTGCATGAGCGCCGGATGGGGTCGGGTCGAACGGCCCGACGCGGAGATCTGGTACTACGACACGGCCGAGGACAAGCCGATCATCGTGCTGTTGCACGGGCTGGCGGGCTACGCGCGCGAGTGGGGCGCCACGATCGAGGCGCTGCGCGACGAGTGGTGCGTCGTGTCGGTCGAGCAGCGCGGCCACGGCAGCAGCACCCGACGGCCCGACGACGTCAGCCGGGCGGCGTACGTCGAGGACGTGGTCGCGGTCCTGGACCACCTCGACGTCGACACCGTGCCGGTCGTCGGGCAGTCGATGGGTGCCCACACGGCCATGCTGCTCGCGGCCGCGCACCCCGAGCGGGTGGACCGGCTGGTCATGGTCGAGGGCGGCCTCGGGGGCGACTCCCCCGCCGCCACCTCGTCGGTGGGCGACTGGCTGGCGTCCTGGCCGGTGCCGTTCGCCGACCGCGACGAGTTCCTGGCGTTCTTCAAGACCACCCGGATGGTCGCCGAGGTCTGGGCCGACGGGCTCGACGAGCGGGCGGACGGGTTGTGGCCCCAATGGGACCCGGTCACCCTGACCCGCGCGCTGACCCACGTGCACGAGCGGGAGCACCTCGAGGAGTGGTCGCAGGTGCACGCCCCGACACTGCTGGTGCGGGGCGAGCACGGCTCGCTGCCGGACCGGCAGGTCGAGAGCATGTGCGCGCTGCGTCCCGAGACCGAGGTGGCCGTGATCGCCGGCGCCGGGCACGACGTGCACCTCGAGGCCGTGGAGCCGTGGCTGCGGGTGCTCACCCGCTTCCTCGACCCGGGGGACACCGAGGACTGAGCGGCTTCACCACAGGGGCGCCGGGCCCCCGAACGGCATCTCCAGCAGGGGCGGCCCCAGCCCCGACACGTCCCGCAGGATCCAGTCGTCCTGCAGCAGCAGCACCGCCGAGGCCGGCCGCAGCACGATCCAGAGCCACCGGCCGGCGGCCTCGCCGGCGACGACCGACCGGTCGAACTCGCCGCCCGCCGTGCTGATCGAGACCGGCCACAGCGGCACCACCTGGTTGTCGATGCGCACCTTCACCGACGGCGGGCCGTCGGCGATGTCGGCCCCCGGGTCGTCGTGCACCGTCCCGGCGGCGCGGGAGCCCAGGCCGGTCCCGGCCTCCTCGGCCACCACGATCATCTCGACCGGACCGTCGAGCTCGCTGGTGCCGCAGGTGACCGTGAGCGTCGCCGCCGTCCGGTCCGGCCCGTCGCCCACGACCGCGAAGTCGCTGACCGTCCAGCCCGGGCTCATCGGCCACGGCAGGTAGGTCGGAAACGACGGCGAGGCGCGCAGGTGGTCGGCGAAGGCGTCGTACGACGCTTCCGGGGGGCGCCAGAGCGGCGAGATCAGGCCGTGGTCCGGGCAGGACCAGCCGACGCCCTCCCCCCCGTGGGCCACGGGGGTCGAGCAACGCGGGCAGCCGGGCGCGAGCGCCATGCGTCCACGGTCCAAGTGCTGCAACGAAACGTCAAGAGTTCCAGCGCAGCACCACGGGCGACTCCCGCTCGAAGCCGAGCACCGACACGGTCGCGGTGTCGAGGCGGAAGAGTCGCCCGTCGGAGACCGGCAGGCCCAGCCAGCGCGCCGTCAGGGCCCGCAGCGCGTGGCCGTGGGCGAACAGCAGCACCGGGCCGGTCGCCGCTCGGGCCCGCGCGACGACCCGGTCGAGGCGCGCCGCGACGTGCTCCGCGCTCTCGCCGCCCGGGCAGGTCCCGGTCCAGATCGTCCAGCCCGGCACCGTCCGGCGGATCTCCTCGGTCGTCACGCCCTCGTAGTCGCCGTAGTCCCACTCCACCAGGTCCTCGTCGACCTCGGCGTCCCCGTGCCCCGCGAGCTCCGCGGTCACCCGCGCCCGCTGACGGGGACTGGTCAGCGTGAGCGTGAACGGTACGTCGGCCAGCCGCGCCGCCAGCCCCCGCGCGACCTCCTCGCCCTCGGGCAGCAGGGGCAGGTCCGTCGTCGAGGTGTGCCGCCCCGAGCGGCTCCACTCGGTCTCGCCGTGCCGGACCAGCCAGACGGCGTCGTCGCCGAAGATGTCGACCATGCCGCGAGCCTAGGGGTGCTGCCGGGCCGATGGGTGCGCCCCACAACGTCGGAATCACCGGTTAACCGGTGATTCCGACCGCCGGAGTGCGCACGATCATCACCGAGACCCCCGAAATGATGATCCTGCGCACGTAGGAACCCAGACCCAGCAGTTGCGCAGACTCGACCTAGTCGTCGGCGAGCACGACCACGCGGTCGCCCGGCTGCACGCGGAACACGTCGGACTTGGCGGGGTTGACCTTCACCCCGAAGTCCGTGCCCGGGTCGGAGGCCAGCGACATCGAGCGGTAGCCGATCGCGGTCTCGTTGCGGCGTACGGCACCGGCGACGATGGTGGCGAAGGTGACCTCGTGGCCGGGCTGGACGTACCACTCGGCGGGGCGCAGGTAGATCTCGCTGCCCTCGTTGCCGAGCAGCTCGCTGAACACCGACTCCAGGCGCTGGTCCTCGGAGAGCTGGGTGACCAGGAGGCTGACGATCTCGCCGCTGACGACGACGTCGTCGACGTGCGCGACCTGGGCCAGCACGCGGTTGCGGTCGTCGAGCATCTCGCTGACGACCGGCGTGAACGTCTCGAACTTTCCGAGGATGTCGCGCACGTGCAGCAGCGTCACGAGGGTCCGGGCGTCGGCGGCCTGGACCCCGAGGTCGTCGGAGTAGCAGAGCACGATGACCTGGTCGAGGCCCTCGACGACGTGCTGGGCGAGCGTCGCCCGGTCGGTGGTCTGGCCGTGCACGACGTGGACGTGGAGGTTGCGCAGCTCGGGGATCTCCGGGTTGCCCAGAGCGGTCAGCAGGGTGAGGGTCGACCCGGCGGGCGCGTAGTGGTCGAGCTCGCGCAGCACGATCGGGGCGCGCTCGTTCCAGCCGATCAGCAAGGCGCTCGTGGGGTGCTCGTCGCGGCCCTCCTCGGTGCCGAGCAGCGCGAGGTCGGGCTGGGCGAGCGAGGACGCCTGGCCCTCGAGCGCGGAGTCGTCCTCGGCCACCACGATCAGCGTCTGGCGGTCGATGAGGGTGTCGGGGTGCGGGTTCAGCTTGGCGACGCCGCCGTCGATCATGCCGATGATCGAGGCGTTCTCGAAGGCCAGCTGCGCCGAGCCGTACGTCGATCCCGCGAGGTCGTGCTCGTCCAGGAAGTAGATCTCGTCCCCGTCGTAGTCGAACAGCTCGACGTAGACCGCGGCCGCGCCCGACTGCCGCGACGTCTGGACGACCAGCTTGGCGACCGTCTCCCGGATGTCGAGCAGGACCGTGCGGTCGGCACCGACGAGCCGCGCGGCCTCGAGGTTGCGGGGGTTGCGGATCTCGGCGACGATCCGCGGCCCCTCCGGCCCGGCGTGCGTCAGCGCGAGCAGGGTCTTGATGACCTCGGCGTCCGGGTCCTCGGACTCCGGCGCCAGCAGGATCACCGAGCGGGCCGTGGTGTGGCTGCTCAGGGCGAGGTCGTCGATGTCCATCGGCGAGCCGGACCGGCAGATGATCCGGGTGCCGCGGAGGTCGGGGACCTTGGCCGCGATCTCGTCCTCCATCTCGACCTTGTCGCGGTCGGCGAGGACGACGATCACCGGCTTCCGCCGGCTCTCGTTGGCCAGCGTGAGCTCGCGGATGATCGTGAAGACCGAGTCCGACCAGCCGAGGACGACCGTGTGGTCCTGCTCGAGGACGATCGAGCGGCCGCGCCGCAGGTCGGCGAGCTTGGCGTCGATGCCGGTGGCGATCACACCGATCAGCGCGCTGACGATGAAGAGCCCGCCGAGGGTGAGCAGCAGCATCCACAGCAGGAACGGCCAGGACCCGACGTCGCCGCCGATGTAGCCGGGGTCGAGCGCGTGCAGCAGGCTGTAGAAGAGCTCGTGGAAGAACCCGTTGCCGGTCACGTCGGTCGACCGGAGCCGGAAGATCGTGGTCAGGACGGTGAACACGAGGATCAGCACCAGGGTGATCACCGAGAGCCAGGCGATCAGCGCGGGCGTGCCCTTGGCCATCGAGTTGTCGAACCAGTAGCGGGCCCGGTCCCCGAAGCGGTGCTCGGCTGGAGCCACCTTCGCCGCGGCAGGCTTCGTGGAGGTGGTGCCGCCCTCCGCCATCGCCCTCGTGGTCCGCTGTCGCAGCTGCTGGCCGGTGCGCGCCATCCGTCCTCCTTGTGAACGTGACGGACCACGAGCGGTCCGAGGAGAATCGTCGCGCACGGGCGCCTCGCCGACACGCCTTTTGACCACACACGCAGGGTCCCGCTGACAGGTTCTGTGCCACGATCCCGGCATGGCCGTCCCCCGCACCCTCGCCCGGGCCCGACTCGCCGCGGCCAGCGGCTTCTTCGCCCAGGGACTGGTCTTCATCAGCCTGACCAGCCGGCTGCCCGACATCACCGAGAAGTGGGACATCGGAGAGCTGCTGCTGTCCCTGCTGCTGCTCATGATGGTGCTGCTGGCCGGCGCCGGGTCGGTGCTGGCCGAGAAGGTGGCCGAGCGCCGCGACAGCGCCAGCATGCTGCGCCTGGGGCTGCTGCTCGTGATGGCCGGCGTGGCCGTCATCGCACTGGCCCCCGACCGGGCCGTCTTCGTGGGGGCGATGGCCGTCTACGGCGTCGGGCTCGGCGTGGTCGACGCGACCACCAACATGCAGGCGGTCGCGCTCGAGCACCGCTACGGCCGCCCGATCCTCCCGTCCTTCCACGGCGCGTGGACGCTGGGCGGCGTGGCCGGCGCCGGGCTGTCCCTCGCGACCGGCTCGCTCCCCCTCGGCGTGGTCGCGGCCGTCGCGGTCGTCCCGCTCGCCGTCGTCTTCGCGCCACTGCTGCCCCGCGTGCAGGCCGTGCCCGACACGGCGGCCGCCGCCGCGGTGCCGTGGCGCCCGATCCTGCTGGTCGGGCTCGGGATGGTGCTCTTCTACATGGTCGACACGGCCACCCAGACCTGGGGCCCGCTCTTCCTCGACGACACCTTCGACACCCCGTCGGGCCTCGTCGCGCTGGCGACGCTGCCCTACCTGGTCGCCAGCGGGGTCCTGCGGATCGCCGGCGACGGACTCGTCGCGCGGTACGGCGCCGTGCGGGTGCTCCGGGTCGGTGCCGTGCTCGGCTCGGCGGCCCTCGCCGTGGTCGTCTTCGCCCCGACCTGGCCGGTGGCGGTGCTCGGCTTCACGCTGCTGGGCGCGGGCGTGGCGGTCATCGCCCCCCTGAGCTTCTCGGCCGCCGCCCGCATCGCGGGCGGCGGCCCCGAAGGCACCGTGCTGGATCCCGACGCGCGCCAGGCGCGCGTCGACGCGGTGATCGCGCGGTTCAACCAGTTCAACTACGCCGGAGCCCTGCTGGGCTCCGTCATGACCGGGGTGGTCGGCTCGGGCTCGCTGCGGGTCGGCTTCGCCGTGCCCATGGTGCTGATCCTGGGGATCGTGCCGCTCGCCCGAGCCTTCGCCCCGATCGGGACCGGGGTCAGTGCACCCCGGCCATCAGACGTCGGATCGGCTTCGTGAACACCGCGAGCAGCGCGCCCACACCGATCGAGATCAGGCCGAGGACGCCGAAGTACGACACCTCGTGGTCGGCGGAGTAGTACTTGCCGAGGTAGCCGGCGAGCACCGAGCCGAGCGCGACCGAGAGGAAGAACAGCGACACCATCTGGGTCCGGAACGCCTCGGGAGCCAGCTTCGTGGCCAGCGAGAGCCCGACCGGCGAGAGCAGCAGCTCGGCGATCGTGAAGACCAGCAGGATGCCGATCAGGCCGAGGAGCGGGGCGCTGTGGGCACCGCCGCCGGCCATCGGGATGAACAGCAGGAACGCCACACCCATGATCGCCGTACCGGCCGCGAACTTCAGCGGCGTCGAGGGCTGTCTGGGCCCGAGCTTGGTCCACATCGCCGCGAAGACGCCGGCGAGCAGGATGATGAAGACGGGGTTGACCGACTGCACCCAGGAGACGGGCATGGTCCAGCCGAACAGGTCGCGGTCCAGGCGGCTGTCGGAGTAGATCGTCACGACGGTGAACTGCTGCTGGTAGAGCGTCCAGAACGCCACCGAGGCCACGAACATCGGCACGAAGGCCCACACCCGGCCACGCTCGACGGCGTTGACCTTCTTGCTGGTGACGATCGTCAGGAACAGCGCCACGGCGCCGACGACGGTGGCCCAGATGACCCAGGTCGCGAGGTTCTCGGCGGTGACCAGGCCGGTGAGGACCAGGGCCACGATCGCGAGGGCGACGAGGACCGCGAGGCCGAGCACCTTGGGGAGCTGGCCGGCGGGGAGCGGGTTCTTCACCTCGTGGGCGCTGGCGGGCAGCTTCTTGCGGCCCATCGTGTACTGCACGAGGCCGAGGAACATGCCGATCGCGGCAGCGGCGAAGCCGACGTGGAAGCCGACCTCCTGCTGGAGCAGGCCGGTCAGCAGCGGGCCGAACAGCGCACCCAGGTTGATGCCGAGGTAGAACAGCGAGAAGCCGGCGTCGCGGCGCTCGTCGCCCTCGGCGTAGAGGGTGCCGACCAGCGAGGTCGCGTTGGCCTTCAGGCCACCGGACCCGATGCCCACCATCAGCAGGCCGGCGATCACGCCGGCGTACCCGGGCAGGGCGCTCAGCGCGATGTGGCCCAGCATGATCAGGCAGGCGCTGTAGAACAGCGTGCGCTCCGAGCCGAGCACCCGGTCGGCGAGCCAGGCGCCGGGGATCGTGGAGAGGTAGACGAGGCCGCCGTAGGCCCCGATCACCGCGCTGGCGGTGCCCTCGTCCATCCCCAGGCCGCCCTGGGAGACCGAGTAGTAGAGGTACAGCAGGACGATGCCCTGCATGCCGTAGAAGCTGAAGCGCTCCCACATCTCGACGCCGAAGAGGTTGGCGAGGACGCGGGGCTGGCCGAAGAAGCCGTGGTCTGAAGTGCTGTCGCCGGGGGTGGTGGCCCGGTCGTTCGCGACAGTCTGGGTCTGATCAGTCACTCGCTCGACCTTGCCAAAGCCCACACCGCGTCGCCAAACCCAACGGCGTGTGACCAATGTCCCGCCGGGTGTTCACCCGGCGGGATCCGTGCAGGTCAGGGGGCGGTTTCAGTCGGTCGTGGCGGCGCTGTCGGGGCCGGGCCAGTTCTTGTCCGGCTGGGGCACCGGACGACCGGGCTGCTCGCCGCCGCGCTCGGTCAGGTAGCTGTCCTTGGGCACCATCACCTTGCGGCGGAAGATGCACACGACCTTGCCGTCCTGGTTGTAGCCGATGGTCTCCACGTGCACGACCCCACGGTCGTCCTTGGACTTCGACTCCCACTTGTCGAGCACCGTCGTCTCGCCGTACAGCGTGTCGCCGTGGAAGGTCGGCGCGACGTGGCGCAGCGACTCGATCTCGAGGTTGGCGATCGCCTTGCCCGAGATGTCCGGGACGCTCATGCCGAGCAGGATGGAGTAGACGTAGTTGCCGACCACGACGTTCTTGCCGAACTGCGTCGTCTCCTCGGCGTAGTTCGTGTCGAGGTGCAGCGGGTGGTGGTTCATCGTCAGCAGGCAGAACATGTGGTCGTCGAACTCGGTGACCGTCTTGCCGGGCCAGTGCTTGTAGGTCGCGCCGACCTCGAACTCCTCGTAGCTACGACCGAACTGCATGCCCTGCTCCTGACTGACCGGCGGATACGTACGCGCCCATCCTGCCGAACCCGGCACTCGCCGAGCAGCGTCTGGACGCGTGCGTTATCTCACCCGCCGGAGCAGAGCTCGTTCCTCGCTCAGCTGCCGCCGCCGCCGGCCTTGCGCCGGTGCATCTTGGGGGCGCCGCCGACGACCTCGGAGCCGTGGGCCTTCTCCTTGACCGGCCCGTCCTGGTGGACGCCCTTCTCCTTGTTGTTCTTGGCGTCGAGGGCCGCGCGCATCTTCGCCTTCAGGTCCTCGTTGCTGCCGTTCGAGTCGGACATGCGTTCCTCCGTTGTTCGGGGCCGGGGCCGATCGCGTGCTGCGCCGGTGTTGCGCTGGTGCTGCCCCCACCCTCGCACCCCCGGCAAGCCGGAGTCGACCGCAATTGCCGGTCCGGAGTGTCGGCGGCGGGATCCACGAGGGCGGGTGACGCGTCTGACCTGCATGAGAGCCGCACTTCCCGCCGTCGTGGTCACCGTGGCCACCACCTTCCTCCTGTCCGCGTGCGGGCAGGGCACCCCGGTCGCCTCCGACCCCGGCCCGTCGGAGTCCCCCACGCCCACGGCCAGCCCGACCGTCGGCACCTACCCGGCCTTCGCCCCGCCCGACTACGCGTTCACGCTGAAGGTGAGCTGCTTCTGCGCCGATGCCGGGCAGCCGATCCGGGTCACGGTCGCCGGCGGCAAGGTCTCCGACGCGGTGTGGGCCCGCACCGGTCGCGGACACGTCGAGGGCGACCCGGTCGAGAAGTACCGCTGGATCACCATCAACGACGTCATCGACGCGGCCAACGACACCGGAGCGGCCCAGGTCGACGTGACCTGGCCCGCGGGCCAGGACTGGCCGACGTCGGTCTACGTCGACCAGAGCAAGAACATGGCCGACGAGGAGATCGGCTACACCGTCTCCGACGTGGCGGTGGGCTGACGCCGCTCCCCCGCCCGCAGCACCACGCTGCCGCGCAGGGCGGCGACGGCGGCCGCGGCGATGGCCTCGGCCGGCAGCCCGTCGGGGTCCACGCCGGCGACCGACGCGGGCACGAGGTCGCCGAGGTCGCCGACGACCCGCGCCCCGGAGGCCCCCAGCCGTACGACGATGTCGGCCGATCGCTCCCGCAGCCACTCGGGCGGCTCGAAGCCGATCGCCGGGGCATCGGTGCGACCGGCCAGCACCCGCTTGGCCAGGCCGAACTTCACCAGCGTGTGGTAGTCACCGGCCGACACCTCGTCCGCGGCGAGCGCCTCGTTGAGCGAGCGGAGCAGCATCGCCGAGGCCGCGTCGAGGGAGGTGTTCGCCGGTCGCACGTCCACGCACCCCTCCCCGGGGATCCGGGCGGCCGCGCAGAACCGGTCCCACAGGACCCCGGCCGCGGCACCGGGCCGCGGCACGGTCACGATCGTCACCCGGCCCGCGCCCACCGCGGCGACCCAGTTGCCGACGATCCGTGCCATGCCCTGCTGGCGCCAGAACGCCTGGGCGGGCTTGCGCTGTCCGTGGAGGAGGTCGACGTACCCGTGCCAGGTGAGGGTGCCGCCGTTCTGGAGCGCCTCCTGCCACATGGCGGGGACCCCGCGGCCCAGGTCGCGCAGCGTCAGGACGACCTCGACGGGGGTCTCCCCGAACGAGCCCACCACCTCGGCGATCCGCTCGGGCCGCGCCGGTCCGAGGAACTCCATGCTCACCACGGCCGTGCCGTCGTGCGCCGCCACCTCGTCGACCAGGGCGCGCCAGCGGCCGGCGGTCGCCGGGCCGGCCTGCTTGCGGCCGAGCACGTCGCTGACGGCCAGCACCTGGTCGCGCCAGACCTCCCCCGGAAACAGCACACCGCCCGCCGCGAGGAGGTCGCGGTTGGCGGTGAGGCGCTGCTGGAGGTACGACGTGCCGGACTTCATGAGTCCGACGTGGAGGACCACCCGCTGCGCCATGGGCGGCAGGCTATCGGCAGGTAGGGTCCTCCCGCGTCGAACTCGGGGTCAGGCCTTGAGCTTGTAGTCCTTGAGCAGGCTGCGGCCGATGATCATCTTCTGGATGTCCGCGGTGCCCTCACCGATCAACATGAACGCGGCCTCGCGGTACAGCCGCTCGATCTCGTACTCCTTGGAGTAGCCGTAGCCGCCGTGGATCCGGAAGGAGTCCTCGACGACCTCGTTGCAGTACTCCGCGGCGAGGTACTTCGCCATGCCGGCCTCGACGTCGTTGCGCTCACCGCGGTCCTTCATGCGGGCCGCGCGGACCATCATCGCGTGGGCGGTCTCGACCTTGGTGGCCATCTCCGCGAGCCGGAACAGGATCGCCTGGTGCTCGGCGATCTTCTTGCCGAAGGTCTCGCGCTGCTGGGCGTAGGCGATGCCGAGCTCGAAGGCCCGGTTGGCGATGCCACAGGCGCGGGCGGCGACGTTGACGCGGCCGACCTCGACGCCGTCCATCATCTGGTAGAAGCCCTTGCCCGGCTCCCCGCCCAGGATCTGGTCGGCCGAGATCTTGTGGCCCTCGAAGATCGCCTCGGTGGTGTCGACGCCCTTGTAGCCCATCTTGTCGATCTTGCCCGGGATGGTGACGCCCTGGGCGGTCTCGCCGAAGCCGGGCTCCTTCTCCACCAGGAAGGTCGTCATGTTCTTGTAGACCGAGTCCGAGCCCTCGTCGGTCTTGCACAGCACCGCGACCAGCGTGGACGTGCCGCCGTTGGTCAGCCACATCTTCTGGCCGGTGATCTCGTAGCCCTCGTCGGTCTTGCTGGCCTTGGTCTTGATCGCCGAGACGTCCGAGCCCAGGCCCGGCTCCGACATCGAGAACGCACCTCGCACCTCGCCGGTGGCCATCTTGGGCAGGTACTTCTTCTTCTGCTCCTCCGTGCCGTGCTGCATCAGCATGTAGGCCACGATGAAGTGGGTGTTGATGACACCCGAGACGCTCATCCAGCCACGCGCGATCTCCTCCACGCACAGCGCGTAGGTCAGCAGCGACTCGCCCAGGCCGTCGTACTCCTCGGGGATCATCAGCCCGAAGATGCCGAGCTCCTTGAGCCCGTCCACGATCTCCTGCGGGTACTCGTCGGCGTGCTCGAGCTCGGTCGCGACGGGAAGGATCTTCTCCTCCACGAAGGTCCGGACCGCCTTGAGGATCTCGCTCTGGTCCTCGGTGAGTCCTTCGGTCTCGCAGAGACGACCCATGGTGTTGCTCCTTCGCTCAGGTCCCGGATCAGCCGGGGTACGACGTGCAGGTGGGGCCCGGCGAGGCTACCGGCCGGTAGCCAGCGGGGGCTATGTCCTGGGCCACAACCGGGCTCTGCTGTTCACGAGGCGTCCAGGCCGTGCTCGTCCCGGAAGCGCCGGCGCTGCTGCAGCGGCCCGACCAGGGCCTGCTCCAGCTCGGTCACCTTCGCGGCCAGCGGCACGGCGAGGGCGGCGTTCTCCGCGACGGCGACGGCCAGCTCGTCGACCCGGCGCTGGAGGTGGATCACCTCGTCCAGGCCGATGCCGGCGACCACCCGTCGGGCGACGGTCCGGGGGCCGGGCACGGGCCTCACAGCGACTCGTTGCGGTAGGCGTTCAGCGCCCGGGCGGTGACCCGGCCGTCGCTGGAGCGCGGCGGCAGCAGCAGCTCGGTGACCACGTCGGTCAGCTCGGCCACCCGCAGGTGCAGCGACCGGCTCTCCGCGACCTGTGCCTCCAGCTCGGCGATCCGCTCCTGCAGCGCGACGGTCCGCTTCTCGACGCGCGGAGCGGTGACGCGTCGTACGACGCCCTTGCCGATCGCCAGGATCCGGGACCCGTCGTCGGCGAGGGCCTCGGGGGTGCCGGCGGCGTCGCGCTCGTGGGTGCGCTCCCGCACCAGGACGAGGAGCCGCACGATCGCCTCGACGGCGACCTCGAGCAGCTCGGCGTCGGTGGCCTGGCCGGGGGTCCGGGCGTCGGGGCGGGTGGCGGTGATGTCGGCGAGGTCGCCCTGCACGTCGTAGCCGGCGGCACCCAGCGCGGCGACGGCCTCGTCGGCACGGCGGGTCGCATCGGCGAGCTGCTCGTCGGTCAGGCCGATCGGCTCACGGCCCAGCGGCGCGAGGATCCCGTGGGCCAGGGTGTCCCGCAGCCAGAGGGCCTGCTCGCGGTTGCCGGTGATCGGCTCGCCCACCTGCTCGTTGACCCGGCGCAGCAGCTCGGCGGCCGCGAGCCCCAGGGACTCGTTGACCCGCTCGACCGCCGGGTCGACGGCCGGGACGTCGATCGCGCAGGCGGCGGCGAACCGGCGCCACAACTCGGTCTCGTCGCCGGCGTCGCGGGGCACCGTCACGACGTGCACGTGGTCGGCCGGCAGGGTGGCACCCCAGCGGGCGGCGACGCCGGCGGGGTCCATCGTCCGCCAGCCCCACTCGGCGCGGGCGCCGGCCTTCTCGGGCCGCGGCTTCCACTGCTCCAGCGGGGTGGTCAGGGCGAACTTCAGGCGCTCCTGCCAGGCCGAGGGGACGGCCCGGGCGAGGTCGCGAGCGGTGATCACGACGTGGACGTCGAGGCCCCCGAGGTCGGCCAGCGCCGCCTCGACCTGCTCGGCCGACGCGCCCGCGAAGAGCTCGTAGGACAGCACGGCGACGTCGCCGCGCCAGCCGCGGATCTGCTCGACCAGCCGGGACCAGGCCGTCGAGGCACGGGCCGGCAGCGACTCGAGCCGCGGGTCCTCGCGGACCACCATGGCCGCGTGGATGCGGTCGAGGTGGCGGTCGCCGACGACGAGCACCCCGGCGTCGGCCAGGACGCGACGGTTCTGCTCCAGCACGCGCTGGAGGTAGGTGGTGCCGGACTTGGGGGCGCCGACGTGCAGGTAGACGCGCTGGGTCATGCCTGTCCTTCCCGGTCGGCCCGGCTCGCGGGCCACTCGACGATCATCCTCCACCGCGCGGGCGGGCCGCCGTGGGCCGCGGCACCGGCGGCCTGGAAGCCCTCGCGGTGCACCACCCGGCCACCGGCCCTGGTCGCGTCGCCCTCGACGACCCGGGGGTCGACGGGGTGCAGCCGGCCGCCGCCGTGCTCGGCCCGGGCCTCGCCCGCGTCGTGCCGCGACAGCGAGCGGCCCTCGAGGTAGGCCCGCCCCCCGCCGCGCAGGGCCATGGCGGCCAGCCGCCAGAAGTTCTCCGCGCCGTCGGGGTCGAGGGTCTCCAGCAGGTCGCGGGCATAGACCGCCTGCTCGTGCTCGCGGTCGCGGGAGACCAGGGCCCCTCGGGTCAGCACGTCACGCAGGTCGTAGAGGTTGAGGGTGTCGAAGGTCGCCGGCAGCTTGCCGCGACGGGCCAGGCGCGCCGGGCGGCGCAGGCTCTGGCGCGCGTAGTCCAGGGCGAGTACGTCGATCCCGCGCGAGGCGAGCAGCAGCGCGTCCTCCCCGGTCCCGGCGCCGACCTCGACGACCCGGACGCTGTGCGACTCGCCGGCGATCTGGTCGGCGACCCAGCCGGCGAACCCCGAGGGGCCGTGGCCCTCCTCGCCGGCCAGGTCGGCGAGGTGCCGCTCCCAGTCGCGGCGCTGGCGCATCAGCGAGGAGAACCAGCCGTCGAAGCGGGTGGTGATCTCGGGACCGGGCTCGTGCCGGAAGGACGGGTCCGGGACCCGCCAGTTGGGGCCGTAGGAGACGGTGAGCATGGCGTCGGGATCGGCCGGGGCCGGCAGCATCCGGCCCTCGAACATCATCTCGGTGAGCGGCAGGATCGCCGAGCGCGGCACCGGGGTGCGCACGGTGGCGGTCTCGTAGAGCAGGTCGCCGACGTAGAAGCAGGTGTAGATGTCGATGCTCGACATGCCGCCGTCGGGCGAGGTGAAGACGACGGTGATGAAGGCGCCGGACTTGTTCAGCACGTTCATGCCGTGCCGACGCAGGGCACGGCCGATCCGGTGCAGCTCGACGACCATCTCGGCGGGCGTGGGCTGCTCGCTGAGGTAGGCGAGGTCGACGTCGGAGTCGTGGCCGATGACCTTGCCCTCGCGGGCCGCGCCGAGCAGGGTGCCGAAGGCGATCCAGCCCTCGACGCCGCACTCCTGGCGCATCACTTCGAGGATCTGGTCGGTGATGTCGACCATCTGCTCGACCACGCTGGCGTCGCGGCCGGAGAAGGGGCGCTGCAGCAGGCCCCACTTGTCGATCATGACGGGGATGCCGTCCTTGTCGACGAACCGCACCCGGCCCTCGCCGCTGCCGAAGGAGACGTCGCCGGCGAAGAGCTCCTCCTCGCCCGCGACGACCCGCACGGCCGAGGCCCCGTCCAGCCAGCGCTTCATCCGCTTGGGCCACTCGACGTGGGTCGCGCCGGAGCCGGCGGGCTCGGCGGAGAACGACCAGGCCATGTGGTCGTCGAAGTAGACGTCGGCGGAACCCGAGAAGCCCGCGGGGAAGTGGAGTCCCGCGTCGTCGACCCGCGCACCTGTCTCTGCCACGAGAGGGGAGGCTACGGCACCGAGACCTGCGCGGTGAGCACCGCGTGGTCGGTGATCCGGCGCACCTGCGGGCCCGTGTCGAACCGGAAGCCGGTGAACGCCGTGTCGGTCGACCCGAAGATCCAGTCGACCCGCATCTGCGTCGGCGGGTGGCACACGCCGTCGTTGGAGCCGCCCTGCGCCGCCTCCAGGTCGGTCTGCCCGGTGATCTTGCAGAAGGCCTCGGCGTGCTCGTTGAAGTCGCCCATGATGAAGACCGGGATCCCGTCCTCCTGGCGCAGCTTCTTGATCGCCGCGATCTCGATCGCGGTCGCCTTGTCCCGCTCCCCCTCGCGCCCCTGGGCGTCCTTGGGCGAGTTGTGGATGTTCAGGACGTAGAGCTCACGGCCGGTCGCGAGGTTCTGCAGCCGCACGATCGGCTGGGGACGGGTGGTGCCCATGAACGGCACGGTGATGGAGTCCTCGTAGGTCGCCTTCCACACCGAGGTGTCCCACATGACCGACTGCGGGATCCCCGAGCCGCCCAACGCGGTGCCGGGCCAGAAGTCGAAGCGGCCGCCGGTGGCCCGGTTGATGGCGTCGAGCTGGTCGGCCTGGAGCTCCTGCATGCCCACGATCGTGGAGCCGTACGACGACAGCAGGGCCGCCGACCACTCGGCGCGGATCCGGCCGGGGGCGAACTCCTGGGCGTCGGCGCCGGGGGCGGTGTGCTGGCTGCCGAGGACGTTGAAGCTGGTGATGGTGAAGTCGTAGGGCTGGGCGCCGGCGAGCTTCTGGACCTTGTCGCGGAACTTCGCGGTGCCGGGCAGCACCTTCTGGATCGCGATCTCGCCACGGTCCTTCAGCGCGTCGGAGGCGATCTCCTCGGGCGACATCGTCGCGAGCTGCTCGGCCGGGATGCTGGTCGGGGCCGAGGGCGCCGGTCCGTGCGAGGCCGGGGGCTGGTCGCCGCGGAAGGTGCCGAGCAGGTTGGCCGCGATGATGACCCCCACGATCGCCACAACGCCGCCGACGGTCGCCAGCGCCGTGACGCGCTCGGAGGAGGACCGGGGCTCCTGGGAACCCGGCTCCTGAGGACTCTGCGTCACTGGACCTCCTGCGGCACTGCTTGGTCGACGACGGTGCCGTTGCCGACCTGACCGGCCTCGTTGTTACCCCAGCATGCGGTCACTCCGGTGCTGAGGCCACCACAGACGTGCATCCAGCCGGACTCGACCGACACCCAGGACGACCCGGAGGACACCAGGGTGGGGTCCGAACGCTGCTGGTTGGTCCCGTCCCCCAGCTGGGTGTAGCGGTTGGCGCCCCAGCAATAAGCGTTGCCGGAGTTGTCGAGCCCGCACGTGGAGGCGTCGCCGGTCGAGATGCTGGTCCAGATGTGGCTGCCGTCCACCGGAGCGGGCGAGCGGCTCAGGTTGCGCGAGCCGTCACCGAGCTGGCCCTTGTTGTTCAGTCCCCAGCAGCTGGCCCGGCCGTCGGTCGTGACGCCGCACGTGTGGGCCCACCCGGCGCTCAGCTGGAACCAGGACGCGTCGGTGCCGACCTGGACGGGGACGGGCTGCGGGTCGAGGTTGGTGTTGCCGAGCTGGCCGAAGATGTTCTGGCCCCAGCACCACGCGGTGCCGTTGGTGCGGGTCGCGCAGGTGTGGAACCCGCCCGCCGTGACGTCCTGCCAGTCCTTGTCGACGCCGACCCGGGTCGGGTAGCCCTTGACCTTCATGGTCCCGTCGCCGAGCTCACCGCGGCTGTTCTGGCCCCAGCACCACAGGGTGCCGTTGGTGCGGGTGCCGCAGGTGTGGAACCAGCTGGTGCTGACGCTGGCCCAGCCCGTCGACGTGCCGACCTGGACGGCGGAGAGGTGCGGCTTGCCGCGGCCGATGCCGAGCTGGCCCCAGTTGTCCAGGCCCCAGCACCACAGGGTGCCGTCGGCCTTGACCGCGCAGGTGCTGGCGCCGCTCGTGCTGACCTGGGCCCAGTCGGTGTCGTGGCCGGCCTGCACCGGACGCGTCTGGTAGCCGGTCGAGCCGTTGCCGAGCTGGCCGAAGTTGTTGCGTCCCCAGCACCACACCGTGCCGTCGCTGCGGGTCTCGCAGCTGGACTGGCCCCCGGCGCTCACCGACGCGGACTCGGGCGTCGTGGTGAGCACCACGACCCCCGTCGAGCCGGTCGTGCCCGGGGTGGTGCCGCTGACGACGTACGAGATGTTCCAGGTGCCGGTCTCGGTGGGGGTGCCGGACAGCACCCCGTGCTCGTCGAGGGTCATGCCGGGCGGAAGGTTCTGCACGTCACCCCACACGACGCCGGCCGCGGCCTCGGGGGCGACGGTGACGCCGAGCTGCTGGCTGAACGGCTGGCCGGTGCGGGTCGTGACGACCTGGATCTCCGGGCGCGGCAGCGGCCACAGGGTCGTGGCGGTCAACAGCCCCTTGGCCGCGTTGCGCACCGCGGCGGCGCCGGCGTCGAAACGGTAGCTGCGGGCCGCCTTGAGCGCCGCCCTGACCGTGGTCCGGCTGGGGTCGCAGACGAGGTCGCCGGCGGTGCAGACGTTCCAGGTGGAGTACGTCGGGGTGCCGGCCGGGACGTCCGGCTGGGGCGGCGCGATCAGACGGGTGAGCACGCCCGGGTGCCCGACGGGCGCGGCGGGAGCACCGATGAGGTGGCTGGCGACGCTGTGCGCGCGGCGGTCGGGGTCGGAGACGAGCGCGGCGCCGACGACTCGGGACAGCCCCTCGGGGCGGTCCTGGAGGCGCAGCAGCACGCGGTGGACCACCGAGGCGCCCTGGGCGTAGCCGACGAGGACGACCTGCTGGTCGGGGCAGGAGTAGGCGGCCTGGTCGATGGTCTCGAGCATGCTGCTCACCCCGCCGGGGACCGGGCTGCGCCAGGCCCGTGCCCGCTTGGCGTTGACGGCCTTGAGGGCGACGTCGGGGGTGTGCGCGCCCACGAGTGCGGCGGGGTCGGCGCCGCTGAACTCCACGCGTGCCATCTCCACCGAGCGGTCGCCCGCGACGGCGAGGCGGGTGTAGGCCTTGCGGAAGTTGCCGACGGTGCGCCCGAAGTCGGAGCCGTCGGTGGGGCCCTCTCCCCCGCCGTCGATCCCGACGAGCAGGATGTCGCGGCACTGGTCGACGACCGCGGCGGTCCCGGCGCCGAGGACGGCGCGGTCGCGGGTGCGGCCCGGCTCGGGGGTGCCGGCGACGTGCAGGACGGCGGCGACCATGGCCGCGGAGACCAGGGCACCGATGGCCAGGGCAAGCAGCTGCCCGGCCCGTCGTCTCACGCGTCACACCCTAGGTGAGCGAAATGCCAGAACCCGGGAACCGCGTCGGCGCGGTTCCCGGGTTCTGGAGATGCCTGGGTCAGTCCAGCTGCATCTTGGCGTAGGGGTCGACGCCGTTGTCGATCGCGCGCTTGAACGCGAGCCGCACCGACTCCGGCTGGCCGGGGTTGTTGCTGAACTTCGGCGGGTGGGCGAAGAGGTAGTCGAACCACGAGCTGTAGGTCGCGCGCACCTTCGGGTCGAAGATCCGCATCACGACCTCGTCGCTGGCGAGGGCCACGCCGGTGTAGTTGGCCGAGCCGTTCCACACGACGTTGGCCGAGGTGTCACCGTCGTAGACACCGCTGACCGCGAGGGTCTTCATGTGGAGGTAGCGGTCGTAGACGCCGTCCTCGTCGAAGTCCTGGGCGATCTGCCTGATCGGGACCGGCCCGCGCGTGGTGTGGCGCAGGATGCTGAGCACCTCGTTGCCGAACACGGCGTAGACCATCTTGATGTCGCAGCCCCGCTGCCACATCTGGCGGATCCGCTCGGCGATCGCCTTGCCCCGCACGCCGTGCATGGAGGTCTGCGCGAAGCGCAGCTTGGTGAAGCCGTTGGTGCCGGTGCCGTTGGTGGCGCCCTTGCAGACCATCTTGTTCAGCTCGATGAGGAGCGGGTCCTTGGTGGTGCCGTTGGGGTACTTCGTGCCCTTGCCCTTGTAGGGGTAGAAGTACGACGTGAACCGGCCGTGGTGGTAGCTCAGGAACGGCTGCTTGACGTTCTGGTCCTTGCGCATCTGGTTGAAGACGCCGTTGAACTCGTCGTACATCTCCTTCTTGTTGCGCACGGTGTAGAGGTCGTTCCACTGCGCGTACGTCGCCAGGTCGGTGGCGTTGAAGGAGCCGTACTCGACCACGTGGTTGGCGTTGCCGGCGCGGCTGAACAGGTAGAACTTCACGTGGGCGATGCCGCCCGGGGCCCGGCAGGCGCTGACGCACTCGCGGGTGAAGCTCTCCATGTCCTTGCTGCGGTTGTGCTCGTGGTGCTTGAGCGCGTTGGTCAGCCGCTCGAAGGGCGGGTTGGGGTTGTCGGCGTTGGCGTTGAGCCGGTCGATGACCACGCGGACCGAGACGCCGCGGCGGTGGGCCGCGATGAGCGCGTCGGTGAGGTCGGGGCTGCGGAAGTTCCAGGTGGCGATCCGGATCTTCGCGCGCGGCGGCACGCTGTTGATCGTGCGCAGCAGGTGCGTGACGATCGTGCGTCGGTGGGCGCGGTCGCCCAACGGGTTGTTGACCTTCACGCCGGTGACCGGCGTGTAGTGGTCGGGCGCCGGCGGCGGCTTGGGCGTCGTGCCGCCCTGGCGGAGGGCCACGGAGGTGGTGGCGCTGGTGGCGGTCGGGGCGGCTGATGAGGGGAAGGAGCCGAGCGTCCCCACCAGCAGCAGGCTGCTGGCCAGGACTCCGGCGGCAGTCAGTCGTCGCACGCTGTGGTCACTTCCGTTCCGGTGAGACATCGGGTTGAGGGGTGTCTCCCGGCCGTGCCGGTGAGCGGCGACGATCACGTGGTGCGCGGCGTACCCCCGGCTGGAACTCTAACAGGGGAGACCCTCCGGTCCGCGCTCCGTGGCGCGGGCGCGAAGGTGTGTCAGCCGCTGCACTTGCGCAGCGTGTCCTGGTACTTGGCGTCCTGCGCGAACGGCTTCGTCGCGAGGTGCACGGTGCCGTTGCGGACGGCGAAGAAGCGCTCGTCGTAGGTGAACAACGGCTTGCCGAACTCGCAGTAGCGACCGTCCGGCTTGATCCGCTTGGTGCCCTCGTAGCAGCCCTGGAAGCTGCCGGGCAGGGTCGCGCCCTCGACCCAGACGACCGTGCACTGGGGGGTCGGGAGGTCGGACGACGCGGAGGAGCTGCTGCTCGAGGTCGGCGTGGAGCTGTCCGCCGGATCGGACGCCGTGGTCGCGTCGTCCCCGCAGGCCGACACGGCCAGCGCGAGCGGCAGGGCGAGTGCGGCCAGGGTTCCTCGCGTCCTCATGGGGCGAGTCTACGCGTCGGGACGGTCGCGCCGGGGCGCCTTGCGCAGCCCCGCGAGGCGTGCTCCCACCCGGCCGAGACGGTTCCGGGGCGGCGTGTCGCGGCGCGCCTCGGCGACCAGTCGCTCGGCCACGCCGGCCGCATCGAGGGCTGCGAGCGCCTCGCTGTCGACGTCGTCGGGATGCGGCTCACCGGGGCCCGCGAGCACCGGCTCGAGGTCGGCGAGGTCGCCGTGCACCGGATGACCGGCGGCCCGGACCCGGTCGAGCACCCGGGCGGTCGCCGGAGCGAGGACGTCCCCCAGCGGGGCCGGGGTCCGGGGCCGCTCCCCCGGCTGGCGGGCGAGCACGCCCTCGGCGTACTGCTTCTTGACGAGGCGGTGGTAGACCCCGGCCTCGAGGCGCCCGTCCAGCGCCGCGTTGACCTGGCGCAGGTGCGCGATCTGGAGCGTGCCGAGCGAGGCGTTGGCCCGGTCGGCGGTGTCCGCGTCGACGAGGCCCGGGTCGATCCCGGCGGCGTCGGCGAACCGCTCCCACAGCGCCGTACGTCGATCGCCGGGGGCGGGGCACACCACCAGGTGCACGCGCTCCGGCGGCACCGCGGTCGACCAGCGGGCCAGCGCGTCGGCAGCGTCCTGCGCGTGCCAGAAGTGCGGCCGGGCCGGGTCGCCGGGCGCGGTGTCGGCGCGGAACTGGTCGCGCTCGAAGTCGGCGAAGGAGCGGGTGTCGCCGAGCTTGACCTCCTCCTGCCAGTGGGCCGTGGCCTGCCGGCCGAGGTCGCGGGCGGTGACGACGACGTGCACCTCGAGCCCGGCCAGCGGCGCGAGCGCCTGCGCGATCTCCTCGGGCGTGGCGCCGGCGAGCACCTCGTGGCTGATCACGGTCGTGCCCGGGAAGTCGCGGGCCCGGTCGCACAGTGCCTGCCAGGTGCCGGCGACCTGCCCGGCGGTGAGCCCGAACTTCGCGTGACTGCCGCGCACCTCGACGGCGCCGTGGAACATCGCTCCCGGCCGCAGGAACGGGTAGAGCACGCCGGCCTCGCGCAGCACGTCGCGGTGGTCGGCGAGCAGGCCCTGCAGGTGGGTGGTGCCGGTCTTGGGCAGCCCGACGTGCAGGACGACACGCTGGCCGGACAGGCGGGCGCTCACGGCGACATCACGCCGACATGGTGCCACTGGCGCCGGTGTGGGCATCGCGGCCGGTAGCGTGGGGGAACGTGAGCACCACCCCCTCCCGCGTCTTCGCAGCCAAGCTCGTCGGGCTGCCGATCTTCGACCCCCAGGGCGACCAGGTGGGCAAGGTGCGGGACCTCGTGGTGGCGCTCCGCTCGGAGGTCAGCCAGCCGCGCGTGCTCGGGCTGGTGGCCGAGGTCTTCGGCCGGCGCCGGATCTTCGTGCCGATGACGCGGGTGACCAACATCGACAGCGGGCAGGTCTACACGACCGGGCTGCTCAACATGCGCCGCTTCGAGCAGCGCTCCACCGAGACCCTGGTCATCGGGCAGATGCTCGACCGCACGGTCACGATCCCCTCCACCGGCGTGGTGGGCACCGTCTACGACGTCGGGATGGAGCAGGCCCGCAACCGCGACTGGGTGCTCAGCCGGGTCGCGGTGCAGGAGCCGGCCCGCGGCTTCCGCCGCCGCGGCCAGACCCACGTCGTGGAGTGGCGCGACGTCGAGGGGCTGACCCGTCGCGAGGACGCGCAGGGAGCCACCCACCTGATCGCGGCGCTCAACGAGATGCGGCCCGCCGACGCGGCCAACATGATCCACGAGCTGCCCTTCGAGCGCCGGACGGCCGTCGTGGCCGCCCTCGACGACGAGCGACTGGCCGACGTGCTGGAGGAGCTGCCCGAGGAGGACCAGGTCGAGATCCTCGAGCACCTCGACTCCGAGCGCGCGGCCGACATCCTCGAGGAGATGTCCCCCGACGACGCGGCCGACCTGATCGCCGACCTGCCGCCGGACACCGCCGCCACCCTGCTGAACCTCATGGAGCCCGACGAGGCCGACGACGTCCGGCGCCTGATGTCCTACGCCGAGCACACCGCCGGCGCGATGATGACCCCCGAGCCGGTCATCCTCGGCCCCGACGCGACCATCGCCGACGCGCTCGCGCACGTCCGCAACCCCGACCTGACCCCCGCCCTGGCGGCGCTGGTCTACGTCTGCCGCCAGCCGCTCGAGGCGCCCACGGGCAAGTTCCTCGGCGTCGCGCACATCCAGCGCCTGCTGCGCGAGCCGCCCTCGACGCTGGTCGCCGGCGCGCTCGACGACTCGATGGACCCGCTGCGTCCCACGGCCAGCATCGAGCAGGTGGCCGCCCACCTGGCCACCTACAACCTCGTCGCGGCCCCGGTCGTCGACGACGACGGCCACCTCGTCGGTGCCGTCACCGTCGACGACCTGCTCGACCACATGCTCCCGGAGAACTGGCGCGACCTGGTCCTGCGACCCGGCGACGCCCGCCCCGGCCACCGCCGGGGGGTGAGCCGTGGCTGAGCCGCGCCAGCCCCGCACCCGCCTGGACACGCCCAAGGAGACGCGCCGCCCGCTCGTGCGGAGGCCGGCGTACGACGCGGACGCGTTCGGCAGCTTCGCCGAGCAGTTCGCCCGGTTCATGGGGACCGCGCGGTTCCTGCTCTACATGACCGGCTTCGTCCTGGTCTGGGTCGGCTGGAACCTCCTCGCTCCCGAGAACGCACGCTTCGACAACTACCCGTTCATCTTCCTCACCCTGATGCTCAGCCTGCAGGCGTCGTACGCCGCGCCGCTGATCCTGCTCGCGCAGAACCGCCAGGAGACGCGCGACAAGGTGATCGCCGAGCAGGACCGGCAGGCCAACGCCCGGGCCCACGCCGACATGGAGTTCCTCGCCCGCGAGGTCGCCTCGCTCCGGATGGCGGTCGGCGAGGTCGCGACCCGCGACTTCCTGCGCTCCGAGCTGCGCTCGCTGCTGCAGGACCTCGAGGAGCGCGCCCGGCTCCTGGACGAGGACGAGTCGGCCACCGCGTGACCTGAGGCGGGAAGGTTCCGCACGACCATCTACCCTTGGGGATCATGAGCACCCCCTCTCTCGAGCAGGTCAACGCCGCTCTCGCGACCGTCAACGACCCCGAGATCAAGCGCCCCATCACCGATCTCGGCATGGTCGAGTCCGTCGAGGTCGACGAGGCGGGCCTGGTCCGGGTGACGGTGCTGCTCACCGTGGCGGGGTGCCCGCTCAAGGACACCATCAACCGCGACGTGACCGCGGCCGTCCAGCGGGTCGAGGGCGTCACCGGCGTCGACCTGACTCTCGGGGTGATGTCGGCCGAGCAGCGCGCCGGCCTCCAGGAGACCCTCCGCGGCGGCCAGGCCCAGCGCGAGATCCCCTTCGCCCAGCCCGGCTCGCTCACCAAGGTCTTCGCGATCGCCAGCGGCAAGGGCGGCGTCGGCAAGTCCTCGGTGACGGTCAACCTCGCGCTCGCGATGGCCAAGCAGGGGCTCAAGGTCGGCATCGTCGACGCCGACATCTACGGCCACTCGGTCCCCGCCATGCTCGGCGTGGCCGACCACCGGCCGACCCAGGTCGAGGACCTGATCATGCCGGTCCCCACGCCCAGCGGCGTCTCGGTCATCTCGATCGGCATGCTCAAGCCGCGCCGCGACCAGGTCGTCGCCTGGCGTGGTCCGATGCTCGACCGGGCCCTGGTCCAGATGCTCGCCGACGTCTACTGGGGCGACCTCGACGTGCTCCTCCTCGACCTCCCGCCGGGCACCGGCGACGTCGCCATCTCGCTCGGCCAGCACCTCCCGGGTGCCGAGGTGGTCGTGGTGACCACCCCGCAGGAGGCCGCCGCCGAGGTCGCCGAGCGCGCCGGCACGATGGCCTCGATGATGCACCAGCGCGTCGTGGGCGTCGTGGAGAACATGAGCTACCTGCCCTGCCCGCACTGCGGCCCCGAGCACAAGCTCGAGATCTTCGGCTCCGGCGGCGGCGACCGGGTGGCGGCCACGCTGTCGCAGCGGATCGGCTCCACCGTCCCGGTCCTGGGCCGGATCCCGCTCGACACCTCGCTGCGCGAGGGCGGTGACGTCGGCAAGCCGATCGTCGACGCCGACCCGACCGCCCCGGCGGCCGTCGAGCTCAGCAACATCGCCGCCACGCTGTCGGGGCGTGGCCGCGGACTCGCCGGGATGCAGCTCGGCCTCACCCCGACCAGTAAGTTCTGACCCATGTTCGGTGTCGGGCTGCCCGAGATGATGGTCATCGCCTTCGTGGCGGTGCTCGTGTTCGGCCCCGACAAGCTGCCCGACCTCGCTCGCCAGGCGGGTCAGATGATCCGCAAGGCCAAGGAGTTCGCCAACTCCGCCCGTGACGAGCTGCGCACCGAGCTCGGCCCGGAGTACGCCGACCTCGAGCTGCGCGACCTCGACCCCCGCACCATCGTGCGCAAGCACATCGTCGAGGCGATGGAGGAGGCCGACCGGGACGCCCGGTCCTCCCGCCGCCCCGGCCAGCGCCCGCTCGACGAGGGCGAGACCCCGCCGTACGACGCCGACGCGACGTAACCGGTCGAGTCGGCGCAACTGCCGGACCGGGTCAGCTCGGGTGCGCCGCGTAGCCCCGAACGGCCCCAGCGGTGAGCCAGCAACCGAACCCGACCGGGAAACGGTTCACCACCCACCGCCCGCTTGACCCGGCGGTGAGCCATGAACCGACCCGGGCAGGGAAAGGGTTCACAGCTCACCGCTCCCGCCGCCCAGGGCGCCCCCGCATGCGGGCGCCTCAGCCCCTCGCCTCCCTCACCCCACGCCGTTGCGCCGGCTCGATCAGCGGGACTGGACGGCGGCGACCGACTCGAACGCGACGAGCACCGTCCGGGCGCCGGGCCCGTCACCCACGGCCGCCTCGACGAAGTCGGCGCCGACCCGGCGCAGCACGGCCTCGTGAGCGGCACCGTCGACGAGGTGCACCACGCACCGCTCCCCCGCCTCGGCGAGCCGGCGGAGCGCCGAACCCAGGCCGAGCTTCGCGACGGGTGACCACGCCACCTCGGGCACCGAGCGCTCCGAGGCGCCGTGCACCAGCGCGACCGCGGCCGTGCGCACGACCCAGTCCTGGGCCGGTCCCGCGAGCAGGCACCAGCCGGAGGCGACCCGCTCCAGCACCCCGCTGACCCGCCCGACGCCGCGGACGTCGAGGACCACGTCGAGGCCCACCGACGCGGTCAGCCGGCTCCCGAGGGTGACGTGGTGGTACTCCGCCCGGCTCCGGTCGGCCAGCTCCAGCTCGCGCTCCGCGTCGTAGAGCGCCTCGGCCTGCTGCTCGAGGTCGTCGAGCACGGCGAAGAGCTCCTGCTCCCAGCTCATGCGGCGACCCTGCCACCCCCCTCCCCCGACGCACAACGCCTGTGCACAACGCCTTGACGATCAGAGTAAAACCGCGTTTCCTGAAGCAAACAGAAGCAAACGCAAGGATCTCGGATGAACCACCACCCTGCGCGTCCCACCCGCTGTGCGACGGTCTGGCTGCTGGCCACGACCGCGGCCGCCGGCCTGGTGGCCCTGCTCCTGCCCCTCGCCCTCCCGATGGCCGGGGCCGCCAGCCACGGCGACCTCGCCGGCCGCCCGTTCGACGACCTGCTCGTCGGGCTCTGCGCCGCCGTCGCCGTCCCGGCCACGTGCTGGCTCTGGGCGATCACCACGCTCGCGACCCTCGAGGCGGCCCGAGGCGTCAGCCACGCCGTCCCCCGGGGCGTACGACGCGTGGTGCTGGTCGCCTGTGGAGTCGCCCTCACCGGAGGCCTGACCACCACCGCCGCCCTCGCGGACACCCCGCAGGCGCCCCCGCAGGACCTGCGGGCCTCGGCGATCGTGGCCCGCGTCGTCAACGGGCTGCCCCTCCCCGACCGGGCGACGGCCACCACAGCGGTCGCCGGCCACCCGGTCCGACGGGCGGAGCGGGTCACCGTGCACCGCGGCGACACGCTGTGGGGCATCGCCGCCCGCGACCTCGCACCCGGCGCCAGCGACGCCGACATCAACACCCACTGGCAGGCGATCTACGCCGCCAACCGCGGCGTCATCGGCGCCGACCCCGGACTCATCCATCCCGACCAGCAGCTGCGCCTCCCGCGCGCGTGACAGGAGCTCCGATGTCCCACCACCGCGTCGTCCCGTTCCGTGGCCCCGCCCCGGTCACCAGCGTCCAGGGCACCCTGGCGCTCGACCTGGTCCCCCGCCACGACCCGCCGCCGCGCCGTCCCGCCCGGGGCGCCACGAGCGGCAGCGCCGACGTCATCCCGATCGACCTGCGACTGCGTCGCGAGGTCGAGGCCTGGGCTCGCCGCTACACCCAGGCGGCCGTCGAGATCGTCGGTGGCGACCGGCCGGTCGCCCAGCTCGTCCGCTGGTCCTCCCGGGAGGTCCACGACGACCTCGCCCGTCGGGCCCTGCTCGTGGCCCGCGCGGGTGGCCACCGTCCCGGCCAGGGTCGGGTCCAGCCGGTCCGGCCGTCGGTCGTCGGCGTGCACACCTGCTTCCTGGACCGCACCACCGTCGAGGTGAGCGCCCATGTCCGCTACGGCGCCCGCTCCCGGGCCGTCGCGGCCCGGTTCGTGCACCGCCAGGACCGCTGGCTGTGCACGGCCCTCGAATTCGCCTGACGGGTCGAAGATGGACGCGTGAGACTCGCGCCCGCCCGACCCGACGAGGTGACGGCCACCCGGCCCGGCGACGACATCGTCCCCGGCGACCCGGTCGTGATGGACCGGGGCTGCTCGTTCGACGCGCCGCCCGACGTGGTCTGGCCGTGGCTGGAGCAGCTCGGCAAGGGCCGGGCCGGGTGGTACCTCCCGATCCGCGTGGAGCGGTTCCTGCCGCCGTCACGACGGGCGATCCGGCACGTCGACAGCCGCTGGCTCGGGCTGGAGGTCGGCAGCGTCATCCCCGACTACGGCGGCCGGCACGAGACCTTCACCGTCGCCTCGATCGACCGCCCGCACTCCCTCGTCCACCGCTCACGACGCGGTCACACCGACGTCACCTGGAGCCTGACCCTCACCCCCGAGGACGGCGGGACGCGCCTGCACCTGCGGCTCCGCCTCGGGCCCGTCAAGCACCGGCGGCTCGCCGAGGTGGCGGGCGGGTTCTTCGACGCGCTCACGGTCGCCGGGATGGTCGCCGGGCTCCGGGAGCGCCTGCGATGAAATGCCGACGGCGGCCGGGACCCGAAGGTCACGGCCGCCGTCGGGCGTTGCTCAGCTGATGCGCGCGGTCAGCCCGGTGGGGCCGCCCGGAGCACCGTGGCACTTCTTGAACTTCTTGCCCGAGCCGCAGGGGCAGTCGGCGTTGCGGCTGGCACCGGCGTAGGGGTCGTCGGCATTGCTGGCCGTGGTGCCCTTGACCTCGACCTCGCCGTCCTCCGACGGGGCGGAGTAGGTCAGGGCTGCAGGCTGCTTGGGACGGTCCAGGCCCTTGGCGTGGATCTGCGGGGTCTCGCGAGGCGCCTCGGCGGCGTCGGGCAGCACCCGGCGCAGCGGCTCCTCGACCTCGTCGTCGTCCTCCCAGCCGTCGTCGGTCTCGGTGTCGTCGATGGTGACCTCGAGGTTGAACAGGAACCCGACGGACTCCTCCTTGATGCCGTCCATCATGGCCGCGAACATGTCGAAGCCCTCGCGCTGGTACTCGACGAGCGGGTCGCGCTGCGAGTAGGCCCGCAGGTAGATGCCCTCGCGGAGGTAGTCCATCTCGTAGAGGTGCTCGCGCCACTTGCGGTCGAGCACCGAGAGGACCACGCGACGCTCGAGCTCGCGGAGGATCTCGTCGCCCATCTCGGCCTCGCGGGCGTCGTACGCCGCGTGGGCGTCGGCCTTCAGCAGCGCGATGAGCTCGTCGCGGTCGATGTTGGCGCGGTCGCCGTGCTCACGCTCGAGGTCGGCCAGCGAGATCGACACGGGGAAGATCTGGCGCAGCGCGGTCCACAGCGCGTCGAGGTCCCACTCCTCGGCGAGGCCCTCGGTGGAGCCGAGGACGTAGCCCTCGACGACGTCGTCGATGAAGGTGCGGATCTGGTCCTGCAGGTCCGCGCCCTCGAGCACCTTGCGGCGCTCGCCGTAGATGACCTCGCGCTGGCGGTTCATCACGTCGTCGTACTTGAGGACGTTCTTGCGCGACTCGAAGTTCTGCGACTCGACCTGGCCCTGGGCGTTGGCGATCGCACCCGTGACGCGCTTGTTCTCGATCGGGACGTCGTCCGGGATCTTGAGGACCTGGAGGACCCGGTCGACCCAGTCGGACTTGAACAGCCGCATCAGCTCGTCCTCGAGCGAGAGGTAGAACCGCGACTCGCCGGGGTCGCCCTGGCGGCCGGAACGACCACGCAGCTGGTTGTCGATGCGGCGCGACTCGTGGCGCTCGGTGCCGACCACGTAGAGGCCGCCCAGTGCGCGGACCTCGTCGTGCTCGGTCGCGACCTGGGCCTTGATCTTCTCGACCATGGCCGGCCAGGCGGCCTCGTAGGCCTCGGCGGTCTCGCCGGCGGGCTCGAGACCCTGCTTGCGCAGCTCGTCGTCGGCGAGGAACTCCACCGAGCCACCGAGCATGATGTCGGTGCCTCGACCGGCCATGTTGGTGGCCACCGTCACGGCGCCCTTGTGACCGGCGAGCGCGACGATCTTGGCCTCGTTGGCGTGCGCCTTGGCGTTCAGGACGGTGTGCGGGATGCCGCGCTTGCGCAGCAGCTGCGAGAGGTGCTCGGACTTCTCGACCGACACGGTGCCGACCAGGACCGGCTGGCCGTTGGCGTGGCGCTCGGCGATGTCCGTGGCGACCGCGTCGTACTTGGCCTCCTCGGTCCGGTAGACGAGGTCGGGCCGGTCGATGCGCTGGACCGTCTTGTTGGTCGGGATCGGCACCACGCCGAGCTTGTAGATCTTGTCGAACTCCGACGCCTCGGTCATGGCCGTGCCGGTCATGCCGGACAGCTTCTCGTAGAGGCGGAAGTAGTTCTGGAGGGTGACGGTGGCGAGGGTCTGGTACTCCTCGCGGACCTCGACGCCCTCCTTGGCCTCGATGGCCTGGTGGAGGCCGTCGTTGTAGCGGCGGCCGGCCAGCATGCGGCCGGTGTGCTCGTCGACGATGAGCACCTCGCCGTTCATGACGACGTACTCCTTGTCGTTGCGGAACAGCTCCTTGGCCTTGATGGAGTTGTTCAGGAACGAGATGAGCGGGGTGTTGGCGGACTCGTAGAGGTTCTCGATGCCGAGGTGGTCCTCGACCTTCGTGATGCCGTCCTCGAGGACCGAGATGGTGCGCTTCTTCTCGTCGACCTCGTAGTCGACGTCGCGCTCGAGCTTGCGGACCAGGCGCGCGAACTCGTCGTACCAGCGGACCTCGTCCTGGGTCGGGCCCGAGATGATCAGCGGCGTCCGGGCCTCGTCGATGAGGATCGAGTCGACCTCGTCGACGACGGCGAAGAAGTGGCCGCGCTGCACGCACTCCTCGATCGAGCCCGCCATGTTGTCGCGCAGGTAGTCGAAGCCGAGCTCGTTGTTGGTGCCGTAGGTGATGTCGCAGTTGTACGCCGCGCGCCGCTCGTCGGGGCGCATCTCCGGCAGGATCACGCCGATCGTCAGGCCCAGGAAGTGGTGGATGCGGCCCATCAGCTCGGCCTGGTACTTGGCGAGGTAGTCGTTGACCGTGACGACGTGGACGCCCTTGCCGGCCAGCGCGTTGAGGTAGGACGGGAGGGTGGCGACGAGGGTCTTGCCCTCACCGGTCTTCATCTCGGCGATGTTGCCGAGGTGCAGCGCGGCGGCGCCCATCACCTGGACGTCGTAGGGCCGCTGGCCGATCACCCGGCGGGCCGCCTCGCGGACGGTCGCGAAGGCCTCGGGCATGATGGCGTCGAGGGTCTCGCCGTCGGCGAGGCGCTTGCGGAACTCCTCGGTCATCCCCTGGAGCTCGGCGTCGCTCATCGCCGTGAAGTCGTCCTCGATGGCGTTGACGGCCTGCGCGATGGCCTCGAGCTGGCGCAGGATCTTCCCCTCGCCGATGCGGAGGATCTTGTCAAGAATGGCAGGCACGACCGCGTAACTCCTTATGACGACACTGGCGGCGCCACTCTACCCAGCGAGCAAGGCGCGCCCTAACCCAGCGGGGTCAGGGGCAGGTCACGGGCGGAGGAACGGCGCGAGGTCGCCCCGCGGATGCACCTCGATGTCGTCCAGCACCAGCCACGCGGCGAGGTCGCGCAGCTCGGCGGAGAGCTCCTCGGCCGTCTCGGGCGGCGCGCCGGGCTCGGCGTACGCCGCCTTCACGACGAGCCGGCCGGCCTTGCGGTCGGCCTTGAGGTCGACCCGCGCCACGATCTCGTCGCCGAGCAGGAACGGCAGGACGTAGTAGCCGTGGACCCGCTGGTCGGCCGGCACGTAGATCTCGATCCGGTAGTGGAAGTCGAAGAGGTGCTCGGTGCGCTCGCGCTCCCAGACCACGGGGTCGAACGGGCTGAGCAGCGCCCGGGCGCCGATCCGGCGCGGGACCCGGGCGTCGCGGTGGAGCCAGGCCGGCTTGCGCCAGCCCTCCACCCGGACCGGGGTCAGCTCGCCCGTCTCGACCATGGTGTCGACCGCGACCTTCACGTCGGCCACCAGCATCCGGTAGTAGTCGGCGAGGCTCTTGAGCGTGGCGACGCCGTGGGACCGGGCCGCCCGCCGGGTGAGCTCGAGGTCGGACTCGGCCTTCGAGGGCGTCGGCAGGGCCAGCACGTCGGCGGGCAGGACCCGCTCGGGGACGTCGTAGACCACCTCGAACTGGCTGTTGCGCTCCGCGATGGCCAGGTCGCCGCACATGTAGAGGAGGTCGAGGGCCTTGCGGACCTCGGACCAGTTCCAGCCCCAGTTGTCGCGGGCCCGAGGGCTGCCGTCGTGGAGGTGCTCGAGGTCGCGGGCCGTGCTCGGGCCGCGGTCGCGCACGGCGGCCAGCACGGTCGCGAGCAGGGCGTCGTCGACCGCCTTCCACCACTTGCCACGCTCGGCGCGGTAGCGGTCCATCCGGTGCTGCATCACCGGCCACAGCTCGACCGGCATGAACGCCTGTACGTGGGCCCAGTACTCCACGAGCCGGCGCGGGCGGGCGGCCGAGGCGCGGCGGAGCAGGTCGGTGTCGTAGGCGCCCATGCGGGAGTAGAGCGGCATGTAGTGCGCGCGCTGGAGCACGTTGACCGAGTCGACCTGCAGCACGCCCGTGCGGTCGAGCGTGCGCTGGAAGGTGCGCAGCGTCGGCGTGGCGTGGCGCTGGTCGAGGAAGCCCTGCGCCGCCAGCGCGACCCGGCGCGCCTGGGCGGTGGACAGGGTCGCGGGACGCTCGCTCACGCGGCGTACTCAACCACGAGGGACCGACAACGCACCGTCAGCCCATCAGGGCAGGTCGAGCAGCTTCTCCTTGACGGCGTACATGACCGCCTCCATGCGCGAGTGCAGCTGGAGCTTCTCCAGGATGTTGCGCACGTGGTTCTTGACGGTGTTCTCGCTGATGTAGAGCTGGCGCGCGATCTCGCGGTTGTTCAGCCCCTTGGCCACCAGGCGCAGCACCTCGAGCTCGCGCTCGGTCAGCCGCAGGCCGGGGACGTGGTCGCGCTCGGGGCGCGACATCTGCTTGAACTCGTCGATCAGCTTGACCGCCATCGACGGCGAGATCAGCGACTGACCGTCGGCGACCACACGGACGGCCTGGGCGACCTCCTCGATCGAGGAGTCCTTGAGCAGGTAGCCCGAGGCGCCGCTCTTGACGGCTTCATAGAGGTCGGCCTCCTCGTCGGAGACCGTCAGCATGATGATCTTGGCCGAGGGGACGGCCTCCTTGATCGCCAGGCATGCCTCGATGCCGGTGCGCTTGGGCATCCGGATGTCGAGGAGCACCACATCGGGCGCGGAGGTGGACGCGAGGGACGTGCCCTCGATCCCGTCACCGGCCTCGCCGATGACCTCGATGCCGGACTCGATCGCCAGCAGCATCGTCAGCCCACGCCGGAAGAGCTCCTGGTCGTCGACCACGAGCACGCGGATGGGTTCCACATCCGCTTCTTTCACCTGTTCGGCCACGTGCGCATCATGGCACGACCGGGCCCTCCGTGGGTGCCGGAAGGGTGACGGGAACGACGGAGCGGGGTGGCCCGATCGGGCCACCCCGCTCACGGGACTCGATTCCGGACCGGTGCTACTCGGCGCCGAGGTCCAGCGAGATCACGCCGTAGTCGTAGCCGCGGCGGCGGTAGACGACCGCGGGACGGTCGTTCTCCTTGTCGACGAACAGGTAGAAGTCGTGGCCCACGAGCTCCATCTCGTAGAGGGCCTGGTCGAGGGTCATCGGGCTGGCCGGGTGGACCTTCTCGCGCACGACGAGCGGTCCGTCGCCGGTGACCGCGATCGGCCCGACGCGACGCTCGGTCACGACGTCCTCGGCGGCCGGGGCCTCGGCGAGGGCGCCGTCGGCCAGTGCCTCGCCCACGGAGACGGGGGTCTTGTGCCCGTGGTGCACGCGGCGGCGGTCGGCGGCCTTGCGCATCTGCGAGGCCATCTTGTCCAGGGCGAGGTCCAGGGCTCCCATCTTGTCTTCCGCTGCCGCCTCGGCCCGGATGACCGGACCCTTCGAGAAGGCGGTGAGCTCGACGCGTACGGCGCGGTCGTGCTGCCTGGGGTTGCGCTCGTTCTCGACCTCGACCTGCACCCGCATGATGCGGTGGTCGTGCTTCTCGAGCCGCGACAGCTTCTCCGTGACGTGACTGCGGAACCGATCGGACAGCTCGCAGTGTCGACCCGTGACCACAACTTCCATGTTGAACCTCCCGTTGAACAGTTGGTTGCTAGCGCTCGAGCGGGCCCTCCGTTGGGCAGGCAGCAGCCCGGACCGCGCACGGCCCGCCGCTCGAGATGGAGAAGGAAGTCCGCCCGGCCGACCTGGTCTTCGACCCCACAATCGCCTGCGGAGGGGTTCGCAGCTTCTCTGCCACTACTGCCCTTCTCCCGACGGTCGCCGCATCTGACGGCGATGACGAGGCAGGACTTACGACTAAGCCGCACCGTGATCGGCGGCCCGGACGGACCGGACGCGCCTTACGTGGACCGTTTCGCCTGCGACTGGCATCGGCTTGCCGACCTGACACCCCGAGCCGGGGCGCCTCGTCGACGCAACCACGGACCCGGGCGGACTCCATACACAGACGTTAGAGGGTGTCGCTGTCCGACGAAAGGCCGCCACCTGACAATTCGCTGTGACACGCGCCCGACACGCCGGGCTCCGTCTCAGTCCGTGACCCTGTCCGTGGTCCTGCCGGTGGACGCGGGCCTCACGGGAACCCGACGCCGGGTTGCCGCGACCGCCGCGACGGCAACGACCGGGAACCCGACCGCCTCGAGCGCCCGCTGGGCCTCCCGGGCGGTCGCACCGGTGGTGAGCACGTCGTCGCAGACGACCACGCGGGCGTCCGGGACCCGCCGGGCCAGCCGTCCCAGGGCCGGGCTCGGGCAGTGCATCGAACCGGCCAGGTTGGCCGCCCGCTGCCCCGCGTCGAGGCCCGACTGGTCCAGCACACCCGGTCGCTGGCGGAGCAGCGGCCGCGCGAGGGCGGCGTGGCCGGACGCGCGGAGGAGGCGGGCGGCGCGGGCGGTGACGGCCCGCATCGGGTCGTGGCCGCGAGCCCGGACCGTGGCCGGCCGCGACGGGACCGGCACCAGCACGAGCGGTCGTCCCACGAGGTCCGCGGTGGCGGCGACCACGGACTGGGCCAGCAGCCGGGCCAGCGCGGGCCGCAGCCCGAGCATCCGGTGCTCCTTGTGGCCCAGGACCAGGGCGCGGACGGTGCCGGCGTACGGCGCCGCCGCCCACGGGGTCACCAGCCCGGCCGGGGTCGGCGTGGGCCACGCCAGCTGGGCGTCTTCGGGGAGCAGGGCGGCGCAGGCGGTGCAGAGCAGCCGGCCGGGTCGCGCGCAGCCGACGCACGAGCCGCCGAGCAGCAGGTCGGCGGCCGCGTCGAGCAGTCCCCCGTCGGTCCCCGGCACCCCTCGATGCGACCAGAGCGGCAGGCCGGGATCAACCCCGGCGACCCGACCTGTGGAGGACGGTCTCAGCCGACGTAGTCGAGGGCGGAGACCGACGCGTCGAGGCTGGTGGGGCCGCCGACGGCGTTGGTCAGGTCGTAGAGGCTCGCGTTGAACACGGCGTAGAGCGGGGCGCCGGGCACGGCGGAGCCGGCGAGCGACCGCACCTTGCCGTCGAGGGTGAAGGACAGGCTCTCCAGGCCCGGCGGCGAGCCGTCGACGGAGATGGTGCGGACCTGCGCCAGCCGCTGGGTGAGCACGTCGAGCGCCGCCACGGTCGTGGGCGTCTGCCAGGCGATGTCCCCCAGGTGCAGGCGGTCGGGCCCCTCCCACGCGATCCGGTGGGCCCGGGTGGCGCGCAGGAAGCGGCCCTGGTCGTCGTACAGCAGGCGGCTGATCATCAGGGCGTCGCCGCTCCTGCGGTGCACGACGGCCACGAAGCGGGAGCCGTCACGGGAGACGAGGAAGCTGCGCACGTCCTGGCCGCTGATGTGCGGGACCTGCACCCCCGTCGGCTGCTGTCCCTCGACGAAGGAGACCCGGGCACCGTCCGCCGCGTCGTCGACCAGCCAGAGCCGGTTGGCGAAGTCCCAGGCCGGCCGCAGGAGGTGCCGGGCGCCGCTGACGATCTCGTGGACACCGAGGCCGGCCGGACCGCGCACCGGGGCGAGCAGGAGGGAGTGGCCGCCGCCGGCCACCGCGGCGACCCGGGTGGCGTTGAAGTTCACGCCGATCTGCGAGACGCCGAAGTCGGCGGCGCCGAGCGGACCGTCGACCGTGTCGAGACCGTCCGGGGTGCCGGAGACCAGACGGCCCTCCCGCAGGCCGTAGAGCAGCGAGCTGGCCTGGAAGCCGGTCGGGTCGTACTGGCTGCCCTGGTCGACGCTGAAGGCCCCCACGCCGCCGGGCAGGGTGACGGGCTGGCCGCCGATGGAGATGCGGAAGGCGCGGATCGTGGGCTCCTGGCGCAGCGTCCAGGCGAGCTGGGCGACCATCAGCTCGATCGCCTGGGGCGTCTGCTGGCCGATGTCGCCGCGCAGCGAGATGTCGGCGACGCTCTGGGCGGGCACCGAGAGCACGAGCTTGAGGCCGGGCGGGATGAACGTCCGCGACACCTTCGACAGGGAGCGCCCCGGGCCGCGCAGCAGGCCCTGGATCAGGGCGGTGGCGAGCTTCTCGCCGCGCGGGACGTAGACCGGCTCCGGCACGAGGACGTGGGCGGTGGGGTCGAAAAAGTAGAGGGAGGCCTGCCGGTAGCGCTGCTCGTACCAGGACTCCGGCACCACCAGGGCGTCCGGCGCCTCGGCGATGCGCCACTCGCCGTCCACCTGCTGCATCGGGAACTCGAGGATGTTCTGGTCGTCGCCGAGCGCACCGCGCCACGAGCCGCGCCCGTCGAGGTGGTCGGCGCCGGGCAGGGTCACGGACACCGTCGCCTGGCCGCGGACCTCGGGGTTGTCGGAGTAGGTGATGGTCTCCTTCTCCGGCGCCCACGTGGAGGCGGCGTCGGGGCTGAGGAACTCCTTGGCCACGTCCGTGCTGATCGGGGTCGCGGTCATCGCGTCGAGGAAGCCGTTGACGATGTCGACCGGGAGCGCACCCGGCTGCGGCGGCTTGGGGTCGATGTAGATCGGCGGCTCGGCGGGCGAGCTGCCGACCTGCGAGCGCGTCTTGACGACCGGGCCGCTCTCGGGCACCCGGATGCAGCCGGTGGGCAGGGCGAGCACCAGGCCCATCAGGACCGCCGTCGCGAGTCGTCGACGCCTCACGAGACCGTCTCCTCGGCGTCGGTGGGGACCAGCGGCAGCGGGCTCTGGCGGAGCGGACCGCCGGCCCGCCGGGGCAGGGTCAGCCGGAACTGCGCGCCGCGGCCCGGGCGGCCCCACGCCTGCAGCCAGCCCCCGTGGAGGTGGGTGTCCTCCAGCGAGATCGACAGGCCCAGGCCGGTGCCGCCGCTGGTGCGCGCGCGGGCCGGGTCGGCCCGCCAGAAGCGGTTGAAGACCATCGCCGACTCCCCCGGCGCCAGGCCGACGCCGTAGTCGCGGACCGCGATCGCCGCCGCGTGGTCGTCGCCGGCGACGTGGACCACGATGCCCGGCTGCAGTCCCCGGGCGTCGGCGTGGTCGATGGCGTTGGTGACCAGGTTGCGCACGATGCGCTCCACCCGGCGTACGTCGGCCTCCGCCAGGCAGGGGTGGCCGGGCGCGCGGACCTGCACCTGGACGTCGCGCTGGTCGGCGAGCGCCTTGGTCATGTCGACCACGCGGTGGGCCACGTCGACGAGGTTGACGTCGTCGGTCTCCAGCACGGCGGCGCCGGCGTCGAAGCGGCTGATCTCGAGCAGGTCGACCAGGAGGGTCTCGAAGCGGTCCAGCTCGACCTGCAGCAGCTCGGCCGCGCGGCCCGTGGCCGCGTCGAAGTCGCCCCGGGCGTCGTAGAGGACGTCGCCGGCCATCCGCACCGTGGTGAGCGGGGTGCGCAGCTCGTGGGAGACGTCGGAGACGAACCGGCGCTGGAGGCGGCTGAGCTCCTCCAGCTGGCGGATCTGGCGCTGCAGGTTGCTGGCCATCTGGTTGAACGAGGTCGCCAGCCGGGCCAGGTCGTCCTCGCCGGTGACGCGCAGCCGCTCCTGGAGCTGGCCGGCGGCCAGGCGCTCGGCGACCTGGCGAGCGAGCCGGATCGGGGTGACCACCTGCCGGGTGACCAGCCAGGTCAGCCCGGCCACGAGGACGAGGAGCAGGACGGCCGCGGTGAGCAGGGCGCGGGTGACGAGGGCCAGGGTCTCGGCCTGCTCGTCGAGCGGGAAGAGGTAGTAGAGGGTGTAGGTCTGGCCGTCGGACGGCAGCTTCACCTGGGATCCGACCACGACGCCCGGCACCTCGTGGTGGACGCCCTCGGCGTCGGTGGACCGGATCGTGGTGTAGGTCCACGCGCTGCTGGCGATGTCGTCGAAGTGCGCCTCGAGCGAGGCCGGGACGCTCGAGGTGTCCAGGCCCGGGGTGAACTCCGAGCCGCCGTCGGCGATCCGGCTGCCCTGGTCGCCGACCGGGCCGGAGAGCACGACGCTGAAGCCGCGGGTGTCACCGCGCTGGATGATCGGCTCGACGAGGTCGAGCTGCTGCGTGGCCGAGCCGGACGAGGCGCTCAGCGCCGCGTCGAGCCGGTTGCTGGCCTCGGTGGTCTCGTCCTGCGCCTCGGTGACCACCGCGCTCACCCGGTGGTCCAGGAGGCCCTGGCGGGTCTGGTTGAGGAGGTACCACCCGACCACGCTGACGACCGCCGCCGAGAGCAGCAGGGTGCTGACCACGACGCGTGCCTGGATCGACCTGCGCCAGAACGTCAGGCCACGGCGGACCGCCGCCGGGAGACTGCGCGAGGCCACGGCGGCCTCAGTGCCGCACGGACATCACGCGTTGCCGGCCTTGTAGCCGACACCCCGGACGGTCACGACGATCTCGGGGTTCTCCGGGTCGTGCTCCACCTTGGACCGCAGCCGCTGCACGTGGACGTTGACGAGCCGGGTGTCGGCGGCGTGGCGGTAGCCCCAGACCTGCTCGAGCAGCACCTCGCGGGTGAAGACCTGCCAGGGCTTGCGGGCCAGGCAGACGAGCAGGTCGAACTCCAGCGGGGTCAGGCTGATCGGGACACCGCGGCGCTGGACCGAGTGGCCGGCGACGTCGATCGAGAGGTCCCCGATCGCGAGCGACTCCTGCGCGGGGGCGTCGTACCGACGGACGCGGGCGCGGATCCGCGCGACGAGCTCCTTGGGCTTGAACGGCTTGACGACGTAGTCGTCGGCACCCGACTCCAGGCCGACGACGACGTCGACGGTGTCGCCCTTGGCGGTGAGCATCACGATCGGGACGCCGGACTCGGCCCGGATCTCCTTGCACACATCGATGCCGTCCTTGCCGGGCAGCATCAGGTCGAGCAGCACGAGATCGGGGCGGTAGTCGCGGAACTCGTCCATCGCCAGGTCGCCCCGCGTGCACATCCGGCTGTCGAAGCCCTCCTGGCGCAGCACGATCGTGAGCATCTCCGCGAGCGACGCGTCGTCGTCGACGACGAGGATGCGTCCCTTCGGGGCGATGTCGGCCGGGGGGCCGGGGGTGTGCGTCATGCCTTCAATCTTGCCAGCAGGGGGTCCGGAATGTGGGCAGGCCCCGCCCCCGGCGCTCCGGGGACGGGACCTGCGGGTCGTGCGGTGGCTACCGGGTGGTGCTCAGTAGCGGTACTGGTCGGACTTGTAGGGGCCCGCCACGTCCACGCCGAGGTACGAGGCCTGCTCGTCGCTCAGCGTGGTCAGCTTGACGCCGAGGGCGTCGAGGTGGAGGCGGGCGACCTCCTCGTCGAGGTGCTTGGGCAGCACGTAGACGCCGACCGGGTAGTCCTGCGGCTTCGTGAAGATCTCGATCTGCGCCAGGACCTGGTTGGTGAAGGAGTTCGACATGACGAACGACGGGTGGCCGGTCGCGTTGCCGAGGTTCATCAGGCGGCCCTCGGAGAGCACGATGATCGACTTCCCCGTCTCCGAGTTGTCCGTGGGGAAGGTCCACACGTCGACCTGCGGCTTGACGTTCTTGCGGGTGATCCCGGCGTACGTCTCGAGGCCGGCCATGTCGATCTCGTTGTCGAAGTGGCCGATGTTGCCCAGGATCGCCTGGTGCTTCATCTTCGCCATCTGCTCGACGGTGACGACGTCCTTGTTGCCGGTCGCCGTGATGATGATGTCGGCGACGTCGAGGACGTTGTCGAGGGTGTCGACCTGGTAGCCGTCCATCGCGGCCTGCAGCGCGCAGATCGGGTCGATCTCGGTGACGATGACGCGGGCGCCCTGGCCGCGCAGCGACTCCGCGCAGCCCTTGCCGACGTCGCCGTAGCCGCAGACGACCGCGACCTTGCCGCCGATGAGGACGTCGGTGGCGCGGTTGATGCCGTCGATCAGGGAGTGGCGGCAGCCGTACTTGTTGTCGAACTTGGACTTGGTGACCGAGTCGTTGACGTTGATGGCCGGGAAGAGCAGCGAGCCTTCCTTCATCATGTCGTAGAGACGCAGCACACCGGTGGTGGTCTCCTCGGTGACGCCCTTGATCTCGCCGGCGATCTGGGTCCAGCGGTCCTTGCTCTCGGCGAGGCTCTGCGCCAGGACCTGGAAGACGACCTTCTGCTCGTGGCTCTTGGCGGCGGCCGGGTCGGGCGCGATGCCGGACTTCTCCATCTCCACGCCGGAGTGGACGAGCAGGGTGGCGTCGCCACCGTCGTCGAGGATCATGTTGGCGAACTTGCCGTCGGGCCACTGCAGGATCTGCTGGGTGCACCACCAGTACTCCTCCAGCGTCTCGCCCTTCCAGGCGAAGACCGGCACGCCGGCGGGCGCGTCGACGGTGCCCTCCGGGCCGACCGCGATCGCGGCCGCGGCGTGGTCCTGGGTGGAGAAGATGTTGCACGACGCCCAGCGGACCTCGGCGCCGAGGGCGACGAGCGTCTCGATCAGCACGGCGGTCTGGATCGTCATGTGGAGCGAACCGGCGATGCGGGCACCGGCGAGCGGCTTGCTGTCGCCGTAGCGGGCGCGCATGGCCATCAGGCCGGGCATCTCGTGCTCGGCGAGCGTGATCTCGGTGCGACCGTAGTCGGCAAGGGAGAGGTCGGCGACCTTGTAGTCCATCAGTTGTCTCCTAGTGATGTGGAGCCATCATCTGCGCCGCGCATCTGCGCGCTGTCGGGATCTCCCACGCGGACCGTCTCAGGGTAGGACGCAGGACCATCCGCTGCAGAATCCCCGACGAACCCCGTCGAGTCGATGGTGGGAAGGTCAGTGGCCGGCGGGGGCCGGGGGCTCGGGGCGCTCGGCGGGGACGTGGTCCTCGAGGTAGATGTCGGGCTCGAGGTAGATCACCTGGGCGCTGGCCTCGGCGCCGCGGATGGCGACCTCGGCGGCGTCGATCGAGGCGGCGACCTGCTCCGACGTCACGCCCCGGGGTACGCCGATCTTCGCGGCCACGAGCAGCTCCTCGGGGCCGAGGTGCATGGTCTTCATGTGGATGATCCGCTCCACGCCCGGCGTGGACTCCAGCGCAGCGACGATCCGCAGCTGGGCGCCGGCGCCGGCCGACTCCCCCAGCAGCAGCGACTTGGTCTCGACGGCGAGCACGACCGCGACGACCACGAGGAGCAGGCCGATCAGTGCGGTGCCGGCGGCGTCCCAGTACTCGTTGCCGGTGATCAGGCTCAGGCCGACGCCGACCAGGGCGAAGACGAGACCGAGGAGGGCGGCGAGGTCCTCCAGCAGGATCACCGGCAGCTCGGGCTGCTTGGCGCGGCGCACGAACGTCGCGAAGGAGGCCTGCCCGCGGATCTTGTTGGTCTCGGCGATCGCCGTACGGAAGGAGAGGCCCTCGAGGACGATCGCGACGAGGAGCACCGCGACGGGCACGAAGCGGCGCCAGTCGTCGACCGGGTCGACGTGGCCGGCGTGGATCTCGTGGTACTTGTGCCAGGCCTCGTAGAGGGCGAACAGGCCACCGACGCTGAACAGCACGATCGAGACGATGAAGGCGTAAACGTAGCGCTCGCGGCCGTAGCCGAACGGGTGCTCCTCGGTCGCGTCCTTCTGCGACTTCTTGCCGCCCAGGAGCAGCAGGCCCTGGTTGCCCGAGTCGGCGACGGAGTGGATCGCCTCGGCGAGCATCGAGGAGAAGCCGGTCAGGAAGAACGCGACGAACTTGGTGATCGCGATGCCCGTGTTGGCCAGCAGCGCAGCGACGACCGCCTTGTTCCCACCCTCAGAGCTCATGCGCGGAAGGGTATCGGGACCCTTCCTGCTCCTCGACGACACCGGGGAGCTCGAGGACCTCCTCGACGGCGCCCGCGACGGTCAGGTCGACCGCGTGGTGGGCGTGCGCCTCGGCGTAGCCGATGGGGTCGACCAGCGGCTGGAGCCGCCGCGAGACCGGGTGCCAGGCCAGGAACAGCGCGAGCGCGACGGCGCCGAGGGTGGTGGGCACGAGGCCGAAGTAGGGGTGGGCGTCGAGCCAGTTGTCGTACGGGGAGTACTGGAAGCTCTTCACGACGAAGCCGTGGAAGAGGTAGACCACGAGGCTCGCCGAGCCCATCCGGGCGAACCAGCCACCGGTGCGCGGCACCAGCGTCAGGAAGGCCCAGGAGCCGACGGTGCCGAGCAGCAGCACGCCGGTCCGCACGAGCATCGCGTGCAGGTCGCTGTGCTCGAGGTCGCCGTACTGCGAGCGGTAGTAGAGCCACTCGGTGCTGGCCCACACCGGGATCCAGTGCGCGGCCACCAGCAAGCCGGCCAGCGTGAGGCCGGCCGCCGCCTTGAGGGCCCGGTTGCCGCGCAGCAGCTCGAGGCGCTCGGGCGTGGCCTTGAGCCCGGCGACGAAGAACGGCAGCAGACCGAGGATGCGCGCCATGTCGAGGATGTCCCCCGCGCGCATGCCCGCGACCAGGCTGATGCCGATCGCGAGCAGCAGCCCACCGGGGAGCCTCTTGAAGATCGGGGTCATCAACCGCCAGAAGAACAGCGCCGAGAGGTACCACATCGGCCAATGAGGGTCGGCGAAGAGGTCGGCCAGCTGCTCGCCGCCGACGTAGACCCGGAAGAAGGCCAGCGCGGCCTCGAACAGCAGGTAGGGCACCACCACGGTCTTGAACAGCGCCCACATCCGCGGGCGGGTCCACTCGAAGGACCGGGAGAGGTAGCCGGTGACGAACACGAACGCCGGCACGTGCCAGGAGTAGAGGAAGTTGTAGAGCTGGTTGTCGAGCGCGTTGTCGTCGGGGAACATCGTCCAGGCGTGGCCGACCACCACGAGGGTCACCAGCGCCATCTTGGCGTTGTCGAACCAGGGGTCACGGACCTTCGGCTGGCTCGGCATCCCGCAAATCTAGCCGCGCGCGCGTGCTACTCCCCAGTCACCTGCGCGTGATGACGCCCACGGTTTGGCGGGCCACTGCCGGTGGTCAGTCCTCGACGAGACCGAGGCGGAGGTACTCCGCCGCGTAGGTCCCCTGGAGCATCAGCGAGGCGTAGCGGGCGACCTCGGTCTGGGCGTCGGCGGTCAGCGTCTCGACGCGCACGCCGCGGCTCTCGGCGGCCGCCTTCAGCCGGCCGCGGTGCTCCCGGACGACCGGCTCCTCGGCGCCGTCGTCGAGGATGAGCAGCATCGGTCGCAGCTCTCCCCCGCCGTCGGCGAACGGGTCGTCGAAGACGTCGCGCTGGCGCGCCGCCTCGATCACCGGGAGCAGGTGCTCGGCGTCGCCGGCCAGCGCGGTGCGGCCGCTGGCGCGCCGGATCGACTCCGCGACGCGGCGGGCCGCGCGGGCCGCCAGCACGGAGCCGCCCCACACGACGGGGTTGGCGTCGGCGAGCGCGATCGCGAGCATCTTGGCGGGGTTGACGGCGAGGTCCCGGTGCGGCGAGCAGGCGACGGCCACGGCGTCGAGCGCCTCCGCGACCTGGTCGGCGTCGGCCCGGGGACCGAGCCCGATCCGGTCGAGGTACTCCAGCATCACGACGGCGGTGGCCAGCTGGTCGCCGGTCACCGCGGGCAGCACGATGGTGTAGCGGCCGGCGGCGTGGTCGGCGACGAGCGAGGTCGGCGGGCAGGCCACCACGACCTGGCAGCCCCGGCGTACGGCCTCGGCGACCGCGGAGGCGGTGCCCGTGTCGTGCCCGTCGGGGGCGAGTACGACGACGAGGTCGAGGCTGCCGGCCCAGCCCGGGAGCGCGGGACCGGGCCACGCCACGAACGGCACCGGGCACCAGGGCTCGAGCACGGCGCGCAGCAGACGCGAGTCGGGCCCGGCGGCGATCACGGCCCGCGGGCGGGACTGGTCCTGCCCCAGGGCGACCGCCTCCGCGGCGGCGGCCGAGGCGTCGATGGACTCGCGACGTACGCGCGCCCCGGCCTCCGCCAGCGCGCGGAAGACGCGGTCGGCGTTGGCGAGGGCGGTCTCGTCGTCGAGACGGGACTCGTCGAACCAGGTGGGCATGGGGATCCTCCCTCAGCCCGGCTTGCGCGCCTCGTCGACGAGCAGGACCGGGATGTCGTCACGCACGGGGTAGGCCAGACCGCAGCCGGTGCACACCAGCTCGGTCTCGGTGGGGGCGAGCGTCGCGTGGCACGCGGGGCACACGATGATCTCGAGGAGTGCGGGGTCGAGGTTCAGCGGCGGGGTCATCGGTCACTCCTGATCAGGCTGAGCACGGTGTCGCGCACGTCGACCATGGTGGCCTCGTCGCGACCTTCGGCGTTGAGGCGCAGCAGCGGCTCGGTGTTGGACGGGCGGACGTTGAACCACCAGTCGTCATGGGCCACCGTCAGACCGTCGAGGTGGTCGATCGTGATGCCCGGCTGCCCGGCGTACAGGTCGTGGATGTGGGCCGTGACCGTCGCCTGATCGCCGACGGTCGAGTTGATCTCGCCACTGACGACGTAGCGCTCGTAGTCGGCGAGCAGCTCCGACAGCGGCCGGTCGGTCTCGGCGAGGGCGGCCAGCGCGTGCAGGGCCGCGAGCATGCCCGAGTCGGCCCGCCAGAAGTCGCGGAAGTAGAAGTGGCCGGAGTGCTCCCCACCGAAGATCGCGTCGGTCTCGGCCATCGTCGCCTTGATGAAGGAGTGGCCGACACGGGTGCGGACGGGCGTGCCGCCGAGCTCCGTGACGAGCTCGGGCACGGCCCGGCTCGTGATCAGGTTGTGGATCACCGTGGCGCCCGGCTCCTTGGCCAGCTCGCGGGCGGCGATCAGGGCGGTCAGCGTGGACGGCGACACGGCCTGCCCGCGCTCGTCGACGAGGAAGCAGCGGTCGGCGTCGCCGTCGAAGGCCAGGCCGATGTCGGCCCCCTCCGCGACGACCCGCTTCTGCAGGTCGACGAGGTTGTCGGGGTCGATGGGGTTGGCCTCGTGGTTGGGGAAGGAGCCGTCGAGCTCGAAGTACATCGGGACGACCTCGACCCGGTCCTCGCCCAGTCGGCCGAACACGGCGGGCGCGGTGTAGCCGGCCATGCCGTTGCCGGCGTCGACGACCACCTTGAGGCGGCGGCCCCTGACGGGCGCCAGGGCGACGAGGTGGGCCGCGTAGGCCTCGAGGACGTCGTAGTTCTCGATCGTGCCCTGACGGGCCGACGGGCTCGAGGCCCCGGCCGCCACGGCGTCGCGGATGTCGGCGAGACCGGTCTCCATGCCGATGGGGACGGCGTTGGCGCGGCACATCTTGATGCCGTTGTACTGCGCCGGGTTGTGGCTGGCGGTGAACATCGCGCCGGGGTGGCCGAGGTGGCCGGAGGCGAAGTAGAGCTGGTCGGTGGAGGCGAGCCCGATCAGGATGACGTCCGCGCCGGCCTCGGTGGCGCCGTCGGCGAATGCGCCGGCCATGCCGGGCGAGCTGGGCCGCATGTCGTGGCCGACCACGACGGTGCCGGCCCCCACGACCTGGACGAAGGCCCGGCCCGTCGCGCGGGCCAGCTCCTCGTCCAGCTGCTCGGGCACGAGCCCCCGGACGTCGTACGCCTTGAAGATCGCGCCGAGGTTGGCGGGGTCCAGGGTGTCGGGCATGACCGGAGCGTATCGGGCCCCGTCGATGCTCAGGAGAGGAAGGCCGTCACTCGCTGCTGAGGATGCGCAGGTGACCGCGGCGGCCGGTCTCGCGGCCCGTCTCCTCCGACGGCGCGGGGCGCAGCGGCTGGACCGGCGGACGCGCGGCCTCGCGGACGGCGTCGGCCAGCGCGAGCAGGTCGTCGCTCGAGGGACCCTGGGCGGCCGGGTCCGGTGCGAGGCGCAGCACCTCCCACCCGCGGGGTGCCGACAGCCGCTCGCTGTGGGCGTCGCAGAGGTCGTAGGCGTGCGGCTCGGCGTACGTCGCCAACGGGCCCAGCACAGCGGTCGAGTCCGCGTAGACGTACGTCAGCGTGTTGATCGCTGGACGGCCACAGGCGGTGCGCGAACAGCGGCGGACGGGACTCACGACGCAGACGGTACCCGTCGTTCGCGACTCTCCCGATTAGGCTCGCGGCGTGGATGACCTCAGCCCTGCGACCAGCCCGGCGACCGGCCCCCGCAAGCCGGCCTCGCGCGATCGCCGGGGCCGCGGGATGCGGGGTCCCGCGGTGCTGCCGCGGGTGCCCGGGCAGCCCGAGCTGCGCACCCGGCGGGAGCGCTTCGACGACCTGGCCCTCGGCATCGTCACCGACATCGACGCGCGCTGGCAGGACCGGCTCGGCCTGGTCGAGTACGCCGTCGAGGACGCCCCCCAGATCCCCGACGACTGGGACTCCGGCACCGTCCCGCTGTCCTCGCTCATCCGCGGCACCGGCTCCACGCCCACACGGCTCGTGCTGTTCCGGCGCCCGATCGAGCACCGCTGCGAGACCCGCACGGATCTCGAGGCGATGGTGCTGACGGTTGTCGTCGAGCAGGTGGCCGAGCTGCTCGGGATCGATGCGGAGATGGTGGATCCGCGGTACGAGTCGGACGACTAGCCGCGGTTGCGGCGTCTCGATTCGCCCGCTTCGCGGGCGGATTCCGCTGCGCGGGGCTGGCTCCCCGGGGGTTCCTCCACCCGGGCAGGGCCGGCGGGACGCTCCCGTGGACCCCACGCACGTCGCAGGGTCGGACGCGTCGCCGCCCCCGACGCCCGCCGTGGTTACGGTCCGCTGGGGCGGCGCCACGCACGACTTTTACGCGCCGTGCGTGGGGTCCCCGTCCGCGCCCCACCGTCCCGGCTGCTTCCCGGCCACCGGGCGGGCGGGGGAACAAGGGTCGCCACCTGACCCGTTCCGGGCTGACGCGGAATGTCCCCCGGCTTGCGGCAGCGCGGACCGGGTGGTCGACCGGACCTTGTTCCCCGCCCGCCCGAGAGCCCGGGGACGGCCCGGGGACGGCGGGACGCGCACGCGGGGCCGAGGCGCGGCGCATAAATGGCGTGCGCGGCGCCGCGCGGCGGCCCGGAAGGAAACCGCCTGGACGGCGACGCGTCCGCCCAAGCGACGTGCCTCGCGTCCCGCGGGAGCGGCACGCCGGCCCCACCCCGGAGCCCGACCTCCCGGGAAGGCAGCCCCGCGCAGCGGCACCCTCAGGGCAGACCCGGACGGACTCCGGGGATCAGACCGTTGCGGAGGAGGTCGGTGAGGGGCAGGACGGCCGTGCCGTTGCCGGAGGCCTCGACGGCCGCGACCACGGAGGTCTGGCTCGGGGAGACCGAGACGATGGTGGCCTTCGGGGGCAGCGTGACGACGGTGCCGGCGCCGGGCCGGACCTCGGCACGGGTGCTGGACAGCTCCTCGCCGGAGGCGGACGTCGCCACGACGGTGACCACGCCGACACCACTCGCACCGGCCAGCAGCAGCCGCTTGTTCCCGATGGGGACGACGGCCGCCGTGTCCTCGGTGACCGCCGAGCCGGGGGTGGCGTGCGACAGGTCGCCGTCGACGAAGGACCGGAGCGTGGCCGTCACGGGAGAGGTGGAGTCGACCTGGAGGCCGAAGCCGCCCTTCGTGATCGCCGAGGCGACCTGCTCGGTCAGCGACACCCGCTTGACCGAGCCGGGGGCGAGCCGGATCTCCTTCATGCCCTCGGGGGCGAACACGGAGCGCTCGCTGACGATCTTGAGGCTCACCCGGGTCTCGTCCTCGCCGGGGTTGGTGAGCACGAGGGTGCGCTTGCCGGCGCCACCGGGGGTGCCGAGCAGGAGCGAGGAGGTGGCCGGGGCGGCCTGGGGGGCGAGCCAGTCGCTGCTCGGCGCGCCGCCGATGACGGCGTAGGTGTCGAGCACGGACGAGGCCAGGCGGCCGCGCGAGGTGACGACGTGCATGGTGAGCTCGTCGCGGCGCGGGACGATCTTGCCGAGGTCGAGGTGGAGGCTGCTGTGGCCGGGGACGGAGACGCCGCGGAGGCGGGGTACGTCGATCGTCCCGGCGCGGCCGTAGAGCGTGATGTCGGCGACGGCCGGTCCGGCGTCGGGGTTGACCAGCTCGAGCTGCGAGGTGTGGCCGGCGCCGGCACCGACGCCGGTGAACCACTGGTCGGCCGTGGTGATCGAGCACGGCACCCCGGCGAGCTGCTTGCCGCCGAGGCGGGAGCCGAACAGGCCGGGGGCGAGGTCGCCGTGGCCGTTGACCACGACCGGGCCGTCGCCCGAGCCGGCCGGAGTGGCCTTGCCCTGGGCGACCTGGATGCGGGAGGAGTCCTTGCCGACCTCGACCTCGAGCTCGCCGGAGGCGCCCTTCTCGTCGGTGGAGACCAGGGCGTCGGGCGATCCGGTCACCGGCGAGGGGCACACGACCGAGGCGCTGGTGAGCGGCGTGCGGGTCGGGGCCTGGCGCGACAGGGTCACGTCACTGGGCTGCACGAGCAGCACGGCAAGGACGGTGAGGATCGGCAGGCCCACGGCCAGCGCCGTGGTCACGTCGACCTTGACCCGCCTGCTCGAGCGCGCGCCGGGGTTGGTAGGTGCCGGGGTGCTCATGACTCGCGCCTCCTGTTGGTCGTCGGGGCGCAGAGCACGGCGACCACCACGATCCCGAGCCCCTGCACGACGAGCAGCACGATCCGCAGCCACGACCGGGGGCCGTCCAGGGCGTGCGGGTCGAGCGCGTGGCTGACCTTCCAGGCCCGCGTTGACCGGTCCTCGGCGCTGGCCTGCACGAGCCCGCCGGACGCGTCGAGGGCGGCCGCGACGTCGCCGTCGGCGGGCGAGGGCAGGACGACGTACTCGATGCCGCTCCGGGCCAGGCTGTCGACGACCGGGGGCGTCGGGCGCGAGGTGAGCGCGCGGACGGTCTTGGTGAAGGCGGGGTCCTCGGCGGTCAGGTCGATGACCTCGTCCTCGCCGAGGGTGACGCCGTCGCCGCGGCGCACGGTGTAGGTGAGGCCGTGGTCGAGGTCACCGCGGATGACGAGGATGCCGTGCTCGGGTCCGGTCATCGAGCTCTGGACCATGTACTCGGGGATGTCGGCCCCGCCGCCCTCGTCGAGCCGGTCCTGGGTGCCGGCGACGAACCAGCCGAGGCTGGTGAGGGGTACGGCGACCGCGACGGCCGCGACGGCCACGGCGAGCACGCGGCGCCACGACCAGTCGGCGCGGGCGACGCGCAGCGCCATGCCCTGCGCGCCGATCATGGTGGCCACCACGAACGTGCCCTGGAGGACGACGACCAGCGCGCCGAGCCCGACGTCGGTGGTGACGGCGGCGAGCGAGAGCTGGAAGGCACCGAGCACGACGGCCACGATCGCCGTCACGAACGCGACCATCCAGCAGACGATGACGGGGATCCGGGTCACGCGCGGCAGCAGCGCGAGCACGGCCAGCACGAGCAGGACCACGCCCCACCACCACGGCGCGCCGAGGTCGCCCATCCGGCCGGTGAGCAGGTCGCGGGCGTCGACGACGGGCGACGGGAGCCGTCCAGCCTCGAGCAGCAGGCCCTCCCCCGCCCCGTGGATGACGGCGGGGATCCACCACGGCGACAGCAGGACGGGTACGACGCCGAGCGACGCGGCCGGCGGGCCCCACACCGAACGGTCGGCCATCACGCTGCGCACGATCGCAAATGCGGCGGCGACGACGACGAGCCCGAGCACGACGGCCACGAGCCAGATCACCGGTGCGAAGGCCGTGCCGAGCGCCAGCAGCAGCGACACCCGCCAGGCCGCGCGCCAGCGTCGGTCCGGGTCGGGGTCGGCGAAGCCCAGCGCGGCGTGCGCGAGCCACGGGAAGAGCATGGCGACCACGACGGTGCCGATCCGGCCGTCGCCCCAGGCCCCGGAGACGACCGGGAGCAGGGAGTAGGTGGTGGCGCCCCAGAGCAGGATGCCGCGCGGCGCGCCGGCCGGGGCGACGAGGCGGCCGACCACCCGCAGGAACCGCCAGGCGCCCCAGAGCGAGACGGGAACGGCGAGCACGAAGATCGTGGAGACGGCCGGGCCGGGTCCGCCGAGCAGGCTGGCGAGCAGGGCCAGGGGCAGCACGTAGGGCATCGGCGGCACGGCGGTGCCGCCGCCCAGGGCGTGCCACGAGGAGAGGTGGAGCTCCCACCAGTCGCGGGTGTTGGCCGGCATCGGCGAGAGGCCGCCGCCGGCGACGTCGCCGAACGCCGCGCGGGCGCCGACCATCGCGAGCAGGCCGAAGAGGGTCAGGAACACCGCGACCGGGTTGGTCAGGAAGCGGGCCACCACGCCGGTGTCCTCGGCGAGCATGTCCTCGTCGGCGGCGGCTGTCGGCCGGGTCGGGGTGAGCGAGGGCGGTGCGACGGCCGCCTTGGCCTCGCGGCGGCGCTCGGCCACGTCGGAGGCCTGGTTGGTCAGGGCGTTGGCCACGTCGCCGAGGAAGTCGAGGCCGTGACGGTAGGGCAGCCACGGCGGCGCGAGCAGCGGCTTGACGCTCTCGGGCGGCACCACGGCCTTGCCCCGGCGGGCGCGGCGGGCCTTGAGGATCTCGCGCGGCGAGCCGTAGAGGGAGACCAGCGCGGCGAGCTCGTCGAGGGCCTCACCCACGGAGCGGACCAGCAGGAAGCCGATCATCCGCAGGAGGGTGCCGAGCCCGAGCCGGAGCAGCTGGAAGGGCAGCGACCGGCCCTGCGAGTTGACCAGCAGCGTGTAGAGCGCGGCCCGGCGCTCCTGGTAGTGCGTGTGGCGCCCGGTGATCGGCGTACGACGGATGCCGCGGTGGGCCGCCTCCGCGTGGAAGACGACGGCAGCCGGCACGATGATCGTGCGGTGCCCGGCCGCGGCGGCGCGCCAGCCGAAGTCGACGTCGTTGCCGAAGATCGGGAGCTGGGTGTCGAAGCCACCGAGCTCCTCCAGCACGCGGCGGCGCACCAGCATGCCGGCGGTGTTGACCGCGAGGACGGTGCGGATGTCGTCGTGCTGGCCCTGGTCGTACTCGCCCCGCTCGAGGCCGGTCTCGCGGCGGCCGGTGCCGGAGATCGTGATGCCGAGCTCGAGGAGCCGCTTGAGCGAGGGCCACTCGCGCAGCTTGGGGCCGAGGATGTCGGCGTCGGGGTGCTCGGCCGCGGCGGCCAGCAACGCCTCGAGGGCGTCCGGCGCCGGGTTGGCGTCGTCGTGCAGGATCCAGATCCACTCCGGGGCCTCGGGGCCCTCCTCGGGGATCTGGTCGAGGCCGTGGCGGACGGCCTGGGGGAACGTCGTGGAGCCGGGCACCGTGTGGGGCGGGCCGAAGGCCTGCCGCAGCAGCTCGGGGCTCTCGTCGCGGCTGGTGGTGTCGACCGCGACGACTCGGCGGAGCGGGACTGTCTGGCTGCGCAACCCGTCGATGACGGAGGGGAGCCAACGCGCCCCGTCGTGGCTGACGAGCAGCGCGGTCACCGAAGAATTCACGATCCCAGACCATAACGGCCCGGACCTGAGGGTGGGCCGCCCGTCACGGGCGACCCCCTCGCGCGTGTGCGCCCCGTCACCGGGGCGCCCACACTCAGACTGCGCGCTTCTTCAGCTTGCGGCGCTCTCGCTCGGAGAGACCACCCCAGATGCCGAAGCGCTCGTCGTTCACCAGTGCGGACTCGAGACAGTCGTCTCGCACCTCGCACGTCAGGCAGACCTTCTTGGCCTCCCTGGTCGATCCTCCCTTTTCGGGGAAGAACGCCTCGGGGTCAGTCTGTGCGCAGAGCGCACGGTCCTGCCAGCCCGCTTCTTCGGCGTCCCCGTCCAGGAGAAATAGTTCTCTCACGGCACTCGCCCTTTCGACCCGGTGTTGCACCCATCCCCGTTGTCCTCGTCGCCGGTCAGATCGGCAGATGGTAGGGCGACCTGACCTGTTGCGACCACGAAGAACACTGTGGGAATTACATGCCTGTCGTACCCCTCTAGTCAAGCCGCCGTCTGGTATGGGCCGCAACCACCCGATCGGGCTATTGCCGCCGTGCGGCAAGGTATCCACATGCAGAAGATCACGGTGCTCTCCGGGGGTATGGGCGGGGCGAAGTTCCTGCAGGGACTGCTCCACGGCATCGCCTCGGGCACCCTCCCCGGCGTGGCGTCCGACGCCGAGGTGACGGTGGTGGCCAACACCGCCGACGACATCTGGGTGCACGGCCTCAAGGTGTGTCCCGACCTCGACACGGTCATGTACACCCTGGGCGACGGGATCGACCCCGAGCGCGGCTGGGGACGCCGGGAGGAGACGTGGAGCGCCAAGGACGAGCTGGCGGCGTACGGCGTGGAGCCGACGTGGTTCGGCCTCGGTGACCGTGACCTCGCCACCCACCTCGTCCGCACCCAGATGCTCGACGCCGGCTACCCGCTCTCCGACGTCACCGCGGCGCTGTGCCGGCGCTGGCAGCCGGGCGTGCGCCTCCTGCCGATGACCGACGACCGGGTCGAGACGCACGTCGCCGTCGCCGACCCCGACTCCCCCAGCGGGCGCCGGGTCATGCACTTCCAGGAGTACTGGATCAGGCTGCGCGCCTCGGTCCCCGCCGAGACGCTGGTCTTCGTCGGGCTCGACGACGCCACGCCCGGGCCCGGCGTCATCGACGCGATCACCGACGCCGACCTCGTCGTGCTGCCACCCTCCAACCCCGTGGTGTCGGTCGGCACCATCCTCGGCGTGCCGCGGGTGCGCGAGGCGCTGGCGGCGACGCGCGCCCCGGTCGTCGGCCTCTCCCCCATCGTCGGCGGCACCCACGTCCGCGGCATGGCCGAGCAGATGCTCACCGCGATCGGCGTGGAGGTCAGCGCCGCGGGGGTGGGGCTGCACTACGGCGCGCGGTCGGCCGGCGGGGTGCTCGACGGCTGGCTCGTCGACGAGGCCGACGCCGAGCAGGTCGGCCGGCTCGCCGACGCGGGCCTGGCCTGCGTGGCGGTGCCGCTGATGATGACGTCCCCCGACGCCACCGCCGCGATGGCCGCGGCCGCCGTCTCGCTGGTGACGCCCGTCCGATGACCACGCTGACCGTCGTCGCGCCCGACGGCGCGCCCGAGGTGGGCCCGGGCGACGACCTCGCCACGCTGCTGCTGCCCCTCGTCGACCTGGTCGACGGCGACGTCGTCGTGGTGACCAGCAAGGTCGTCAGCAAGTCCGAGGGCCGGGTCCGCGCCGGCACCCGCGACGAGGCCCTGCCGGGCGAGACGGCCCGCGTGGTCGCGCGCCGCGGACCGACCACCATCGTCCGCACCCACCACGGCCTGACCATGGCTGCCGCCGGCATCGACGCCTCCAACGTCGAGGCCGGCACGGTCGTGCTGCTGCCCGAGGACCCCGACGCCTCGGCCCGCCGCCTGCGGTCCGCGATCCACCAGCGCACCGGGCTCAACGTCGGCGTGGTCGTCACCGACACCGCCGGCCGCGCCTGGCGCGAGGGCCAGACCGACATCGCCGTCGGCGCGGCCGGGCTTCTGGTCAGCGAGGACTTCGCGGGCCGCGTCGACGGCCACGGCAACGAGCTGGCGGTCACGGCCCCGGCCGTCGCCGACGAGATCGCCGGCGCCTGCGAGCTCGCGCAGGGCAAGCTCGGTGGCCGCCCGTTCGCGGTGGTGCGCGGTCGCGCCGACCTGGTGCTGCCCGCGGGCGAGCACGGCACCGGCGCGGTCGCCCTGGTCCGGGCCGAGGGCGGCGACCTGTTCGGGTACGGCGCCCGCGAGGCCGTGCTCCGGGCGCTCCGCGGCGACGCGGCCGACCGGGCTCCCTTCGGCGCCCCGGCCGCCCCCGCCGAGCTGGCCGCCGCCGTGGCGGCCGTGCTGGGCGTGCCGGCCGCGGAGGCGTCGTACGGGCTCGAGGTGGAGGTGGGCGCGGAGCACGCTCCGGTGCTCGCCGCGCTCGCGTTCGCGCACGGCTGGGAGCTCGTCCCCGACACGGCCGGCGCCCGAGTGGCCGGTCGGGTCGGAGTGCGCCCGGTCACTCCGTAGACTCTGCCCTCGACCCAGACCCGCCAGAACCGAGGAAGCCGACCCGTGGCAAAGAAGCAGGCCAAGTCCGACCGTCAGGCCGTGATCGCGGCGACCCTGAAGAAGCAGAAGACCGCCGACCAGCGGCGCGGCTTCATGATCGTGGGCGTCTGCACGGTGGTGGCGGTGCTCATCGTCGGCGCCGCCGCGTTCCAGCCGATCAAGAACTGGTGGGACCTGCGCCAGTTCAAGAGCAAGGACCTCGCCTCGATCGGCGCCCCGGCCTCGGTCTGCCAGAAGGTGACGACCAAGAAGGCCGACGGCAACCAGCAGCACGTGCCGCAGACCCAGACGGTCGACTACAAGGACGCCCCGCCGGCCTTCGGCGCCCACTGGAACGTCGCCGGGCTCGCGCCCGCCCCGATGGAGCGCAAGCTCTACACCGCCGCCGACCGGCCGGCCCTCGAGGCGCTCGTGCACAACCTCGAGCACGGCTACACGATCCTCTGGTACGACGACACCATCGCCAAGAACGACACCGACATGAAGGAGCTGCAGGCGATCGCGGACAAGCTCGCCGGCACCTCCAACTTCCGCGACAAGTTCATCGCGGCGCCGTGGCTCTCCTCCGACGAGGGCGGCGCGAAGTTCCCCTCGGGCCAGCACGTCGCCTTCACCCACTGGTCGGCCGGCGGCTCGGGCAACACCGACACCAGCAAGCAGGAGGGTGTCTTCCAGTACTGCTCGCAGGTCTCGGGCGCGAGCCTCAGCGACTTCATGCTGAAGTACCCCTACACCGACTCCCCCGAGCCCGGCGCGATGTGATTGCCGGGTGATCCGGCGTCGGCCTCGCGTGGCCCCCTGAGAGGGCTACGTGAGGTCGGCGCGGTCGGCGTCCTTGAGGCCGGCCACCACGTCCTTGACCCGCTGGGCGTGCGCCCGCGTGGTCACCAGCAGGGCGTCCGGGGTGTCCACGACGACGACGTCGTCGAGCCCCACCACCGCCACCACGCGGCCCGACCGCGGGACGACGAGACCGGTTGCGTCCAGGGTCCGCACCAGCGCGTCGTCGCCCAGGACGGTCACATCCTTCCCGTCGCCCTCCAGCAGCGTGGCGAGCGAGTCGAAGTCGCCGATGTCGTCCCAGCCGAAGCTCGCGGGCACCACGACCACCCGGCCGGCCGCGGCGGCGGGCTCGGCCACGGCGTGGTCGAGGGCGATCTTCGGCAGGTCGGGCCACAGCTCGTCGAGCCGGGTCAGGTCGGCCGCGATGGTGCGCAGGGTCGCGGCGAAGTCGGGGTGCCACTGCGCGAGCAGGTCCAGCAGCACCCGCGGCCGCACCACGAACATGCCGGCGTTCCACCGGTAGGCACCCGTCTCGAGGTAGCCCTCGGCCACCTCGGTCGACGGCTTCTCCACGAACTCCAGCACCGACCGCGCGCCCGGACGGCCCGCGAGCTCCTCGCCGAGGTGGATGTAGCCGAACGCCGAGGACGGGAAGGTCGGCTCGATGCCGAGGGTGACCAGCCAGTCGTCGCGGGCCGCCTCGACGGCGGTGCGTACGGCGTCGGCGAACCGGTCGGGGTGGGCGATCACGTGGTCGGCGGCGAAGGAGCCCATCACCGCGTCGGGGTCCTGCCGCTCGAGCACCGCGGCCGCCAGGCCGATCGCGGCCATCGAGTCGCGGGGCGACGGCTCGGCCAGCACGGACTCCGGCGCCAGCGCCGCGAGCTGGGCCGTCACGGCCTCGCGGTGCGGCCGGCCGGTCACGACCACGAAGCGCTCCCCCACCAGCGGCTCGAGCCGGTCGTGGGTGTCCTGGAGCAGGGAGCGTCCGGTGCCGGTCAGGTCGTGGAGGAACTTGGGCGAGGAGGACCGGGACAGCGGCCACAGGCGCGTCCCGGCTCCGCCGGCGGGGATGACGGCCCAGAAGCTCTCGATGGCAGGCATGCCGAGGAGCCTAGGGTCTGGGCTCCTAGGGTGGGCGGGTGACCACCTTCGCCACCGTCCTGTCCGGCCTGCTGCGGACCGAGCCGGGCCGTCCGCTCGTGACGTTCTACGACCACGCGACCGACGAGCGGGTCGAGCTGTCGGTGACGACGTACGCCAACTGGGTGGCCAAGGCCGCGTCCCTGCTCGCCGACGAGCACGACCTCGAGCGCGGCCAGACGATGTACGTCGACCTCCCGCCCCACTGGCTCACCCCGGTGTTCCTCGGCGCGGCCTGGACCGTGGGCCTCGTCGTGGGCGACGCCGAGGACGCCGACGTGGTCGTGACCGGCCCCGACGGGGTCGCCTCGTGGGCCGGCCGCGCCGACGAGGTGGTGGTCCTGGCCTGCTCGCTGCGGCCGATGGGCGTCCGGTTCGCCGACCCGCTGCCGGCCGGCGTCCACGACGTCGGGATCGAGATCTGGGGCCAGCCGGACGCCTTCACGCCGTGGGACCCGCCGACGGGCGACGACGACGCGCTGCCCGGGATCACCCAGGCCGAGATGTGGAGGACGGCCGCCGCCGGGAGTCTCCTCACCGACGGCGGCCGTCTCCTGTCGGAGGCGAACCCGGCTTCCCCACCGGGGATCGCCACCTTCGTGGAACCGCTCGCACGGAGCGGCTCGCTGGTCCTGGTCTCCCACGCCGAACCGGGGTGGCTGGAGGCGACGTACACCTCCGAGCGCGCCACGGCTCGCTTCCCTTGCGCGGACCAGGGGCCACGGGCCGGTTAGCTGCGGCTATCCGGCCAGGTCATAGGCCTGCATCCCCTCACCCATGAAGCGGCGCTTGGCGAAGCCGCTCTCGGTGCCCTGGAAGAGCCACAGGTAGCCCGTCGCCTTCTCGCGGGCGAGCACGTCCGGATGACCGGTGAGCGACTCGTCGCTGATCCCGATGAACCAGTCGTAGGGCGTGAGGTCGATGCCCACGGTCTTCGGCGAGGTCAGCCCGCCCGGGCCGTTGCCCGGGTAGAGCGTCAGCCTGGAGCCCTTGCGGAACAGGCTGTCCGGCGCGCCGTCGCCGTCCCAGCGGCCGACCGGGATCTGCGTCCCGGCATCGATGGCGCCGTGGGCGACGTAGCTCATCTTGAGGCCCGCCAGCCCGTTGCCGGGGTAGATCCGGATGTCGTGCCCGGCCGGCTGCCCCATCAGGTCGGGGTAGCCGTCGCCGGTCATGTCGCCGACCGCGGCGAGCAGGCCGACCTGGCCGAAGCCGGTGCCGATCTGGATCGCCTTGCCGAAGTGACCGGTCCCGTCGCCGCGACGGAGGTAGAGCACCCCGGTCGTGGCGTTGCGGGTGATGATGTCGCCGAAGCCGTCGCGGTCCCAGTCGCCGGCGTTGAGCAGCCGGTTGGCGCTGGAGACGTCGATCCCCGTGGGGATGGCCGGCCCGAGGTCGAAGGTGCCGTTGTTGGGCAGGATCGCCAGGGTGTTGCCCGTGCGGGTCAGCAGGTCGGGCGTCGGTCCGGCGGTCAGGTCGGCCCCGGCGAGCGAGTCGGGACCCATCGCCCGGTTGATCGGGCCCAGGGCGTGGCCGAACGTGCCGTCGCCGTGCGAGGGCAGGACGTACGCCGGCTCGCCGGGCGCGCGGACCAGCAGGTCGCCCAGCCCGTCGGCGTTGTAGTCGCCGTAGCCGGTGATGGTGTCGTACTTCCCCCAGCTGCCGGCCAGCGGGACCGCCGCGGAGAACGCCTTGGTGCCGGTGCCCGCGAGCAGCCACAGGTGGCCGGTCCGGTCGCGGGCCAGCAGGTCGCCGAACCCGTCGCCGTTGACGTCGCCGGTCGCGGCGAGCTTGTCGTAGCCCGCGAAGCCGGTGCCGACGTAGCGGCGCAGGAAGCCGCCCTGGCCGCTGCCGAGGTAGGTGTTGAGGGCGCCGTCGGAGGTGCGACGGGCCACGAGGTCGTTGCGGCCGTCGCCGTTGACGTCGCCCACGGCGGTGACCAGGTCGCGGCCCTGGAAGGCCGTGCCGGGCTTGATCGCGGCGCCGAAGCCGCCCTTGCCGTCGCCGGGCAGCACGCGGGAGGTGCCGTCGGCCGCCTGCACCAGCAGGTCGCCCTCGCCGTCGCCGGTGATGTCGCCGGTCGGGGTGACCGTGTCGCCCGCGGCCACGTCGACCGGCACGGTCACGGGGGCCGCGAAGCCCGTCATGCCACCGGTGGGCAGGATGAACGCCTGGCCGTCGCTGGTCCGGCGCGCGATGAGGTCAGGGTGCACCGTGGAGGCCAGGTTGGACTCGAGCTGGCGCCCGGCCCAGCCGCGCTGCGCCTCGGCGGCGAGCTTGCGGATGTCGGGAATCCGGGCGTAGAGGTAGCGGCCCGGGCAGGCGGTCTGGCCGGCGTCGCGGTGGCCGTTGATCGCCTCGAAGTACTTCGAGCCGACCCACTGCTTGGTGCTGGCGGCGTTGACGCCGTGCAGCGACAGCTTCCACGCGAAGAGCGCGCCGTAGGCCTGCACCATCGCCTCGGACGGCTGCTTGATGTCGTAGTTGCCGATGGCCGACATCGCGAACGAGTAGTCGTTGTAGCCCAGGGTGTGGGCGCCGACGACGGGGCGGTCGATGCCGCCGTACCGGGCCTCCCAGATGCGGCCGAACCGGTCGACCACGAAGTTGTAGCCGATGTCGCTCCAGCCCTTGGACTGCGTGTGGTACGCGTAGATGCTCCGGATGATGCCCGGCACCTCGTTGCGTGTGTAGTCGTTGGCGTTGACCGTGTGGTGCACGAAGCCGGCGTGCACCTCGTAGTAGTGCAGCGAGCTCTTGTCGCGCATCGACTCGTCGGCGCCCCACTGGGCGCGGGAGTAGATGACGGGCTTGGGCGTGTACGTCGCGGCCGACATCGAGATCGCACCGTCGCTGGACGTGGTGCCGGACGTCGTGTCCACCTTGGTGCCGTCCGCGAGGGCCTCGGCCTCGACGAGGGCGGCCGGGTCGCCGGTGCTGCCGTCCATCGTGTTGGTGTCGAGCGCGCCGCGCTCGGTCACCGTGCGGGTCGGCTTGCCCGGGTCGATCACGGCGAGCTTCATGTCGGCCGGCACGACGCCGCTCTGCGACAGCGCGCGGATCTGGACCTGGTCGACGTCACCGACGATGACCGGCTCGGTGCCGGGGCGGCTGTGCCGGCCCTCGGCGGAGTTCGGGTCGGGGGCGTGGTCGGCGTCGTACGGCAGCAGCGACCAGTCGGTCCACGTGTCGCCCGTGCGGGTGCGCAGCTGGAAGCTGAGCGTCTGCTCGGTCATCTGCACGCCGTGCTCCCACGTGACGCCGATGGCGCCGTAGCCGGTGACCGGCTCGGGGACGCTGGTGACCTGCGTGCTGCCCGGCAGCATGCCCGGCTTGCTGCGGGCGTTGGCGGTGACGCGGCCCGGCACGAGGGTCGAGGTCTTGTGACCGGTGGCGGCAGGGGCGGCGGTCAGCGCGACCTCGGTGACGTCGGGGTCGACCGGCGCGGCCGGCAGCACCGACTCCTTGGCCTGGGCCTTGGTGTAGGCCGACAGGCTGGCGGCGGGGTGGCCCGCCGAGGCGCCGCGCGAGGGCTCCTCACGGACGACGTCGAGGCTGATGACGCTGGCGGCGGGGGTGAGGGCAGCCAGCACCAGGCCGAGGGCCAGCAGCTGCTGACAGGCGGTGACATAGCGGGTCTTGCTCGGTGGCATGGGCTGTTCTCCAGTGCGGGGGAAGTTCACACGTTGCGCAACTTTCACATGAGTCACACAGGCACCGGAAGGGAAAGTGAGTAACTACAACCGTGTAATTTCCACTCGACACGCCGCCACTATTCAGATTTGTCAATCCAGCTCAGGCTCACGTGCAGGTAACCGTTGCCCAACGGTGACCTACCCCGCCGAGCGTCAGATGTCCGCGCCGATCTCCTCGTCGGCGTCGAACTCGTCGGTCTGGTCCGGCTCGTTGCCGTCGTCGTCGTCGTAGTGGAGGTACTTGATGCCAGCCTCGGTGTCGCCGTCGAAGCCGACCTTGCCCTGCTCGAGCACGATCACGCGGTCGCACATCTTGCGGACCGAGGCGGTGGCGTGCGAGACGTAGAAGAGCGTGCGACCGCTGTCGCGGATCTCCTGCATCTTCTCCATGCACTTCTTCTTGAACGGGCGGTCGCCGACGGCGAGCACCTCGTCGGCCAGGAAGATGTCGGAGTCGACGTGCACGGCGACCGCGAAGCCGAGGCGGGCGAACATGCCGGAGCTGTAGTTGCCGACCGGCGTCTCGAGGAAGCGGCCGATGTCGGCGAACTCCACGATGTCGTCGAACTTCCGCTTGGTCTCCGCCTCGGACATGCCCAGGATCGCGGCGTTGAGGAAGACGTTCTCGCGGCCGGTGAGCTGCGGGTGGAAGCCCGCGCCGGTGGCGATCAGGCCGGAGATCCGGCCGCGGGTGAGCACCTGTCCCCCGTCGGGGCGCATGACGCCCTGGACGAGCTTGAGCAGGGTGCTCTTGCCCGAGCCGTTGAGCCCCATCAGGCCGATCGACTCGCCCTGCTTGACCTCGAAGTTGACGCCGTCGAGGGCCTTGAACGTGTCGGAGACGTCGTGGCCCTTCATCATCGCCACGGTCACCTGCTTGAAGGTGCGGTGGTAGCGGAGCTTGAACTCCTTCGTCACGTTGTCGACGACGATGGAGGTGTCGGAGGAGTAGGTCATCAGAGGCGCTCCGGGATGCGGTTCTCGAGCCGCGAGAAGATCAGCTGGGCGAGGATCAGCAGGACCGCCGACACGGCCAGCGCGATCGCACCGTGCTGGAAGAGGTGGTCCGGCATGGCCGGTCCCCCGCTGGCCTGCTTGATCTGCTCCCCCTGGTCGCTGGGGATGCCGACCCAGAAGGCCCGCTGGAAGAGGATGACCGCGTCGGCGATCGGGTTGGCGAGGTAGGCCTCGACGTGCCCGTGGAAGCGCTGCGGGACGATCGAGAACGGGTAGATCATCGGCACGCCGAAGCGCACGAAGTTGGTCAGGATGTTGACCGCGCTGGCGAAGTCGCGGAAGAACACGTTGGCGGCGCTGAACATCAGGGCCAGCGCGGTGCCGAGCATCATGATGATCGAGATGCCCATGACGGCCGCGAGCATGCCGATGGCGTCCGGCTTCCAGCCGTAGAGGACGTCGACGATCAGCAGGATGACCACCTGCGGGACGACGTGGTAGAGCGAGACGAGCATCGAGGCCACGGGGAACATCTCCCGCGGCATCGCCATCTTCTGCACCAGCCCCTTGTTGCGCACGATCGAGCGGGTGCCGGCGTTGAACGTCTCGATGAAGAAGTGCACGACGATCAGCGCGGAGAAGACGTGCACCGCGAAGTGCGGCACCGAGTCGTGGAGCTTGAGCAGGTAGCCCATCACGAACCAGTAGATGAAGAACTGGCTCAGCGGGTTGATGTAGGACCAGATCAGCCCGAGGAACGAGCCGGAGTAGCGCGCGCTGACCTCACGGCGTACGAGCAACCGCAGCAGGTAGCGGCGCTGGAACACCGAGAGCAGGCCCATGTTGGCCGACGGCGAGCCGAGCTCGGCGTCGACCACCCGCACGGTGTGACCGCCCGCGACGTCAGTCATCGGCGCCGGACTTCCCCTCGGTCCAGGGGCGGAACGTCTCGTCCCACGCCTCCGGCGAGGTGATGTGGGCCAGGCTGGCGCGGTACTGCTCGGCCAGGCGCGGCCACTCACGCCGGTAGCGCTCGTGGATCGCGATGGTGCGCTTCATCAGGTCGCGGAAGAGCTCGGGGTCGCGCTGGTAGAACGCGGCGGAGGTGCCGTCGTTCATCGAGACGATCGCCGAGTCGTACGACGCCAGCCGGTACCACTTCGCGTCCATCGCCCGGACCTCGGCCTCGGGGTGCTGGCGCGACAACGCCCGCGGCGGCTTCAGCTGGCGCAGCGGCTGGAGCCCGGCGCTGACCAGGGTCGACAGGCGACCCGGGATCTCGTTGCCGTCCTTGCCCTTGCGCGGGGGCTTCTCGCGGCGCACGGACGGGAAGGCGTCGGGGTCGGCCTCGAGCCGGGCGTCGGAGAACTGCTTGCGGAAGGCGTTGACGTCGGCCAGGCGCGTGGCCAGCAGCCCGTGCAGCCCCTCCGGGCCGGCGAGCACGTCCTCCATCGCCATGAGCCGCAGCTCGGCGGTGGAGTACTGCATCGAGACCAGGTGGGCGATCTGGTGGTTGAGGCTCTCGCGCACCATCCGGCCACCCTTGGGGTAGGGCGAGTGCAGCAGCGCCGCGACGAGGCGGTTGCGGTGGTGGAAGTAGGCCTGCCAGTCGAGCGCGTCGTTCTTGTCGGTCCACGGGACGTGCCACACGGCAGCACCCGGGAACGTGACGGTCGGGTAGCCGGCGGCCTTGGCGCGCAGGCCGAACTCCGAGTCGTCCCACTTCAGGAACAGCGGCAGCGAGAGGCCGATCTCCTCCAGCACCTGGCGCGGGATCAGGCACATGAACCAGCCGTTGAAGTCGACGTCCACGCGCTTGTGCAGCCAGCGGCTCGAGCGCAGGTTGCGGGCGGCGAAGTCCCAGTCGGAGTAGGTGTCCAGCGGCGACTGCCACCAGAAGCGCCACGGCTGGACGATCTCGCCGAAGCTGTGCAGCCGCGAGCGGGAGTAGATCGAGAACATGTGACCGCCCACGATCGTGGGCCGGCGAGCGAGGTCGCCGAAGGTGACCGCGCGGATGACGCCCTCGGGCTCGCAGACGACGTCGTCGTCCATCATCATCGCGTAGGTCGCGGTGCCCTTGCGGACCGACTCGAGCTGGCCACGGGCGTAGCCGCCCGAGCCGCCGAGGTTGCCCTGCTCGATGATCCGCAGGGTGGAGCCGAGCGCCGCCTCCGCCTTGGCGAAGTCCGGGGAGTCGACGACCTTCTGGGTGCCCTGCTCCATGACCAGGACCTGGTCGAGGTAGGGGCGCAGCACCTCGTCCTCGCCGAGCTGGCCGAGCAGCTTGGCGCAGAAGTCGGGGCGGTTCATCGTCGTGATCGCGATGTCGACGGTGCCGTGCTGGGCGCGGTCCTCGGGGACCTCGGCGGTCCACTCGGCCGACTCGACGACGGCGTCGTCGTCACCGGAGACGACGTTGTACCAGTACCAGCCGCCGTCGACGAAGGGCTTCAGCGTCAGCTCGAAGGTGAACGTGCCGGAGGCCTGGTCGCCGGTGCTGGCGGAGTCGACGCGCTGCGATCGGCCGTTGGCCATCGACTTGTAGACGATCACCGACGCGCCGCGGCCGGAGAGCTTGACCGTCAGCGTCACGTCGGTGACGACGGTCCAGCGGCGCCAGTAGCTCGCGGGGAACGCGTTGAAGTAGGTGCCGAAGGAGAGCCGCTCCCCCGCCTTGACGCGCATGGCGGTGCGGGACTCGATCTGGTCCGGGTGGATCGCCCGGCCGGTCGAGGTGGACTGCCGGATCGCCGCGTTGTTGAGGTCCTTGGCGGCGCGGTTGCCGCCGACCTCGTACTTGTCGGCGTCGAGCCGGGCCTCCTCGGGGTCGACGTACAGCGCGAGGACGTCGTAGTCACGGTCGAGGGGCAGGATCTGCCGCTGCAGGAGTCGGGTGCTCATTCGTCAACGCCTCCGCTGGTCAGGGCCGCGCCGTCGGCGAAGTGCGGCTTCAGCTTGTTCTCGTACATCGACAGCGCCGAACCGATCGCCATGTGCATGTCGAGGTACTTGTAGGTGCCGAGGCGGCCGCCGAACAGCACCATGGGCTCGGCCTTGGCCAGCTCGCGGTACTTCAGCAGCTTCTCGCGGTCCTCGGCGGTGTTGATCGGGTAGTAGGGCTCGTCCTCGTCCTCGGCGAACCGGGAGTACTCGTGGACGATGACGGTCTTGCCCGAGATGTAGGTGCGCTCGGGGTGGAAGTGCTTGAACTCGTGGATCCGGGTCCAGGGCACGTCCTGGTCGTTGTAGTTCATCACCGCGCAGCCCTGGAAGTCGTCGACCTCCTTGACCTCGGCCTCGAGGTCGACGGTGCGCCACGACAGGCGCCCCTCGGAGTTGCCGAAGTACTCGTCGACCGGGCCGGTGTAGACGATCGGGACCTTGCCCTTGAACTCGTCGGCGACGTCGAAGAAGTCGGTCTCGAGGCGGACCTCGATGTTGGGGTGGTCGGCCATCTTGGTCAGCCAGGCGGTGTAGCCGTCGACCGGGAGGCCCTCGTAGGTGTCGTTGAACCAGCGGTTGTCGAAGTTGTAGCGCACCGGGAGCCTGGTGATGATGTCCGCGCTCAGCTTGGTGGGGTCGGTCTGCCACTGCTTGGCGGTGTAGCCCTTGATGAACGCCTCGTAGAGGGGGCGACCGATCAGGGAGATCGCCTTCTCCTCCAGGTTGGTCGCCTCGGCGGTGTCGATCTCGCTGGCCTGCTCCGCGATCAGGGCGCGCGCCTCGTCGGGCGTGTGGCTCTTGCCGAAGAAGGTGTTGATGAGCGCGAGGTTCATCGGCAGGGAGTAGACCTGCCCGGCGTACTGGCCGAAGACCCGGTGCTGGTAGTTGGTGAACGACGTGAACCGGTTGACGTACTCCCAGACCTTCTCGTTGGAGGTGTGGAAGAGGTGCGCGCCGTAGACGTGCATCTCGATGCCGGTCTCGGGGTCTGCCTCGCTGTAGGCGTTGCCGCCGAGGTGGTGGCGGCGCTCGAGGATCAGGACCTTCAGGCCCAGCTCGTTGGCGCAGCGCTCCGCGACCGTGAGGCCGAAGAAGCCGGAACCGACGACGACGAGGTCGGGGGTGTCGGACACGGACAAGGGGTGCTCTCCTGACGGTTGGGCCCTCGGGATTGACGCGGCGGCAAGTCTAGCGACGGTGGGGCGGCGGCTCGGGCACGCGACGCATCCCCCGCGCGGAGCCGATGGCCCGGATCACATTGCGCGCCTCGGCCCTGCCGCCCCGGACCGGGCTCAGCAGGACGACGGCGAGCGCGATCAGGTAGGGCTTGAGGCGCACGAGGAGGTTCTCCCCGTAGCGGAAGTGCACGACGAAGAGGTTGCGGAACATGTAGAACCCCTTCCACCCGGCCAGGTCGTGCTGCTGGTCGAAGTCGAGCTGGCGGACCAGCACGGCATCGCGCACCGCCCAGATCCGGTAGCCGGCCCGGCGGGCGCGGACGGCGAAGTCCACGTCGTCGTAGAAGATGAAGTACGACGGGTCCGGGAACCCGATCGTGTCGATGACGTCGCGGCGGACCATGAACCCCTCGAAGGCGACGTTCTGGATCTCGACCCGCTCCGGCATCGCCGCGCGCGTGCCGAACTCCGTCTCGACCATGCCGGTCTTGGGCTTGATCGCGAGCGGGTTGCGCAGGTCGAAGCGGGTTGCGGCCTTCTCGACCAGGTGTCCGTGGGTGTCCTCGCGGACCGACATCAGGCACGCCTCGTCCTGGGCCATCAGCGTGGCCAGGCAGTCGGGCGCAGGCACGACGTCGTCGTCGACCAGCCAGATCCGGTCGAAGCCGGCCTCGTAGGCCTGCTGCACGCCGAGGTGGAAGCCGCCGGCGCCGCCGAGGTTCTCCGGCATCGTGGTGATCCGCAGCGGCAGGTCGTTGCGGCCCAGCACCTGGGCGGTGTGGTCGCTGCTGGCGTTGTCGATGACGAACACCGCGTCCGGCGGGTGCGTCTGCTGGGCCAGCGCGTCGAGCATCCCGACCAGCAGGTCGGCGCGGTTGAACGTGACGATGACGACCGCGACGGTCTCGTGGGTCACCGCAGGAACCTCCGGTGGCCGGTGAAGTCGCCGCGGAGGCCGGCGTACATGGCGCGGGCGCTGAGGGCGAGACGGGCCGGGCGCGGGCGGGTGAAGGTGTAGAACCACACGGTCTTGGCGACGAACATCAGGGCGTGCGGCCAGCCGCGGTAGTCGCGCAGGTTGAGCAGGTTGTTGCGCGCCATGCAGTAGTGCTTGAGGTCGCTCGGGCTGTGGTTGTACGTCGTCCTGCCGAACATCATCGGCGTGCCGAGCTCGCCCACGCTGGGGTGGCACACCCGGGCGTCGACGATCGTGCCGATCCGGCCGCCGGCGCGCTCGGCGCGGAGGCGGTACTCGTGGTCGTCGCCCCAGATGAAGAACTCCTCGCGGGGCAGGCCGATCCGGTCGACCAGGTCGCGGGTGACCAGCACGCCGTTGAACGGGATCACCACGTCGCGGATCACGCCGTCGGGGGCCGCGGCGGCGACGTCGGCCATCCGGTGCACGACGCGAGTGCCGCCGGGGAGCCGGATCGGGAAGACCAGGCGGCCGGGGTCGGCCTCGTCGACCACGACCGGGCCCCAGAAGTCGAAGTCCCCGCGGTGGGCCAGCAGGGTGCCCAGCGAGTCGGCGTCGGGGAGCCCGTCGTCGTCCATCAGCCAGGCCAGGTCGGCGCCGTCGTCCATCGCCCAGGCGAGCCCGTCGTGGAAGCCGCCGGCACCGCCGCGGTTCTCGGTCAGGGTGCGGGCCCGGACGGGCGTGCCGGCGCTGGTCGAGCCATCTGCGGTGGTCGAGCCTGCCGAGGCCAGCCACTCCCCCGTGCCGTCGGTCGAGGCGTTGTCGACGACCAGGATCTCGTCGACCTCGGGCACCTCGCGCAGCCGCGCGACCAGCCCCTGGAGCAGCTCGAGCCGGTTGAACGTGACGACGACGGCGGCGATGCGCGGGCGCACGGTCGGCTGGTCGGTCACGGCTCACACCCTAGGGGGACCGTCGGGCATCCCCGAAGTCGTGGTGAGGAGAGCCTCGCCACGGACGCCGCTGGTGCTCGGTGGTTGAGGAGCGAGCGCCAGCGAGCGTCTCGAAACCCCCGAGCGCTAGGTACGACGGCGTGCAAGGAACGGCAGCAAGTCGAATTCACCCCGGATGAGGACTTGCTTCTTCGCGCGACTCCAGCCGGCCAACTGCTTTTCGAAGGCGAAGGCCGCGCCCACGTGCTCGAACTCCGCCGACCAGACCAGCGTCACCGGCCGGCGTTTGCGGGTGTACGCCGCGCCTTCGTCCGTGCAGTTGTGCTGCCACACGCGATGCTCGAGGTTGCGGGTGCTGCCCACGTAGTAGGTCCCGTCGCTGCAGCGGAGCATGTAGACGAATGCGGCCATGGCCATGACCCTGCTGTCCGTCCGCATCGGCGGCAACCAACCCCTGGCTCGCCTGTGGATGGCCGCCTGGATCGGGTGTGGTTTCGAGACGGTTGCCAGCGCAACCTCCTCAACCACCGAGGGCAGCGGCCGGGTCAGCAGGCGGCGCCGAGGTCGTCGGACTGGTTGGCGGCGTAGCCGTCGTGGAGGGAGCCGACCGAGCCACCGGTGACGACGTCCCCGGAGTGGCTGCGGGCCTTGGTCGGGGCGGGGGCGGTGCCGTCGGCGCGGGCGATCGCCTCCTTGACCTTGCGGTGGATCAGCCCGATGTCCGGCTGGGAGGTGACGATCATCGGGGGCACCAGCGACAGGGTCGAGACCTTCTGGCCCTTGGCCTTCAGCGCCAGCTGCATGAACGTGTCGACCTCGCTGGCCGGGATGTCGGTGGAGATCATCGCGGAGCTCGCCTTGGCGATCTTCTCGAAGTTCGAGATCGCGACCTGCGGGCTGATCTGGTTGAGCATGGCGTTCATGACGCACTTCTGGCGCGCCATCCGCGAGTAGTCGTCCGAGCCGTCACGGGCGCGGGCGAACCAGAGCGTGTCGTGGCCGTTGAGCTTGCGGACGCCCGGCTGGATGTAGCCGGTCACGTCGGAGCCGAGGCCGCCGACCGGGATCGGCGAGCGGACGTTGAGGGTGACGCCGCCGACGGCGTCGACGAGGTCCTTGAAGCCCTCGAGGTTGACCATCGCCCAGTAGTTGATGCGCAGGCCGGTGATGCCCTCGATGGCCATGATCGTGGCGTCGACGCCGGGGTTCTCCGACTTGGGGAACAGCTCGGTGTTGTCGCCGGCCCAGGTGCTGACGCCGTTGAGGTAGTCGGCGTCGAAGCCGTCGGGGAACTGCTCGTCCATGACCGTCCCCTTGCGGAACGGGAAGTTCTCCATGTTGCGCGGCAGCGCGATGAGGACGGTGCGCCCGGTCTTCGCGTCGATGCTGGCGACGGTCATCGAGTCCGGACGCAGGCCCCAGCGGCCGGCACCCGAGTCCCCACCCAGCAGGAGCACGTTGAAGCGGCCGTCGTGGGCGTCGGTGACGTGGTTGCCGCCGAACATCGTCAGCATGAAGTCGCGCTGGACGCCGACGAGGTGCGCGCCGAACAGCAGCGACCCGGCGACGGAGAGACACAGCACGCCGTTGAGGCCGACGGCCGCGCGGCGGTGCTGGATCGCGAGGCTGAGCGGCTGCCCGATCCGCCAGGCGTCCATGAACAGCCCGGCCCAGCCGATCGCGACCAGCATCAGCGCGAAGCGAAGCAGCCCGAGCAGCACGGTGTTCGAGACGAGGTAGAAGAGGAGCTCGTGCCAGAGCAGCCCGACGGCGAGCGTCAGCACGATCGCGATCGCGGACACGAACCAGATGCGGATCGCCGTACGCCCCACCTTGCGGTTGCCGGCCACGAGCTGGGCCGACCCGGGGAGGACGAGGGTCATCAGCATCAGGGCCATGGCCCGACGGAAGCGCACACGGGCCGCGCGGTCACCCGTCGTGAAACGGGACTGCCCGTGGCGGTCGTGCAACCCGGGGGAAGAAACGGGTGGCATCGAGATGCCTCTCTGCTGGTCGTGCTGTGGGGAAGGTGACACCGAGGCGTCGGGGTCGTGCCCGGCAAGTATCACCAGTCACAGGCGTCACAGAGAGGTACGACGCGCCGACGGCGACCGATCGGCTCACTCCACCCGGTGGCGCCCCGACTCGATCTCCTGCCGCTTGGCGAGCCGGTGCGCCCGCCGGATCTCGGCCTCGCGCATGCGACGCACCTCGTCGGGCGTCTCCGGGACGAGCGGCGGGACCTCCCGCGCGCGGCCGTCGGCGTCGATCGCGACGAACACGAAGTAGGCCGAGGCGACGTGCAGCGCACTGGTCGAGGGGTCGTTCCACGGCTGGGTCTCGACCCGCACGCCGATCTCCATCGAGGACCGTCCGGCCCAGTTGACCTGGGCGAACGTGCGCACGATGTCGCCGACGTGGACCGGCTCGAGGAAGGCCATCTCGTCCATGGCCGCGGTGACCGCCGGACCGCCGCTGTGCCGTTGTGCGACGGCCCCGGCGGTGGAGTCGGCGAGCTTCATGATCTCGCCGCCGTGCACGTTGCCGAGCAGGTTGGCCTCGCGTCCCGACGTCATGATGGCGAGCGACACGCGCGCGTAGGAGGGTGATCGAGGACTCGTATCGGACGGCATGGCGGCACGGTAGCGTCACCGCCATGTCTGACCGTCCCCGTGGCAATGGCGGTCCCGAGGACGGGACTCCTGAGTACAACTGGCTCTACGGCAAGAAGGGCCAGCAGCCCAACGACGCCGACGCGACGCGCGCCGTCCCGCAGCAGCCGCGCCCCGACGAGACCCAGGTCATGCCGGCCGCCTCGAAGGACGCCCGCGGCCAGCAGTCGCCGCGACCGACCGACCCGCCGCGCCAGTACCGTCCGACCGCGCGCCCCACGCCTCCTCCCGTCGCCCCCGCGCCGGGCGGATCCGGCGGCTCCGGCCGCGGCTCCGGCCGCCGGTTCGGCGGGGGCCTGCGTCGCCCCCGGATCCGTCCCGTCCGCTGGGTGATCCTGCTGGTGCTGCTCTACATCGCCTACCTGGTCTTCGTGCCGTTCTTCGCGTGGAGCAAGGTGCACAAGGTCTCGTGGGAGCCCGACGGCAAGCGTCCCGACGACCAGCCCGGCACGACGTACCTCCTCGTCGGCAGCGACTCGCGCGCCGGCCTCAGCGCCGCCGAGCGCAAGAAGCTCGGCACCGGCAACGCCCAGGGCCAGCGCACCGACACGATCCTGATCCTGCACACCGGTTCGGGCCCCAACCTGCTGATGTCGATCCCGCGCGACTCGATCGTCGAGATCCCCGGGCACGGCACGACCAAGATCAACGCCGCGTTCGCGTACGGCGGCGCCAAGCTGCTGACCCGGACCGTCGAGCAGAACACCGGCATCCGCATCGACGACTACGTCGAGATCGGCCTCGGCGGCCTGGCCGGTGTCGTGGACGCCGTCGGCGGCATCACCATCTGCCCGACCGAGAACATGGACGACAAGCTCGCCAACCTGCACGTCAAGAAGGGGTGCCAGGAGGCCGACGGCACCACCGCACTGGGCTACGCCCGCTCGCGGCACACCTCCAACATCGGCGACATCGACCGCGTGAAGCACCAGCGCGAGGTCGTCTCGGCGGTCGGTGACGCGGTCGTGTCGCCGTGGACCTTCCTCAACCCGTTCCGCTACTGGAACCTGCTGACGTCCGTGCCCGACTTCTTCGCCTTCGGCAAGGGCACCTCGACGGTCCGCGCCGCCATGTGGGCCTCGGCGATGACGCACGTCAATGGCACCAACGGCCTCAGCTGCGTGGTGCCGATCGCGGACCTGTCGGTGCGCTGGGACCCCACGCGCAGCAAGCAGATGTTCAAGTACATCATCGAGGACAAGACGTCCGACATCCCGAAGAGCCTGTGCACGCCGACCGGCCTGCCCAAGAGCGTCACCGGATGACCACCCCATCCGAATGCTCACTTCGTTCCGCTTCGGACAGGGACCCCGGATGAGCCCCGCCTACGAGACCCTCGACTGGTCCGTCGACCCCGACGGCATCGCGACCCTCACGCTGAGCCGTCCGGACGCGCTCAACGCCTTCAACGTGACGATGGCGCGCGAGCTCGAGCAGGTGTTCCTGACCGATGCCCGGGACGACGACGTCCGGGCGGTCGTCGTGACCGGGTCCGGGCGCGCGTTCTGCGCCGGCATGGACCTCTCCGCCGAGGGCAACGTCTTCGGGCTCGACGAGTCGGTGCGGCCGACGCCGGCCGAGCTGCGCGAGCACCTCACGGAGGCGCCGTACCACGACGGCGTGCGCGACACCGGGGGCCGCGTGACGCTCGCGATCCACGCGCTCCCCAAGCCTGTCATCGCCGCGATCAACGGCCCGGCCGTCGGCATCGGCGCCACGATGACGCTCGCCATGGACCTGCGGCTCGCGTCGACCAAGGCCCGGATCGGCTTCGTCTTCGGCCGGCTCGGCATCGTGCCCGAGGCCTGCTCGTCGTGGTTCCTGCCGCGGATCGTGGGGGTCCAGCAGGCGCTGGAGTGGGTGTACGCCGCGGACATCCTCACCGCCGAGGAGGCACACGCCGGGCGGCTGGTCCGCTCGGTCCACGAGCCCGACGACCTGCTGCCCGCCGCCCTGGAGCTGGCCCGGAAGTTCGTCGTCGACCGGTCCCCCGTCGCGCTGGCGCTGGCCAAGCAGCTGATCTACCGCAACGGTGCCGTCGCCGACCCGCTCGAGGCGCACCTGTCCGACTCGCTGGCGATGTACTGGACCTCGATCGGCGACGGGAAGGAGGGCGTGGCGGCCTTCCTGGAGAAGCGCACCCCCGCCTTCACGGGCAAGGCGTCCGAGCTGCCGGAGATCTTCCCCGGCTGATCACCGCTCGTCCCGGATCCGCCGGGCCTTGCCGAGCGACCGCTCGAGCGCGTGCGGGGCCAGCACCTCGACGCGCGCGGTCACCCCGATGCGGTCCTTGATGCGCCGGGCGAGCACGTCGCCCAGCGCAGCGTCGTGCAACGGGGCCGCCGCCTCGACCTGCACGGTCAGCTCGTCGAGGTTGCCAGGGCGGGTCAGCACGCAGACGTAGTGCGGGGTGAGCCCCTCGACGGCGAGGATCTGCTCCTCGACCTGGCTGGGGAAGACGTTGACGCCGCGGACGATCATCATGTCGTCGGTGCGGCCGGTGACCTTCTGCATCCGCCGGAACGCCGGGAAGGCCGTGCCGGGCAGCAGCCGGGTCAGGTCGCGGGTGCGGTAGCGGATGACGGGCATCGCCTGCTTGGTCAGCGAGGTGAAGACGAGCTCGCCCTCCTCGCCGTCGGGCAGCACCTCGAGGGTCACCGGGTCGATGACCTCGGGCAGGAAGTGGTCCTCCCAGACGTGCAGCCCGTCCTGGGTCTCCCACGCCTCCTGCGAGACGCCCGGGCCCATCACCTCCGAGAGCCCGTAGATGTCGACCGCGCGGATCCCCGAGCGCGCCTCGACGGCCCGCCGCATCTCGTCGGTCCACGGCTCCGCGCCGAAGATGCCGACCTCGAGCGAGGTGGTGCGGGGGTCGACGCCCTGGGCCTCCATCTCGTCGAGGATCGCCAGGAAGTACGACGGCGTCACCATGATCACGCGGGGCGCGAAGTCCAGGATGAGCTGCACCTGCCGCTCGGTCATGCCGCCGCTGACGGGGACCACGGTGCAGCCGAGCCGCTCGGCGCCATAGTGGGCGCCGAGCCCGCCGGTGAAGAGCCCGTAGCCGTAGGCGACGTGCACGAGGTCCCCCGGCCGGCCTCCGGCGGCGCGGATCGACCGGGCCATCACCTCGGCCCACGTGTCGATGTCCTCGGCGGTGTAGCCGACGACGGTCGGCTTGCCGGTCGTGCCGCTGCTGGCGTGCACGCGGGCGACCTGACCGCGCGGCACCGCGAACATCCCGAACGGGTAGTTGTCGCGCAGGTCCGCCTTGGTGGTGAACGGGAACCGCGCGAGGTCGGCGAGGGTGTGCAGGTCGTCGGGGGTGACGCCGGCGTCCTCGAAGGCCCGCCGGTAGTACGGGACGTGGGCCTGCGCGCGGCGGAGGGTGTCGCGCAGCCGCTCGAGCTGGAGCGCCTCCAGGGCCGCCCGGTCCAGGTCCGGGACCTCGCCGGCCATCAGGCCTCCCCTCCTGCGAAGGCGCCGCCGATCTCCCGGGAGCGCCCCACGAACGTCGCGATGACGGTGTCGCCGGCGGTCACGGTCACGTCGTACGTGCCGTCACGACCCTCCCGCTCGCGCTCGACGGCGCGGGCGACGAGCACGTCACCGAGATGGGTGGGCGCCCGGAAGCGGATCTCGGCGCCCGCGGCGACGGTGACCCGGTTGTAGGAGTTGCAGGCGAAGGCGAACGCCGAGTCGGCCAGGCTGAAGGTCAGCCCGCCGTGCCCGATGTCGTGGCCGTTGACCATGTCGGGACGCACGGTCATCCGCAGCGTGGCGGTGCCGGGGCCGACGTCGTCCACGACCATGCCGAGGGACTGGCTGGCCCGGTCGCCGGACCACATGGCCTCGGCGCTGGCGCGCGCGATCTCCTGCGGGGTCACGCGGTCAGGTTAGCGTCGGAGGGGCTGGAGGACGCGTCACGCCGCGTCGGGCTCGAGGCCCTCGCGGAGCTTGGCCAGCACCCGGGCCAGGAGCCGGGAGACCTGCATCTGGGTGACGCCGATCTGCGCGCCGATCTCGGCCTGCGTGAGGCCGCTGCCGAAGCGGAGCTCGAGGATCCGGCGCTCTCGCGGGCTCAGGTCGCGCAGCAGCGGGAGCAGCGCGACGCGGGCCTCGGCACCGCCGAACGCGGCGTCGGGCCCGCCCAGCCGGTCGGTGGGGTCGCCGTCACCGCTGGGCGACGGAGCGTCCAGCGACAGGGGGGTGAAGCAGCCGTTGGCGCTCAACGCGTCGAGGACCAGCTCGAGGTCGACGCCGAGGTGGGCGGCGAGCTCGGAGGGCCGCGGCGACCGGCCGAGCTGCTGGATCAGCTCCGCCTCGGCGGCCGTCAGGCGCGGCTGGAGCTCCTGGACCGACCGGGGCGGCCGGATCGTCCAGCCGAAGTCGCGGAAGTAACGCCGGATCTCGCCGCGCATCGTCGGCACGGCGAAGCTGAGGAAGTCGGTCCCCTTGGTGGGGTCGAAGCCGCGGACCGCCTTGGTCAGCCCGAGGTAGGCCACCTGGTCGAGGTCATCATTGGCGATGCCCCGGCCGTGGTAGCGCCGCGCGATCTCGGTGGCGACCTCCATGTTGAGCCGGATCGCCTGGTCCTCGAGGTCTGCGCGGGCGTCCCCCTCGGCCGCGCGGGCCTCGACGAGGAGCCGCGTGGTCTCGACCCGCCGCCGTTCTTGGGCGGTGAGGGGCCGTTCGGCCACAGAGAGGGTCACGCTCCCGACACTCGCACGGACTGGTCTGGAGCGGCTCACCCGCGCGGGTGACGGGCCCCGCTCACAGAGTCCGGTCGAAGAGCGCCCGGAGCGCCTCGAAGTGCCGCTCCGTCGCCGCCTCGTCGTACGGCGCGGTGTCGGCCATCGTGTAGCCGTGACTCGCCCCGGCGTACACCTCGTTGGTGTGCGTGAGCCCCGCTTCCGTCAGCGCGGCACCGAGGGCCGCGACCGCCTCGGGCGGCATCGACCGGTCCTGGTCGGCGTGGCCGTAGACGAACTCGGCCCGGGCGTCCGCGAGCAGCCGGTGCGGACTGTCGGGTCCCTCGGTGACGAGCCCGCCGCCGTGGAAGCCACCGACCGCGGCGACCCGCTCCCCCGCGAGGCCGGCCGTCCGGGTCGCCAGCCGTCCACCCATGCAGTAGCCGGTCGCCCCGAACGGCCCCGTGGCGTGCTCGGCGAGCGCGTCGAGCCAGAGCAGCGCGTCGGGGTCGGAGAGGTCGGGAGTCAACCCCCGCACCCGGGGCATCACGCCCTCGAAGAACTTCTCGCGGTTCGCCGGCACGGTCAGGTCGGTGGTGGGGGCGAGCTCGGCGGCGCGACCGTCACGATGGAAGACGTTGGGCGCGAGCACGACATACCCCCACGACGCGATCCGGTCCGCCATCTCCTCGATCCGCGGCCGGAGCCCGATCGCGTCGATGTAGAAGAGGACACCCGGATGCGGGGCATCGTCGGGCCGCGTCAGGTAGGCCTCGGCGGGGCCGGCGGGGGTCTCGATCTCGATCGTGTGTCCCATGCGGTTCAACTTAACGGGGCGGGTGTCGCCCGCTGCGCGGGCGGGGTGCCGCTGCGCGGGGCTTGCTCCCCGGGGCGCTCTCCAGCAGGGCAGGGCCGGCGGGGCGGTCCCCCGGACCCGAGCACGGCGCTTGGGCGGACGCGTCGCCGTCCAGGCGGTTTCCTTCCGGGCCGCCGCGCGGCGCCGCGCACGCCTTTTATGCGCCGCGCGTCGGGCCCGCGTGCCCGCCCCACCGTCCCGGGTTGCTTCCCGAGCCCCGGGCAGCCGGGGGTAAAGAAGTCGGTCGACCACCCGGTCCGGGCTGACGCGGCATGTCCCCTGGCTTGCGGCAGCGCAGCCACGGTGGTCGACCGACCCTTGTTCCCCGCCCGCCCGGGAGCCGGGCGGCGAGCCGTGGGGACGGGCGGGCGCGCACGCGGCGACGATGCGAGGTCCCGTCAAAGGGAGGCGCGGCGCCGCCCAGCGGCGGCCCGGCAGGAAACCACGCCGTGGCGGCGACGCGGCGAGCATAGGGACTCGCATCGTCGACGTGGGAGCGACCGTCCGGCCCCACCACCCCGCGCCGAGACTGTCCCGGGAAGGCAGCCCCGCGCAGCGGCAATCCGCGAAGCGGGCGCCACCCTTCAGCGAACCGGATACCCCGCTGAGGCGAGTGCTGACTTCACGTCCGCGATCCGGAGCGTGCCGAAGTGGAAGACGGTGGCTGCGAGCACTGCGTCTGCTCCGGCGTCGACGGCCGGGGCGAAGTGCTCGGCGCGGCCGGCGCCGCCCGAGGCGATGACCGGGATGGTGACCTCGCGGCGGACGGCGCGGATCAGGTCGAGGTCGAAGCCGTCCTGGGTGCCGTCGGCGTCCATCGCGTTGAGCAGGATCTCGCCCGCCCCCAGCTCGGTCGCGCGGACGGCCCACTCGATGGCGTCGAGGCCGGCGGACTCGCGGCCGCCGTGGGTCGTGACCTCGAAGCCGGAGTCGGTCATGCCGGTGGTCGAGCCTGCCGCGACCCGGCGGGCATCCACGGACAGCACCAGGACCTGGTTGCCGAACCGGTCGGCGATCTCGGCGACCAGCTCGGGACGCCGGATCGCCGCGGTGTTGATGGCGACCTTGTCGGCGCCCGCGCGCAGCAGCCGGTCGACGTCCTGGACCGAGGACACTCCCCCGCCGACGGTCAGCGGGATGAAGACCTCCTCGGCGGTGCGGGAGACGATCTCCATCGTGGTGGCCCGTCCCTCGTGGGAGGCCGAGATGTCGAGGAAGGTCAGCTCGTCGGCGCCCTCGGCGTCGTAGGTGCGGGCCAGCTCGACCGGGTCACCGGCGTCGCGGAGCTCCTTGAAGTTGATGCCCTTGACGACCCGGCCTGCGTCGACGTCGAGGCACGGGATCACGCGGACGGCGAGGCTCATGCGGTGCCCTTGGTGAGGGCCAGCGCGTCCTCGAGGGTGAAGCGACCCTCGTAGAGCGCCGTGCCGGCGATCGCGCCTTCGACGCCCTCGGGCACCAGCTCCATCAGGGCGCGGATGTCGTCGAGGGTGGTGACGCCGCCCGAGGCGATGACCGGCGCGGAGGTCACCGCGCAGACGTCGCGCAGCAGCTGGAGGTTGGGGCCGGCGAGCATGCCGTCCTTGTTGACGTCGGTGACGACGTAGCGCGCGCAGCCCTCGGCGTCGAGGCGGGCCAGCGTCTCGTAGAGGTCGCCGCCCTCCTGGGTCCAGCCGCGGGCGGCGAGGGTGCGACCGCGTACGTCGAGCCCGATCGCGATCCGGTCGCCGTGCTCGGCGATCACCTTGGCGCACCACTCCGGCTGCTCGAGCGCGGCGGTGCCGATGTTGACGCGACGGCAGCCGGTGGCCAGCGCGGCCGCGAGGGACTCGTCGTCGCGGATGCCGCCGCTCATCTCGACCTGGATGTCGAGGGCGCCGACGATCTCGGCCTGCAGCTCGCGGTTGGTGCCGCGGCCGAACGCCGCGTCGAGGTCGACCAGGTGCAGCCACTCGGCGCCGGCGTCCTGCCACCGGCGGGCGGCGGCCACGGGGTCGCCGTACACGCGCTCGGAGCCGGCGACGCCCTGGGCGAGCTGGACGGCACGGCCCTCGGTGATGTCGACGGCGGGGAGGAGCTGGAGGTAGGACATGGCGCTTCTTCCTAGGTGCGGCGGAACAGCATGGTGTACAGGACGGGGGCGGCCAGGATCGAGACGATCAGCGCACCGACGCGGGCCGACCACTCGGGGACGAACAGCCAGACCACGATGTTGAACAGCAGCAACAGGGCGATCGTCGCGCCGGTCTGGCGCCGGCGGCGCTGGGCGAGGATGCCGGTCTGCCGGGGGCGGCGCCGGGGCAGCCGGGAGGTCAGGACGGCGCGTCGCGCGTCGCGACGCTCACGCCGCTCGGCCTCGGCCGCCCGGGCGGCGGCGAGCACAGCGGCCTCCCGCTCGCGCTCCTCGCGGCGGCGGGCGCGCTCCTTGCTCACAGTGTCTGCACCCAGTTGCGGAGCAGGGCCGCGCCGGCGTCCCCGGACTTCTCCGGGTGGAACTGGGTGGCCGTGAGCGGGCCGTTCTCGACGGCGGCGACGAAGCGGTCGCCACCGTGCTCGGCCCAGGTCACCAGTGGTGCGCGGGTGCGGTCGTTGGTGACCAGGGTCCAGTCGCGGACGCCGTAGGAGTGCACGAAGTAGAAGCGCTCGCCCTCGACGCCCGCGAACAGGGTCGACCCCTCCGGGACCTCGACGGTGTTCCAGCCCATGTGGGGCACGACGGGGGCCTGGAGGCGCTCCACGACGCCGGGCCACTCGTCGCAGCCCTCGGTCTCCACGCCGTGCTCGACCCCGCGCTCGAAGAGCACCTGCATCCCGACGCAGATGCCGAGCACCGGGCGTCCGCCGGCGAGGCGGCGGCCGATCAGCCGGTCCCCCTTGATGGCACGCAGCCCGGCCATGCACGCGGCGTAGGCCCCGACGCCCGGCACGAGCAGGCCGTCGGCGTCCAGGCAGGTCTGGAAGTCCGAGGTCAGCACGGCCGTGGCGCCGGCGCGCTCGACCGCGCGGACGGCCGAGCGGAGGTTGCCCGAGCCGTAGTCCAGGACGGCGACCGTGCTCAGAGCGCGCCCTTGGTCGAGGGGATGCCGGTCTCGCGCGGGTCGAGCGCGACCGCGTCGCGGAACGCCCGGGCGAACGCCTTGAACTGCGTCTCCACGATGTGGTGCGGCTCGCGGCCGGCCAGGACGCGCACGTGCAGGGCGATGTGGGCGTGGAAGGCCAGCGTCTCGAAGACGTGGCGGGTCAGCGAGCCCAGGTAACCGTTCGTGGAGCCGCCGAGGACGACGTACTGCTGGCCCTCGGGCTCCCCCGTGTGCACGCAGTAGGGGCGGCCCGAGACGTCGACGACGGCCTGGACGAGCGCCTCGTCGAGCGGCACGGTCGCGTCGCCGAAGCGGCGGATCCCGACCTTGTCGCCGAGCGCCTCGCGCAGCGCCTGGCCGAGCACGATCGCGGTGTCCTCGACGGTGTGGTGCGCGTCGATGTGCAGGTCGCCCTCGGTCTGCACCGTCAGGTCGAGCAGCGCGTGCCGGGCGAAGGCGGTGAGCATGTGGTCGTAGAAGCCGACACCGGTCGAGATGTCGTGGCGGCCGGAGCCGTCCAGGTCGACCTCGACGAGCACCTTCGACTCGCTGGTCTGCCGCTCGAGGCGGGCGGTCCTGCTCATGTGAGTCCCTCTTCCGTGACTGCTGTGAGTGCCTGCTTGAACGCGGTCATCTCCGCGGGGGTGCCGATCGAGACGCGGAGCCAGCCGTCGGGGCCGACCTCGCGGATCAGCACACCCCGGTCGACCAGACCCTGCCAGACAGCATGACGGTCCGCGAACGTCCCGAACAACGCGAAGTTGGCGTCGCTGTCGGCGACGGTGTGCCCCTGCTCGCGCAGCCAGGCCACCGTCGCGTCCCGCTCGGTGCGCAGGTCGTCGACCCGGCCGAGCAGCTCGGGGGCGTGCCGCAGGGCCGCGAGCGCGACCGCCTGGGTGACGGCGGAGAGGTGGTAGGGCAGGCGTACGACGCGGATCGCGTCGCAGATCTCCGGGGCCGCGGCGAGGTAGCCGAGCCGGGCGCCGGCCAGCGCGAACGCCTTGGACATCGTGCGCGAGACGACCAGGTTGCGGTGCTCCGGCAGCAGCTCGAGGGCGCTGGGGGTGCCGCTGCGGCGGAACTCGCCGTACGCCTCGTCGACGACCAGGACGCCGCCGTCGCCGACCGCCTCGCACAGGCCGGCCACCGCCTCGGGCGGCAGGGCCGTGCCCGTCGGGTTGTTCGGCGACGGGAGCAGCACGACGCTCGGCCGGACCTCCTCGACCAGCGCGTGCGCCTTGTCGAGGTCGAGCGAGAAGTCGCTCTCGCGGTGCCCGGTGACCCACTCGGTCATCGTGTCCCGGGCGTACTCGGGATACATGGAGTACGTCGGGGCGAAGCTCAGCGCCGTGCGCCCCGGGCCGCCGAACGCCTGGAGCAGCTGGAGCATGACCTCGTTGGAGCCGTTGGCGGCCCACACCTGCTCGGGGGCGATGCCGTGCGGGGTGTCGCGGGAGAGGTAACCGGCCAGCGCGGTCCGGAGCTCGGTGAACTCGCGGTCGGGGTAGCGGTTGAGCGACCCCGCGGCCTCGGCGACCGCGGTCGCGATGTCCGCGACGCAGGCCGGCGAGGGGCCGTAGGGGTTCTCGTTGACGTTGAGCTGCACGGGCAGGTCGAGCTGCGGGGCGCCGTAGGGCGCCAGGCCGCGCAGCTCCTCGCGGAGCGGCGGGAAGTCGGTCATGACGTCTCGGCAGGGTCGACCGAGGGGAACCGCACGCGGACCGCGGCACCGTGGCCGGGCAGGTCCTCGGCCTCGGCGAGGGTGACGACGTGGTCGGCCACCTCGGCCAGGGCCTCGCGGGAGTAGTCCACGACGTGCACCGACTTGGTGAACGCGCGCACCGACAGCCCCGAGGAGTGGCAGGCGCAGCCCCCGGTGGGCAGGACGTGGTTGGACCCGGCGCAGTAGTCACCCAGCGACACCGGCGCGTGCGGACCGACGAAGATCGCGCCCGCGTTGCGGACCCGGGCCGCCCAGGCGGCGGCGTCCTCGGTGTGGATCTCGAGGTGCTCGGCGGCATAGGCGTTGACCACGTCGAGGCCCTGCTCGAGGTCGTCGACCAGGACGATGCCCGACTGCGCGCCGGACAGGGCGGTGGTGATCCGGTCGGTGTGCTTGGTCGCGAAGACCTGCTTGTCCAGCTCGGCCTCGACCTCGCCCGCCAGCCGCTCGGAGGGCGTGACGAGCACGGCGCCGGCCAGCGGGTCGTGCTCGGCCTGGCTGACCAGGTCGGCGGCGACGTACGACGCGTCGGCGCTGTCGTCGGCCAGGATCGCGATCTCGGTAGGGCCGGCCTCGGAGTCGATGCCGACCTCCCCCTTGAGCAGCCGCTTGGCCGTGACGGTGTAGATGTTGCCCGGCCCCGTGACCAGGTCGACCCGACGGCACGGTCCGGTGCCGAGCGCGAACATCGCGATCGACTGGGCACCGCCCACGGCGTAGACCTCCTCGACACCGAGCAGCGCGCACGCAGCCAGGATCGTCGGGTGCGGCAGCCCCCCGAACGCCTTCTGGGGAGGTGAGGCCAGCGCGATCGAGGTGACCCCCGCGGTCTGGGCGGGGACGACGTTCATGAGCACGCTGGAGACCAGCGGCGCGAGGCCGCCGGGGACGTAGAGGCCGACCCGGTCGACGGGCACCTTGCGGTGGGTCACCCGGGCGCCGACGCCCAGCTCCGTGGTGACGTCGTGCTCGAGCTCGGCCGCGCACGTGGCCCGGAGCCGGCGGACCGACTCCTCGAGGCCGGCGCGGATCGCCGGGTCGAGCTCCGCGAGGGCGGAGTCGAGCGCGGACTGCGGCACACGGATGTCCTCGACGACGACGCCGTCGAACTTCTCGGTCAGCTCGCGGATCGCGTCGAGCCCGCGCGTGCGGACCGCCTCGATGATCGGGAGGACGGCATGGGTCGCGGCCTCGACGTCGAACTCGGCGCGCGGCACGGCGGCGCGGTAGTCGACGGGAGCCGCGCCCTCGGCGGCGGCTCCACGCAGGTCGATCCGGCGAATCATGCCCTGATTCTACGGACGCGGCTCGCCGCGCCCGAACCGGTGACGGCCCATGGACTTCGCCGCTGGCGCGGTTTCTCTGGGTGTCGCCCGCTTCGCGGGCGGGTTGCCGCTGCGCGGGGCTGCCTCCCCGGGGGTTCCTCCACCCGGCTGGGCCGGCGGGACGCTCCCGTGGACCCCACGCACGTCGCAGGGTCGGACGCGTCGCCGCCCCCGGCGCCCGCCGTGGGTTGCGGTCCGCTGGGGCGGCGCCACGCACGACTTTTACGCGCCGTGCGTGGGGTCCCCGTCCGCGCCCCACCGTCCCGGCTGCTTCCCGGCCACCGGGCGGGCGGGGGAACAAGGGTCGCCAGCTGACCCGTCTTGGGCTGACGCGGAATGTCGTATGGCTTGCGGCAGCGCGGACCGGGTGGTCGACCGAACCTTGATCCCCGCCCGCCCGGGAGCCGGGCGGCGAGCCGTGGGGACGGGCGGGCGCGCACGCGGCGACGATGCGAGGTCCCGTCAAAGGGAGGCGCGGCGCCGCCCAGCGGCGGCCCGGCAGGAAACCACGCCGTGGCGAGCGACGCGGCGAGCATAGGGACTCGCGTCGTCGGCGTGGGAGCGACCGTCCGGCCCCACCACCCCGCGCCGAGACTGTCCCGGGGGAGCAAGCCCCGCGCAGCGGAACCCGCCCGCGACGCGGGCGACAAGCGAGCCGCGCCAGCGAAGCTGGCGCGATCGCCTAGGTTGGTCGTGTGAGCACGACTCTCCCGATGTTCCCGCTCAACGCGGTGCTGTTCCCGGGGGTCAGTGTGCCGCTGACGGTCTTCGAGGACCGCTATCGCGCGATGGTGCACCACCTGCTGCGCGTCGACGACCCGGCCGAGCGGATCTTCGGGTCGGTCGGGATCCGCGAGGGCTACGAGGTCGGCGACCACGGGGCGCAGTCGTTGTTCCGGGTGGGCTGCAAGGTCCAGCTGACGGAGGTCGAGTCGCACGCGGACGGGACCTTCGACATCGTCGCGGTCGGGCTGGAGCGGATCGAGCTGGAGCGCCTGGACACGACGGGCACGTTCCCGGTCGGGCACGTCCTCCCCCGGCCCGAGCCGGAGTACCTCCCGGTCGCCGAGGAGATCCTCGAGCGGGCGCGCGCCACGTTCACCGCCTACCGGGCGGCGCTGACCGACATCCGCAGCGACCCCTACACCGGCAGCCTGCCCAAGGACCCGACGTACCTCTCCTGGACGCTGGCGGCGGTCGCTCCGCTGCCCATGTCGGAGCGCCAGGCGCTGCTCGAGGCCGAGGACGCCTCGCTGCGGCTGGTGATGGTCACCGACCTGCTCCGCTCGGAGCTCCGCGCGATGAACGTCATCCCGTCGCTGCCGGCCACCGAGGTGGCCCGCACGCGGTGGTCCCCCAACTAGGACGCCCATGGCGAAGAAGTCCTCCGGCGGCACCCCGGCCACCGTCGCCCTCACGCGGGCCGGCGTCGCGTTCACCCTGCACGACTACGCGCACGACCCGCGGGTCCAGTCCTACGGTCTCGAGGCGGCCGAGGCGCTGGGGCTCGACCCCGCCTGCGTCTTCAAGACCCTGCTGGCCACCGTCGATCAACGCCTCGCGGTCGGGATCGTCCCGGTGTCGGCGCAGCTGGACCTCAAGGCGCTGGCCCGGGCCCTGGGCGGCAGCAGGGCCGAGATGGCCGACAAGGCAGCGGCCGAGCGCGCCACCGGGTACGTCGTCGGGGGCATCTCTCCCCTCGGCCAGAAGCGGGCGCACCCGACCGTGGTCGACGCGACCGCGCTCGACCACGCGGTCGTCTACGTGTCGGCCGGGCGGCGTGGCCTCGACGTGGGGCTCTCGCCGGCCGACCTGGTGTCGGTGACGTCCGCGACGGTGGCCGCGATCAGTCGGTGGTGAGGCGCAGCACCGCGTGCGAGGTGTCGCCGTCTCGCCAGGCGCTCATGCCCAGGCCACCGAGCGGCTCGAGGTTGTCGGCCGTCTGCTGGTCGTCGCCGACGGCCTTGACCAGCCAGCCGTCGCCCGCGTCGAAGTTGACGAAGAAGATCAGCGAGGCCTTGCCGGCATCGGGGACGACGTCCTTGAAGACCGCCGAGTCGCCCAGGCTGCCCCCGTCGAGCACCTGCTTCCGGTAGTCGGCGTCGGGACCGATCGCGATCCAGTCGCCGTCGCTGTCCGACCCGACGAAGGCGCCCTCCTGGGTGCCCATCTGGCCCTGCAGCTTGGCGAGCACGGCCTCGATCGCGGACGGGTCGCCCTTGACCTTGGCCGCGACCGGCACACCGTCGCCGTTGGTGGAGTTGAAGAACGTCTCGGGGTCGAAGTCGCTGCCGATCGAGACGGCGATCGAGTCGCCCACGAGCGTCTCCACGTCGTCGGGCAGGTCGAGACCGGACTGCTGGGACATGTCGTCGAGGAACTCCTGCGCAGTCATGTCGCTGCCGGAGTAGGCCGCCAGCTGGTCCGCGATGCCGGAGAACCAGCCCTTGCCGAACGAGGCACCGATCGCCGCGGCCGTGTCCTCGGGCAGGCTCGCGATCGCGTCGTCGCCCTGGTCGCCGCCGAGGAACTGCCCCTGGTCGACGCCCGGGTCGCCGGCGACCTCGAACTCCAGCGCACCAGCGTCGAAGCGCAGCGTCGCGGCCATCCCCTTGAAGTTCTTGAGAGCGCCGGTCGCCTCGGACGGCGCGGTGCCGCCCATCGGTCCGAAGCCGCCGCCCAGGTTGTCGGCGAGGTAGCTGCCTGCCGCGGGGGCGGCGTACAGGTTGACGATGCCGGTGTCGCCGACCTCGTCCATCCAGTGCTGGTAGTCCTTGTCGTCGGCCAGCGAGGCCTTGGCCGCCTCGTCCGCGACCTGCTGGGCGAGGTCGTCGGTCTCGGCCACCACGGCCCAGTCGCCGTCGATCGACCAGCCGCCGGCACCCGCGGTGTCGCCGGTGCTGCTGTCGGTCGTGCAGGCCTGGATCTTCTTCAGCGCCGCATCGGCCGCGTCGGCGTCGCTGACCTGGAGCACGAAGACCGGGCTCGGCTGGTCCTCGCCGAGGTCGACGGCGGCCACCGCCGCCCGGTCACCGATCCAAGGCTCGATGTCGTCGTCGTAGTCGAGGCCCTCGCAGGGCGACTGCTTCTGGATCTCGTCGAAGATGGCCCGACGGATGTCGTCCTTGATGCCGAGGTCCACGTGGTCGGTGAACGCCGGGAACTTCCGCAGCATCTTCACCGCCTCGATCTTCTGGGAACCCGAGGGATCCAGGTCGATCGAGGCGTAGCCGATGGTGGAGGCGGGCAGGGCCTCGGCCGGCTGGGGGCCACTGGAGAAGAACGAGGTGGCGGCCCAGATGCCGCCCGCGACCACGAGCAGGCCCGCAACGGCACCGCCGGCGACGAGCGCGGTGCGCCCGGCCGGACGACGGCCCGGGCCCTGGGCGTCGGAACCCTGCTGGAGGTACTCGGGAGTGCCGGGACCCGAGGGCCCGTCGGGCGGAAGCGTGCTGGACATGGCGGACCCCCGTCGTCGAGCGGACGCCGAGCCCGCACTGGTCGATGGGCCCAGATCCTAGCGGTGAACCTCAGGCCCCGGGGCGGTGTCGGCGGCGTCGGGTGAGACCGAAGAAGACCACCAGGAGACCGGCCACAGCGCCGCCCGGGAAGGCGCGGTAGGGGCTGTCCCCGGAGACGGTGAGGGTGCCGGGCAGCTTGGTGCCGTCCTTGGCCGTGCGGGCGAGGGCGACCGGGTCGGCGGGACCGAAGTGGCTCCCCACGCGGTGCATCAGCACGCCCGCGAGGACCGAGGCCCCGAGCACGACCACGAGGGTCAGCACCTCGTAGCGGTCGAAGAGGATGCCGACCAGCAGGGCCGAGACGAAGCCGGCCACGACGGCGACCGCGACGTAGGTGCCGGTGCCGGAGAAGTCCCCACGCAGGCCGGCCTCGTCCTGGAGCCACTGGTGGTGAACCACCACGCCGGTCGGCGGCGACCAGATCCACTGCCACACCACGCCGGCGAGGGCTCCGGTCACCGCGAAGGCCGCAATGATGCCGAGGACCTGCACCACCAGCCGCACGACGACGCCCCGCCACACGGGCGGGGCGTCCACGGGAGCGGCGGGCGGTGGTGTGGTCACGGTCAGCTGGTCAGGCATCCAGGTCCCAGGAGGTGCTTCAGGTCTGCGAAGAGCGCGGAACTCGGGGTCACCCTGAGCCTATCGTCCAGCCGCATGACGGTCGTCGAGCTGCGGGTCAGCAGCCGCAGCTGCACCTCGGTCATGCCGGGGTGGGAGCCGAGCACGTCACGCAGCTGCTCGACCACCGGACCGGTGCACCGGGTCGAGGGCAGGCTGATGACGACCGGCCCCGACGGCCCCTCGGAGATGTCGGGGAGCGTGACCTCCTGGCCCATGATCTCGGGCTGGTCCTTGCTCCGCGAGAGGCGGCCCTTGACCGTGATGATGGCGTCCTCGGCCACCAGGTGGCCGGCCAGCTGCCACGAGCTCGGGAAGAGCAGCACGTCGATCGCGCCGTCGAGGTCCTCGAGGGTGACCATCCCCCACGCGTCGCCGCGCTTGGTGATCTTGCGCTGCACCGAGGTGACCAGGCCGCTGATCGTGATCGGCGAGCCGTCGGCGCGCTCCTCGTCGAGCATGAGCTGGCCGATGGTGCAGTCGGTGCCGTTGGACAGCACGTGCTCCAGCCCGAGCAACGGGTGGTCGGAGACATAGAGACCGAGCATGTCGCGCTCGTGGCCGAGCAGCGTCGTCTTGTCCCACTCGTCGATCTCGGGGATGGTCACCGAGATGCCGAACCCGCCGCCGGCGTCGTCGTCGAGGCCCCCGAAGAGGGAGTCCTGGCCGATCGCCTCGTTGCGCTTGATGTCGACGTACTGGTCGACGGCCGTCTCGTGGATCGCGACCAGCGCCCGGCGCTTGTGCTTCATGTCGTCGAACGCGCCGGCCTTGACCAGCGACTCGATCACCCGCTTGTTGCAGACGTGGGCGGGGACCTTCTCCATGAAGTCGTTGAAGTCGACGTAGCGGCCCTTCTCCTCGCGGCCCGAGACTATGCCGTCGACGACGTTGCCGCCGACGTTGCGGATCGCGGTCAGGCCGAAGCGCACGTCGTTGCCGACCGGGGTGAAGTTGGCGGACGACTCGTTGACGTCGGGCGGGAGCACCTGGATCTTCATCCGGCGGCACTCGTTGAGGTAGATCGCCGATTTGTCCTTGTCGTCGCGGACCGAGGTGAGCAGCGCCGCCATGTACTCGGCCGGGTAGTTGGCCTTGAGGTAGGCGGTCCAGTAGGACACGAGGCCGTAGGCCGCCGAGTGGGCCTTGTTGAAGGCGTAGTCGGAGAACGGGAGCAGGATCTCCCACAGCGTCTTCACGGCGTGCATGGAGTAGCCGCGCTCGGTCATGCCCGCGGAGAAGCCGGCGAACTGCTTGTCCAGCTCCTCCTTCTTCTTCTTGCCCATGGCGCGACGCAGGATGTCGGCCTGGCCCAGGGTGTAGCCCGCGAGCTTCTGCGCGATGGCCATGACCTGCTCCTGGTAGACGATCAGGCCGTAGGTCTCGCCGAGGATCTCCGAGAGCGGCTCGGCCAGCTCGGGGTGGATCGCCTCGACCGGCTCGCGGCCGGTCTTGCGGCGGGCGTACTTGTTGTGGGAGTCGGCACCCATCGGGCCGGGGCGGTAGAGCGCGCCGACGGCCGAGATGTCCTCGAAGGTGTCAGGGCGCATGGAGCGCAGCAGCGCCCGCATCGGGCCGCCGTCGAGCTGGAAGACGCCCAGGGTGTCGCCGCGCTGGAGGAGCTTGTAGGTCGCCTCGTCGTCGAGCGTGAGCTCCTCGAGGACGACCGTCTCTCCGCGGTTGGCCTGGATGTTCTTGACGGCGTCGTCGAGGACGGTGAGGTTGCGCAGCCCCAGGAAGTCCATCTTGATCAGGCCGAGGGTCTCGCAGGTCGGGTAGTCGAACTGCGTGATCATCACGCCGTCGGCGGGCCGCTTGAGCATCGGGATGATGTCGAGCAGCGGCTCGCTGGACATGATGACGCCGGCCGCGTGCACGCCCCACTGGCGCTTGAGGCCCTCGATGCCGATGGCGGTGTCGACGACGCGCTTGACGTCGTTGTCGGAGTCGTAGAGCTGGCGGAACTCGCCGCCCTCGCCGAACCGCTTGTGCTGGGGGTCGAAGATCTCCTGGAGCGGGACGTCCTTGCCCATCACTGCCGCGGGCATGGCCTTGGTGATCCGGTCGCCCATGGCGAAGGGGTAGCCCAGGATCCGGGAGGAGTCCTTGACAGCCTGCTTGGCCTTGATGGTGCCGTAGGTGACGATCATCGAGACCCGGTCGTCGCCGTACTTCTCGGTGACGTAGCGGATCACCTCGCCGCGCCGACGCTCGTCGAAGTCGATGTCGAAGTCGGGCATCGAGACGCGGTCGGGGTTGAGGAAGCGCTCGAAGATCAGGCCGTGCTCGAGCGGGTCGAGGTCGGTGATCCGCATGGCGTAGGCGACCATCGAGCCCGCACCGGAGCCACGGCCCGGACCCACGCGGATGCCGTTGTCCTTGGCCCAGTTGATGAAGTCGGCGACGACGAGGAAGTAGCCCGGGAAGCCCATCTGGGTGATGACGCCGACCTCGAAGTCGGCCTGCTTGCGGACCTTCTCGGGGATGCCGGCGGGGTAGCGGAAGTGCAGCCCCTTCTCGACCTCCTTGACCAGCCAGGAGTCCTCGTTCTCCCCCGGCGGGCAGGGGAAGCGCGGCATGAAGGTGCCGTTGCCCTCGGTGAAGGAGACGTCGCACCGCTCGGCGATCAGCAGGGTGTTGTCGCAGGCCTCGGGGAAGTCGCGCCACAGCTCGCGCATCTCGGCCGCGGACTTGAGGTAGTAGCCGTCGCCGCTGAAGGCGAACCGCTGGCCCGGGCCGTCACCGGCGGGGATGTCCATCGTGCTGCCGGAGTTGATGCAGAGCAGGTGCTCCTGGGACGGGGCGTCCTCGCGGTTGACGTAGTGGGAGTCGTTGGTCGCCAGCAGCGGGATGTTGAGGTCCTTGGACAGCTTGAGCAGGCCGTCGCGGACCCGCCGCTCGATGTCGAGGCCGTGGTCCATCAGCTCGAGGAAGTAGTTGTCCCGGCCGAGGATGTCCTGGAAGTCGCCCGCGGCCTTGCGGGCGGCGTCGTACTGGCCGTAGCGGAGGTGGACCTGCACCTCGCCCGAGGGGCAGCCGGTCGTGCCGATGATGCCCTTGCCGTGCTGCTGGAGCAGGTCGCGGTCCATGCGGGGGTGCTTGAAGAAGCCGTCGCGCCAGGCGCCGGTGGAGAGCCGGAAGAGGTTGTGCATGCCCTCGGTCGTCTCCGAGAGCAGCGTCATGTGGGTGTAGGCACCGCGGGCCGAGACGTCGTCGGGACCGCCGTCGTAGAAGTTGACGCCCTTGCGCTCGAAGCGGGAGATGTTGGGCGCGAAGTAGGCCTCGATGCCGACGATCGGCTTGACCCCGGCCGCCTTGGCTTTCTTGTAGAACTCGTAGGCGCCGAAGACGTTGCCGTGGTCGGTCATCGCGACCGCGGGCATCCCGAGCTCGGCGGCACGGCCGGTCAGCGCGCCGAGGCGGGCGGCACCGTCGAGCATGGAGTACTCGGTGTGCACGTGGAGATGGACGAAGGAGTCCTGGGCACCGGTGGCCATCGTCGCGTGGGGCTCCTCGAGGTCGTCTGGTGGTGCGTGTGGTGGTGCGTTGGGGCGTGCAGCATCGGCCACGGCCGGAGGCATGGCGGCGATCCTGGGGAAGGACGTCAGCCTACGCGAACCGTCGGGACGATGGTGGCACCCACCGCCGACAGTCGCGGAGCGCCGCGGCGGTTGCGCCGAGTCGATCAGTCTCCGGCTGCGTCGAGGCTCTCGGTGATGATCGTGGACACGATCCGGGCGAGGCGGTCGGGGCCGAGGGCGGGGGCGCGCAGTGCCAGGGCCTCGGCGATCGCGCGCTCACGCGCGGGGTCGCGGCCGGGGTCGGTCTTGTGGGGCTGGACGGCCCGGGTCAGGGCGGCACGGCGGGCGAGGAGGTCGCCGAGCTGCTCGTCGACCTCGTCGATGAGGCCGCGGAAGAAGCTGAGGGGCTGCTCCCCCGGCCAGGCCATCTTGATGTCCGGCGACTTCTCCTCGTTGCCCTCGCCGTCGGTGCGCTCGAGGGCGACCAGGCCGCGGTGCTCGTAGAAGGCGCGGGCGGGGGTGTTGCTCTCGAAGACCCAGAGGCAGAAGCCGGCGGGACGGAGCCCCTTGACCAGGTCGAGCAGTGCTCCCCCGACGCCGTGTCCGGCGGCGTCGGGCACGACGTACAGGTCGTCGAGCCAGGTGGCGGTCGCGCGGGCGTAGCCCACGGGGCGGCCGTCGAGCTCGGCCAGCCAGACGTCCTGCTGGGAGAGGTCCCACGACAGCACCCACCGGCGTACGTCGAGGTCGTCGTGGATGCCCGGCGGCATCGCGCCGCTGCGCTCGGCACCGGCGCGGCTGGCCAGGTTGACCGCGAGAACGGCCTCGAGGTCCTCGACGCCGGCGGGGCGCAGCTGCAGGTCAGACATCAGCGGCCCTCAGTGGGCGTCGCGGACGACCTCGAGGGCGTGCGCGAGGTCGTCGGGGTAGGTGGACTCGTACTCGACGTAGTCGCCGCTGTCGGGGTGCAGGAAGCCGAGGCGTACGGCGTGGAGCCACTGCCGCTCGAGGCCGACCCGGCGCGCGAGCGTGGGGTCCGCGCCGTAGGTGATGTCGCCGACGCAGGGGTGCTTGAGCGCCGACATGTGCACCCGGATCTGGTGGGTGCGGCCGGTCTCGAGGTGGATCTCCAGCAGCGAGGCGAAGCGGTGCGCCTCGAGGGTGGAGTAGTGCGTGACGCTGTGGCGCCCGTCGGCCATCACCGCGAACTTGTAGTCGTGCTTGGGGTGCCGGCCGATCGGGGCGTCGACGGTGCCCTCGAACGGGTCGGGGTGGCCCTGCACCAGCGCGTGGTAGGTCTTGTCGACCGTGCGGTTGCGGAAGGCGTTCTTGAGCAGGGAGTAGCCGTGCTCGGACTTGGTGATCACCATGACGCCGGACGTGCCGACGTCGAGCCGCTGCACGATGCCCTGGCGCTCGGAGGCGCCACTGGTGGCGATCCGGAACCCGGCGGCGACCAGGTGGCCGACGACCGTCGGGCCGCTCCAGCCGGGCGAGGGGTGGACGGCGACGCCGACCGGCTTGTCGATCACCACGATGGAGTCGTCGTCGTGGATGATCTTGATGCCCTCGACGATCTGGGGGACGACCTCGAGCGGGTCGAGCAGCGACGGGATCGTGACGTCGAGGGTGGCGCCCGGCATCACCCGGTCGCTCTTGCCGACGCCCGAGCCGTCGACCAGCACGTGACCGCTGGCGATCAGCTCGGCCGCGCGGGTCCGCGACAGTCCGAACATCCGGGCCAGGGCGGCGTCGACACGCTCGCCCGCCAGGCCCTCGGGGACGGACAGGACCCGGTGGTCTGCTCCCGCGGTCACTCCCCCGGCTCCTGCGAGGGGGACGTGCGGGTGCCGTTGATCCGGATCCCGCGGAAGGCCTGCAGCAGGATCAGCCCGGCGGCGACGTTGATGCACATGTCGGCGACGTTGAAGACCGGCCAGTGCGGGAGCATCAGGAAGTCGATGACATGGCCGCGCAGCGGGCCCGGCGACCGGAAGATCCGGTCGGTCAGGTTGCCCGAGACCCCGGCGAGCAGCAGGCCCAGCGCGATCGCCCAGCCGACGCTGCCGACCTTGCGGGAGAGCGCCAGCACGACGAGGACCGCCACGATCGCCACGCACGTCAGCGCGACGGTGTAACTGGTGCCGGTGCTGAACGCGGCACCGGGGTTGCGGGTCAGGTGCAGGACCAGCAGGTTGCCCACCACCGGGACGTCGGGGTGGCCGGTCAGCTTGTCGACGGCGAGCAGCTTGCTGCCCAGGTCGAGGGCGTACGCCGCGAGTGCGACGACCGCGAACAGCCCGGTCAGGCGCGCACCGGGGCCGGTGCTGCTGGACGGGTGGGGGGTGGTGGTGGCGTCGCTCAGCGACGTTCCTCGCGCTGCTTGCATGTCATGCACAGTGTGGCACGCGGGAACGCCATGAGCCGCATCTTGCCGATGGGGTTGCCGCACGACTCGCACACGCCGTAGGTGCCGTCCTCGATGCGCTGCAGGGCCCGCTCGATCTGGGCCAGCTTGTCGCGCTCGTTGCTGAGCACGGTCAGCTCGTGGTCGCGCTCGAAGCTGGTCGCCCCCATGTCGGCCTGGTCGTGGCCGGCGCCGTCGCCGGCGTCGCGCATGAGCCCGGTGAGCTCCGACTCCTGCTTCTCGATCAGGCCGGCGCTGTGGGTCTGCTGCTCGTGGAGCTCGTCGAGGACCTCCTTGAGCTCGGCCTTCGTCCAGGCACCTTCGCCCTCCTTGACCACCAGTGCACTCATCGGGGCCTTCCTGGTCGACGCCTTGGCCGCTGCGGCCTTCGTGGGAGCAGTCTTCTTGGCCGCAGCCGTCCTGGCGACGGGCGCAGCCTTCGTGGCGGGAGCCGCCTTCTTCGCGACGGGCGCGGCCTTCTTGGCCGGAGCGGCCTTCTTCCCGGCCGGCGCAGCCTTCTTCGCCGGAGCGGCCTTCTTGGCCAGGGCCGCCTTCTTCGCGACGGGCGCGGCCTTCTTGGCCGGGGCCGCCTTCTTCGCGACGGGCGCGGCCTTCTTGGCCGGGGCCGCCTTCTTCGCGACTGGCGCAGCCTTCTTGGCGGGAGCCGCCTTCTTGGCGGCCGGGGCGGCCTTCTTCGCGGGCGGAGCCTTCTTGGCGGGGGCCTTCTTGGCCGGTGCGGCCGGGGCCTCGGCGGTCTTGGCGGAGCGTCGCGAGATCACCTTGCGGGCCGCCTTGGCGGCCTGGCCGGCGAGCGACGTACGAGTGGTGCTTGCCATGGGAACTCAAGGCCTCCTCGGGCCGGGCCACGTGTGGCGGGAGCCACAGTGTGGAGGGAGGGTAGCGCTCGCGGGGAGCGTCTCAAAGTAGGCACACCGCGCGCGACCCGCCGAGAGACACCGAACGGCCGACCCCGGTGGGGCCGGCCGTGCCGGTGATCGTGTCGTGCGTCCTCCGGAGAGGGACGCTCAGCCCTCGTCCTCGCCGAGGATCGAACGCAGGCGCTTGGGCGCGTGCTGCTCGTCGCTCGAGGGGGCGGCGGTCTCGGAGGAGCCGTTGAGCGCCTCGAGCTGCTGACTGAAGTAGCTCTTCAGGCGGGAGCGGTACTCGCGCTCGAAGGAGCGGAGGTTCTCCACCTCGGCGGAGAGCTTGTCGCGCTCCTTCTCCAGGTCGCCGAACATCTGCTGGCGGCGCTCCGCGGTCTCGCTGTCGAGCATCTGCGAGCGGGTGCGGGCGTCGGCCTCGAGGCGGTCGGCCTTGTTCTTGGACTCGGCCTCCAGGCGCTCGGCCTTGGTGCGGGCCTCGCCGACGATCTTGTCGGCGTCGTTCTTGGCCTCCTCGACGAGCTCGTCCGCGTTGCGCGTGGCGATCTCGAGCAGGCGGGCCGCGGCGTTGGACGCCTGCGGGACCGTCTCGACGCGGATCGTCTCGACGGGGCTCGCAGCGACGACGGGGGCCGGCGCCGGCGTCGGGGCGGGGACGGGCTCGGGAGCCTTGGTCTCGACCTTCGCGGGCTCGGGTGCCTTCTCGGTGACGACCGGGGCACCACCCTGGGCCGAGGACAACTTCGACCTGAGGTCGTCGTTCTCCTTCGTGAGCCGCGCCAGCTCGGCCTCCACCTCATCGAGGAACTGGTCGACCTCCCCCATGTCGTAGCCCTCGCGGAGCCGGACCGGAGTAAAGCGCTTGTTGCTCACGTCCTCAGGCGTCAGCGGCATGACCTCACCCATTCAATAGATCGTCAAAAGTTACTGTCGGTCGAACAATAGCGCCTGCCCAGAGGCAGGGGTTACTCACGGCGTCACCCGCGTGCCGCACGGCCGGGGCTCAGGTGAAGAAGATCTCCCGGTTGATCCGGAGCAGCACGTAGGCGCTGATCATCACGATCAGGAAGCTCAGGTCGAGCGCCACGCTGCCCAGCCGGAGCGGCGGGATGACCCGGCGCAGCGCCTTGATCGGCGGGTCGGTGAGGGAGTAGACGAACTCCAGGATCACCAGCAGCGGACCGGTCGGCGACCAGGACCGGGCGAAGACCTGGACCCAGTCCACGACGAACCGGACCCAGAGCAGGGCAATGAAGAACCACAGCAGGCCCTCGATGACCTGCCCCACGACGTGCAAGAGGATTCCTAGCTCTGGTTGAAGAAGCCGCCCTCGGCGATCCGCTGCTTGTCCTCGGCGGCAACCGTGACATTGGGCGGGGAGAGCAGGAAGACCTTGTTGGTCACGCGCTCGATCGTGCCACGCGTGGCAAAGACCAGACCCGCAGCGAAGTCGACCAGGCGCTTGGCGTCGTTGTCGTCCATCTCGGAGAGGTTCATGATCACCGGGACGCCGTCGCGGAAGTTCTCGCCGACCGTGCGCGCCTCGTTGTAGGTGCGCGGGTGCAGCGTCGTGATGCGGGACAACTCGGCAACCACTCCCGTGGGGGCGGGCGTCGGGCGACGACGCTCGGACAGGTCGGACACGGGGGCGGGACGGGGCTCGCGGGCCTTGGCGGCACGCGCCGGCGCCACGGTGGGCACGTCCTGCGTCTCGTACTCGTCGTACTCGTTGTCGTACCGGCCGGTGTCCTCGAGCAGTCCGAGGTACTCGCCGATCTTGCGCATCGAGCCGCTCATGAGTGTGATCCTCCGGTGGTGACGCACCCCTGGTGAGGGTGCTGATCTGGTGTGTTGACCCTACTTGACACGCGGCCTCGAACCGAGGATCGCGCTGCCGACACGCACGTGTGTCGCACCGTGCCGGACGGCGTGCTCGAGGTCGCTGCTCATCCCCGCGGAGAGCCAGTCCGCACGGGGATGGTCGGCGAGGAACCCGGCACGGATGGCGGACAGCCGGGCGAAGGCCCGGTCGGGGTCCTCGCCGAGCGGCGCCACGGCCATCAGCCCGCGCAGCTCGAGCGTCTCCTCCTCCTCGACCCGCGCCGCGAGCGCGGGCAGCAGGTCGGCGTCGCACCCCGAGCGCCCGTCGGCGTCCGGCGGGTCCAGGCTGACCTGCAGGAGCACCTGGAGCGGGCGGGACGCGCCGCGCGCGAGCGGCCCGACGAGCTTGACCCGGTCGACCGACTCCACCACGTGGGCCCAGTCGGCGACCGCGGCGGCCTTGTTGCTCTGGAGCCCGCCGATGAAGTGCCAGCGCAGCCCGAGGTCGGCGCACTCGGCGGCCTTCTCCTGGGCCTCCTGGTGGCGGTTCTCCCCCACGTCGGTGACCCCCAGCTCCGCCAGGAGGCGTACGTCGCTCGCCGGGAAGAACTTCGTCACGACGACGAGCTGGACCGCGGACGGGTCGCGCCCGGCGTCGGCGGCCGCCCGGGCGATCCGCTCGCGGACGGAGGCGAGGCCGGCGGCGATCTCGTCGCGGCGGCTCATGACATCCACACGAGGCCGGCGAACCGGCCCGCCTCGGCGCCGTCGCGCCGGTAGGAGTGCAGCCCGGCGTCCTCGCGCGTGCAGCGGCCCACGTCGGTGACGCGGACGCCGGCCGCGACGAGCTGGGACCGGACGCCTGCGCCGAGGTCGAGCGACGGGGTGCCCCAGGTGGTCTGCGCCCAGGTCGAGGGGACGAGCGCGGCGACCTCGGTGCGGAGCGCGTCGGGGACCTCGTAGCAGCCGCCGCAGACGTGCGGGCCGATCCAGCCCACGATGCTGGTGGCGCCGGCGTCGCGCATCCGGTCGACCGCGTGGCCCACGACGTCGAGGGCGACGCCCTGCCGGCCGGCGTGCACGGCGCCGATGACGCCTGCACCCGGATCGGCGAGCAGCACCGGGACGCAGTCGGCGACCCGGATCATCAGCCCGACGCCGCGCGTGGCCGTGACCAGCGCGTCGCCGGTCGGGACGTCGTCGAGCGGCGGAGGTCCGGGCTGGTCCACCGGCACCACGTCGGCGCCGTGCACCTGGTGGAGCCGGGCGAACCGGACGCCGCAGGCCTCCTCGACCCGGGGCAGCTCGGTGGCGAGGCCGGGCCGGAGCTCCTGCAGGTCGACGGTGGAGTCCGTGAAGGCGACGTCCACGTGGACGTCGCCCTCACAGGAGTCGCGGTAGGAGAACACGTGCCTACTTCAGGAAGTCGGGCACGTCCAGGTCGTCGTCGTCGAACTGGACCTGGCGGGGCTGCTGACGCGGCGGCTGGGCGGCCGGCTCGGTGCGCGGCGTGGACGGGTGGAACGTGGGGGCAGCCGGGGCGGCCGGCGCGGACGCCGTCGACGGGGCCGGGCGGGAGACGGCGCCGGCGGGGACGCGGTCGTCGGGGCGACGCGTGGCCAGCTGCTGGGCGGCGGCCCGGGTCTCCTCCTGGGTCTGCTGCGGCTTGGGCTCGCGGCGCAGGACCGTGCCCTCGTCGCGCTTCTTGGGCTGCCCGCCGTCGAAGCCGGCGGCGATGACGGTCACGCGGACCTCGTCGCCGAGGGCGTCGTCGATGGTGGCGCCGAAGATGATGTTGGCCTCGGGGTGCGCGGCCTGGGCGACCAGCGCGGCAGCCTCGTTGATCTCGAACAGGCCGAGGTCGGAGCCACCGGCGATCGAGAGCAGCACGCCGTAGGCGCCGTCGATCGAGGCCTCGAGCAGCGGGCTGGACACGGCCATCTCGGCGGCGGCGACCGCGCGGTCCTCGCCGCGGGCCGAGCCGATGCCCATGAGGGCCGAGCCGGCGTTGGCCATCACGGACTTCACGTCGGCGAAGTCGAGGTTGATCAGGCCGGGGGTGGTGATCAGGTCGGTGATGCCCGAGACACCCTGCAGCAGCACCTGGTCGGCCTGCTTGAAGGCGTCGAGGACCGAGACGCTGCGGTCGCTGATCGACAGGAGCCGGTCGTTGGGGATCACGATGAGGGTGTCGACCTCGTCGCGCAGCTGGGAGATCCCCTCCTCGGCGGAGTTGGCGCGGCGGCGACCCTCGAAGGCGAAGGGGCGGGTCACGACGCCGATGGTCAGGGCCCCGAGCGAGCGGGCGATGCGGGCCACGACGGGCGCGCCGCCGGTGCCGGTGCCGCCACCCTCGCCGGCGGTCACGAAGACCATGTCGGCGCCCTTGATGACCTCTTCGATCTCGTCGGCGTGGTCCTCGGCGGCCCGGGCCCCGACCTCGGGGTTGGCGCCGGCACCGAGACCGCGGGTGAGCTCGCGGCCGATGTCGAGCTTGACGTCCGCGTCGGACATGAGGAGGGCCTGCGCGTCGGTGTTGATCGCGATGAACTCGACGCCCTTGAGCCCGACCTCGATCATCCGGTTGACGGCGTTGACACCACCACCACCGATGCCCACGACCTTGATGATGGCCAGGTAGTTCTGTGCTGCTGCCACGGGCTTTCGCCTCTCGCTGATCGTGTCCGGGACCCGGACGGAATGTCTGTGCTGGAGTTGAACTCTTACCCTCAGGCTGAGGGTTATAGTTATGTCAACCTCGCCGTGGTCACGAGAGTAGGCAGCCGGCCGCGCGGATCGACGCAGACACGCCGCGTGTCGCGGCTTCTTGCCACTTTTCCCTGCCGTGGCAGGGCTGGGGCCCGTCCGGCCTCAGGGAGCGGGCGTGCCCGCGGTGGTCGGCTGGCCCGGGACAGAGACGTCGTAGGTCCGCGCAGGGTGCTGCAGCAGGGCGCTGAGGACCTCCGCCTTCTGGGCCGACTCGTCCGCGCTCCCCCACACGACCTCGCGGCCGTCGCGGAGCACCAGCTTGATCTGGTCGACCGTCTCGACCTCGACGTGGTCGACGATGCCGGCGATGTCCGAGGGCAGCGCCGAGATCACGCGCGCGGCCTCCTGCAGCGCGTCGCTGCGGGTGTCGGCACTGGTGCGCACGTGCGGCAGTCCGGGTGGCGCGGTGGCGTAGTCGCGGAAGACGACGCCGTCCTCGTCCATGCCCCGGATCCGGCCGCCGATCTCCACGACGGCGACCGGGACCCGCTCCTCGACGGTGATCTTCACCTGGTCGGGCCACTCGCGGGTGACGTCGGCGGACTTCACGACGGCGAGCGCCTCCACCCGACGGCGTACGGCGTCCAGGTCGACCCGCGCGAGCGGCTCCCCCGTGGGGACGGCGGCCGCGTCGCGGACCTGCCCGGCGCGGACGGTCGTCGCGCCGGTGACGTCGACGCCCTGGACGGCCAGCAGCGAGGAGAAGAACACCGCCCACAGCCCGCCGACGACGACCAGCAGGACGAGCACCAGCGCCAGGACCGGCTTCCAGGTCAGCCAGCGGCGCGCCCACTGCCGGCGCGCGAAGCGCTTGCGGCTGCGGATCGTGGTCCGGTCGACCGGCGGCTGGTCCGTGGTGGGGCTACGCACCCGTGGCTCCCCGGCGTTCGAGGATCTCGAGGACCCGGGGGCCGATCTGGGTGATGCTGCCCGCCCCGAGGGTGAGCACGAGGTCGCCGGCGCGGGCGCGGGCGGCGAGCTCGGCCGGGACGTCGTCGAAGTCGGCGACGAACGCGACCCGCTCGGCCGGGAGCGGCACGTGCCCGGCCACCAGCGCGCCGGTGACCGCGGGGTCGAAGTCCTCGCGGGCGAGGTAGACGTCGAGGACCACGACCTCGTCGGCCGCGCCGAGCGCCTCGCCCATCGCGGCGCCGAAGATGCGGGTGCGGGAGACCAGGTGGGGCTGGAAGGCCACGACCAGGCGACCCTCCCCCGCGACCGCGCGGCCGGCCTGGAGGTCGCCGGCGATCTCGACCGGGTGGTGGGCGTAGCTGTCGTAGACACGGACGCCCGCGGCCTCGCCCTTGCGCTCCATCCGGCGGCGGGTGCCGGTGAAGCCCTCGAGGCCGGCGCGCAGGCCGTCGAAGTCGTGGCCCAGGCGCAGGCCGACGGTGAGGGCGGCCAGCGCGTCGAGGACGTAGTGGCGGCCCGGGATCTGCAGGGTGATCCGGCCGAGCTCGACGTCGCCGTCGTGGACGGTGAAGGAGGAGGTGGTGCCCTCGAAGCGGAGGTCGCTCGCCCGGACGTCGGCGGCCGCCGACTCCCCGACGGCGACGACGGTGAGCCCGCGCGAGCGCGCGAGCGCGGCCAGGTCGGCGGCGCCCTCGTCGTCGACGACGCAGACGAGGAACCCAGCCGGGTCGATGCGGTCGACGAACTCGCCGAACGCGGCCCGGTAGGCCTCCTCGGTCCCCCAGTTGTCGAGGTGGTCGGCCTCGACGTTGGTGACGATGGCGGCGTGGGGGCGGTAGACGAGGAATGCACCGTCGCTCTCGTCGGCCTCGGCGACGAACAGGTCGGAGCTGCCCTCGGCGGCGTTGCGGCCGGTCTGGGCGAGGTCGCCACCGACGGCGTACGTCGGGTCGGCGCCCGCGGCCTGCAGGGCGACCGTGAGCAGCGAGGTCGTCGTGGTCTTGCCGTGGGTGCCGGCCACGGCCAGCACCCGCCGGTCGGCCATCACGGAGGCGAGGGCGGCCGAGCGGGGCAGGACGCGCAGGCCCTGGCGGACGGCCTCCTGGTACTCCGGGTTGTCCTCGCGGACCGCGGTCGAGACGACGAGGGTGTCGACGTCGTGGACCTGGCCGGCGGCGTGGCCGACGTCGACCCGGGCGCCGAGGTCGCGGAGCGCGTCGAGGGTGGGACTGTCGACACCGTCGCTGCCGCTGACCGCGATGCCGCGCGCCAGCATGATCCGGGCGATGCCGGACAGGCCGGCTCCCCCGATGCCGACGAAGTGCACGCGGCCGAGCCGGTCGGCGGGGAGGATCTCGTCCGGGACCGGGACCTTCATCGCGCGGCCTCCACGATGATCCGCGCCAGCTTGTCGTCGGCGTCGCGCGGGATCAGCGCGGCGGCCGCGGCGCCCATGGCGGCGAGCCGCTCGGTGTCGGCGGCCAGCGCGGGCACGGTCGCGATGACCCACTCGGGGGTGACCGCGGAGTCGGCGACGAGCAGGGCACCTCCGGCCTCGACGATGGGCCGGGCGTTGTGCTCCTGCTCGCCGTTGCCGATCGGCAGCGGCACGAAGATCGCGGGCAGCCCGGTGGCGGCGGCCTCGGTGGCGGTGTTGGCGCCGGAGCGGCACACGACCAGGTCGGCGGCGGCGTAGGCGAGGTCCATGCGGTCGACGTAGTCGAGGACGACGTAGGGCACGTCGGTCGGCTCGGGCTCGGCACCGCCGTGCTTGCCCTGCACGTGGAGGACCTGGACGCCGGCGTCCGCCAGCGCCCGGGCCGCCGCGGAGACCGACTGGTTGAGCTTGCGGGACCCCTGCGAGCCGCCGGTCACCATCAGCGTCGGCCGGTCCGGGTCGAGCCCGAAGAACGCGCGCGCCTCGGCGCGGACGGCCGCCCGGTCGAGCCCGGAGATCATGGTGCGGATCGGCAGTCCGACGTACTCGGCCTTCGGCAGCGGGGTGTCGGGGAAGCTGACCGCGACGCGGGTGGCGAGGCGGGCGCCGAGCTTGTTGGCCATGCCGGGCAGGGCGTTCTGCTCGTGGACGACCAGCGGCAGCTTGCGGCGGCGGGCCGCGAGGTAGGCCGGCACCGAGACGTAGCCGCCGTAGCCGACGATCACGTCGGGCCGGATCCGGTCGACGATCGCGAGCGTCTCCTTGACCGCGCCGCGCAGCCGCGCCGGGACCTTGAGGAGCTCGACGCCGGGCCGGCGCGGCATCGGGACGGGCGGGACCAGCTCGAGGGGGTAGCCGGCCTCGGGCACCACGCGCGTCTCGAGGCCGCGGGGCGTGCCGAGGCAGGTGATCTCGACGTCGGGGTCGAGCCGGCGCAGGGCGTCGGCGGTGGCGAGCAGGGGCGAGGTGTGGCCGGCGGTACCGCCGCCGGCAAGGAGAACGCGCATCGACGTCAGCCTAGAGGGGGGTCAGAGCGACCGGCCCGACACCTTGCCGGCCGACAGCCCCGCGGAGCGGTCCCGGCGGCGTTGGGCCAGGGCCCGGGCGGCGTCGGGCTCGCGGCGGGCGAACCCGACCAGCAGGCCGAGGGCGACGAGGGTGGGCACGAGGGACGAGCCGCCGTAGGACACGAGCGGCAGCGGGATGCCGATGACGGGCAGGAGCGCGAGCACCATGCCGACGTTGATGATCATCTGGCCGAGCAGCCACACGACGATGCCGAAGGTGGCGTAGCGGACGAACGGGTCGGCGGTCTCCCGGGCGACGCGGAGGGCGGCGTAGGCGATGGTGAGGAACAGGCCGATGACGAGGAGCGTGCCGACCAGGCCGAGCTCCTCGCCGAGGACGGCGAAGATGAAGTCGGTGTGCGCCTCCGGCAGGTCGCCCCACTTCTGCTGGCTGGCCCCGATGCCCTGGCCGAACCAGCCGCCCGTCGAGAGCGCATAGAGGCCGTGGGCGGGCTGCCAGCCGGTGTCGTGGAAGTCCTTGAACGGGTCGGCGAAGTTGGTGATGCGGGCCAGCCGCTCGGGGCTGGCGGCGGCGAGGAAGACCGCCACGACGCCGACGATCGAGATCGCCAGCACGAAGAAGCGGCCCGGGGCGCCGACCACCCAGAGCATGCCGAGCAGGATCGCGAAGAGGACCAGCGCGGTGCCGAGGTCGTGGCCGAAGACGACCAGCCCGGTCGCCAGGAGCATGCCCGGCACGACCGGCATCATCACCTGGTGGAGGCTGCCCAGTCGGCGGTCCTTGTGGGCGTAGACGTGGGCGGCCCAGAGGATCAGCGCCATCTTGGCGATCTCGGACGGCTGGATCACGATCGGGCCGAGGGGCAGCCAGTTCTGGTTGCCGTTGATGGTCACGCCGACGAAGGCGGTCAGCAGCAGCAGCGCGAGCGAGATGACGTAGCCGGGCCAGGTCAGTCCCCGGATCAGGCGGTGCGGAAGCCGGCTGGCGACCCAGGCGGCCGGGAGCCCGATGCTCACCCACATCAGCTGGCGCTCGACGACGGCGTAGCTGTTGCCGCCGTTCTGCTCGTAGCTGTAGACGCTCGAGGCGGACAGCACCATGATCAGGCCGATCACGAGCAGCAGCCCGGACGCACCGAGCAGCAGGTAGTAGGACGTGAGCGGCCGGTCGAGGGCGTCGCGGAGGGCGACGTACCAGGAGAGCGGGCCGGAGGTCCGGCGGCGGGTGTCCTCGGGGTTGGCGGTGGTCATCGCGGCTCCCCTCCCTGTCGTGCTCCGGCCGTCCCGGTCAGTCGATCCTGCGGTGCACGGCGGCGGCGAAGGCGTCGCCCCGCTCGGCGTAGTTGGTGAACATGTCCATGGAGGCGCATCCCGGAGCCAGGAGGACCGTGTCGCCGGGTCGGGCCAACGCGGCCGCCGCCTCCACGACGCGCTCCATGGAGCCATGTTCGCCCCTAGTCTCGCCCCCCTCGACGGTCGTCACGGGGACATCCGGCGCGTGTCGCGCCAACGCCTCGGCAATGACCTCGCGGTCGCGGCCGAGGAGCACGACGCCCCGCAGCCGGTCGCGCACGGCGAGGACGAGGTCCTCGAAGCGCGCCCCCTTGGCGAGGCCCCCCGCGACCCACACGACCGACTCGTAGGCCTGCAGCGAGGACTGGGCGGCGTGCGGGTTGGTGGCCTTGGAGTCGTCGACCCAGGTGATGCCGTCGCGCTCCCCCACGACCGCGATCCGGTGGCCGTCGGGGCGGAAGGCGCGCAGGCCGTCGCGTACGGCGGCCTGGCTGACCCCGTGGGCCCGCGCGAGCGCCGCGGCGGCCAGCGCGTTGGCGACGTTGTGCGGCGCCTGGGAGGCCAGGTCGGAGAGGGTGCAGAGCTCTGCGGCGCTGGAGTCGCGCTGCTCGATGAAGGCGCGGTCGGCGAGGATGTCCTCGACCACGCCGAGCATCCCGACCAACGGCATGCCGAGGGTGAACCCGATCGCGCGGGCACCGTCCTGCACGTCGGCCTCGCGGACCAGCCGCTCGGTCTCCGGGTCGGCCACGTTGTAGATGCAGGCCCGCTCGACGCGCTCGTAGATGCGGCCCTTGTCGGCGGCGTAGTCGTGCATGGCACTGGGGCCGGCGTACCAGTCGAGGTGGTCCTCGGCGACGTTGAGGACCGCGGCGGCCTGCGCGGCCATCGAGTCGGTGTAGTGCAGCTGGAAGCTGGAGAGCTCGACGGCGAAGACGTCGTAGGGCTCGGGGTCCATGACCGCCTCGACGATCGGGAGCCCGACGTTGCCGACGGCGACGCTACGCAGCCCGGCCGCACGCAGGATCGAGTCGAGCATCTGGACGGTCGTGGTCTTGCCGTTGGTGCCGGTGACGCACAGCCAGGGGGTGTCGTGGTTCGGGTCGCGGAGCCGCCAGGCGAGCTCCACCTCGCCCCAGACGGGGATGCCGCGGGCGCGGGCCTGCGCGAGCAGCGGCGCGTCCGGACGCCAGCCCGGCGAGGTCACGAGCAGGTCGACGTCGTCGGGCAGCGTCGCGGTGGCGCCGGCGCCGAGCCGGATGTCCGCGCCGAGCACCTCGAGGAGCTCGGCCTTCTCGGCGCGCTCGGTGGAGGCGTCGGCGGGCTGCTCGTCGAGGGCGGAGACCTTCGCACCGAGGTGGAGCAGGTTGTCGGTGGCGGCGAAGCCGGAGACGCCGAAGCCCGCGACGACGGCGCGGACGCCGTCCCACGAGTCGTGGCGGCCGAGGTGGAGCGGGTCGGTCATATCCCGGCGACCCACTCGGCGTAGAAGACACCGAGACCGGCGGCAACGCAGATGCCGGTGATGATCCAGAACCGGATCGTGACCGTGACCTGCTCCCAGCCGAGGTTCTCGAAGTGGTGGTGGATGGGGGCGATCCGGAACAGCCGGTAGCCGGTGCCGGTCAGCCGCTTGGTGACCTTGAAGCAGGTGACCTGGAGCATCACGGAGACCGTCTCCATCACGAAGAGCCCGCCCAGGATGATGAGCAGCAGCTCGGTGCGCGTCAGGATCGCGAAGCCGGCCAGCGCGCCACCGAGGGCGAGCGAGCCGGTGTCGCCCATGAAGATCGCGGCCGGCGAGGCGTTCCACCACAGGAAGCCGAAGCAGGCGCCCGTGATCGCCGCTGCCACGACCGCGAGGTCGAGCGGGTCGCGCACGTCGTAGCAGTTGGCGCCCGGGGAGATCCGGCAGTTCTGGTTGTTCTGCCAGATGTTGACCAGCGTGTAGGCGCCGAAGACCATCACGCTGGCGCCCGTCGCGAGCCCGTCGAGGCCGTCGGCGAGGTTCACGGCGTTGGACGTGCCGGTGACCATCAGCCAGATCAGCAGGACCACGAGCACCGCCGGCAGCGCCCAGCTGTCGAAGTCGCGGATGAAGGAGACATGCAAGGAGGCCGGCATCTTGCCGCGGTCGTCCTTGAGGGCCGGACTGATCGCCAGGATGCCGAAGACGACGCCGACGATCGTCTGGCCGATCATCTTCGCCTTGCTGCGCAGGCCCAGGCTGCGCTGCTTGGAGATCTTGATGAAGTCGTCGACGAAGCCGACCAGGCCCATCCCCACGAAGAGGAAGAGCAGCAGCAGGGACGAGGCCGACGGGACCGTCCACGTGATCAGCTCGGCGGCGAAGTAGGCGATGACCGTGGCCGAGATGATGACCACGCCGCCCATCGTGGGCGTGCCGCGCTTGGTGTGGTGGCTGGTGGGTCCGTCGTCGCGGATCTCCTGCCCGTAGCCCCACTGGGTGAAGTAGTGGATCGCCACCCGGGTGCCGAGCAGCGAGATGAGGAGCGCCAGGCCGCCGCCCAGCAGGATCGCCTTCATCGAGCGCTTCCCTCTCCGTCGATGTCGTCAGTGCTTACGTCGGCGAGCAGTCCGTCCGCGATGACCTCGAGGGCGGCGCCGCGCGACGCCTTCACGAGGACGACGTCGGTGACCGCGACATTCTCGCGCACCCACGCGAGCGCCTCGTCACGCCCCGCCGCCCGGACCGCCGTGCCACCCCAGCCGGGGGTCGCCTCGGCGCCCGCCGCGATGCCGTCGGCCGGGTCGCCGACGGCCACGACGACGTCGGCACCGACGTCCGCGGCGTGCCGCCCCACCTCGAGGTGGGCCTCGGTCGCGTCGTCCCCGAGCTCCTTCATCTCCCCCAGGACGGCCACCGTGCGGCCGTCGCGGCGGCTGCCGATCGCGGCCAGGGCGTCGAGGGCGGCCACCATCGAGGCCGGGTTGGCGTTGTAGGCGTCGTTGACCACGACCAGGCCGTCCGCGCGCTCGTGGACCTCCATCCGCCAGCGCGAGAAGTCGGTGGCGTCGGTCAGCGCGCGGGCGACGTCGGCGAGGGGCAGCCCGACGGCGATCGCCATGGCCGCAGCGGCGGCGGCGTTGGCAGCCTGGTGGGCGCCGACCTGGCCGAGACGGACCGGGTGCCACTCCCCGCCGTGCCCGAGCTCGAACGACGGGCGCCCGAGCTCGTCGAGCTCGAGGTGGCGCCAGGCCACGTCGCCGGTGGTGCCGAAGGTCAGCACGCGCGCGTGCGTGCGCGCGGACATGGCGGAGACCAGCTCGTCGTCGGCCGCCAGCACCGCGATCCCGCCGTCGGGCAGCGCCTCGACGATCTCGCCCTTGGCCTGCGCGATCGCCTCACGGCTGCCGAACTCGCCGATGTGGGCGGTGCCGACGTTGAGCACGGCGGCGACGTGGGGCGGTGCGATCCCGCAGAGGTAGGCGATGTGGCCGACCCCGCGCGCACCCATCTCGACCACGAGGTGGGCGGTGCCGGCGTCGGCGCGCAGCACGGTGAGAGGGACGCCGATCTCGTTGTTGTTGTTGCCCGTGGTCGCGACGGTCGGGCCGGCCGCGGCCAGCACCTGCGCGAGGTAGTCCTTGGTGCCCGTCTTGCCCTGCGACCCGGTCAGCGCGACGACGGTCGTGTCGATCCGGCCCAGCACGTGGCGGGCCAGGCGACCCAGTGCGGCGACGGGGTCGCCGACGAGCACGGACGGGGCGCCGGTGGAGCGGCTTCCGAGGACGGCGTGGGCGCCCTCGACGTAGTCGTGGCCGTCGACGTGCTCCCCCACCACGGCCACGAACAGCCCGCCCTGGATGGGGTTGCGGCTGTCGACGTACGCCGGGGCGTGCACGAGCAGGTCGGGGTCACCGGAGACGCTGCCGTCGACGACGGCGGCGATCTCGGCGAGGGTCATGGGAATCATCGGGTGGCCTCCCGGATGGCCTCGCGGACCACCTCGCGGTCATCGAAGGGGTGCACGACGCCCTGGACCTCCTGGCCCGTTTCGTGGCCCTTGCCGGCGACGAGCACGATGTCGCCGGGGCGGGCGCGCCGGACCGCCTCCCGCACGGCAGTGCGTCGATCGCCGATCTCGACGACCTCCGCCGGCCCGGCGGTGGTGCCGGCCAGGACGGCGGCGCGGATCGCGGCGGGGTCCTCGGTGCGCGGGTTGTCGTCGGTCACGACCAGCACGTCGGCCAGGCGTGCCGCGATCTCGCCCATGATCGGCCGCTTGCCGGGATCGCGGTCGCCGCCGGCGCCGATCACGACGATGACCTGCCCGTCGGTGAGCGGCCGGAGCGTGCGGACGGCGGCCTCGACCGCGTCGGGCTTGTGGGCGTAGTCGACGACCACGACGTAGTCCTGGCCCTCGTCGATCCGCTCGAGCCGACCGGGGACGCCGCCGCCGGTGGCGATGCCCTCGGCGACCCGGCGGGTGTCGAAGCCGGCCTCCGCCGCCGCCGCGATCGCGGCCAGCCCGTTGGCGACGTTGAAGTCGCCGGGCAGCCCGACGGCCGCGTCGACCGCGATCCCGTCGGGGCCGAGCACGGTGAAGCGGGAGCCCGTGGCGCTGAGGTAGACGTCGACCGCCTGCCAGTGCGCCTCGCGGCCGGTCAGCGAGAAGGTCCGCACCGGGATGGTGGCCTCCTCGACCAGGCGCCGACCGTGCTCGTCGTCGACGTTGACCAGACCGAGCCGGGCGCGCTGCGGGGTGAAGAGGGACGCCTTGGCGCGGAAGTAGTCCTCGACGTCGGTGTGGAAGTCGAGGTGGTCACGGCCGAAGTTGGTGAAGACGGCGACGTCGAAGACGACCCCGTCCACGCGGCCCATGACCAGCGCGTGGCTGGAGACCTCCATGGCACAGGCGGCGACGTGGCGCTCGCGCATCATCGCGAAGAGGCCGTGCAGGTCAGGGGCCTCGGGCGTGGTCAGTGGCGTCTTGACGTCCGCGCCGCCGACGCGGGTGCCGACCGTGCCGATCACGGCGGCGGGCACGCCGGCCTGCTCCAGGCCGCTCTCGAGCAGTCGCGTGGTGGTGGTCTTGCCCTGGGTGCCGGTCACGCCGATCATCCGGAGCGAGGTCGCGGGGTCGCCGTAGACGCGGGCCGAGAAACGGCCGAGCAGCGCGCGGGGCGAGCCGACGACGACGAGCGGCAGGTCGGTGACCGGGTCGCTGGCCGCCCCGTCCTGGTCGGTGAGGATCGCGACGGCACCGGCCTCGGCGGCCGCGGCGGCGAACTCGATGCCGTGGACGCGGGCGCCCGGGAGGGCGGCGTACACGTCACCGGGCCGGATGCGCTGGGAGCTCAGGGAGATGCCGGTGACCACCACGCCGTCGAGGTCCCCGCGCGTCGACACGTCCGCGTCGTGGGTCTCGAGCCAGGCGACGAGGTCGCCGAGCGGGGTGCTCAACGGGCGTCGCGGCCGGGTCGGGGTCTCCTCGCTCACCACGCGGCGAGGCTATCGCCCCGGAAGGGGGCCCCGGGCCACCGGCTGGCGGGGCCCGTGAGGATCACCACTCGACCGGGAGGTGGCTCGGCGTGGTCTCGGTCGGCGGCACCGCGTAGCGGCGCAGCGCGTAGCTCATGATCTTCGCGAACGCCGGGCCGGCGACCGAGCCGCCACCACCGCCGTTGCGCGGGTTCTTGACCACGACGTAGACGGTGAAGCGGGGCTTGTCGGCCGGCGCGAAGCCGGCGAACGACACGTTGAAGGTGCCGTCGTAGCAGCCACAGGCCTCGCCGACGGCCTGCGCCGTGCCGGTCTTGCCCGCGACGCGGTAGCCCGGGACGGCCGCGCCGGGAGCGACGCCGTCCTCGGGGTCGAGGACGCGCTCCATCATCAGCATCATCTGGTGGGCGGCCCGCTCGCTGACCACGCGGTGCGTCCTGGTGTGGTCGGTGCCGACGACCTGGCCGTCGTCGGTGGTGGCCGAGCCCCGGACGAGGCTGGGCGAGACGCGGACGCCGCCGTTGGCGATGGTGTTGACCGCGGCGGCCATCTGCACGGCGTTGACCGACAGCGACTGGCCGAACGCGATGCGGTCCTGGGTCTGGTGGGTCCACAGCGCCTTGGCGGGCAGGATGCCCGGCGACTCGCCGCGCATCCCGACGTCGGTGCGCTCACCGAGGCCGAAGGAGCGCAGGTAGTCGTAGAGCTGCCCGGTCCTGAACTTGTCGGCGGCGAGGACGGTGCCGATGTTGGAGGACTTGGCGATCACGCCCGCCAGGGTCAGCCGGATCAGGTCGTGGGGGAACCAGTCGTGGATCGCGCGGTCCTCGCGGTCGAGCTCCCCGGGCACCTTCAGGCGGGTCTTGTCGGTGACCTTGCCGGCGTCGATGAGCGAGCTGAGGGTCAGCACCTTCTCGACCGAGCCGGGCTCGTAGACGTCGCTGGTGGACCGCGAGCCCAGGTCTGCCTTGGGCGACTCCTGCGGGCTGTTGGCGTCGAACGTCGGGTAGTCGGCGACCGAGAGCAGCTCACCGGTGAGGGTGTCCATCACGACGGCCATGCCGGAGTCGCCGCGGGCGTCCTCGACGGTCTGGCGCAGGACGCGCTGGGTGTACCACTGCAGGTCGCGGTCGATGGTGGTGTGCAGGTCCTGGCCCTCGACGGGCGCGGTGATGGTGCTCTCCCCGAGCGGGATCCGGTTGCCGCCGCCGACCTCGTAGCGGGCCGAGCCGTCCTTACCGGCGAGCTGGGCGTTGAACGTGCGCTCCAGGCCGGCCAGCGGCTCGTCGGTGCCGAGGAAGCCGATGATGTTGGCGGCCACGTCGCCGGCCGGGTAGTCCCGGACCGGGTCGCGCCGGATGTCGAGGCCCTCGAAGCCCTCGTGGCGGGCGGCGGTGAGCACGTCGGTGGCCAGGGTCGCGGGGACCCGGCGGGCGATGTACTCGAACCGGCTGCCCTCGGCGCGCAGCTTCTTGAGGGTGGAGAAGTAGTCGACGTGCAGGCGGTTGGTGAGGAACTTCGCCATCTCGGGCGCCTGGTCGGTCGTCATGTAGGGGTCGGCCACCAGCATGTAGCCGGCCACGGAGTCGGCCAGCGGCTCGCCGTTGCGGTCCAGGATGTCACCGCGCTGCGCGGGCAGGTCGACGTTGACCAGGCCCTCGGCCGCCGCCATCGCGGCGTAGGAGTTGGGGTCGATCCCCTGCAGCTGCACCAGGCGGGCGCCGAACACCGAGAGCACCATCGCGATGACGATGAAGCCGAACCGCAGCCGGAGCTGCGGCGCTCCACGCCGGCTGCCCCGGGGGCGGCGCGGCTGGGGGCGGCGGGACTGGCGCACGGACGACTCCGGTCTCAGTGGTGGGTGTGCTTGGAGGGGTTCTTGTTGCCCTTGTGACTGTTGTGGCCATTCTGGTGGCTGGAGGAGGCGCCGGCGTTGTCCGACGCGCCGGTGGTGCTGTCAGCCGGAGGGTCGACGTACGTCGGGGTCGGCGTGAGCACCGGCGGCTTCGGCGGGACGGCGGGCCAGATCGGCTGGCCGTCGGCCGGGGTGGAGACGAACGGGGCGCCACTGACCTTGCCGCTGCGCAGGTCGAGGAAGAGCGGGTTGTGCGGGTAGACCATGCCCATCCGGCGGGCCTGGTCGGCCACGCGCTGCGGGGAGCGGAGCTCGTCGAGCTCCATCTTCAGCGTGAGCTGGCGGGCCGACAGGGTGCTGGCCTGGTTCTCCAGCGCGGTCGTGGCGAACGCCGCCTGCTGCATGGAGGTGTTGAAGAGGAGCAGGCCGATGACGCCGCCGAGCAGCACGAGGCTGACCAGGGCGACGAAGGGCATGCGCGGGGCGCGGACGCGTCGTCGCGGCACCACCGTGAGCCGGGCGCGCTCGACCGCCGCCTCGGCGATGCGCGGCATGCGCTGGCGGAACTGAACGGCGGGACTGCTCATCACGCTTCTCCTCTTCTGCGGGTCGGGCCACTGGTGGGGCCGTCGGGTCGGACACGTTCGATGGCGCGCAGCCGGACGCTGGCCGCGCGGGGGTTCTCCTCGATCTCGCCGGCGTCGGCCTTCTCGCTGCCGCGGGTGACCAGGCGCAGGGCCGGCTCGCTCCCCTCGGGCACGAACGGCAGGTCGAGCGGTACGACGCTCTTGGTGGCGGCGGCGAAGGCCTGCTTGACCAGGCGGTCCTCGAGCGAGTGGTAGGACTCCACGACGACCCGGCCACCGACGGCGATCGCGTCGATCGCGGCCGGCATCGCGCGGCGGAGCACGGCCAGCTCGTCGTTGACTTCCATGCGGAGGGCCTGGAAGGTGCGCTTGGCCGGGTGTCCCCCGGTGCGTCGCGCCGGCGCCGGGATCTCGGCGTACAGCAGCTCGACGAGGCGGCCCGACCGGCTCCACGGCTCGGTCTCGCGCTCGCGGACGATCGCGCGGGCGATCTTGGCCGCGAACTTCTCCTCGCCGTAGTCGCGCAGGATGCGGGTCAGGTCGCCGACGGCGTAGGTGTTGAGGACGTCCGCGGCGGTCTGGCCGACGGTGCTGTCCATGCGCATGTCCAGCGGCGCGTCCTCGGCGTAGGCGAAGCCGCGCTCGCGGAGGTCGAGCTGCATGGAGGAGACGCCGAGGTCGAAGAGCACGGCGTCGACGCTGCGGCGGCCGAGGCCGGCCAGGACGTCCGGGATCTCGTCGTAGACCGCGTGCACGGGGGTGAACCGGTCACCGAAGGGCGCGAGGCGCTCGCCGGCCAGGGCCAGGGCGGCCGGGTCGCGGTCGACCCCGATCACGCGGGAGCCGGGGAGCCGGGTCAGGACGGCCTCGCTGTGGCCGCCGAGGCCGAGCGTGGCGTCGATCATCGTCGCTCCCTCGTGCCCGAGTGCGGGCGCCAGAAGAGCGACGACCCGGTCGAGGAGGACCGGGACGTGGCGGGGGCTGCTCATGGTCGCGCCCTACCGGCCCAGGCTCGTGAGGACGAGGAACGCCGTGGCCAGGCCGAACGAGGTCGCCGCCGAGAAGGCCATCACCGCGGCCGCCTCCCGGGCCTGGTGACGCACCCGGCGTACCGGTGCCACTGGCGTGATGCTCATGAGTTCGACCCCGTTGTCTGCTGCTGCGCGAAACTGCGTGAAATGTGGTGATCCGCCGGACCAGGTCCCTGCCCGCTCCCTCGTGGGAAGTCGTCGTCTGGGGCCGGGGAAGGTGTCCCAGAAGACGGTCGGGGAGCGGGCCCGAGACCTCGTCCTGCGGATCGCTGTGCTGTTGTCCTCGGTGCTGCTGGTCGATGTGTGTCGGGAGGTGTTCAGACCCCCGGGAAGACCTCTTCGCTGAGCTCGGAGAACTTCGTCTCCTGCTCCGCGCTGTACTGCTGCCACCTGGCCGGGTCCCAGATCTCGACCCGGTTCATCACCCCGATCACCACCACGTCCCGCTCGAGCGAGGCGTACTCGCGGAGCATCGGCGTGATCGTGATGCGGCCCTGCTTGTCCGGCTTCTCCTCCGAGGCTCCGGCGAACAGGAAGCGGGTGTAGTCCCGCGCCCCCTTCACCGTCACCGGCGCTTCCTGGGCCTTGCGGGTGAGCTCCATGAAATCGGCCATCGGCCAGACCGTGAGGCAGAACTCCTGCCCCCTGGTCACCACGAGCCCCTCCGCAAGCTGGTCCCTGAACTTCGCCGGGAGGAACAGCCGCCCCTTCTCGTCGAGCTTGGGGGTGTAGGTGCCCATGAAGAACATCGAGCACCTCCACTCCCCCACCCTGAAACGGGCTGATCCTCCACTGCGCACCACTTTACTCCACTTCCCTCCACCGTCAACCACATTCGCCCATGTCGTGAGCGTGTTTCCGGTGTTTCTCGTGGCTCTCTCCCCCGGACGGCGCGGGCCCTGGCCGACCGCCTGCCTCACGTGTTTGCGCAGGTCAGGGGCCGTACGGCGGCCGCCGTACCGCGGCCGGGGAGGAGAAGTGGAGCGCCGGTGGGGAGAACGGGGCGCCGGTGGTGGGGGGAAGTGGAGCGAAAAGTGGGGAATCGGATGGCCGTCCGGAACGCGCGCTCAGAAATCGGGCAGCATCCGCAACCAAACCGTGATGGCGGGAGTCAGATGCAGTACGGCCAGGGGGCGCGTATGTTTCGCGCACGCCCTACCGTTGGATGCGTAGGGGTGGAGGCAGTTCTCGGGTGGCAGGGGAAGGATCGGGCGTGGATTCTGGGAGCACTGGCGGCGCGGACCTCGAGACGCTGGCACGCGTCGTCGGCAGGGTGCGGGCCAACATCGAGCGGGTCATCGAGGGCAAGCCGGACGTGGTCTCCTCGACACTGGTCGTACTGCTCGCCGAGGGGCACCTGCTGATCGAGGACGTGCCCGGCGTCGGCAAGACGATGCTGAGCAAGGCGCTGGCGCGCAGCATCGACTGCTCGGTGCGGCGGATCCAGTTCACGCCGGACCTGCTGCCCTCCGACGTCACCGGTGTCTCGATCTTCAACCAGAACAGCCGGGAGTTCGAGTTCCGCCCGGGCGGCGTCTTCGCCAACATCGTGGTCGGCGACGAGATCAACCGCGCCTCGCCCAAGACCCAGTCGGCGCTGCTGGAGTGCATGGAGGAGCGGCAGGTCACCGTCGACAACGCGACCTACCAGCTCGACACGCCCTTCATGGTGATCGCGACCCAGAACCCCATCGAGATGGAGGGCACCTATGCCCTCCCCGAGGCCCAGCGCGACCGCTTCATGGCGCGCGTCTCGGTCGGCTACCCCGTCGAGGCGGCCGAGATCGCGATGCTCAACTCCCACACCGGCAGCAACCCGCTCGACGACCTCGAGCCGGTCACCGACGCCGCCGAGGTTCGCAAGCTCTCCCAGATCGTCGGCCAGGTCTACGTCTCCGAGGCCGTGCAGCGCTACGTCGTGCACCTGACCTCGGCCACCCGCCGGTCCGAGGAGCTCACCCTGGGCGCGTCGCCGCGCGCGACGCTCCACCTGGTGCGGGCCGCCAAGGCGATGGCGGCCATGCACGGGCGCGACTACGTCCTGCCCGACGACGTGCACACCCTCGCCCGCCCCGTCCTCGCGCACCGGCTGCTGCCGAGCGTCGAGGCCGCCATGAGCGGCCGCTCGACCTCGCAGATCCTCGACGGCATCGTCGCGGGCGTCCCGGTGCCCGAGGGGACCCGTGCGTGAGGCGCTTGCCGGGCTGACCGTCCGCGGACGGGCGTTCATCGCCGCCGGGATCACGGCGATCGTGTGCGCGATCGTCCTGGGCCAGCCCGCGCTGACCCGGGTCGGTGTGCTGGTGCTGGCCCTGCCGCTGGTCACGGCCCTCGTGCTGTCGCGCAGCCGCTACAAGCTCGCGCTGGTCCGCACCGTCACCCCCCAGCTGGTCGCCGCCGGCCAGCCGGCGCGGGTCAACCTCGCCCTCACCAACGAGGGCCGCACGCCCAGCGGCGTGCTGCTGCTCGAGGACCACGTCCCCTACGTGCTGGGCACCCGCCCGCGCTTCGTGCTCGAGGGCATCGGCCACGGCTGGCGCCGGCACGTCACCTACCAGGTGCGCTCCGACGTCCGGGGCCGCTTCGAGATCGGCCCGATGTCGGTGCGCGTCAGCGACCCCTTCGGGCTGATCGAGCTCGGCCGCGCCTTCCGCACCACCGTGCCGCTGACCGTCACCCCACGCACCGTGCCGCTGCCCAACATCCCCCTCGGCGGCGCCTGGACCGGCTCCGGTGACAACCGGCCGCGGGCCTTCGCCACCGGCTCGGCCGAGGACGTCACCGTGCGCGAGTACCGCCGCGGCGACGACCTGCGTCGCGTGCACTGGCGCAGCTCGGCCCGGGTCGGCGAGCTGATGGTGCGCCGCGAGGAGCAGCCCTGGCAGTCGCGGGCCACGCTCTTCCTCGACAACCGGCTGCGCTCGCACCGGGGCCAGGGCATCGCCTCCTCCCTCGAGGCTGCCGTCTCCGCCGCCGCGTCGATCGCGGTCCACCTCTCGCACCGCGGCTTCACCGTCCGGCTCGTCACCGCGACGGGCGAGGACCCCAGCTCCGCCTGGCACTTCCGCGACGCGGACCTCAACACCGGCCCGCTGCTCGAGGCGCTCGCCGTCGTCCAGGCCGTCCACCAGCCGCAGCTCGACACGGCCTGGCTCGCCGAGGGCACCCACGGGGGCCTGACCGTCGCGGTGTTCGGTGCCGTCGAGGCGATCGACGTACCCGTGATCAGGCGGATGCAGCTGCACGCCGGCTCCGCGATGGCCATCGCCCTCGACGTCGACGCCTGGGTCTCGCCCAACGCCGCGCCGGGCGACGCCTCCGGTGCGCTGGCCCAGCAGGGCTGGCGGGTCACGCCCCTGCGTCCCCGCGACCGGCTCGACTCCGTCTGGCAGGACCTCGGCCGCAGCGGCCCCACCTCCTCGATGGTCGGCGGGCTCGGCGCCCCGCCCGCACCCCAGGCGGCCCGATGAGCAGGATGCGCGGGGGCCTGGGCTCCCAGCTCTCGCTGGCCGGGGCCGCCGCCCTCACCACGTGGGTGGCGATGTGGTCGTGGCGCGGCTTCACGCAGATGCCCGGCCGCTTCCTCGGCCCGCTCTTCGTGCTCGCCGCGCTGGTGGCCGGCATCGGCGCCCTGGCCCGGTGGTGGCGGGCGCCCTGGCCGGCCGTCCTGGGCCTCCAGGCGCTCGTCGGCGGGATGGTCGCCTCCGCGATGCTGTGCGGCTCGCCGGTGCCCGTCGGTCCGGCCTACTCCCGCCTCCTCGACGCGTTCCGGGCCGCCGTCGACTCCTCCCAGACGTACGCCGCCCCGGTGCCGGCGCACGCGCCGGGCGTCCATCCGCTGCTGATCGCCGGCGGCCTCCTCTGCGTGCTGCTGGTCGACGCGCTCGCCTGCACGCTCCGCCGGGTGCCCCTGGCCGGCCTGCCGCTGCTGATGGTCTACAGCATCCCGGTGAGCCTGCTCGGAGGCGGCGTGACCTGGTGGGTCTTCGCCGCGACCGCCGCCGGCTTCCTCGGCCTGCTGTTCCTCCAGGAGAACGAGGCGGTGGCCCGCTGGGGCCGGCCGCTCGGCGAGGACCCCGCCACCGCGGACCCCACCGGCTTCGGCGTGCGCACCGGCGCGATCAAGACCAGCGCGACGACCATCGGTGGGGTGGCCACCGCCCTGGCGGTCTTCGTGCCGTTCCTGGTCCCGACCTTCGGCGTGCACCTGTTCAACCTCGGGCAGGGCCCCGGCGGGAACGACGAGATCAGCATCGAGAACCCCATGACCGACCTGCGCCGCGACCTGGTGCGCGGCGCCGACTTCCCGGTCGTGCGCGTCACGACCGACGACCCGAACCCGTCGTACCTGCGGATCTCGGTGCTCGACCGCTTCAACGACAACGAGTGGACGTCCGGCGACCGCACCGTCCCGACCAACAACCTGCCCGACGGCGACATGCCGCCGCTGCAGGGGGTCTCGTCGGCGGTCGCCCGCACGACCTACAACTACGACGTCACGATCGAGGACGCGTTCGACTCGACCTGGCTGCCGACGCAGTTCCCCATCAGCAACATCCAGGCCGACGGCGACTGGCGCTACGACACCTCGACGATGGACTTCATCGCCGGCGACAAGGACCTGACCACGGCCGGCATGCACTACACGATGACCGCGGTGAAGCTGAACGTCGAGGCCTCGGCGCTGGCGCTCGCCCCGTCGTCGGCCGGCCAGGTCAGCAAGGACTTCGTCCAGCTCCCCACCGGCATCCCGGTGCTGGTGCGCCAGCTGGCACAGGAGGTCACCCGCGAGGCCCCGAGCCGCTTCGAGAAGGCCGTCGCGCTGCAGCGCTGGTTCCGCGAGACCGGCGGCTTCACCTACGACCTGCACTCCGCGGTCGGCAACGGCACCGACGAGCTGGTCTCCTTCCTCAGCACCGGCGACGGCGGCCGGACCGGCTACTGCGAGCAGTTCGCCTCGGCCATGGCCGTGATGGCCCGCGAGCTCGGCATCCCCGCGCGGGTGGCTGTCGGCTTCCTGCTGCCGCGCCAGGTCAGCCCGCAGACCTACGAGTACTCCTCCTACGACCTGCACGCCTGGCCCGAGCTGTTCTTCCCGGGCTCCGGCTGGGTGCGCTTCGAGCCGACCCCGTCCGAGCGCGCGCGGACCGTGCCGTCGTACACCACCCAGGACGTGCCGGTCCTGGACCCGACCATCGGCTCGACGGCGGTCCCGGAGAACGGCCTGCCGAGCCGCGGCTCCAGCAGCCAGGCGTCGGCGAGCCCGTCGGCCGACAAGGCGTCCGCCCGGGGTGACACGGTCGCCCCGTTCCCGTGGGCTCCCGTGGCCGGCGGCCTGGCCGCACTGGCGCTGGTCGCCGCGCTGCTGGTGCTGCCCCGCTTCCTGCGCCGTCGGCGCCGCCAGCTCCGGCTGGCCGGCGGCCCGGAGGACGCCTGGGCCGAGTTGCGGGCGACCGCCCTGGACCTCGGCGTGCCCTGGCCCGAGGCCCGGTCCCCGCGCGAGACGCGGGACGTGCTGGTGGAGTTCCTCGGCGCCCCGGTCGGGTCCGGCGGCGACGAGCGGCCCGCGCACGGTCCCGCGGTCGCGCCGGGAGCGGTGCAGTGCCTGGACCGGATCGTGCGCGCCCTGGAGCTGCTGCGCTACGCCCGCGGGGGCGACGGCGCCGGGTCAGCCGCGCTGCGGACCGAGGCCGAGACCTGCGTCGCCGCGCTCGAGGGCGGCGCGTCGCGGGGCGCCCGGCGCCGGGCCGAGTGGTGGCCGCGGTCGGTGCTCACCAAGGACGCGCGTCGCGCGGTCGGCGTGGCACCGCGGCCGGAGGAGACGAGATACGGCGGGGTCGTCGACCACGTGGGCTGACGTCGTCTGACGTCTGCTGACGTCTGCTGAGAGGTCGGGCCTAGAAGCCGTTGTTCTCGTCGCGGCGACGACGCCAGCGCTGCTCCATGCGCTCCATGAAGGGAGCGTGGGAGGGGCGGCGGTTGCGACGGCCACGGCCGGAGCGGCCGCCGTCGATGACGGTGAACCCGTGGGTCGCGTGACCGGCCGCGCGCGGGTCGGGGTGGCCGTGCTGGACGGCCTGCTGGCTGCGGAGCGAGGTGACCGCGACGGTGGCGGAACCCAGCATGATCACGAAGCCGGCGATGCCGAGAGCCCAGAACTTGGGGTTGTCGCCGGAGAGCACCGCACCGGCCATCAGGACCGCGACGCCGATCGCGAACACGACCCCCGCCACGATCGCGCGCCGACGGGCGGACCGCCGGAGCGAGGTGCCGCGCAGGGTGGAGGCGAGCTTGGGGTCCTCTTCGACGAGAGCGCGCTCCATCTGCTCGAGCAGTCGGAGCTCCTCTTCGGAGAGCGGCACCGGTCCTCCCTGGGTAGATGCGGGACAGCCGTCGACAGGTGTCGAAGTGGCTACCGTGCACTCAAGTCTAGGCAGGGGCCGGGCATCTCGGTAGGCGGGTTGTGGAATTTCACCACCGAAGTGATGCACGAGTCGTCTCCGGCCGTGTCGGGGCGGTGTCGAAGCCGTGCCGCGGCAGGGGTCCGGCACCGTCAGGACAGCAGGCTGGCCGGCCGGACGGCCGCGGAACCGAAGCGCAGGGTCGCCCGGTCGACCGCCCGGTCGGCGTCGGACCAGCCCCGCTCGCGCTCGCCCAGCACCAGCTGGCGGTGGACCGTCCCGCGCGGGACCAGGCCCTCGACCCGCACCCCGACCAGTCGCAGCCGGGCGCGCTGGAGGCCGAGGGCGTCGTACAGGCCGGTGGCGGTGCGGTAGATCTCCTGGGTCACGTCGGTCGCCTCGGGCAGGGTCCTGGAGCGGGTGATGGTGGTGAAGTCGGCGAACCGGACCGTGATCGCGACCGTGCGGCCGGCGACGCCGGCGACCCGCATCCGGCTGGTGACCTTGGCGGTGAGCCGGAGCAGCTCGCGCAGGATCACCTCGCGGTCGTCGGTGTCGCGGCCGAAGGTCTCCTGGGCGCCCATCGACTTGTCGGGGTCGCCCCCGCCGAAGGCCGAGACGTTGCGCGCGACGATCGCACGCCGGTCGGTGCCCCAGGCCAGCTCGTGGAGGTGGGCACCCAGGCCCTCGCCGACCGCGCGCTGGAGGGTGCGCAGGGGGGTGTGGGCGACGTCGCCGACGGTGATCAACCCCAGCCGGTGCAGCATCGCCTGGGTCTTCTCCCCCACGCCATAGAGCTCGCCCACGTCGAGGGGGTGCAGGAAGGAGGTGACCTCCTCGGGCGGCACGACCACCACGCCGTCGGGCTTGGCCCGGCGGCTGGCCAGCTTGGCGACCGAGACCGAGGACGCCACCCCGACCGAGCAGGTCACGCCCTGCTCGTCGTGGATGGTGGCGCGCAGCTGCTCGGCGATCTGCAGGGGCGTGCCGAGTCGCCGGACCGAGCCGCGGACATCGAGGAACGCCTCGTCCATCGAGAGCACCTCGACCAGTGGGGTGACCCGGCGGAAGTTCTCCATCACCGAGGACGACACCTGGCCGAACAGGTCGTAGTCGGGCGGCACGACCACCGCCTGCGGGCACAGCCTCCGGGCGCGGGTGTTGGGCATCGCCGAGCGGACGCCGTACTGGCGGGCGAGGTAGTTGGCCGAGAGCACCACGCCGCGGTGTCCGCCGCCGACGATCACGGGGACGTGCTGCAGGTCGGGGCGGTCGCGGGTCGCCACGGAGGCATAAAAAGCGTCCATGTCGACGTGCAGGATCGAGCAGGCGGAGGACCGATCACCCATGGTGACCCCCTCGGTGACCGGCCCTACTGTGCGATGAGGTGCAGCTGCGCGGCGAGGGGGTGGAACTCCGGGCGGGTGGCCACGGCGTGCTCGAGCTCGACCAGGGACGCGGTGGCACCGGGCTCGAGGTCGAGCAGCGAGCCGGGGACCAGGTCGGCGAAGACCCGGATGCCGTGCACCGAGGCCGGGGCGAAGCCGGCGCCGGCGAGCAGACCGACGATCTCGTCGTGGGTGAACCGGCGACCCGCCCGGCCCGTGGGCGCGGTCGCGTCGAGGAGGCCGAGGGCCTGCTGGAAGTGGCCGGCCATGGCGCGCGCGATGACGGCGGCGTGCCGCTGGGCGACCAGCAGGCTGAGGGTGCCGCCGGGGCGGAGCACCTCGCGGATCGTGGCCAGCGCGGCGGCGGGGTCCTCGACCACCTCGAGGACGCCGTGGCAGAGCACCACGTCGGCGCTGTCGGGTCCGGTGACGTCGAGCAGGGTCGACAGGTCGCCCTGCTGGCCGCGGACCTCGACGCCGAGCTCGCGGGCCCGGCGGTCGAGCGCGGCGAGCGCGTCGGGGCTGGGGTCGACGACGGTGACCCGGTGGCCGAGCTCGGCGACCCGGGCGGCGAAGCCGCCGGTGCCGCCGCCGATGTCGAGCACGTCGCGGGCGGCGACGTCCTCGAGGACCGGGCGCAGGCCCTCCCACACCACGGCGGTGCGGGCGGCGCCCCGGCGCTCGCTGGGACGGTCGCTGGGCCGGTCGCTGGCTGGCATGCGTCACACCCTAGTGGCGGGTGGGAGTCGGTCATCCGGTGAGTCATCCCGCGCTCCCGGGACTGCGGTGCCACAGCTTGCGTGCCACGTCCTTCGTCTCCTCGCCGGCGGGCTTGATGTCGGAGTAGGGCGACATCCGGAAGCCGCTGGAGTGCACCAGCACCCGGCGGCGCTCGGGCTCCTCGACCCCGAAGCCCGCGGGCACGACGGCCATCGCCGCGCGGACCGCCTCGATGCCGGCCTCGCCGGCACCGTGGGACTGCCACAGGGCGAACAGCTCGGGCAGCGCCCAGCAGCCGGTGGCGCGCAGGGAGACACCCCGGTGGCCGGTGCGGCGCAGCTCGCCGCGGACCACGAGCAGCCAGGAGTGGAAGACGGTGGCGGCGTAGGGACCCTGGGCGTCCTCGAAGAACGTCGCGTCGACCGGCCCCGTGGAGTCGTCGAGGGTCAGGAAGATGACCCGTCGGCCGGAGCGGATCGGCGGGGTCTGGGTGGCGACCTTGACCCCCGCGACCAGGAGCTCGGACTTGCTGCGGCGCTGGAGCAGCTCGCTGCTGCGGGTGGTGCCGAGCTGGCGCAGGAAGGTCGCGTAGGTCTCGACGACGTGCCGGCTCGCGTCGAGCCCGAGGATCTCCAGCTCGGCGTTCATCCGCTCCTGCGGGGACAGCTCGGGCAGCCCGGAGACCTCGCCCTCCCCCGGCTCGTCGCCGAGGTCGAGGGCGAGCTGGACCGAGGTGACCGGCCGCGGGGCTGCGGTGGCGCGCGACTGCGCGGCGGCCCGCGCCCACACACCCTGGTCGGCCAGGGCGTGCCGCTCGGTGCTGGGCGCGGCCTCACGCTCCAGCGGGTCGGAGCTGTTGCGGACCGCGGCCTGGTCGGCGACGGTCCGGGCCCGGGAGCCGGGGGCGCTGCCCCCCGCGGCGGTGGGCCGCCGGCCGGCCAGCCCGCGACCACGACCGGCGCGCTCGACGGCCCGGGCGTGGCGGTCGAGCTCGGCCACCTGCAGCAGCAGGTCGCGGCGGGTGACCCGGCCGCGCCGGCCGACCCCCTCGGAGCTGGTGCCGATGCCGTAGACGGAGTCGAACCCGCCGGCCAGCACCAGCCGCTCGGCGATCGGCCGGGAGACCCGCGCGCGGTGCCAGAAGTCGGTGAGCGAGTGGTAGGGCCGGGCCGCGACGACCCGCTCCACCTCCCCCTCGTTGATCCCCTTGACCTCGGCCAGGGCCAGCCGGATGCCGTAGGGGGTCTCGGCAGGCTCGACCACCGGGGACGGAAGCTTCTCCACGACGTAGGTCTGCTCGCTGGTGTTGACGTCGAGGCCGAGGACGGCGATGCCGAGCTGGCGGGCGTCGTCGAGGATCAGGCGCTTGGGGTACATGCCGGGGTCGTGGGTGAGGAGGCCGGCGATGAAGTGGGCCGGCCAGTGCGCCTTGAGCCAGGCGGACTGGTAGGTCGGCAGCGCGAACGCCGCCGCGTGGGCCTTGCAGAACCCGAACGACGCGAACGCCTCGAGGACCTTCCAGACGTCCTCGACCACCCGGAGGGGGTAGCCGTGGGCGAGCGCGCGCGGGAAGAACCAGAGCCTGGTCTCGGCCATCCCCTCGACGTCGCCGAGCGCGCGGCGGCGCTCGTCGGCCTCGGCGTAGGAGACCCGCGCGAACCGCGCGATCATCTCGATGACCTGCTCGTGGAAGACCACCACGCCCCGGGTCTGCCCCAGGATCGGGCGCAGGTCGTCGTGGAGGTAGACCGGTGCCTTCCAGCCCTGCTTGGCCTCGAGGTAGGGGGTGATCATGTCGCTCTTGACCGGCCCGGGCCGGAACAGCGAGATGTCGGTGATGATGTCCTCGAAGCTCTCGATGCCGGACTTGCCGACCAGCTCGCGCTGCCCCGGCGACTCGATCTGGAAGACGCCCAGGGTCTTGGCGGCCGAGATCATCGCGTAGGTCGCGGGGTCGTCGAAGGGCACCTGCTCCTCGTCGTCGAGGTCGACCACCACGTCGTCGACCCGCTGGATCTCGGCGAGCGCGTGCGCCATCGAGGACTGCATCCGGATGCCGAGCACGTCGAGCTTGAGCAGCCCGAGGTCCTCCACGTCGTCCTTGTCGAACTGGCTCATCGGGAAGCCGGCGTACGACGCCTCGACGGGGGTGCGGTCGAGCAGGGTGGCGTCGGAGAGCAGCACCCCGCACGGGTGCACGGCGATGTGGCGCGGCAACCCGTCGAGCCGCTCCACCAGCCCGAACATCAGGTCGAGGCGCTCCTCGCCCAGGCCGCTGGCGCGCAGCTCGGGCAGCTCGCGCAGCGCGGCCCGGGCGTCGCGGGCGCGGATGTGCGGGAAGGCCTTGGCGATCGCATCGGTCTCGCCCGGGGGCATGCCGAGCGCGGCGCCGACGTCGCGGACGGCGTGGCGGACCCGGTAGGTGTCCATCATCGAGACGCAGACGCAGCGCTCACCGCCGTACTGGTCGAGGATCGCGGTGTAGACCTCGAGCCGGCGTGCGGACTCCACGTCGACGTCGATGTCGGGCAGCGCCCGGCGCAGCGGGGAGAGGAAGCGCTCCATGAGCAGGCCGTGGCGGATCGGGTCGACGCCGGAGATGCCGAGCAGGTAGTTGACCAGGCTGCCGGCGCCCGACCCGCGGGCCGCGCACCGCACCCCCATCTCCCGGATCAGGTCGGTGACGTCGCCGACGGTGAGGAAGTAGGAGGCGTAGCCCAGGGTGCGGATCGTCTCGAGCTCGTCGTCGAGCCGCTTCCAGATGCGCTGGCGCGGGGCCGAGCCGTAGCGGTCGCCGATCGCGCCCTCGCAGCGGGCGCGGAGCAGGACGTCGGCGCTCGCCCCTTCCCCGGACAGGGTGAACTCGGGGAAGTGCACCTCGCCCAGGCCCAGGTCGGCCCGTGGGTCCAGGGCGCACCGGTCGGCGACCGCGCGGGTGCGGGCCAGCAGCTGCCGGGCCTCGCGGGCGGGGTCGCCCAGGCCGGCCGTCCGGGCGATCTCCTCGGCGACCTCCTGCATCTGCTTGCCGGACTTGAGGAAGCCCTCGGCGTTGCCGCGGAACGCGTCGGGGCCGATGTGGCGCAGGTCGGCGGAGCCGAGCGCGACCAGCCGGCGGGCCGCGTCGAGGACGTCGATGGTGGGGGCGTCGCGGCGGTCGGCGTAGCGGACCGCGTTGGACAGGATCGTGCCGAGGCCGGCCCGGCGGGCCACGCCGGCCATCCGGGCGGCGTGCGGGGTGGTGCCCGGGCCCCAGCCGCCGCCGGACCGGCTGCCGGGGAGCCGGTGGGAGACCAGCTCGACCAGGAGGTTCTCGGCCGGGACCAGCGCGCGCCAGCGCGCCAGGGCGGCCTCGGCCAGGTCGTCGCGGCGCCGGGTCGCGGCCGCGCCCACCTCCGAGCCCGGACCGAGCAGCACCACCAGCTGCCCCGCGCCCAGCGGCCCGGCGAGCTCGCGGGCGAGCAGGTCGAGGTCGAGGACGGGGGTGCCGCGCTCGCCGGAGAGGTGGGTGGCCGAGACCAGTCGGCACACCGCCGCCCACCCGGCCCGGCCGCCGCCCGGTCCGCCGGCCGCGGCCAGGAAGGTGACCCGGGGCAGCCGCGGGTCGCGGAACGCCCCGCCGCGGACGGGGGTGCGCGTCCGCCGGACGTCCGTTGCCTGGGTCGGGAGGTGGGCGAGGTCGACCCCGAGCACCGGCCGCACTCCCCCGGACAGGCAGGCCTTGGCGAACTTCACCGCGCCGTAGGTGCCGTCGCGGTCGGTGAGCGCCAGGGTGTCCATCTCCTGCTCCACCGCCCGTTCGACGAGCGTGTGCGGGTGCGAGGCTCCGTATTGCAGGGAGTAGCCGGAGGCCACGTGGAGATGGGGGAACGGGTCGGGCACGGGGTGGGACCGCCTCTCAGCCGGCTCGACCCCTGCTGGATGCGTTCGAACAGGTGTTCGAACATGTTCAAAGCCTAGCACCGCTCGCGGGGCGGATCACCCGGCCGGAGCGACCTAGCCGACGGCCCGCGTCACCACCGAGCTCCGCTGGGTCTGGGCGTGGGGCACCAGCCCCAACGAGGACTCCACGACGGCCAGGAACCGGTCGGCGTCGCGGACCAGGTCGTCGGCCTCGCGCTCGCTGACGGCCCGGGTCGAGCCGGCCTCGGCCGCGGCCCGCTTGCCGGCGCCGGCGGCGAAGAACCGGGCCCACTCCTCGAGCTCGGGAGCCACCTCGGCCAGCAGCACCCAGGCGTTCTTCTGGGGGCGGCGCCGCTGGGGCGCCGGATGGGCGCGGGCAGCCAGCAGGGCTGCCGCGGCCCGGAGCGCGGCGACGTGGGCGCAGGCATAGCGGGTCGGCACCTCGCGGGCGCCGATCGCCTCGCTCAGCGACTCCGCCGCCCGGGCGAGGTAGGAGTGGGTGGTCGCGGGCAGGGCGTAGGGATTGGGAGCGTTCATCACGGTCACCTCAGTCCTCACAGCCGACGAGCTGCCAGCAGCCGTCGCTCCAGTCGAAGGAGAGGTCGAAGACCCCACCCCTGTCGGACCCGCGGCCGGCCTCCACCCGCCACAGCTCGCGCTCGACGAGCAGGTCGGCGGCCAGCGCCGTGCCACCGTCGGACCGGGGCTCGTCGGAGCCGATCACCGCCCGGGCCCCCGAGGACTGCCACCACGGTGCCGTCTCCACCCAGTGGGCGAGCACCGCCCGCACCTTCCACAGCCGCCCGTGCCACAGGAACTGCTCGGGGCCCTCCATGCCGGTCACCCAGCCCTTGCGCACCTCGACGGGGTCGTCGTACCGCCTCACCTGGTCGTCCTCTCTCCCACAGCAGGCACCGCACTGCACCGGTCGACCCCCGGACCCGGCAGGGACGGGGGTCGAGGTCGCCCCTGCCGGGTGGCGTTCGAACGCGTGTTCGAACACCATGAACGGTACACCCGGCCACGGACAGTCCGTCAAGGAATGACGAGGACGTGTCCGGACACGTTCTCGGGGACGGCTCAGGAGCGGGTGGAGGGCTCCGTGGAGTGGGTGGCCAGCCAGGCGCCGCGGATGTAGCGGCTGGTGTCGCGGTGCCACATGAAGTAGAGCAGGGCGGCGTCGAGCACGACCGCGACCAGCGAGAGCACCAGGAACAGGGTCGGCGGGCTGGTCCGGAGGCCGGCCAGGGTGGCCACGGCCATGAAGGCGACCAGGGCGGTGAGCGAGAGGCGGGCCCAGTTGTGGCCCTCGCGGAAGAACGCGATCAGCACGCCGGCCAGGCCGGCGAACACGAAGAACAGCACGATCGCGACCGGCACGAACGCCGGCGGCTGGACGGTGGTGCTGAGCTCGTCGCGCCCGGAGGCCCAGGAGTCCACCAGCTCGTCCTTGAAAACGACGGTCAGGACGGCGGTCAGGCCGCTCATGGCGACCTGGGCGAGCAGGACCCGGACCGCGTTGGTCACCGACTGCGGCTGCTGCCGAATCATGCGAACTCCTTCCGGGCGATCCCCCGATCTGCCCCACCAGTCTCGCGCCAGTCTCGCTGCCGGGGGCGCACCCGGTCTCGCTAGGGTCGCAGTATGACCAGCGAGCACCCGACGATCACGCTATTTCGAGACGAGCACCGCCGCCGGGACGGCGCCGGTGAGGTGGTCATTCTGCCCGACTCGGTCCACACGGCCGCACTCGCGGCGCAGGCCCTCGGCTGCGAGGTCGGCGCGATCGCCAACAGCCTGCTCTTCGACGCCGGCGGCGCGCCGGTGCTGATCCTGACCTCCGGCGCCCACCGGGTCGACACGACCGCGGTGGCGGAGCGGATCGGGGTCCCGGCACTCACCCGGGCCACGCCGGAGTTCGTCCGCGAGCACACCGGGCAGGTCATCGGCGGGGTCTCCCCCATCGGCCACCCGGCGCCGGTGCCGACGTACCTCGACCCGTGGCTCCAGCGGTACGACGTGGTGTGGGCCGCCGCAGGTCACCCCGCAGCCGTGTTCTCGACCACCTTCGACGAGCTGCTCGCCCTGACCGGCGCGACCGTGATCGAGGTGGAGTGATGGAGATCTGGCTCAACCCCGCCTGCTCCAAGTGCCGGACCGCGGTCTCCGAGCTGGAGGCGGCCGGCGTGGACTTCACCGTGCGCCGCTACCTCGACGAGCCGCCGACGGCGGCCGAGCTCGGCGAGGTCGTGGCCCGCATGGGGCTCGAGCCCTGGGACGTGGCCCGCGACAAGGAGGCCGCCGAGGAGGGGATCGACCTCCCCCGCGACGCCTCCCGCCGCGACGAGTGGCTGGCCGCGCTGGCCGCCCACCCGCGCGCCATCCAGCGCCCGATCATCACCGCCGCCGACGGCACCACCGTGATCGGCCGGGACGCGGACTCGCTCGACCGCGTCGTGTCCGCGGAGGCCTGAGCGGTGGACTCGCTGCCCCTGGTGTTCTCGAGCGGCTGGGCCAGCGGCGTCAACACCTACCTCGTCGTCCTCGTGCTCGGGATCGGCGACCGGGTCAGCGACTCCCCGCAGATCCCCGACGCGCTGGGCCGGTGGGACGTGCTGGGGGTGGCGTTCTTCCTCTACGCGTTCGAGTTCGTGGCCGACAAGATCCCCTACGTCGACTCGACGTGGGACGTCGTCTCGACCGCGATCCGGCCGACCGCGGGCGCGGTGATCGGCGTGCTGCTGGCGGGGGACGCCGACACGCTGCAGCAGGCCGTCGCGGGCTCGGTCGGCGGCGGCACCGCGCTGGCCTCCCACCTGGTCAAGGCGGGCGGCCGGCTCGCGATCAACTCCTCCCCCGAGCCGGTCACCAACATCACCGCCAGCGTCCTGGAGGACGTCGCGGTGCTGGGCGTGGTCTGGTTCGCCATCGACCACCCGCGGGCCGCGGCCGCCGTCGCCGGGGTGCTGCTCGCCCTCGGGCTGCTGATGCTGTGGTTCGTCGCCAAGCTCGTCCGCCGCGGCTGGCGGCGATGGCAGGCCAGGCGTTCGCGGGTGACCCACTAGGGTCCACCGCATGCGCGTGGTGGTGGTCGGCGGTGGCTTCGGCGGCCTGGCATCGGCGGTGCGGCTGGCCAAGACCGGCCACGAGGTCACGCTCGTGGAGCGCTCGCCGCAGGTGGGCGGCGCGCTCGCCGAGGTGACCTCGGAGGGCTTCGCCTGGGACGCCGGCCCGACGGCCACGGTGATGCCGGCGGTGGTGCGCGACCTGTTCCGCAAGTCCGGTCGCCCCCTGGAGCGCGAGCTGGAGCTGGTGCAGCACGAGGTCGTGCGCGAGCACCGCTTCGACGACGGCACGTCCGTCCGGCTGCCGGGCGGGTCGCGGGCCGCGCAGATCGCGGCGTTCGACGAGCTCGAGCCGGGCCTGGGGCTGCGCTGGGCCGACCACGTGGCGTCGTACGCCGATGACTGGGAGGTGCTGCGCCGCGGCTACTTCGAGCAGCCGTGGACGCCGGACGCGCTCCCCCGCGACGTGGCCTCGCGGCTGGACAGCCGCGAGGTGCTGCACAAGAGGCTGCGCAAGACGTTCAAGGACGAGCGACTGCGACTGGTGGCCGGGCACCCCTTCGTCGCCGAGGGCCACGACCTGCGCAACGTCCCGGCCTGGGCCGGCCTGGTGGCCTACCTGGAGCAGCGCTTCGGCTGCTGGACCGTCGAGGGCGGCATGCCGCGACTCGGTACGGCGCTCGCCGAGCGGCTCGTGACCCGCAAGGTGACCGTGCTGACCGGGACCGACGTGCGCGACATCGTGCTCCGCGGCGGACGGGCCGTGGCCGTCGCGACCGACGCGGGCGAGATCGCGGCCGACGCCATCGTGTGCGCGGTCGACCCGCGGCGACTGCCGGCGCTCGCCCCGCACGTGGTCCGCACGATGCCGGCCATCCCGCCGGTGGTCTCCTACCTCGGGCTCGAGGGCGACGTGCCCGACCTTCCCCACGAGGTCGTGGTGCACGGCGACCCGCTGCTGGTCGTGCGGACGGGCGGCCGCGCCCCCGACGGCTGTGCGGCGTGGACCGTGCACGGGCGCGGGCGCCTGGCCGAGGACCTGCTGCGGGCGCTCGCGCGCGAGGAGATCGACGTACGCAAGAACGTGGTGGTGCGTCTCGACCGCACGCCGCGGCAGCTGGTCGAGGAGTGGGGCGGCTCACCGCACGGTGTGCTGTGGCAGGGCCGCGCGACGGTGCGGCAGCGGCTGGGGCCCACGACGCCGGTGCCCGGCGTCTATGCCGCCGGCGCGCACGCGACCCCGGGCGGAGGGCTGCCCTACGTGGGGCTGTCGGCCGCGCTGGTGGCGCAGGCGATCGGGCCGGCGTGAGTCACTGCCGACGCGTCGCCAGCCGGACACAACCCACTGCTCAGCAGGTGACGTTGAGCGCCGCGAAGATCTCCAGCGTCGCCTTGGAGAAGTTGAGCGTGTAGAAGTGCAGGCCGGGCGCCCCGCCCTCGAGCAGCTCCTCGCACAGCTCGGCGGCGACGGCGATGCCCTCGGCGCGGACCGCGGCGGCGTCGCCGTCGTGGGCGGAGATCCGCTCGACGACCTCGGGCGGCACCTCGGCGCCGATCAGCTCGCCCTGGCGGCGAATGGCGCTGAGGTTCAGGATCGGCATGATCCCCGGCACGATCGGGATGTCGACGCCGCGGTCGCGCACCCGCTCGACGAGGGCGAAGTAGTCCGCGGCCCGGAAGAACATCTGGGTCACCGCGAACTCCGCACCCGCCCGCGCCTTGGCGACCAGCACGTCGGCGTCGTGGTCCAGCGACTCCGCCGAGGGGTGGCCCTCGGGGAAGGCCGCGACGCCGATGCGGAAGTCACCGCGCCGGTGCGCGAGGGCGACCAGCTCGTCGGCGTGGGTCAGGCCACCTGGGGTCGGCGTCCACTCCCCGCGCGGGCCGCCCTCCGGGTCGCCGCGCAGGGCCATGACGTGGTGCACCCCCGCCTCGGCGTAGGTGTCGAGGATGCACTCGAGCTCCTCGCGGGTGTGACCGACGCAGGTGAGGTGCGCCATCGGGGTCAGGGAGGTCTCGTGCGCGATTCGGCTCGTGATCCGCACGGTCGAGTCGCGGGTCGACCCGCCCGCGCCGTACGTCACCGAGACGAACGTCGGCTGGTAGGGCTCCAGCGCTGCGATCGCGCGCCACAGCCGCTCCTCGCCCTCGGCGTCCTTGGGCGGGAAGAACTCGAAGGAGAACGACCGATCCCCGCCCCCGATGAGCTCGGCCATGCTGCGTCCACGTCCGGTTCCCATGGCCGAAAGTCTAGGGACGGGGGCGGGCGGGGACGGGCGTTGTCCACTGACTAGTCTCGTCGGCGTGACGCAGACGGGGAGTGGTTGGGACAGCGCCGGGTTCCGCGAGCGCGTCCAGTCCGCCCTCGACTCCTTCCTCGACGAGCAGGCCGCACGGCTCGCCGCGCTCGGCGACGACGCGGCCCGGCTGATCGAGGAGGCCCGGGTCTCGGTCCGCGGGGGCAAGCGCTTCCGCGCGGCCTTCTGCTACTGGGGATTCCACGCGATCGACCCCTCGCCCGCGGACGAGGACGCCCTGGTCCGGGCCTGCGCCGCGCTCGAGCTGCTGCACGCCAGCGCCCTGGTCCACGACGACCTCATGGACGCCTCCGACACCCGCCGCGGCCGGCCCGCGACGCACCGGAAGTTCGAGTCCGACCACGGTGCCGCCGGCTGGCGCGGCGACCCCGAGCAGTACGGCGGTGCCGCGGCGATCCTGCTCGGCGACCTGCTGCTCAGCTGGTCCGACGAGCTGCTGCGCAACTGCGGCCTGCCGCTCACCCAGGTGGCGCCCGCGCTCGACGTCTTCGATCGCTGCCGCTCCGAGGTGATCGCCGGGCAGTTCCTCGACGTGTCCGTGCAGGCCCGCGGCCGCGCCGACGTCGACACCGCCATGACGGTGCTGCGCTACAAGTCCGCCAAGTACTCCATCGAGCGCCCCCTCCACATCGGCGCCGCCCTCGCCGGCGCAGGCCCCGACGAGATGGCCGCGCTCACCGCGTTCGGCCTCCCGCTGGGCGAGGCCTTCCAGCTGCGCGACGACCTGCTCGGCGTCTTCGGCGACCCGGAGACCACGGGCAAGCCCGCCGGCGACGACCTGATCGAGGGCAAGCGCACCGTCCTGGTCGCGCTCGCGCTCGACGCCGCCGCCGACGAGGACGCGGCGCTCCTGGACCGCTCCCTCGGTACGTCGCTCGACGAGGCCGCGGTCGCCCGGCTGCGCTCTGTCATCGACGGCTCCGGCGCGCACGCCTCCGTCGAGGCCGTCATCACCGAGCTCGCCGGCCACGCGGTGGCCGCGCTCGACAAGGCCGACGTCGACGAACACGCTCGCGCGGTGCTGCGCGAGCTCGCCTCGGCCGCGACCGACCGGGTGGTCTGACCGGCTGGTCCGGGCGCCCTCCCGGGGTGACACTCGAGGCATGGACGCGGTGTCCGCCGCCTTCGAGGCCGTCCCGCGGGCCGGGTTCCTCCCGCCGGCCTCGCCGTGGCGCGCCGACCTCGACGCACCGATCCCGATCGGCCACGGGCAGACCAACTCCCAGCCCCGGACCGTCGAGGCCATGCTGCGGCTGCTCGACGTCCGGCCCGGCCAGCGGGTCCTCGACGTCGGGTCAGGCTCCGGCTGGACCACCGCCCTGCTCGGGCACCTCGTCGGCCCCACCGGGACCGTCATCGGCGTCGAGCTCGAGCCGGCCCTGGTGCTGTGGGGCCGGGCGAACCTGCGCCGGACGCGGTTCACGTGGGCCGACATCCACCGGGCCGAGCCGGGCACGCTCGGCCGGCCCGCGGAGGCGCCGTACGAGCGGGTGCTGGTGTCGGCCGAGGCCCGGGAGGTGCCGCAGGCGCTGCTCGACCAGCTCGGCGAGGAGGGCCGGATGGTGCTCCCGGTGGCCGGCCTGATGACGCTGGTGGTGCGGGTGGGCGAGGACGTCGTCACGAGCCGGCACGGGCACTACCGGTTCGTGCCGCTGCGCTGAACCACCCGACGGTCAGTCGAGGCTGGGCACGCCCGGGAGGTCCGGCCCGGCCCCGCGGAGCAGCACCGCGAACGATCCGCCGCGCTCGGCGTTGACGCGGGTGCCGAGGACGGTCAGGGCGACCGAGAACGCCCGCTCGTCGGCCCGGGCGAACGGTCCCCAGCCGTCCCAGAGCAGGACGGTGTCGCCGGCGACGTCGAGCAGGCAGTCGGCGAGCGCGTCGAAGTTCTGGCCGTAGTGGTCCGGGAACGCCAGGGCCGCGCCGATCCCGCGCAGGAACTCGGCCTTGGACTCGTCGCCCCAGCCGTCGTAGTGCGCGAACCGCCACCCAGCCACCTCGACCGTGTGCCGCACGTCGTCGACCTCGAAGGCACCGTGCCAGCGCGCGATGCCGGGCGGGACGTGGCGGGCCAGGACGCCGGCCAGGCCGCTCATCGCCGGATCCTCGAGAACGACGCGTAGTGGTCGGCAGTCCAGTAGAGCTCTCCCCCGTCGCCGGCCACGATCCGGCGGGCGCCGCGGTCGTCGGAGCCGGGGGTGTCGACGGTGTACTCCGCGTAGTAGCCGCCGTCGTGGTCGGGCAGCAGGCCCTCGAAGTTGCCGAAGGTGCCGCCGTCCTCCTCGTAGGCGAACGGGCCGCCCGCGTCGATCCGGCGCAGCACGTCGCGCGCCTCGGGCGGCAGGTCGGCGGCAGCGACGTACGGCAGGCCGCTGGTGGGATCGGTGTCGGTGCCGGGGTCGGTGCCGGCGTCGCTGGTGGCGCCTGCCGACGGGGTCGGGTCCGGCGAGGTCGCCGTCGAGGTGCCCGGGTCGCGCCCCGAGACCAGCCAGATGCCGACCGCGAGGAGCAGCGCGAGGCCGAGCGCGGCGGCCCCGGTCGTGCGGCCCCGCTCGTCGCTCCTCATCGCTCCCTCAGCTCAGAGGCTCATGGCCTGCGCGCGCCGCTTGACCTCCGAGCCGCGGTTCTCCCGCAGCGCGTCGATCGGGCGACCGGGCAGGTCGAGGTCGGTGAAGAGCCACGCGATGCACTCGCGGTCGTCGTAGTGGCCGTCGTGGAGCATCGTGAGCAGGCCCGGGAGGCCCTTGACGACCAGCCCGTCCTGGATGAAGTCGGCGGGGATCTGCTGGCCCGCACCGGGCGTCGGGACCGCGGCGGCGAGCTCGTGCTCGCGGATCATGGTGCGCACCTTGGCCACCGTGACGCCCAGCTCCTGCGCGGCGGCCGCCCAGTCGATCCAGTCGGGGACCAGGGTCGCGAGATCGGTGTCGGCAGGGCGTGGCTCGGTCATGGGGCCATGGTTCCACCTGCCGCGTGTGCCGCGAAACCGGCGACACGCCCACGCCCCGTGCGTCCCTTGAGTCACAGCCGTGACCGCAGGTAGCGTCGACGGCTTCCGTCGGCGGACTTCCCCGCTGGGCCACTCGGGGCCCGGCCCCGCCCGCGGTGTCAGGAGTCGCATGACCTCCGACCGCATGTCCCTCTGCCGCCAGCTCGTCGCGTCGGTCCTCACCGGCGTGCTCGGCGCCGGTGTCCTGGCCGCCGTGCTGCTGTCCACCACGGCCCCGGCCCTCGCGCACTCCTCGGCCGGGTCGCGCAGCGACGCACGCCGCCTCGTCGAGCACCGGGTCCGGCCCGGTGAGACCGTCACCGGGCTGGCCGTCCGCTTCCATGCCTGGACCGACGAGGTGATCGCCCGCAACCACCTCGGCCGCGGCGCCCACCTCGACGTCGGGCAGCACCTCGTCATCCCGGTCGTCGAGGCGGCGCTCCCTCGCCACCGCGCCCACCACGACACCCGCCACCAGGCCCACCAGGCCCGCTCCGCCGTACGCCGCGTGGTGGCCCGCACCGCCGCCGCCCACGGCGTCGACCCGCAGCTCGCCCTGGCCGTGGCCTGGCAGGAGTCGGGCTGGCGGATGGGCCTGCGCTCGGACGCGGGAGCGATCGGTGCCATGCAGGTGCTGCCGAGCACCGGCGCGTGGATGTCGCTCTACGAAGGTCGCCGGCTCCGGCTGCACCGCCTGCACGACAACGTCACGGCCGGGGTGCGGCTGCTGGACGTCCTGCTCGACGAGACGACCCGGACGCGTCGAGCGGTGGCGGCGTACTACCAGGGCCTCGGTGCCGTCCGGGAGCACGGCATCTACGGCGAGAGCCGGCCCTATGTCCGCAACGTGCTCGCGATCCGCGACCGTCTCGAGGCGGGTCGCCCGCCCGCCTGACCCGCCACCTGACACGCCGGGGGCGCCTCCGCGCACGGCTGGGATCGCGGTGTCCGTACGATTGGGGCTCCGGATCCTTCCCCGTCCGGCCGCAGGAGGGTCGCTGTGCAGTCAGATCGGCACGCCCGCTCGGGCACCGAGGCTGCCGGTGGCGACCCCACGACCGGGCGGCTCCTGGACGGCAGATATCGCATCGGGCCGCGCATCGCGCGCGGCGGCATGGCCAGCGTCTACGAGGCCACCGACATCCGGCTGGACCGCACGGTCGCGGTCAAGATCATGCACCCGGGGATGGGTGACGACGAGGAGTTCGCGGCCCGGTTCGTCCGGGAGGCACGCGCCGCGGCCCGGCTCTCCCACCCCCACGTCGTGGCGGTCTACGACCAGGGCGAGGAGGACGGCACCGTCTACCTCGCCATGGAGCTGATCCCCGGCCACACCCTGCGCGACGTCATCCGCAAGGAGGCGCCGATGACGCCGGCGCGGGCCCTGGCGCTGATGGAGCCGGTCCTCTCGGCGCTCGCCGCGGCCCACCGCGCCGGCCTGATCCACCGCGACGTGAAGCCCGAGAACGTCCTGATCGCCGACGACGGCCGGGTCAAGGTCGCCGACTTCGGGCTGGCCAAGGCGGTCAGCGCCGACACCCAGCACACCGCCACGGGCGGCGTCCTGATCGGCACGGTCTCCTACCTCGCCCCCGAGCTGGTCGTCGACGGACGCGCCGACGCGCGCGCCGACGTCTACGCCGCGGGCGTCGTCCTCTACGAGCTCCTCACCGGCAGCAAGCCGCACGCCGGCGACTCCCCCATCCAGGTCGCCTACAAGCACGTCCACGAGGACGTCCCGCCGCCCAGCGCCGTCGCGCCCGGCATCCCGGCGTACGTCGACGCGCTGGTCGCCCGGGCCACCGCCCGCGACCGCAGTCTCCGCCCCGCCGACGCCGCGGTGCTGCTGCACCAGGTCCACCGGGTCGGGCAGGCGCTCGCCGACGGTGTCCAGGACGACCCCGAGCTGACCGCCGACCTCGCGCCGATGCTGCTGCACCCGGACACCGGCGAGCTGGTGGCCGTCGACGACGAGGTCTACGACGGCTCCCACGACGGCGAGGTCACCAGCCCCATCGGGCTCCTGCCGGGCGGCACCGTGGAGCGGATGCCCGCCGCACCCGCCCGCACCCCGGCCCCCGTGCCCTCGCGCCCCGGCCCGCCGCCGGGCCGCCCGCCCGCGCGCCGGCGTCGCTGGCGCGGACCCGTCACGCTCCTGCTGCTGCTCGCGCTGGTGATCGGCGTCGCCGTCGGCGCCTGGTGGTTCGGCTGGGCGCGCTACACGTCCACCCCGGCCGTGCTCGACCTGACGCGGACCGCCGCCGAGAAGAAGCTCGACGCCGCCGGCCTGCAGATGGAGCTCGGCGGGCCGGACCACAAGAGGCTGCGCATCGACGGCCAGGTCCAGGACATGGTCGGGCAGTTCTCCGAGACGGTCCCGGTCGGCCGGGTCGCCGACTCCGACCCCGACCCGGGAGCCCGGATCCTCGACGGCGGCACCGTCACGGTCGTCCTCTCCCTCGGCCCCGAGCGCTACAAGGTGCCGTCCGTGAAGGGCCTCACCGAGGACCAGGCCCAGGACGCGATCACCGGCAAGCACCTCGACTTCGGCGAGTCGATCGGCCGGTGGTCCGACAGCATCCCCGCCGGCACCGTGCTGGGCAGCGACCCCAAGGCCGGCACCATCCTGCGCCCCGGCACGGCCGTCAACATCTTCATCAGCAAGGGCCCCAAGCCCGTCGAGGTGAAGGACTGGACCGGCCGCGATGCCGACAAGGCGCAGGCGTGGTTCGAGGACCGCGGGCTGGTCGTGGACCGTGGGACCGAGGAGTACGACGACAACGTCGCCGAGGGCCACATCATCTCCCAGACCCCCGCCAGCGGCACCCTGCACCGGGGCGACACGGTCAAGCTCGTGGTGTCCAAGGGGCCCGAGCTGGTCGAGGTCCCGGGCGGGATCATCGCCTCGGGCGTCGACGCGGCCCGGGCCAAGCTCGAGGCCCTGGGCTTCCGGGTCGACGTCCAGAACAGCGACCACTACCTCGGCCTCGGCTACGTCTACGAGATGGACCCGCACTCCGGGGACATGGTGCCCCGGGGCTCCACGATCACGCTCTTCCAGATCTGACCGTCTCGGGCATTCACCCGATCGTCGCGTGCCCCGATAGCGTTGGCTGGTGATCGACGAGCCGGCCCTGCGCAACCCCATCGGCACCCACGTCCCCGTCGGCAAGGGCCTCACGGCCGGCGCCCTCGCGACCGCCCTCGAGCTGGGCTGCGAGACGTTCCAGGTCTTCGTGGGCAACCCGCGCGGCTGGGCGCTCTCGGCCGGCACGCCCGCGGAGGACGCGCGCTTCCGCGACGCCGTCGGCGAGGCCGGGATGCGGGTCTTCATCCACGCGCCGTACCTCGTCAACCTCGGCTCCCCGACCGCCGCAACGTACGAGAAGTCGGTGGCCGTGGTGGCTCACAACCTCAAGCGGGCCGCCGAGATCGGCGCCGAGGGTGTCGTGGTGCACACCGGCTCCTACGTCGACCCGACGGGCAGCGAGGAGCAGTACGCCGCCGCGATGCGGCAGGTCCGCGAGGGCCTGCTGCCGGTGCTCGAGGCCCTGGGCGAGGACGGGCCGTCCCTGCTGCTCGAGCCGACCGCCGGCCAGGGCCGCTCGCTGTGCGCCGGCGTCGACGACCTCGAGCCCTACCTCGCCGCGCTCGACCTGCACCCGAAGGCCGGGATCTGCCTGGACACCTGCCACGTGTTCGCCGCCGGCGCCCCGCTCGACGAGCCCGGCGGCACCGCCGCCACCGTCGACCGGATCGTCGAGATCGGCGGCCCGGGGCGGCTGCGGCTGATCCACGCCAACGACTCGATGGACGTGCGCGGCGCGTTCAAGGACCGTCACCAGAAGATCGGCGAGGGGCACATCGGGACCGACGCGTTCGTCGACCTGTTCGCCCACGAGGCGACCGCGGGCGTGCCGTTCGTGCTGGAGACACCCGGGTCGCGCGACCCCGGCAACGCCGACATCCCGCTGCTCAAGCAGCTCCGCAAGGTCGCGGCAGGCTCGACCACCGTGGGTCACGCGTGACGGAGGCCCGTCGTACGACGCTCCTGGCCACGTCGGCGCTGCTGGCGATGACGGCCTGCTGGGGCTCGACGTTCTTCCTGATCCACGACCTGCTCGACCGGGTGCCGACCCTGGACTTCCTGTCGGTCCGGTTCACCATCGCGAGCGTCGCGCTGCTGCTCGTCGCGCCACGCGCCGTGGGCCGGCTCTCCCCCGAGGTGCGACGCCACGCGGTCGTGCTCGGCCTGCTCTACGGCGTCGCGCAGATCCTGCAGACCGCCGGGCTGGCGCACACCCCGGCGAGCGTGTCCGGGTTCATCACCGGGATGTACGTCGTGTGCACGCCGCTCTTCGCCGCGCTCCTCCTCCGGTCGCGGATCACCCCGCTGACGTGGGCGGCCGTGGCGCTGGCGACCGCGGGGCTCGCGGTGCTGACCCTCGACGGCCTCTCGGTCGGCTTCGGGGAGGCGATCACCCTGGTCTCGGCCCTGCTCTACGCCCTGCACATCGTCGGGCTCGGCGCCTGGTCGACGGCCCGGGACGCCCTCGGCATGTCGATCCTGCAGATCATCGTGATCGCGGTGGTCTGCCTCGTCGCGACCGCCCCCGACGGCGTCACGTTGCCGGACAACACCCGCGACTGGCTGTCGATCACCTACATGGCGCTGTTCGCCGGCGCGCTCGCGCTGGTCGGCCAGACGTGGGCGCAGGCGCACCTCGCCCCGACCCGCAGCGCGATCATCATGAGCATGGAGCCGGTCTTCGCGGCGTTCTTCGCGGTGCTGCTGGGCGGCGAGGCGACCACGCTGCGGATGGTGGGCGGTGGGCTGATGGTGCTGACCGCGATGGTCCTCGTCGAGCTGGTGCCGCGGCGCAAGGTCGAGGCCGAGGTCCAGCACATCGCGGTGTGAGCCCGGTCCGGATCACGGACAGCCCCAGGTCGGCGCAGGCCCGCCACCTACGCTCGTCCGCATGACGTCGACCTATTTCTTTGGACACTCGCCGGGAGCACCCGTGCGGGCCGTCCTCTAGGTCGCGTCCCCACCACCACCTTCGCCCCCGGCCGTGCCGCGGGGCGATCGCATTCTCTGGCCCCGACGACGTGGCCGCCCGTCACTCGGGGCACCACCCAGAGAAGAGGAACCACCATGGTCGTCGTCATGTCGCCGGATGCCACCGACGAGGACATCGCCCACATCGTCGAGAAGGTCGAGGGGGTCGGCGGGGAGGCGTTCGTCTCCAAGGGCGTCGTCCGCACCATCATCGGGCTGGTCGGCGACATCGACTCCTTCCACCACCTCAACCTGCGCACCCTCAAGGGCGTCGCGGACGTGCACCGGATCTCCGACCCCTACAAGCTCGTCAGCCGCCAGCACCACCCCGACCGCTCGACGGTGTGGGTGGGACAGCCCGGCCACCAGGTGCCGATCGGTCCCGACACGTTCACGTTCATCGCCGGCCCGTGCGCCGTGGAGACGCCCGAACAAACCCTCGAGGCGGCCCGGATGGCCAAGTCGGCCGGCGCCACGATCCTGCGCGGCGGGGCGTTCAAGCCGCGGACGTCGCCGTACGCCTTCCAGGGGCTGGGCCTCGCAGGCCTGGAGATCCTCGTCGACGTGCGAAGGATCACGGGCCTGCCCATCGTCACCGAGGTCGTCGACGCGCGCGACGTCCCGGTCGTGGCCGAGCACGCCGACATGCTGCAGATCGGCACCCGCAACATGGCCAACTTCGGCCTGCTGCAGGCGGTCGGGGACGCCGGCAAGCCGGTGCTGCTCAAGCGCGGCATGACCGCCACGATCGAGGAGTGGCTGATGGCGGCGGAGTACATCGCCCAGCGCGGCAACCTCGACGTCGTCCTGTGCGAACGCGGGATCCGCACCTTCGAGCCAGCCACCCGCAACACCCTCGACATCTCCGCCGTCCCGGTCGTCCAGGCCACCAGCCACCTGCCGGTGATCGTCGACCCGTCGCACGCGGCGGGCCGCAAGGACCTCGTGGTCCCGCTCTCCCGGGCGGCCATCGCGGTCGGCGCCGACGGGGTCATCGTCGACGTCCACCCCGACCCGGAGACGGCGCTGTGCGACGGGCCCCAGGCCCTGCTCGGGACCGAGCTCCGCGAGCTCGCCCAGGCCGTACGCCGGCTCCCGCCGATGGTCGGCCGGGCCGACTCCGGTGAGCGGGTGCGCACCGCCTGAGACGTGCGGCCCGCTGGGCCGTTCGCCTACTGTGGCGCTCGATCAGGAGGAGCTTTTCGATGGAGACGTGTGCGAGCTGCGGGACCGCGCTCGGTGCCGGACGGTTCTGCACCCATTGCGGACAGCGCGTGGACGCCCCGACGCCACCGGCGGGCGGCGGCCCCGAGCACACCGCGGTGCTGGAGCTCGACGACTGGCGCACCGGCACCGCCGAGCGGCCCGCCGTCTCGGGGGCGACCGCGCCGCGGGGCGTCGGGGCGGTCCCGCCGCCGCTGCCGCCCGTGCCGTCGTATGACCCCGCCGGCGTCGACGCCCCACGCTTCCCGCTCTTCGCCGACCAGGTGGAGCCCGGCACGCTGGCGCCTCCCCCGCCCGACCACCCGTCCGACCGCGGCCGACGCCCTGCCTGGCTGCCCTGGGCCGTGGGCGGTGCCGTGCTGCTGATCGTCGCCGTGCTCGGCGGGGTGCTGCTGGGCGGCGGGGACGACGACAAGCAGGCTCCCGACGCCACCTCGTCTCGGCCCGCCGGCTCGACGCAGCCCAAGCCGGCGGGCAAGCCCACCCCGTCGCACAGCGCCGCGGCGGGTGAGTCCGGGGACGTCGCGCGCTACGCCACCGTGCAGGTCCCCGCGACCGCGCCGCCCAACCAGGACGTCAGCGGCAACATGGTCCGCTACGAGGGCCGCAACATGCTCGACGGCGTGGCCGACACCTGCTGGCGGATGACCGGCGACGGCACCGGCCGCGAGATCACCGTCACGCTCGACCGCCCCACCACGCTCACGCAGGTCGGCATGATCAACGGCTACGCCAAGTCCGCGGTCGGCGCCGGGGGCGGCACGCTGGACTGGTACCACGGCAACCGCCGGATCATGGCCGTCGAGTGGTCCTTCGACGACGGCTCGTCCTACAGCCAGACGCTCGAGGACACCGAGGCCATGCAGACCATCGACATCGACCCGGTGACGACCCGCACGGTCACGATCCGGCTCGTCTCGGTCAGTGCCCCCGGCACCGGCCGTGCGGCCCGCAACAACACCGCCATCAGCGACCTGACGCTGGTGGGCACACCGGCCTGAGGCTCGTTGTCAGGCGATCTTCGCGAACACCGCCGCGGCCTTCTCGGCGTCGTCGCGGGTGATGTCGAGGTGCGTGACGAGGCGTACGGCGGTGGGCCCGACCGGGGCGACGAGCACGCCGCCCTCACGGGCCGCCGCCACGAACGCCGCCGCGTCGCTGCGCTCGACGACGACGATGTTGGTGTCGACGGTGGCCGGGTCCGTGCCGGCCGCCTCGGCCAGCAGCTTGGCGTGGGCGTGGTCGTCGGCGAGCCGCTCGACGTGGTGGTCCAGGGCGTGCAGCCCGGCCGCGGCGAGGATGCCGGTCTGGCGCATGCCGCCGCCCATCCGCTTGCGCCAGATGCGGGCCTCGGCGATCGCGTCGGCCGAGCCGACCATCAGCGAGCCGACGGGGGCGCCCAGGCCCTTGGAGAGGCAGACCGCCAGGACGTCGGCGACCGCGCCGTACTCGGCGAGCGGGACGCCGGTCGCGACGTGGGCGTTCCAGATCCGGGCGCCGTCCATGTGGACGGCGGCGCCGACGCCGGTGGCGAACTCGCGGAGGTCCTGCAGGTCGGCCAGCGGGAGGACCGCGCCGCCGGCGAAGTTGTGGGTGTTCTCGACCGAGATCGCCGCCGTGGGCACGAAGAAGGGCCCCATGTCGGGGGCGAAGAGGTCGCGGATGACCGGCAGGTCGACCTGGCCCCGGGCGTTGATCCAGGTCCGCATCGTGATGCCGGAGTAGGCACCGTGGGCGCCGAGCTCGGCCCGCGCGATGTGGGCGCGCGACTCGCAGAGCACCTCCTGGCCGGGGGCGACCAGCGAGCGGACGGCCAGCACGTTGGCCATCGAGCCGGTCGGCATGAACAGCGCCGCCTCGTGGCCGAACAGGCCCGCCACGCGGTCCTCGAGGGCCCGGACCGTCGGGTCCTCGCCGTAGACGTCGTCGCCGACCTCGGCGTGCGCCATCGCGGCGCGCATCGACTCGGTCGGGCGGGTCAGGGTGTCGCTGCGGAGGTCGATCATGCCTTGCGGAGCATCTCGGCCACGAGGAACGCCAGCTCGAGGGACTGGACCCGGTTGAGCCGCGGGTCGCAGACCGACTCGTAGCGGCCGCCGAGGTCGGCCTCGAGCAGCTCCTCGCCGCCACCGACGCACTCGGTGACGTCGTCGCCGGTCAGCTCGACGTGCACGCCGCCGGGCCAGGTGCCGAGCGCGCGGTGCACGTCGAAGAAGCCCTGGACCTCCTCGATCACGTCGTCGAAGCGGCGCGTCTTGTAGCCGGACGACGCCTCGAAGGTGTTGCCGTGCATCGGGTCGCAGACCCACGCGACCTCGACCCCGGCGGCGTTGACCTTCTCCACCAGGTGCGGGAGGCCCTCGCGGATCTTGCCGGCACCGAAGCGGGTGATGAAGGTCAGGCGGCCGGGCTCGTTGTGCGGGTTGAGCTTGGCGGCCAGGGCCAGCGCGTCGTCCGGCGTGGTCGTCGGCCCGAGCTTCACCCCGATGGGGTTCTTGATGTGGCTGAGCAGCTCGACGTGGGCGTTGTCGAGCTGGCGGGTCCGCTCCCCGATCCACACGAAGTGGCCGGAGACGTCGTACGGCGTGTCGGTGCGCGAGTCGACGCGGGTCATGGCGTGCTCGTACTCCAGGACCAGCGCCTCGTGGCTGGAGTGGAAGTCGACCCGGTGGAACTCGTCGGGGTCGGCGCCGATCGCCTTCATGAAGGTCAGCGCCCGCTCGATCTCGGAGGCCATCTCCTCGTAGCGCTGGCCGACCGGGGACTCGCGCACGAAGTCGGTGTTCCAGGTGTGCACCTGGCGCAGGTCGGCGTAGCCGCCGGTGACGAAGGCGCGCACGAGGTTGAGGGTCGCGGCGGAGGAGTTGTAGACGTCGACGAGTCGCTGCGGGTCGGGGATCCGCGCGGCCTCGGTGAAGTCGAAGCCGTTGACGGCGTCGCCCCGGTAGGCCGGCAGGGTCACGCCGTCCCGGGTCTCGAGGTCGCTGGAGCGGGGCTTGGCGTACTGGCCGGCGATCCGGCCCACCTTCACGACCGGCACGGACGCGGCGTAGGTCAGCACGACGGCCATCTGGAGCAGCACCCGCAGCTTGTTGCGGACGTTGTCGGCGGTCACGCCGGCGAAGGTCTCGGCGCAGTCGCCGCCCTGGAGCAGGAACGCCTCGCCGCGGGTCACCGCCGCGATCTTCGCCTTCAGGTCGTCGCACTCACCGGCGAAGACGAGCGGCGGCGCGGTGCGGAGTCGCGCGACGGCGGCGTCGACGGCCCCCTGGTCGGGGTAGGTCGGCTGCTGGGCCGGGCCGAGGGCGTGCAGGCTCGCGAGGTCAGGGATGCTCACCGAGCCAGCCTACGCGTCGGTCGCGGCCGCCCGGACCCGGGCGACCGCGACCGAGACGATCACTCCTCCGTCAGTCTTCGAGGTGCTCGATGTCGCGGAAACCGGTCTTCTGCGCGCGGACGCCGCGGTTGGTGGCCCAGGTCAGCGCCCAGAGCACGATCCCGACCAGCAGCATGCCGCCGGCGATCTTGTACTGCACCCAGTCCTCGCTGTCGCGGGCCCACGGGCCGGCGAGGTAGAGGCAGCACACGGAACCCAGGAGTGGCGCCCAGGCGGGAGCCCGGAACTTGCTCTCCGTCGAGGTGTCGCGGCGCAGGACGATGCACGCCACGTTGACGACCGCGAACACGCACAGGAGCAGCAGCGCGGTGGTGCCCGACAGGGCGCCGATGACGGTGGTCTCGGCCTGGTAGGTCACGACCACGATCAGCACCAGCGCGAGGACGGTGGAGAAGAGGATGCCGGCCCACGGCGTACGGCGTCCGGGGAGCACCTTGCCGAGCGAGCGCGGCAGCACGTCCTGGTTGGCCATGCCGTAGAGCAGGCGCGAGGCCATCAGCATGTTGATCAGCGCGGTGTTGGCCACGGCCACCACCGTGAGGAACGGGAAGACCTTGTCGATCGGGATACCGGGGGCGCCGAGCTGGACGACGTTGAGCAGCACCTTGCCCTCGTCGGCCACAACGCTCTCGATCTGCCCCTCGGGGATCACCGCGATGACCGAGACGGCGACCAGGACGTAGAAGATCACCGCGATGCCGAGACCGGTGAGCATGATCCGGGGGAAGACCTTCTCGGGGTCCTGCGTCTCCTCGACCATGTTGACCGAGTCCTCGAAGCCGACCATCGCGAAGAACGCGATCGCGGTCGCGACGGTGACCGCGAGGAAGACACCGCGGTCCGAGCCGGACTGGAAGGCCACGATCCGGCCCATGTCGGCGTCGCCCTTGGCCATCACCGAGAAGCCGATGCCGATCACGATGACCAGCGCGGCCATCTCGACGAGGGTCAGCACGACGTTGAACTTCACGCTCTCGCCGACGCCGCGCAGGTTGATCGCGGCGAGCAGCAGCATGAACAGCAGCGCCACCACAGTGATCGCGTTGTTGCCCTGCGGCACGTGCCAGCCGATCGCGTCGAAGCCCGCCAGCAGGTTGGTCGCGAGCAGGTTGGAGGACGTCGAGGCGCTGGTGATGCCCGAGCAGACGACGGCGAACGCCACGAGGAACGTGACGAAGTGCAGGCCGAACGCCTTGTGGGTGTAGAGCGCGGCGCCCGCGGCCTGGGGGTACTTCGTGACGAGCTCGAGGTAGGACAGCGCCGTCAGGGTGGCCACGCCGAAGGCCACGAGGAACGGCACCCAGACGATCCCGCCCACCTCCAGCGCCATCTCGCCGGTGACGGCGTAGACGCCCGCACCGAGGATGTCGCCGACGATGAACAGGAGCAGGAGCTTGGGTCCCATCACCCGCTTGAGGTCGGGTTCGGGTCCGTTGACGTCGAGCGTTTCGGTCGTGCTGCTGGCCATCGATGGCCTCCGTGTCCGAGGGGTCAGGTCCGCGACATCGTGCCAGACAACCTGCCAACAGCCTGACTCCAGCGGTCGGGAACGGTCGCCGAAACCGACGACAAGGTCCCCGGAACGGGACCACACTGGGAGCACGAGTCCCATGACTTCGGGACCGCACTCGCACGACGCTGGACGTGTCCGGCACCGGGCCGGACCCGACCCAGGAGGTATCCCATGCTCCGCCAGCACCCCGCCCGCGTCCTCGCCGTCGTCGCCGCCGTCGCGATCGGCCTGTTCGCCCTCTCCGCGCCCGGCGCCGACGACACCAGCGGCGCCTGGTACTACATCAGCGCCTTCGGCTGGTTCGGCTTCCTGCTGACCGCGCTGCTCTTCGTGGTCCTCGCGATCGTCGTGGCGGTCCAGTCCGCAGGGCGACGCCGAGCCCTCCACTGACCCGGCCATGAACCTCCGCCGCCTGCTCGAGGCCTCGCTGCACAGGATCCTCTACACGCTCCTGTTCGCCCTGGTCGCGCTGGCGGCGGTCACCTTCGCCGTCCCGGTGCTCCGGGAGTACTCCGGCACCAACGAGCAGGTCATCGGCTCCGCCGTCATCCTGGTGCTCGTCATCGAGGCCTTCGGCACCCGGCTGCACCGCCTCGTCGACTGGCTGCTCTACGGGTCCCGCGCCGACCCGGCGGTCGCCACGGCCCGGCTCGCCCGGCCGCTGGAGGACACCGACGGGGCCGCCGCACCACGGGCCCTGCTCGAGGCGCTCGCCGACACCCTGCGGCTCACCCACGTCGCCGCCGTCGTCCGCGACGACGGCGGGGCCGAGGTGCTGCTCGAGCTCGGGACGGCGTACGTCGAGGACCGCTCCTTCCCGATCCGGCACGCGGGCACCGACCTCGGAGAGCTCCGGGCGGCCCGCCGCGGCCAACCCCTCGACGGGCGCGACGAGCGGTTGCTCCGAGCGGCCGCCGCCCAGCTCGGACTGGTGCTGCACGCGGCCCGCCTCACCGAGGAGCTGCGCGCCGCGCGGGAGACCCTGGTGGCCGCGGGCGAGGACGAGCGTCGGCGACTGCGGCGCGAGATCCACGACGGCGTCGGCCCCACCCTGGCGGGCATCGCCCTGGGCCTGGAGTCGGCCGAGCGCGCGGTGACCCGCGACCCGGCCCGGGCGCAGGCCCTGCTGCACGACGTCCGGGCCGACCTGACCGACCTGCTCGACGAGGTGCGCCGCGTGGTCGAGGGGCTGCGGCCGCCCCTGCTCGACGAGGTCGGCCTGGTCGGCGCCCTCGAGCAGCTGGCCTCCTCCTTCCAGCAGCGGACGGGTTGCCCGGTCGAGGTGCAGGGCGACGTGCCCCGGCCGCTGCCGGCCGCGGTCGAGGTGGCGGCCTTCCGGATCGGGGCGGAGGCGCTGACCAACGTGGCCCGGCACGCGCGGGCGACCCACACCCGCCTGGAGGTGGGGCTGGACGGGCCCGACCTGGTGCTGCGCGTCGTCGACGACGGCTGCGGCGGGGTGGCGGACCGACCCGGCGGCAACGGCCTGGACTCGATGCGGACCCGGGCCGAGGAGGTCGGCGGGTCCCTCACGCTGTCCAGCGCACCGGGTGGGACGTCGCTGACGGCCCGGCTGCCGGTGCCCGTCGCCGCCGGGACGGGCTCGTGAACGGCCGGCCGATGCGGGTCGTGGCGGTCGACGACCACCCGGTGTTCCTGCGCGGGATCGTGTCCTGCCTCGAGGACGCGCCCGACGTCGAGGTCTGCGGCACCGCGACCAGCGCGGCCGACGCGCTCGCGACCGTCGCCGCCACCACCCCCGACGTGGTCCTGCTCGACCTGAACCTCGGCGACGGCAACGGGATCGGCGTGACCCGGTCTCTGCGCGCTGACGGGTTCCCGGGCGCGGTGCTGGTGCTGACGATGTACGAGGACGAGCTGGCGTTGCGGGCCGCCTTCGAGGCGGGCGCCCGCGGCTACCTGCTCAAGGGCGCCGACCAGGACGAGATCCTCGGCGCACTCCGCACCGTCGTCGCCGGCGGTCTCGTCGTGGGTGCCCAGCTCGCCGACCGCCTCGCCGACCTGCTGAGCGGCGCCAGGGGCGACACACCCCGGCACGTGGCCGGGCTCAGCGAGCGGGAGACCGAGGTGCTCTCGCTGATCGTGGCCGGCCGCACCAACGCCGAGATCACCCGCGAGCTCGTGGTGAGCGCCAAGACGGTGCGCAACCACATCACCAACATCTTCGCCAAGCTCGGCGTCACCGACCGCGAACAGGCGGTCGAACGGGCCCGGGAGCTGGGGCTCGAGCGCCGGCTCGGCGACCCGCGCTGGCAGTGAGGGTGCTCAGCCGAAGAAGACCTGCGCCTCGGCGTACTCCTCGTCGCTGACGAGCTTGAGCTCGCCGGTGCCCTCGATGAGCGGGACGCGCACGATGCGGGTGCCGCGCAGCGCCATCATCGTGCCGAAGTCGCCCTCGGCGACCGCGTCGATCGCCTGGAGGCCGAAGCGGGTGGCCAGCCACCGGTCGAACGCCGTGGGCGTGCCGCCGCGCTGGATGTGGCCCAGGACGACCGCGCGGGCCTCCTTGCCGGTGCGGTTCTCGATCTCGTGGGCGAGCCGGTCGCCGATGCCACCGAGGCGGACGTGGCCGAAGGCGTCCTTCTCCCCCGACACCAGCGTCATGTCGCCGCCCTCGGCGGGGACGGCGCCCTCGGAGACCACGATGATCGGGGCGTACTTGGTCTTGAAGCGCGTCTCGACGTGGGCGCAGAGCGCGTCGATGTCGAAGGGCTGCTCGGGGATCAGGACGGCGCTGGCGCCACCGGCGATCCCGGAGTGCAGCGCGATCCAGCCGGCGTGGCGGCCCATCACCTCCACGACGAGGACGCGGTGGTGGGACTCGGCGGTGGTGTGCAACCGGTCGATGGCCTCGGTCGCGATGTTGACCGCGGTGTCGAAGCCGAAGGTGAAGTCGGTGCCGGAGAGGTCGTTGTCGATCGTCTTGGGCACGCCGACGACGTTGACGCCGAGGTCGGCCAGCTTGGTCGCGACGCCGAGGGTGTCCTCGCCGCCGATCGCGACGAGCGCCTCCACGCCGTCCCGGGCGAGGTTCTCCTTGATCCGCTCGACGCCCCCCTCGATCTTGAAGGGGTTGGTGCGGCTGGACCCCAGGATCGTGCCGCCGCGGGGCAGGATCCCGCGGCACTGCTCGACGCCGAGCTCCATCGTCGCGCCCTCGAGCGGGCCCCGCCAGCCGTCGCGGTAGCCCACGAACTCGAAGCCGTGCTGGCGCACGCCCTTGCGGACCACCGCCCGGATGACGGCGTTCAGGCCGGGGCAGTCCCCGCCTCCGGTGAGTACTCCGACGCGCATGCCAGCTCCTGAGGAAGTGGGTTCGGGAATTGGATCGTTCAAGGGCGACTCGACTGTAGTGCGCGTCACCCGACGTGACCAGAGAGGACCACGCCGTGGTCGGGACCGGGCGGTCAGGCGGGGACCGGCTCCTCGGCCTTGTTGGTGACCCGCGCGGCCGCCGCCGGCAGCGCCGTACCGAGGCGTACGGCGAGGAGCGCTCCGGCCACCGAGACGACGAGGAGCCCCAGCCAGAGGGTGCTCGGCCCGCGCTCGAGCAGCCAGGCGAACGCCAGCGGCGCGATGGTCCCGGCGAGGTTCCAGGCGAGCTGGATCAACGAGAGGTAGCGACCCCGCAGGTGTTCGGGCGCCGCCTCGGCCGAGAGCGCGCCGTGCACCGGCCCGCCGAAGAGCTCACCGAGCGTGTAGACCGCCGACCCGACGAGCACCACGGTCATAGCCAGCACGACCCCGACCCGCGAGGCCCCCAGCATCAGGAGGAAGGACGCCGCGAAGACCCCGTTGGCGAGCAGCAGCACCCGCCAGCGCACCGCCCCCGTCATCGCGCGGACCGCGAAGCCCTGGCCGAAGCCGACCATCACGGTGTTGAGCGTGAAGACCGCGCCGGTGACCCAGCCCGGGAGGCCGAGCACGGTCGTGGCGTAGACCGGCATCGCGAAGTTGAGCACCATCATCGACGTCGAGAACACCAGCTGGGTCATCCACAGCAGCCGGTAGGGGCCGTCGCGCAGCACCGTCCCCCACGCGCCGGCCTGCGAGCGGTGGCCGCTGCGCGCCGTCGGCGGCACCGCGAGCAGGAGCCCGAACGCGACGGCGTACGACACCGCGTTGGCGACCACGACCGCGGCGAACGCGGACTGCGTGCCGATCGTGATGGCCAGGCCCGAAAGCAGGCCGCCCAGGGCGAAGCCGACGTTGCGCAGTGCTCCGAGGAAGCCGAACCACTTCTCCCGCTCCCCCGGCACCGAGATCGCCGCGACGATGTTGCCGTAGGAGCCCCAGAACGCCGTGCGCCCGATCGTGATCACGACCGTCCAGGCGGTGACGGTCCAGAACGAGTCGGTGACGAGGTACGCCGCGTAGCCGATGCCCTGCAGCGCGTTGCCGGCGAGCAGCAGGTGCTTGGCGCCCCACCGGTCCACGAGCCCGCCGAGCAGCGGGCCGGCCGGGAGCGAGACGGCGGAGGCGATCGAGATGATCGCGCCGACCTGCACGAGCGTCAGGTCGGTGGTGACGAGGAAGTAGAGCATGCAGACCGGCATGAACACGCCGCTGCCGATCGCGTCGACGGCGATGGCGGTGACGAAGCGGCGATGCTCGCCCACGGAGGGGAACCCGAGACGGTCGAGGAGGTGCGGCACGGGCACATCCTCCAACTTCAACCCGACTTCAACGCAACTCGACGAGCCCCGGGGTCGCTAGTCTGCGCGCCATGACCTTCTCGATCGTCGCCCGGTCCGCCGACGGAGAGTCCTGGGGAGTCGCCGTCGCCTCGAAGTTCCTCGCGGTCGGCTCGTGCGTGCCGGCCGCGGTGGCCCAGGTCGGCGCCATCGCCACCCAGGCCGACGCGAACGTCGCCTACAAGGGACTCGCCCTCTCCCACCTCGACGACGGCGCCACCGCCGAGATCGCCCTGCAGCGCCTGCTGGAGGAGGACGACCAGCGCGACCACCGCCAGGTCGGCATCGTCGACATCGACGGCGGCGCGGCCAGCCACACCGGCAGTGCCTGCCTGGACTGGGCCGGCAGCATCACCGGCGACGGCTACGCCATCCAGGGCAACATCCTGGTCGGCGAGGAGGTCGTCGACGCCATGCAGGCGGCCTGGGAGAACTCCGACGACGACGCTCCGCTCGCCCGCCGGCTGCTGGCCGCGCTCGCCGCCGGCGACGAGGCGGGAGGCGACCGCCGGGGGCGGCAGTCCGCCGCGCTCCTCGTCGTACAGGACGGGGCGGGGTACGGCGGCCTGGACGACATCGCCGTCGACCTGCGCATCGACGACGCTGCGTCGTGTGGCGGGGACCCCGTGACCGAGCTGGCCCGGCTGCTCGAGCTCAACGACCTCTACCTGACCGCCTCGACCGAGGAGGAGAAGGTGGTCGTGACGCCGGAGCTCGAGCGGGAGCTCGAGGAGCGCGCCACCGCGCTGGGGCACCGCGACTTCCGCGCGTGGGTCGGGTCCGGCAACTACGAGATGCGGGTCGCCGCGGACGGGTCGTGGGTCGACGAGAAGGTGCTCGCGATCCTGCGGGCCGAGGAGGCCTCCGCATGAGCGTCCTCGCGATCGACGCCGGCACCACCGGCGTCACCGCGGTCGTCGTCACGCCCGACGGGCGGATCGCGGCCAAGGGCTACCAGGAGTTCGCCCAGCACTTCCCCAAGCCCGGCTGGGTCGAGCACGCGCCGGAGGAGATCTGGCAGGCCACGCTCGAGGCCGTGCGCGAGGTGCTGACGAAGGTCGACCGCTCCGAGCTGACGGCGATCGGCATCACCAACCAGCGCGAGACGATCCTGCTCTGGGACCGCGAGACGCTCGGCTCGCCCCGGCGGGCGATCGTGTGGCAGGACCGGCGTACGGCCGACATCTGCACGCGCCTGAAGGACGCCGGGCACGAGGAGCGGGTCACCGAGGTCACCGGACTGCGGCTGGACCCCTACTTCTCGGGCACCAAGCTGATGTGGCTCGCCGAGCAGGAGCCGCACACGTGGGCGCTGGTGTCGTCGGGGCGCTACGCCATCGGCACCGTCGACTCCTATCTCATCGCCCGGATGACCCGCGGCACCTATCACGTCACCGACGTCTCCAACGCCTCGCGCACGCTGCTGTTCGACCTCACGACCGGCGACTGGAGCGACGAGCTCTGCGGTCTCTTCGGCGTCCCCCGCGACGCGCTGCCCGAGCTCGTGCCGTCGTGGGGCGAGATCGCGGTGTCGGACCCCCGCACCTTCCTCGACCTGTCGCTCCCCATCGCGGGCATCGCCGGCGACCAGCAGTCGGCGCTGTTCGGGCAGACCTGCTTCGACGTGGGCGACTCCAAGTGCACCTACGGCACCGGGTCGTTCATCCTCACCAACACCGGGACGTCGCTCGAGCGCTCCTCGGCCGGCCTGCTGTCGACGGCGGCCTGGCGCTCGCCGTCGGGCGAGCTGACCTACGCGCTCGAGGGCGCGATCTTCGTGACCGGCGCGGCCGTGCAGTGGCTGCGCGACGGCCTGCAGATCGTCGGGTCCGCGGCCGAGACCGCCGCCATCGCCGCCACCGTGCCGGACACCGAGGGCGTCGTCTTCGTGCCGGCCCTGACCGGGCTCGGCGCTCCGCACTGGGACCCGCACGCCCGCGGCCTGATCATCGGCCTGACGCGGGGCACCACCCGCGGGCACATCGTCCGGGCCACCCTCGAGGCGATCGCCTTCGAGGTCCGCGACGTGCTGGAGACCATGCCGGCCGCCCTCTCCTCGCTCCGCGTCGACGGCGGTGCCGCGGCCAACGACCTGCTCTGCCAGATCCAGGCCGACCAGATCGGCGTGCCCGTCGAGCGGCCGAAGCTCGTCGAGACCACCGCCCTCGGCGCGGCCTTCCTCGCCGGCCTCGGCACCGGCGTGTGGGACTCGACCGACGACCTGCGTGCGACCTGGCAGCTGGACCGGTCGTTCTCCCCTGGTGGTGACCGGGACGCCGCCGACGCCGCGCACCGTCGCTGGATCGACGCCGTGGAGCGCTCCAAGGCCTGGGCGTAGGTCGAGTCGGCGCAACTGCCGGCGCCGACCCGATCAGGAGAGCTTGTCGAGAGCCTTCCGCGCGGCATCACGGGCGCGCGTGGCCTCACGGACCGCGGCCTGCGCCTCGCTGCGCGCGTCCTCGGCGTCGGCCAGCTCGTCGTCGGTGTCCTCGGCGGCGGACTCAAGCCTGGCCAGCTGACGGCGGAGCTCGTCGATCTCGGCCTGGAGCTGCATGGTGCGGGCCTCGAGGGCCTCGACGGCGCCGGAGGTCTCGGTGAGCGCAGCGGTGGCGCGCTCGAGGTCGGCCTCGGTGTCGTCGAGGAGCTCCTGGGCGGCGGCGCGGGCCTTCTCGTCGGCGTCGGGATCGGCGACGACGTGCAGGTCGGGGCGGCCGTCGGGCGCGGCCTCGTGGGCGGTGGCGGCGAAGCCGAGGGCCTCGGGCACGGCGACGGACAGGGTCGGGTCCTCCGCGGCGAGGCCGGTCGTGGCGAGGGCGGTGACGAGGAGGCCGCTGCGGACGGCGGCGGAGCAGTTCTCGTCGACCATGGCGGCCGTGAGGGTCAGCTCGACCTGGTCGGCGACGGCCTGGGTCACCTTCATGCCGAGGCTCGCCGCCACGCCCCGCGCCTGCGTGGTGACCGCCGCGGTCAGCTGGCGGCGCTGGCGGGTGAGGGTGCGCAGGTCGTCGCCGGACATGGCGGCCTGTGCCTCGCGGAGGGCGGCGCCCATCGCGAGCACCTGCTCGACCTGCTCGGTCTCGTGGCGCACCAGCACGTTGACGACCCACGCCGCGGTCGACGGCTTCTTGAGCGCCTTGACGGCCTTGGACAGGACGGCGTCCTCGCCCTTGAGCGCCTTGGCCCGGGCGTCCCGCGCGGGTGTGAACTCGGCGAGGCCGAGGCCGTAGAGCTCGTCGGCGACGCCCAGCAGCGACTCGGTCATGGCCGGCCCGCCTCGACCCACGCCCGGTGCGAGACCAGGGACCGCTCCCACAGCCCCCGCAGGTCGTCCTCGTCGACGTCATCGAGCGCGAGCCCGAGGTCGTCGGTCAGCGCGGACCGCCACGCGTCGTACGTCTCGAGCGTGGTCTGCGTGGTGCCGGTCGCCTCGACACGCGACCGCACACAGCCGCGTACGACGTCCACGCCGGTCGCGTCGCGGCGCTGGACCACGAGGAGCTGGGCGAAGTGGCCGTCGGGCGGGCTCGACAGCTCGGCGTGCGAGGCGAGCACCGCTGCCGGTTCGGTCGAGAGGGTGCTCACCTCGATGCCGGTGAACGAGCCAGCCGAATCGTGGCGGAAGGACCAGCCGTCGGGCGTGACGTCGCCGACGGTGTAGCGGAACCCGGACTGGACGTGCTCGCCCTCGATGACCGGCAACGGCTCGAGGAACGCGTCGCCCAGCCCGACGTCGACCCACCAGCGACCGTCCGGGTTGTCGTCGGTCGGGAGCCCGGTGACCAGCAGCACGAGGTGGTTGAGCGTGCCCGCGAAGCGCTGGGACTCGTCGGTCCAGACGTGGCCGTGGCGACGTTCGACGGCATACCCGAGATCGCGCAGCACCACCTCGAGCGCACCGTTCTGGTGGAAGCAGTAGCCCGCGCGGCCGTGCTCGACCACGCGCTCGAGGCATGCCTGCGGGTCCACCGAGGGCGGCTGGCCGAGCATGATCGCGAGGTTCTCGTAGGGCACGTGCCCCAGGTGGTGGCGGTGGATCAGCCGCAGCGACTCGAGCGTCGGCGGCAGGGCCCGGTCCCCGATCCGGTGGAGGTACGCCGCGGTGCCGGTCACCGGCCGGGCTCCTCGTCGTCGTCGAGCCCCTGCTCGATCGCGTAGCGGGTGAGCTCGACCCGGTTGTGCATCTGCAGCTTGCGGAGGGTGTTCTGGACGTGGTTCTGGACGGTGCGGTGCGAGATGACGAGGCGGTCGGCGATCGCCTGGGAGGACATCCCCTTCGCGACCATCTTGAGCACCTCGGTCTCGCGATCGGTGAGCTCGGGCTTCGCCGGGTCCGCCGTGACGCCCGGGTCGCGGGGCTCGGCGCCGCCGACGAGCCGGCGGAACTCCCCCAGCACCAGACCGGCCAGGCCCGGCGTGAAGACCGTGTCACCTTCGGCCACCCGGAGCACCGCGGCGATCAGCTCCTCGCGGGAGGCCGACTTCACGAGGTAGCCGGTCGCGCCCGCCTTGACCGCCTCCAGCACGTCAGCCTGCTCGCCCGACGCCGACAGGATCAGCACGCGGGCCGACGGGTCCTGGCGGACCACCTCGGCCGTCACCGCCACGCCGTTGGGCTCGGGGATCTGCAGGTCCAGCACCACGACCTGCGGCCGGGCCGCGGGGAAGCGGGCCAGGGCCTCACTGCCGTTGGCCGCGACCGCGACCACGTCGAAGCCAGCGGCCTGCAGGTCGCGCTCGACCGCGTCCCGCCACATCGGGTGGTCGTCGACCACCATCACCCGGATCCCCGTCTCCATGCCCGCAGACCCTAGAGGAGGTCCGGACCGAGCCGCAGGTAGCGGCCGCGGCGGTGGCCGAGCGGCACGCCCTCGTCGCCCAGCTCGACGTGCTCGAGCGTGCAGGTCACCAGCGCGGACCAGCCGACGGTGGTCGCCGACTCGAGGACGACCCCGGCCCACGAGGTCGCGTCGGTGAGCCGCGGACCCCACGCGGTCTGCTCGAACGTGCCGGTGCGGAACGGGCCGCCCGGCGCGGGCGCGGTGCCGGCGAACGCCTCGGCGAGGTCGCGGTGCTCCCACGCCAGCAGCTGTACGACGCCCCGGCCGGTCTCCCCCAGCCGGTCGACGAGGTCGGAGTCGGGGTCGAGCAGGGCGAGCACGCGGCCGGGCTCACCCCCGGCCACCATCAGCGACGACACGGTCAGGCCGGCGCGCCCGGACCCCTCGCCGGCGGTCCAGAGGGTGACGGCGCCGCCGAGCCGACCGCGGAGGCGGCGTACGGGATCGGGGTCGGGGTCGGCGAAGGGGTGGCCGGCGTGGATCGTCATGGGGTCTCCTCCACGGGGACGGCGAGCTCCCACTCGGTGCCGAACGAGCCGGTGCTCAGGGTGGCGGTGCCGCCGAGGTCGGCGACCCGCCCGCGGATCGACTCCACCACGCCGAGCCGGCCCTCGCGCTCGGCGGCCTCGAGACGGCCGGCGGGGATGCCGGGGCCCTCGTCGCGCACGGACAGCTCCACCCGACCGGGCAGGGCCTCGAGCAGCACCCAGGCCGGCGCGTCGGGGCCGACGTGGACGGCGACGTTGTCCAGGCAGGCCTGGGCCGTGGCCACCAGCTCGCCGACGGTGGCGGCCGGGAGCAGCACCGGCGATCCCGGACCGGCGACGCTGACGCGGGGTGAGGCGAGCCGGGCGAGCTCGGCGGCCAGGTCCAGGGTGGCGGGAGGGGTGGGCGTGGTGACGGCGTCCTGGCGTCGGATAAGTGTGCGCAGTGCCGACTCCTGCTCCCCCGCCAGCCGACCGAGCTCGGCGGCCTCGCCGCCCAGCTCGGCTCCTCGACGCTGGACGAGGGCGAGCACCTGGAGCACCCCGTCGTGGACCGCCCGGGCCAGCCGGGCCCGCTCGGCGGCGGCCGCGGCGGCGCGTTCGGCGGTGTCGCGCTCCTCGGCCATCTGCACGAGCGAGGCGCTCAGGAACCCGACGATCGGCCCGCCGATCATCAGCAGGAAGACGTTGCCGTAGGTGCCCTGGGTGAAGTGCGAGCGGACCGAGAGGTCGCAGGCCGAGAGCACCACCGCGGCCACGAGCCCGCCCCGCCAGCGCCAGTGCAGCGCCCAGGCGAGGAGCGGCCCCATCACCCAGAAGCCCGGGACGGTGGCCTGCATGTCCGGCCCCTTGATCACCGGCGACAGCAGGACGAGCACGACGGCGACCGCCAGGTCGGCGACCAGCAACGGCGCGGTGCGGCGGCGGTGGGCGTCGTACAGCCACAGGGCGGCGGTCGTCCACGCGACCATGAACGCCACGGTCGCGACACCGGCAGCCGGATAGTCGAAGTTGTCGGCGCGGTAGAGGTTGAGCGCGACCGCGTTGAGGAGGACGACGACGCGGAGCACCGCGAGGGCGCGGAAGAGCCGGTCCTCGACGACGGCGGCCGACGGGGCAGCGGAGGGGACCCCGGTCAGGACGCCTTCTTCGCGTCGGCGGCCGCGGCCGCCTCCTTCTCCACGCGCTCCTTCTCCGCGCGCTTGGACTCCTCCTTGGCGCGGGTGGCGTACATGTCGACGTACTCCTGGCCCGAGAGCCGCATGATCTCGTACATGATCTCGTCGGTGATCGAGCGGAGGATGTAGCGGTCGTTCTCCATGCCCTCGTAGCGGGAGAAGTCCAGGGGCTTGCCGAAGCGCACGACCGGACGCGTGAACGACCCGAACTTCTTGCCGGGGGGCGCCACGACGTCGGTGCCGACGACGGCGACCGGGATCACGGGGACCTTGGTCTCCAGGGCGAGCCGCGCGACGCCGGTCTTGCCGCGGTAGAGCTTGCCGTCGTGGGAGCGCGTGCCCTCGGGGTAGATCCCGAACAGGCCTCCGTCGCCCAGCACCCGCTTGGCCGACAGCAGCGCGCCGGCGGCGGCGTCCGCGCCGGACCGGTCGATCGGCACCTGGCCCGAGCCTGAGAAGAACGTCTTCTGCAGCCAGCCCTTGATGCCGGTGCCGGTGAAGTACTCCGCCTTCGCGACGAAGGTGACGCGGCGCGGCAGCGTGAGCGGCATGAACAGCCAGTCGGCGTACGAGAGGTGGTTGCTCGCCAGGATCGCCGGACCCTCGGCGGGGACGTGCTGGGCACCCTCCACCCGAGGCCGGAAGACCGCCCGCAGCAAGGGCCCGAGTGCCACCCACTTCAGGAACCAGTAGAACACCGAACGACCCTTCTGAAGACCCCTGTAGCGCGCTCGCCGACCTGTCGGCCGAAGCCTAGCGCGGACTCCCGGGACAGACGGGCTCCGCTCGTGCACAATCTGCGCCATGACGGACGTGCACCCCCTGGCCCACCCGCTCTCGGTCGCCGCTCGTCCCGAGCTCACCGGAGGACGCCGCATCGGCGTGCTGCTGAGCCACGGCTTCACGGGCCAGCCGGCGTCGATGAAGCCCTGGGGCGAGTACCTCGCCGAGCAGGGGTACGCCGTGGAGGTGCCGCGGCTGCCCGGCCACGGCACGAGCTGGCAGGACGCCAACAAGACGACCTGGGCCGACTGGTACGGCGAGGTGTCGCGCACCTTCGACAAGCTGGTCGCCGAGAACGACGCCGTCGTCGCGTGCGGCCTGTCGATGGGCGGCGCCCTGGTGCTGCGGCTCGCCGCCGACCACCCCGACCGGCTCGCCGGTGTGGTCGTGGTCAACCCCGCCGTCGGCACCCGCCGCTTCGACGTCAAGCTGCTGCCCGTCCTCAAGCACCTCGTGCCGTCGTTCCCGGGCATCGCCAACGACATCAAGAAGCCGGGCGTCGAGGAGCACGGCTACGCCAAGACCCCGCTGCGCGCGGCGCACTCGATGATGCAGGGCTTCGCCGCGCTCGTGCCGGACCTGCCGAGGATCACCGCTCCGCTCCTCTACTTCCGCTCCACGGTCGACCACGTCGTCGACGACCTCTCGCAGCCGCTGATCACCAGCAAGGTGTCCTCCCGCGAGATCACCGAGCGCAGCCTGGGCGAGAGCTACCACGTGGCCACGATCGACAACGACGCCCCGCAGATCTTCGAGGAGTCCGCGGCGTTCATCGCCAAGGTCACGGCCCCGTAGGCCCAGCGGGCGGCATTGGTGGGGGTTGGCACCACCACTTACGCTCATCAGGTGCAGCCCGACAGCGACGACGACGCCTGGCGCGCGATCGTCGAGAACTACGGCGACCGTCCCGAGATCGAGCGCGAGACCGCTCCCGTCGAGGAACCGGCCGCCGCGTGGTCGTCGTACGACGACGAGGACGAGGAGCCGGCGCCCGACGCGCGCCAGGACGAGGACCGCTTCGTGCCGCCTCCCCCGCCGCCGTTGCCGCGCACGACACCGGACCGCGTGGCCGCCTGGCTGGGGGTCTTCGCGTCGCCCGCCGTGCTGCTGGTCGCGATGGTCTTCGGCCTGCACCTGCCCGGCTTCATCAGCTTCCTGCTGGTCGGCGCGTTCGTCGGCGGCTTCCTCTACCTCGTCGCCCAGATGCCGCGTGGCCCACGGGACCCCTGGGACGACGGCTCGCGCCTCTGACTGGCTAAGGTGCGGGGCGTGAGTGAGAGCGAGACCGTCGAGGTCACCGGCCACCTGATGGACAGCGGCATCCTGAGCCGCATCCTGGACGACATCCGGGAGTACGGCGGCGACTACGTCATCGACAAGTTCGTGGTCGGCCACGAGGCCGTCGACACGTCGAAGGCCACCATCACCGTGACCGCCGAGGACGACCCGTCGCTGCAGCGGCTGCTCATGCGCCTGCAGACGCGCGGGGTCAACCAGGTCGACCCCGGCCAGGCCGAGGTGGCCGTGTGCGACCTCGACGGCGTCTTCCCCGACGGCTTCTACTCCACCACCAACCTCGCGACCAAGGTCCGGCTCGGCGGCCGGTGGGTCGACGTGGCCAACCCCGAGATGGACTGCGGCCTCGTCGTCGAGCACGACGAGGCCGGCGAGATCACGCGGGTGATCACGCTGCCGATGAGCGACGTACGCGTCGGGATGTCGGTGGTGACCGGCGCCTCCGGCATCCGGGTCCAGGTGCCGATCGTCGACAAGAGCTCCGAGTCGTTCGGCTTCATGGAGTCCGACGTCTCCTCGGAGAAGCCGCAGGCGGTGCTGGTGCGCCAGGTCGCCGAGGGCATGCTCGAGGCCAAGGCGGCCGGCAAGAAGGTCCTGTGGGTCGGCGGCCCGGGTGTGGTCCACACCGGCGCGGCGCCCGCGATGGTCGCCATGGTCGACGCCGGCTTCGTCGACGTCCTCTTCGCCGGCAACGCGCTGGCCACCCACGACATCGAGTCGTCGCTCTACGGCACGTCGCTGGGCGTCGACCTCGCCCAGGGTCGTGGCGTCGAGCACGGCCACGAGCACCACATCCGCGCGCTCAACACGATCCGCAAGCAGGGCTCGATCCGCAACGCCGTCGACAACGGCGTGCTGACCGGCGGCATCATGCATGCGCTCGTCAAGCACGGGAAGGAGTTCGTGCTGGTCGGCTCGGTCCGCGACGACGGCCCGCTCCCGGATGTCTACACCGACGTCATCGAGGGCCAGCGCGCGATGCGCGCCGCACTGCCCGACGTCGGCTTCTGCCTGATGGTGGCGACCATGCTCCACTCGGTCGCGACCGGCAACATCCTGCCCGCCTCGATCCCGCTGGTCTGCGTGGACATCAACCCCGCCACGGTGACCAAGCTCGCCGACCGCGGGTCCTCCCAGGCACGCGGCATCGTCACCGACGTGGGGCTGTTCCTCGAGCAGCTCGCGATCGAGCTGGTCCCGGACTACCGCCGGGCCTAGCCTCGAGCCGCCGCACGGGCGAGGTCGGCCGCGCCGACCACGCCCGCTTCCGGGCCCAGTGCGGCCCGCACCAGCGGGGGTACGACGCGCTGGCCGCCGCCGACCAGCGAGCGGACCAGGGCGCTGCGGGCGGGCTCCAGCAACCGGTCGCCGGCCGCGGACACGCCGCCGCCCACGACGACGCAGTCGGGGTCGAACGCCGCGACCAGGTTGGCGACCCCGACACCCAGCCACTCGCCCACGGAGCCGAACGCCTGGCGCGCGACCAGGTCGCCGGCCTCGGCGGCGTCGGTCACCATCGGGCCCATCAGCAGGTCGGGGTTGCCGTGGCAGAGCTCCTCGAGCACCGTCGGCTCGTGACCGATCCGGGCCCGGGCGAAGCGGACGAGGGCGTTGCCGCTGGAGTACTGCTCCCAGCAGCCGCGGTTGCCGCACTCACAGGGCTGGCCGTCGGGCACGACCTGCATGTGGCCGAACTCCCCCGCCATGCCGTTGCGGCCGCGGTGCACCCGGCCGCCCAGCACGAGGGCGCCACCGATGCCGGTGCCGAGCGTCACCATGACGACGTCGCTGGCGCCGCGCCCGGCGCCGTACGTCACCTCGGCCAGAGCGGCGCAGTTGGCGTCGTTGTCGAGCGCGACGGTGGTCCCCCAACGCTCGGCCAGCCGGTCGCGCACGTGCTCACCGCGCCAGGGCAGGTGCGGGGCGAACATGACGCGGGCACCCTCGGCGTCGACGAAGCCGGCCGCCGCGATCCCGACGCCCTCGACGGTCTCCCCCGCCGCGACGTCCTCGACGGCGGCGGTCAGGGCGTCCTCGACCAGGGCCGCGTCGACCCGGCGACCGGGCGTGGAGCGGCGGGCGGTGCGCACGACCTCGCCGGAGGCGGACACGACGGCGGCGAGCACCTTCGTGCCGCCGACGTCGACCCCGATGAAGACACCCATGCGTGCCGCGTCAGCGCCGCGAGAGGTCGGCGGCGCCGATCATGCCGGCCCGGTTGCCCAGGCGGGCCTTGCGGATCTCCAGGGCGGGGCGGTGGCCGCGACCGGTCAGCTGGGCGGAGAACGACGCGCGGATCGGGTCCAGCAGCAGGTCCTCGGCCTCGCTCACCCCACCGCCGATGACGACCACGGCCGGGTCGAGGATCGCCGTCAGGGAGGCGATGCCCTCGCCGAGCCACTTGCCGAGGTGGGCGAGCTGCTCGACGGCGAACGCGTCGCCGTCCCGGGCCGCCTCGGTGATGAGCGGGCCGCTGATCTGGTCGACGTCGCCGCCGGCGCGGTCGAGCAGGCCGCGGGCGAGCAGCGAGCCGCCCCGCGCGGCCGAGCGGGCCTCGCGGACCAGTGCCGAACCGGAGGCGTACTGCTCGAAGCAACCGTGGTTGCCGCAGCCGCAGAGGATGCCGTCGGGCACGACCCGCATGTGACCGATCTCGGCGCCGACCCCGAACGCGCCCCGGTAGAGCGCGCCGTCGAGCACCACGCCGCCGCCGACCCCGGTGCCGACCGTGACGAGCAGGAGGTCGTCGACGTCGTGCCCGGCGCCGTAGGTGAACTCGCCCCACGCGGCCGCGTTGGCGTCGTTCTCGACCACGACGGGCAGCTTGACCCGCGCCTCGAGCTCGGACTTGAGGTCGACGTTGCGCCAGGCGATGTTGGGGGCGAACATCACGACCGCGCGGGCCTTGTCGATGTAGCCGGCCGCGCCCACCCCGACGGTCGCGATCTCGTGCCGGGAGCCCAGCTCGGCGACCAGGCCGGCGATGGCCTCCTCGATCGCCTCGGAGTCCGTGGCCGGGCTCTCGACGCGCAGCTCCTCCAGGACGGTGCCGTCCTCGTCGACCACACCACCGGCGATCTTCGTGCCACCGACGTCCACGCCACAGGCGAGCGTCATGAGTCTTCCCCTTCGGGCTCGTCGTCCAGATCGATCCGTTCCACCCCGGTGCCGCGCCCGGGGGTCCGGGCATCGTCGGGCACCGCCGTCGCCAGCGCACCGATCGCGGCCTGCAGCAGCGAGGAGGCGGCGGTCGCCAGGTGGGCGCGCACCTCCGGGCTGGCCTGGCGTACGACGTGCACGGTGCGGCAGATCGGGCAGTAGGTGCACTCGGCCGAGCCGGTGGCGAGGTGCTCGTTGACCTCACGCGCCGCCGAGGCCGCGTGGTCGGCCAGGCCGGAGAGGCCGTGTCCGAGGTCGGAGCCCTGGTCGCGTGCCCAGTCGGAGAGGGCGCCGAAGAGCTTCGCGGCCTCGTCGGAGACGCTGCCGACCGCGTCGTCACCGTCGGGCGGTTGCGTCACGTCAGTGCCTCCTCGGCTCGCTCGTGCTCCTGGAACCTCACGCGCAGCTCGCCCTCGTCGACGCGCGCGCCGGCGACCCGGTGCCGCGCCAGCCCGGCGGGCAGCGTGAGGAGACGACGATACGACCCCACGGTCACGACGAGCTCGTCGCCGTTCCGCGCGAGATCGACCTCGGCCCGCGAGACGAACGGAAGGGAGAGGTGCAGCACCGCGCCGGACGTCGTCCGGGTGACCCGGAAGGGGCCCTCCCCCCGCGGCGGTGCCAACGGGTCGTCCTCGCCGTACACGTCGGTCGCGAGCGCGGCCAGCGCCTCGACCCCGACCGGTTCGCCGGGGCGGTAGACCGAGCGCCAGACGGGCAGCCCGGCGAAGGACTGCGCGACCTGGGCGAGCACGTCGTCCTGGGCCATCACCCAGCCGGCGCGCCAGTCGTCGGCGCCGTCGGCCGGGAAGACGCGGTTGGCCACGACGCCGTCGACGCGGTAGCCGTAGAGCGACAGCGTCGTGTAGGAGCGCCGGGCCTCGGCGAGCACGACGTTCTCCGGCGTCATCACGAGCCGGACGCTGGCGTTCGGGCCGGACAGCAGGGAGCGGACCTCGTCGAGCTCGGCGTGCAGCCGCTCGACCGCGTCGAAGACGCCGTCCCCGGGCATCGGGACGCCGGCAGCCTTCTGGAGCACCGGCTTGAGCGCCTTGACGACGCGGCGCTCGACGGGGAGCACGCGCTGCATGTACCAGCCCAGCGCCTCGGGCAGTGCGAGGAGCCTCAAGGTCTCGGCCGTCGGCGCGCAGTCGACGATGATCACGTCCCACTCGTCGGAGAGCGCGTGCAGCCGCAGCTCGAGGAGCGCGAGCACCTCCTCGGCGCCCGGGATGACCGTCAGCTCCTCGGCCGCCACCGGGTCGACCCCGGCCACGTCGAGCACGCTGAGGAGGTAGTGCTGGATCTCGGCCCAGGACTGCTCGAAGCGCAGCTGGGCGTCGACCTGCTGGACGAAGAGGTTGTCGGCCACCGGGGTCGGGTCCGAGCCGACGGCGTGGCCGAACGCGTCGGCCAAGGAGTGGGCGGCGTCGGTCGAGAGGACCAGGGTGCGGTGCCCACGCGCCGCGGCGAGCGCCGCCGTACCGGCCGCGACGGTGGACTTGCCCACCCCGCCCTTGCCGGTGAACAGGAGGATGCGCACGGTCTTCTGGGGTCGGTCGGCGCTCAGCCGAGCGACTCGACGCGCTTCTTCAGGCCCTTGAGCGCGGTGTCGATGAGGATCTTCTCGCCCTTGCGCTTGAGCATCCCGATCAGCGGGATCGACACGTCGAGGGCGAGGCGGTAGGTGACCTCGGTCGAGCCGTTGCCGAGGTCACGCAGGACGTAGGCACCGTCGAGGGCGCGCAGCATCTTGCCCTCGACCAGGGTCCAGGTGACCTGGCGGTCGGCGTCCCAGGTGTAGGCGAGGGTGTACTCGTCCTTGATCGGCGACACGTCGAGGGCGAAGAAGACCTGCTCGGCACGGCCGTCGGCGGCCGAGGACCGCACGTCGGCGGTCGTGACGCCCTTGGCCCACTGCGGGTAGGCGGCGAAGTCGGCGATCACGGCCATGATCGCGTCCGGAGCGGCGTCGATGACGATCGAGCTCGTCGTCTGCTCGGCCATGTGAGCCCCCTCGGTGCAGTGGACGGGATGGAGACGGGGTGGAGGAGTTGCCTCCGGCCGGGAGCGTACCGGATGACCGGGGTCTCGCTGGCAGCGGTAACCTGCCCCGGAATCCCCACACCGGCGCGCCCCCAGGAGGCAACGTGCGTGAGTTCTCCACGCCCCTGACGATCGAGGTGCCGGCCACCGGCAACCTCACCGACGACGTGGTGACCAACGCCCGGGAAGCTGCCGACACCGTCGTGTTCAGCCGTCACCGCGCGGGCGCCTGGGAGGACGTCACGGCGGCCACCTTCCTCGCCGAGGTGAGTGCCGTTGCCAAGGGGCTGATGGCCGCCGGCATCGAGGCGGGCGACCGGGTCGCGCTGATCTCCAAGACACGCTACGAGTGGACGCTGCTCGACTACGCCATCTGGTTCGCCGGGGCGGTGACCGTGCCGGTCTACGAGACCTCCTCGGCCGAGCAGATCGCCTGGATCCTGCGCGACTCCGGTGCCCGCGCCGTCGTGACCGAGGGACCCGACCACACCGCCCGCGTCACCGAGGCGCGCGGCGACCTCGACCAGCTCATCCACGTCTGGTCCATCACCGACAACGCCGTCGAGGTGCTCGTCTCGCTGGGTGCCGACGTCGCCGACGAGGAGCTGGAGAAGCGCCGTACGACGACCACTCCCCTCGACCTCGCCACGCTGATCTACACCTCGGGCACCACCGGTCGGCCCAAGGGCTGCATGCTCACCCACGGCAACTTCATGTTCGAGCTCGGCGTCGCGGTCGACGAGCTCGAGCGGCTGTTCGCGACCGAGGGCGCCTCGACGCTGCTCTTCCTGCCGCTGGCCCACGTCTTCGCGCGGATCATCCAGGTCGGTTGCGTGAAGTCGCGCACCCGCCTGGGTCACTCCTCCGACATCAAGAACCTCGTCGCCGACCTCGGCGAGTTCAAGCCGACGTTCGTCCTCGCGGTGCCGCGGGTCTTCGAGAAGGTGTTCAACACCGCCTCCCAGAAGGCGACCGCCGACGGCAAGGGCAAGATCTTCGACCGCGCCGCCGAGACGGCCATCGCCTACAGCCGGGGGCTGGACAAGGGGCGGCCGTCGATCGCCGTCCGCGCCCAGCACGCGCTGTTCTCCCGGCTCGTCTACGGCAAGCTGCGCGAGGCGCTCGGCGGCAACTGCCTCTACGCCGTGTCCGGCGGCGCCCCGCTCGGCGACCGTCTCGGCCACTTCTACCGGGGCATCGGCCTGACCGTGCTCGAGGGCTACGGCCTGACCGAGACCACGGCGGCGCTGACGGTGAACCTGCCCGACGCCACCAAGATCGGGACCGTCGGACGGCCGCTCCCCGGCACCGCCGTACGCGTGGCCGACGACGGCGAGCTGCTGTTCCGCGGCGGCCAGGTCTTCGCCGGCTACTGGGAGAACGAGGAGGCCACCGCCGAGGCGCTCGAACGCGACGGGTGGTTCCACACCGGCGACGTGGGCGAGGTCGACGACGAGGGCTTCGTCCGGATCACCGGGCGCAAGAAGGAGATCATCGTCACCGCCGGCGGCAAGAACGTGGCTCCGGCGGTGCTCGAGGACCGGCTGCGCGCCCACGCGCTGGTCGACCAGTGCATGGTCGTCGGTGACGGACAGCCCTTCATCGCTGCGCTGGTGACGATCGACGCCGAGTCGTTCCCCGCGTGGGCAGAGGCCCACGGCAAGAGCGGCAGCATCGCCGACCTGGTCGACGACCCGGACCTGCGCAGCGAGATCGAGGGTGCGGTCGAGGAGGCCAACAAGGCCGTGTCGAAGGCCGAGGCGATCCGCAAGTTCACGATCCTCCCCGACAGCTGGACCGAGGAGGGCGGGCAGCTCACCCCCAGCCTGAAGCTCAAGCGCAACGTGGTGATGCGCGAGTTCCGCGACGAGGTGGCAGCGCTCTACCCGTCGTGATCGGTGCCAATCTCGCCCGTTGGGGGGATTTCCCCCATCTTGGTCTGGACGACACTCGACCGAAAGTGCCGGGAATCCTCCCTCCCAGCGGCGGAAGTCTCCTAGAGTGACGCGTGGTGCACCGTCGGGGAGGGCGAGGCACCGGAGGGATTGACTGACCGGACCGGCAGATGGGGTGCCTGGCGGTCCTAGGCATTTCGGAAAGGTGCCGTCCATGGACCGACGCAGGATCCTCCTCGTGGCCGCCGCGGTCGTGGCCACACTGGGCACGCTCCTGGTCTTCCTCTACGTCCGGGGAGCCGACGCCCGCGCCGCCGAGCAGTACGACACCGTCGACGTGCTCCGCGCCGTCGCCGTGATCTCCCCCGGCGAGACCATCGAGGCGGCCTCGGCCGGCGGCAAGCTGGCACTCCAGCCGGTCCCCAAGGACCAGCTCCTCAGCGGCTACCAGACCAGCACCGAGAGCCTCACCGGCCTCGTGGCGCTCACGGCGATCTACCCCGGCGAGCAGATCATCGCCAGCAAGTTCGGCGGGCAGGCCGAGGCGGCCTCACCGCTGCAGATCCCCAAGGGCGAGATGGCGATCTCGGTCAACCTCACCGACCCGGCCCGCGTGGCCGGCTTCGTCAACCCCGGCTCCCAGGTCTCGGTGTTCCTCAACGGCTCCGACGCCACCAGCGGCCAGGCCTTCACCCGCATGCTCCTCCCCCGCGTCACCGTGCTCGGCGTCGGATCGACCACCCCGGTGTCGACGACCACCACCGACCAGACGGGCGCGCAGACCACCGAGCAGCTGCCCCGGACGCTCCTCACCCTCGCCCTCGACCAGCAGGACGCCCAGAAGGTCCTCTTCGCCTCCGGCAACGGCGAGCTGGCCTTCGCCCTGCTCACGACCGACAGCACCGTGAAGCCGGGTCCCGGCGTCACGGCGCTGAACCTGTTCAGGTAGGCCGGGATGCCTGTCGTTGCAGACGCCGACCCCGCGACCCTGACGTCGCTGCTGGGAGCCATGCCCACCGGCTCCCACGCGGTCGACTCGACCGACCGGCTGATGGCCTGGCTGGGGCAGCACACCGGCGAGTACGTCGTCGTCCTCGGCCCGCACCTCGATTTCGACGACGCCCTCGTCGCCTGCGAGTCGCTGCGGGTCGCGCGCCCGACGATCAGCGTGGTGCTGGTCCGCGAGGCGCTGGACACCCAGATGCTGACCCGCGCCATGAAGGCCGGCGCCCGGGACGTCGTACCCGCTGAGGACCTCGAGGCCGTCGCCGGCGCCGTCAACCGCGCCCACCAGCTGTACGTCGCCCTCCGCGGACCGACGGGCGCGGCCCAGACCGGCAAGGTCGTCACCGTCTTCTCCCCCAAGGGCGGGGTCGGCAAGACCACCATGGCGGTCAACCTGGCCCTCGCGCTGTCCGACCGGGGCGCGCGCAAGGTGTGCCTGGTCGACCTCGACCTCGCGTTCGGCGACGTCGCGATCACCATGCAGCTGTTCCCCACGCACTCCATCGAGCACGCCATCGGGTCGGACGACTCGCTCGACGGGGACCAGCTCGCGGGGCTGCTCACCCGTCACCAGGGCTCGTTGATGGTGCTGGCCGCGCCGAGCCACCCGGACGTGCGCGACCGGGTCTCCCCCGCCCTGATCGCGCGGGTGCTGAAGCTGCTCAGGGAGAGCTTCGACTACGTCGTGGTCGACACCGCCCCGGCCTTCGACGAGCAGACGCTCACGGCCTTGGACGAGACCGACGAGTGCGTCATCGTCGCCACGCTCGACGTGCCGACGCTGAAGAACGTCAAGGTCGCGCTCGAGACGATGGAGATGCTCAACATCGCCCGCGGCCACCGCCACCTCCTGCTCAACCGGGCCGACGACGCGGTGGGCATCGGGGCCGACAAGGTCGAGGCGATCCTCGGCATGCGGGTCGCCACGCAGGTCGCCACCTCGATGGAGATCGCGGCCGCCACCAACGCCGGCACCCCGATCGTGGCCGGCAACCCCGACCACGCCTCGAGCGGCGCGATCCGTGCGCTGGCCACCGAGCTGGCCGGAGAGCCGGCCGCGCCCGGCACCTTCCCATCCGCCCTGTCCCCGGACGGCGAGCCCGACCGGGGTGCCCGCCGCTTCCGGATCCGGAGGTGACGCCATGAGCAGCCTGGCCGACCGGATGGCCGCCGCACGTCGGGCCAGCGAGGAAGCCCGCCTCGCGGCCGCTGCCGCGGAGGTCGGGGCCGACGAGCCGTTCGCCGACGACGCCCCGAGGCCCGAGGCCCCCCGCCACGCCGGACCAGCCCTGGAGGCGGGTCCCGAGCGCAGTCCCCAGTCCAGCCCCGAGGCGAGCCCGGAGGCCAGCGCGACGGCGGCAGCCCAGGCTGCTGCGGCTGCTGCGGCTGCGGCGGCCGCCACGAGCCGCCCGAAGGTGGCGACCAAGGAGCAGCCCAGCCTCGGGCAGCGCCGCAGCGCCGCCTCCCAGCAGGACCGGATCGAGGAGCTCAAGGCCAACGTGCACGTCGAGCTGCTCAAGCAGCTCGGCCCGCACCTCTACGACGCCGACATGGACCAGAACGAGCTCGACCAGCGCGTCCGCGCGGTGCTCGGCGACGTGCTCTCCTCCCAGGACCGACCGCTCAGCTCCAGCGACCGCGCCCGCGTCACCCAGGAGATCAGCGACGACATCCTGGGCTACGGTCCGATCGAGCCCTTCCTGCGCGACCCCGACGTCTCCGAGGTCATGGTCAACGGCCACGACAGCATCTGGCTGGAGAAGAGCGGCCGGCTCACCCATGCCGACGCCCACTTCCTCGACGAGGCCCACCTGCGGCGCACGATCGACAAGATCGTGTCCCGGATCGGCCGCCGCGTCGACGAGTCGAGCCCGATGGTCGACGCCCGTCTGCCCGACGGGAGCCGCGTCAACGCGGTCGTCCCTCCCCTCGCAGTCGACGGCTCCGCACTGACGATCCGCAAGTTCGCCACCGATCCCCTCACCGTTGCCGACCTGATCCGCTTCGGCTCGCTGAGCCCGCAGACCGCGGACTTCCTCGACGCCTGCGTGCGCGGCCGGCTCAACGTGATCGTGTCCGGGAGCACCGGCGCCGGCAAGACCACCACGCTCAACGTCCTGTCCTCCTTCATCCCCGACGACGAGCGGATCGTCACCATCGAGGACGCCGCCGAGCTCCAGCTCAAGCAGGAGCACGTCGTCCGGCTCGAGTCACGGCCCTCCAACATCGAGGGCAAGGGCGAGGTCAGCATCCGCGACCTCGTCAAGAACAGTCTGCGCATGCGTCCCGACCGCATCATCGTCGGTGAGGTCCGCGACGCCTCCGCCCTCGACATGCTCCAGGCCATGAACACCGGCCACGACGGCTCCATCTGCACGCTGCACTCCAACGGGCCGCGCGACACGCTCTCCCGCATGGAGACGATGGTGCTGATGGCCGGCATGGACCTGCCGATCCGCGCGATCCGCGAGCAGGTGGCCTCGGCGGTCGACCTGATCGTCCACCAGACCCGCTTCAAGGACGGCACCCGCCGGATCACGCACATCACCGAGGTCGAACGGATGGAGGGCGACGTCATCACCCTCCAGGACATCTTCGTCTACGACCACTCCTTGGGCTTCGACAGCGAAGGCCGGGCCCTGGGGCGCCTGGCGGCCACCGGCCTGCGCCCGAAGTTCCTCGAGAAGATGGCCTACGCCAACGTGGTCGTGGACCCCCTGCTGTTCGTGCCGGGCGCCCACTGACATGGACCGGCTCCTCCGACTTCTCGGGACGGCGCTGGTCGCCGTGGTCGTCGCGGCCACCGGCCTCGGCAGCCCCGCCCACGCGGCCGACACCCATGCCGCGTCCATCGCGCACGTCGAGACGACCGGCAAGAAGATCAGCATCCTGGTCTCGGTGCCCGCCAGCGCCACCGTCGACCTGAGCGGCGTGGGCCTGGCGATCGAGGGGACGGCCGTCCCGGCCCGGGCCTCCCTGGCCGCCACGAGCACCACCGTGCGCCGTACCGCCGTGCTGGCGATCGACACCAGCAACTCCATGCGTGGCCTCCGCTTCGAGGCCGCCAAGTCCGCCGCCTCGGTCTTCCTCGACTCCGTGCCCGACGACGTGTACGTCGGGGTCGTCTCCTTCGCCGGCGACGTCGTCGAGTCGCTGCCCCCCACCCGCGACCGTGACGCAGCCCGGGCCACGGTCAACGCGCTCACGCTGAGCCGCCAGACCCGGCTCTACGACGGCGTCCTGGCCGCCGTCCGGATGGCCGGCAGCGAGGGGCAGCGCACGCTGCTCGTGCTCTCCGACGGCGCCGACACCAGCGACACGGACCTCGCCGACGTGACGGCCGCGGTGGGCGACGCCGACGTGCTGGCCGACGTCGTCTCCCTCGACCAGGGCGGCACCCCCGCTCCGCTCCGGGCCATCGCGAAGGCCGGCTCCGGGCAGGTCGTCAACGCCAGCTCGGGCGCGCTGCGTGGCGCCTTCTCGGCCGAGGCCGACGTGCTCGCCCACCAGGTCCTCGTGACGGCGAAGCTGCCGGACTCGGTGACCGACAGCGAGGGCACCGTCGAGGTCTCGCTCCCCACCGACGTCGAGACGCTCACGGCCCAGGCCTTCACGACCGTCCGCGCGGCCGCCAAGCCTGAGAAGGGCGCCCCCGCGGCAGCCGCACCCGCCGCCTCCGACCAGGGCTGGGCGGTCCCCGACTCCGTGATGTACGTCGGCGTCGGGGCCATGGGCGCCGGGCTGGTCGCCGTGCTCGTGCTCCTGGTCCCCCGCCGCGAGACCGCAATGACGGCCGAGGACCGGGTGTCGACCTACACCGCCCGGCTCAGCCGGCGCAGCTCCGCCGCGTCGTCCGGGGGCCATCGCGTCGACACCGAGCAGGCGCTGGCCCAGGCCACCGAGGCCGCCACCAGCGTGCTGACCCGCAACAAGTCCCTCGAGCAGCGGATCTCCCGCCGCCTCGAGGGCGCGGGCAGCCAGCTGAAGTCCGCGGAGTGGCTGCTCCTCCACGTCGGGATCTTCGCCGGGGCAGGCGTCGTCGGACTGCTGCTCGGGACCGGCAGCATCGTGATCGGCCTCCTGTTCCTGGTCCTGGGAGCGATGGGGCCGTGGCTCTTCCTCGGCCTGAAGGCCGGACGCCGCCGCAAGGCCTTCAGCACCTCGCTCCCCGACACCCTGCAGCTGATGAGCGGATCGCTGTCCGCGGGCCTCTCGCTCGCCCAGTCGGTCGACACCATCGTGCGGGAGGGGGTCGAGCCGATCGCGTCGGAGTTCAAGCGGGTCCTCGTCGAGACCAGGCTCGGCGTCGCGCTCGAGGACTCCCTCGAGGGCGTTGCCGAGCGCTTCGACAGCAAGGACTTCGCCTGGGTCGTGATGGCGATCAAGATCCAGCGCCAGGTCGGCGGCAACCTCGCCGAGCTGCTCGACACCGTGGCGGCCACCATGCGCGAGCGTGAGTACATGCGCCGGCAAGTCGCGGCCCTCGCGGCCGAGGGCAAGCTGTCGGCCTGGGTGCTGGGAGGACTGCCCCCGGCGTTCCTCCTCTACCTCGTCGTGGCCAACGGCGACTACGTCCATCCGCTGTTCGTCACCCCGCTGGGCTGGCTGATGCTCCTCGGGGCGGGCACGCTGCTCAGTCTCGGCGTCTTCTGGATGAGCCGCATCGTGAAGGTGGAGGTGTGACGTGGTCCTGCTCTTCGTGATGGGCGTGCTCCTCTTCGTCGTCGCCCTCGTGCTGCTCTCGGCCGCACTCGGCGACGGCGAGCCGGGTGGCGGGGTGACCCGGTCCCTGGCCGTTCTCCAGGCGATGACCAACGCGCCCAAGGAGCTGACCAAGGACCTCGACAAACCGTTCGGCGAGCGGGTGCTGCAGCCGCTGCAGGAGCGGGCCCTCAAGGTCGGCCAGCGCTTCAGCGGCGGCGACTCCGCGGAGCGGATCCGCACCAAGCTCGAGCGTGCGGGAAACCCACCGGGGTGGACCGTCGACCGTGTGGTGTCCGGGAAGGTGGTCGGCGCCGTCGCCGGACTGGTAGTCGCGCTCCTCTTCTCCCTGATGCTCGGCGCCGGTCTGCCGGTGCGGATCGTGGTCGTGCTGGGCGGCTTGGTGGCCGGGTTCTTCGCCCCCAACCTCTACCTCTACCAGAAGGGCTACGACCGGGCGCTGCGCATGCAGCGCGACCTGCCCGACGCCATCGACCTGCTGACCATCAGTGTCGAGTCGGGTCTCGGCTTCGACGCGGCGATCCAGCAGGTCTCCAAGAACACCGAAGGCCCGCTCGCCGACGAGTTCGCCCGGGTGCTGCGGGAGATGCAGATCGGCCAGGGCCGCTCCGCCGCCCTGCGCGCGATGGCCGACCGGTCCAGCGTCGTCGACGTCCGGACCTTCGTCAGCGCGATGGTCCAGGCCGACGCCTTCGGCATCCCGATCAGCTCGGTGCTCCGCGTCCAGTCCTCGGAGATCCGGGTCAAGCGCCGCCAGCGCGCCGAGGAGAAGGCCCAGCAAGTACCGGTCAAAATGACGGTCCCCCTGATCTTCTGCATCCTGCCCTGCCTGTTCATCGCGGTCATGGGACCGGCGGTCATCAGCATCATGGACAACTTCGCGAAATGACGTCCCACGACCGCCAGTTCCTCCGTCTCAGCGCCGCGGCGCGCGGGTTCGTCCTCATTGCCCTCGTCGCCCCGGTCCTGTGGTCACGCGACTCGCCGGCGCTCGTGGCGCTCGCCGCCGTCGGTGCCGCCTGGGTGGTAGGGACGCTCATCCAGGCGCGTTCGGGCTGGCCGGACGCGACGACATCGACGCTGGAGGCCGCCACGGTCGGCATCGTCTGCGGCTTCTCGATCCACACCTCGCTCGCCGTGCTCGGAGCGCTCTCCGTCCCCCCGTTCGTCGCCGGGCTCCGGATGGGTTGGCGCGGGATGCTCCTGGCCCTCTCGGCCGAGCTCGCGGCCGTGGTCGCCATCCCGGTGGCGGCGTTCGGCGCCCTCACCGGCGACCAGGCGTTCGGTGCGTTCACGTGGTGCATGACCGGTCTGGGGATGGGCCTCATCGCCGGGTTCGTGCACGCGACCCTGGAGCAGGAGACCGACCCACTGGCGCCCTACCATTACGCCCAGGCGCTGATCCGCGAGCTCATCGATCTGTCCGGTGGCCTCAGCTCCGGGCTCGAGCCAGTGGCCTTGGGCGGGGTGATCCTCAGCGCAGTGCGCGACGACCTCCCCGCTGAGAGCACGGTCCTGTACGTCCCGCGAGGCGACACCCTCACGCCGCTGATCACCAAGTCCGCCCCGGAGAGCGGTGCCGGGGGGACGGCCACCGACGAGCTCGCCGTCGAGGCGTGGGCCCTCAGCCGACCCCTCGTGGACGGCCGGGTCTTCGCGTTCCCCCTTGTCAGCGAGGCGGGCACCATCGCCGTCGTCGCCGGTGTGCTGTCCGACCGCGTCGACCTGCGGCTGATCGCGCTCGAGCAGAAGATCGCGGCCCTCGGCGAGCAGCTGGCAGCGAGTGCCGTCCATCTCGACACGGCGCTGCTCTTCGCGTCGTTCCGCGACGCGGCCACGGCCGAGGAGCGCCGCCGCCTGGCGCGGGAGATGCACGACGGCGTGGCGCAGGACATCGCGTCCCTGGGCTACCTCGTCGACGCGCTCGCGGCTCGGGCCGCGTCCCCCGAGCAGGCCGCCCGGATCGCGGTCCTGCGCGAGCGGATCACGGCCGTCGTCGCCGAGGTGCGCCGCTCAGTCCTCACTCTCCGCACGACGGTGGGCACCAGCGAGAGCCTCGGCACGGCCATCGGCGCCATCGCCCGCAACCTCACCGAGGTCTCGCACGTGCCCATCCACGTCACTCTCGACGAGCGCACCACCCGCCTGCGGCCCGAGGTCGAGGCCGAGCTCTTCCGCATCGCGCAGGAGGCCATGACCAACGCGGTCCGGCACGCGCACGCGACCCGGATCGACGTGCACTGCCAGGTGCACGCTCCGGCAGCGACGATCACCGTCACCGACGACGGCCTGGGCCTCCAGCAGGCGCGCAGCGACTCCCACGGCCTCGAGATCATGCACGAGCGGGCCCTGCTCATCGGCGCGCACCTCACGATCACCGACCGCGAGGCCGGCGGAGCGGCCGTCACGGTGCGGATTCCTGAGCAGAGCGGCGATCCATCGTCGGTCGCCAGCGACAACGATGCGATAGTGAGCGCATGAGCAACCCGACCAGCGTGCTCCTCGTCGACGACCACCAGCTGATCCGCGACGGTCTGGCCGGTGTCTTCGACCTCGAGGACGACATGACCGTGGTCGGCGTCGCCGGGAGCGTCGCCGAGGCCCTGGCCAAGTACGACGAGCTCGAGCCGAGCGTCGTGGTGGCCGACCTCCAGCTCCAGGACGGCACCGGCCTCGACATCATCCGGGCGATCCGCCGCAAGAGCCAGACGACCGGTCTGGTGGTGCTGACCATGCACTCGGGTGACGAGCAGATCTTCGCCGCCATGGAGGCCGGGGCCTCGGGCTTCGTGGGCAAGGACGCCCCGTCCGGCGAGGTCGTCAAGGCCGCGCGCCACTCGGCGGTCTCCCCCCGGTCCTTCGTCTGCGCCGGCCTGGTCGGCGCCATGATGCGTCGTACGGCCGCGGGGTCCACGAAGCTCTCCGAGCGCGAGCACGAGGTGCTGCTGCTGCTCGCCGACGGGCTCGGCGCCACCGCCATCGGCGAGAAGCTCTTCATGAGCGAGTCCACGGCCAAGTCGCACATCGCCCGGATCTACCAGAAGCTCGGCGCCAGCAACCGTGCCCAGGCGCTCGTCACCGCGATGCGGATCGGGCTGCTCTCCAGCGTGCGCCAGACCAACCCCTGAACGATCTCGGCCCGCGTCGTTCGCGGCGGCGGGGTAGTCCGAAGTGACTACAGGTCTCGACACGTCCACCCGGTCACCCACAGCCCGCGATCAGTGAGGCTAGGGGCGCGCGAGACTCCCCCCGTCTCGCCGTGACCTGGGACCTCTAAGGGAGACTCAAAATGGTGGACTACCTCCGCATCCTGCTCAACGCCCGCTTCGCCAAGATGGACGAGCGCGGCGCCTCCGCCGTCGAGTACGGCCTGCTCATCGCCGGCATCGCGGCCCTCATCGTCGCCGTCGTGTTCGTCCTCGGTGGCACCATCAAGGACGTGTTCACCAACACCAACAACTGTGTGGCGGCTGGCTCGGCCTCGACCTGCTGATCTACTGAAACCAGATCCGGCCGCGTGTCCTCGACACGCGGCCGGCTCTCATTTTCTGGCGGCGTGGGGAGAGGCTGTGCGGAACGACTCCGCGATCGCGATCCGCTGCACCGTCGTCGGGTGGCTGCCGAACCAGAACTGCGACCACGCCGGCGGCGTGGGGTCGGCCAGGGCCCGCAGTGACAGCTGCTCCTGCATCGCGACGAAGGCGTCGGGGTCGTGGGTGGCCTCGAGAGCCGCGACGTCGGCCCGGGTCTCGATCTGCCGGCTGATGCCGTTCTCCACTGGGCTCGCGAGCAGGGTCCCGAACGCGACCAGCGCGAGCACGAGCGGCACAGTCGCCGGGTCACCCAGTCCCCCGCGGCGACCACCACGCTGCGTCCCCACCAGCAGGCCGAGCAGGCCCACCCCGAAGACCGCACCCGCGGCGCCGAGCGCCGAGCCGGTCAGGACATCGTTGTGGCGGGCGTGGCCGAGCTCGTGGGCCACCACGGACAGGGCCTCGTCCTCGGGCAGGTCGTTCACCAGGTTGTCGTAGACGACGACCCGGCGGGTGTCCCCGAAACCCGACACGTAGGCGTTGAGCGTCGTCGTACGCCGGGAGGCGTCGGCGACCAGCACGTCGTCGACATGCACGTGCTCCTCGTCGGCCAGCCGCAGGATCTGGGTCCGGAGCGTCCCGTCGGGCAGCGGCGTGAAGTGGTTGAACAGCGGCTCGACCAGCACCGGGTAGACGTAGGAGCCGGCCAGCACCAGGACGGCCAGGAGCCCGCCCGCCACGGCGGGCCAGCGTCGACGCCAGCGACGGGCACAGGCCATCACCAGCAGCAGGCCGAGCGAGGTGGTCACGACCAGCACGAGCTGGCCGACGACCAGGTCGTAGGCGAAGCCCGCCCATGACTGGTGGGACAGGCCGTAGTCACGGACGTGGACCCGCAGCGCGACCGCGAACGGGAGGGTGACGACCCGTCCGATCACGGCGAGCGCGGCCACGAGCAGGACGGTGCGAACCCACCAGGGACCGGGCATCCGTCGCGCCAGGCCAGCGCCGCGCCGGGTGAAGCCGAACCACGCCGCGACACCGAGCGAGACCGCGAGGGAGCCCCAGCTCCACACGCGCGCCCAGCGCGAGAAGTCCTCGGCACGGTCGATCTGCGTCGGGGTGAACACCGTGGACGCCGGCACCGGGGCGGGCATGCCACCGGGGACGGCGTGCCAGGGCACCAGCCACGCCGCGAGCGCGACGAAGGCGACCCCGCCGACGAGCGTCACGGCCAGCGATGTCCTGCGGGCGGGGTGGGTCACGCCGCCAAGTGTGACAAACGGGCCCGCCACTGGTCTGTCAGCTCGCGCTCGGTCAGCCCGAACTCGCGACGCAGCGCCGTGCCGAGCGGTGTCCCGCCGTCCACCTCGCGGTAGAACCGCACCAACGCGGGCTCTCCGCCGTCGGCCGCCAGCACCGTGCAGGCCAGCCAGGCGCTCTCGTACGACGCCCCGAGGTGCGAGGCGGTCGTGTCGAACTCCGCGGGGCCCGGCAGGTGGCCCGGCGGCCCGTCCTTGCGGACCTCCCTGATGATCTGGGAGGCGGTGGTGGTGATCGGCAGCGGTACGTCGCGGAGCGCGACGTAGTCGGCGAAGCCCTCGAGCAGCCACAGCGGCGTCGCGCTCGTCGCCGCTCCGGTGGCGACATGGACCGCCTCGTGGCTCATCACGACCTGTGCTCCCTGCGGCTTGAGCCGGTTGAACACGTCGGGGTTCACGAAGACGTGCACCGGTGCGTCCGGAGCCTGTGAGCCGTCGGTGGTGGTCGTGACGGCGGCGATGTTGGAGTACTGGCCGGGCTCGGCGGCGAGGACCCGCGCCAGGTCGTCCAGGGACCTGGGCACCTCGACGACCAGGCGGGCGTGCCAGCCGGGCAGCACTCGGCGCACCACCGGGACCGCGGCCACGGCCCGCTTGGCATAGGCGTCGGCCTCGGCGGCCGAGCCGTCCACGGCCACCAGCGTCGAGGCGGTACGACGGACCTCGAGGCGGTCAGCGAGCCACAACGGGCTCTGCCGGCCGCCGCCGCCGATGGCGGCCAGGCCGATCCGGTCGCCCTCGTCGACGAAGTGGAAGAGCACCTCCGCGCGGGCCTGGGTGGCGTCGAAGCCGGCGAGCTGCCAAGTGGTGTCGACGGCGGCCTGCCAGGCACCGTCGGCGGCAAGCGCGCCCTCCTCGTCGACGTAGCGCAGCGTGAAGTCGCGGACCCGGAGATCGTGGGCGTTGTCCACAACGGCGGCGAGCAGGTCGGCCGCGTGCTCGTCGCCGGCCGGCGCCAGCGCCCGTGCTGCTGCCGGGTCGTCGTTGATCACCGCTGCCTCGAGGCGGTGCAGCGCCTCGGTCGCCAGCGCCGGGTCGACCCGGTGTGCGGCCCGGTCCGGCGCGGGAGCGACGTACTCCGAGGGGACCAGGACGTGCCAGGCGAGGAGACCGACGACCACCAGCAGGGACAGCGAAAGGCCGGCCACCCACCAATGTGGGCGACCGGCCTTCGAGGTCGGAAGGTCAGCCAGGGCGGACCGCGCCGACGTACGGCATGGTGTGCAGACCGGTCACCTTGACACCGGCGGAGGGGTTCTCCGCGTTCACGATGAGACCGTTGCCGATGTACATGCCCACGTGGCTGATCGGGCTGTAGTAGAACACCAGGTCGCCCGGCTGCAGGTCGCTCTCGGCGATGTGCGGGCCGGAGCTGTACTGGGCGCTGGAGGAGTGCGGCAGCGCGACGCCGGCCTGCGCCCACGCCATCATGGTGAGGCCGGAGCAGTCGTAGGCGTCGGGACCCGTGGCGCCGTAGACGTAGGCGTCGCCGACCTGGGCCATCGCGTAGTTGAGCGCGGCCGCGGCACCACCGGAGGCGGAGACGCTGGGGAGGCGCGAGGTGTCGCGGGACAGCAGGGCCTGGCGCTGCTCGGCCTGGAGCTTGCCGAGCAGGGACTTCGCCTCGTTGAGCTTGTCCTCGATCGTGGCCTTCTCCTTGGCCAGCTTCTCCTTGGTGGCCGCGATCTCGGCGGAGCGCTTCTCGTAGGCCTCGCGGCGGATGTCGAGCGCCTTGACCTCGGTCGAGTAATCCTCGAAGAGGCTCGACTGGAGGTCGTTGAAGGCCGACATCGTGGAGAGCTTGGAGAGGAAGGCGCTGGGGTCGTCGGAGACGACGACCTGGCCGACGGAGTTGAGGCCCTCGCCCTCGTACTGGCGCACGATGGAGTCCTGGACCTGCCCCTGCACGACCGACAGCTTGGCGTCCTGGCGGTCCTGGTCGGCCTTGAGGGCCTTGAGGTCGCGGCTCAGGTCACGCAGCTGGATCCGGGCGTTGTTGTAGCGCTCCGACGCCTGCTCGGCCACGTGGTAGAGGTGGTCGACGCGCGCCTGGACGTCGTCGATGTTGGGCTCGGCCTGCGCGGGCGAGGAGGGGATGACGCCGACGGTCGCGGCGAGCGCGATCCCGGACATGGCAGTGATGAGTCGCTTCCGACCGTGGTGCACGAGCGGGAGGTCTCCCTTGCTGTCGTACGCCTACCGGGTGAGCTGACGGATTCGGGCACGACTTGCCCTACCCCCACTCCTCGGCGACACCTGCGTGTCCCCGCCTTGTGAGGGATTCACCCCAGATGTGGTGGTTCCCCGGCTCCAGGACCACCCGAATGGTCCCGGACTCAGCGCGGTGCCCGCGCGGACCCGAATGATCCACTGCCACGGACACCTGAGCCACCGAGGTTAGTGGCGAGACGGGCGCGGGTCCAAACTTTCGGCACCATGTTGCCAACGTGTTGAGGGCCACGCCTGACTTTTTGCAGGAGCTTCGTCACATCCGTCACACGCGTCCCGTGGGTCACGCGGACTCCACGTCCCGGGCCGTGACAGGCTCCACGAGTCGGAGTGGTGGGACGAGCCCACCCTGGGCCAGGACGTCGAGGGCGCGCCGCTCGTCGTCGTCGAAGGTCAGCTCGGGGGGTGGGCCGAGCAGCACGGTCACCACGCAGTCGTGGCACGCAAGCCCACGCACCACGCAGGTGTCGCAGTCGATTCGCGTCGTCATGCCGGTGACGCTGTCAGCGCCCACCGACATTTCTCACAGGGACGCCGGCTCGCGGCGTGTCGGCGTGTCGACGACGGGCTGGGCAGGCCCCCGCCCGCGCACCACGAGCCACGCCGAGAGGGCCCACACGAGGTCGGCCACGGTGTGCAGTGCCCGGGTCAGCAGGGCGACCGCCGTGGCGGCGCCCACGCCCATCGAGGGCGCCATCAGCGCCACCATGGTGACCTCCCGGGCGCCGACGCCGGCCGGCGCCAGCACGACCGCGACTCCCACGGTGTAACCCACGGCGAAGGCTCCGGCCGCCACGCCGAGGAGCGGCCAGCCCGGGTCGGGCGAGAGCGCCACGATGGCGCCGGCGTAGCAGCCCCAGGTCACGCCCATCAACGCCACGAGCACCGCCACGTCGACCCACGACAGCCGCAGGGACTCCCCCGGCCCGGCGACGAACGACCCGAGCCGGTTGACCAGCGCCGGCGCCATGGCCACCACGCACGCCACGAGCCCGAGCACGACCAGCCAGTCCGGGACGTGCGGCGCCCACGAGCCGGCGAGGGTCACGGAGCCGCCGAGCAGGCCAGCGGTGGCGAGGTTGACGCCCAGGAAGGTCATCGAGGTGCCCACGCTGCAGCGCAGGGGTACGCCGTACTTCCGGGCGAGGCCGGCGTGCGCGCTCACCGACCACACCGAGCCGGGGATGTACTTGCCGAGCTGGCCCACGAAGAAGACCGCGCGGCCGTCCCAGCCGGGGAGCCGGTGCCCGAAGCCGGCCAGCAGCCGCAGCCAGGCGACGCTGGTGGCGAGGAGCCCCACCAGCACCAGCGTCGCGGCGACGAGCACTCCCGTGAGCGACGTACGGGCCAGGCCGTGCCGCAGCTCGTCCCCGCGGTCGTGCAGCCCCCACCAGGCGAACGCCACCACGAGCAGGAGGAACAGCACCCGCGCGAGGTTCATCGCGGGCTTCAGGGCGGGGTGGCGGTCGCTCATCCGGTCCTCAGGGAGATCAGCGCCGTCCGGGTGGGGTAGGGCAGCGACGGGGTGAGCCCACGGGTCCAGGTCACGTCGATCCGGTCCCCCTGGGCGGCCACCGCGTGGCGGTAGCGAGCCCGGTCGACGTTGTCGAGCACGATCAGGCCCCCGGGTGCCAGCCGGTCCACGGCCTTGTCCAGGCACGCCTCCCGGGCCCGGCCGTCGATGACGATCAGGTCCAGCGGACCGGCCACCTCGTCGATCGCGTCGACGTAGTTGGTGAAGTCGAGGTCGGAGAAGCCGGGCTTTCCGGAGGGGATGCCTCCGGGCCAGGCCGGTCCCGGCGGGACGGCGACGAGCCGGGCGTTGTCGGGCAGCACCGGGGCCATCCGGTCGGCCCAGGCCAGGTCGTGCTCGACGCTGACCACCGAGGCGGCCCGCCGCCCCAGCCAGGCCGTGGACGCGCCGGAGCCCCACTCGAACGCCGCGGCGCCCGGCGTCCGTCGCAGGAACTCCTCGACCTCGTCGGCGGAGCGGAACGTCCACCACGGGACGTCGAAGGCCAACAGGTCCTCGAGGTCGTAGATGGAGAACCACGACCGGACCCAGAGCGCGGTCCGTGAGCGGTGCGCGAGGCGGTCGAGGAGGTGCAGCACGCCGAGGGCGCCGAGCACGGAGCGTGCGGCGCGGACCAGCGTGACGTAGGCGCGCTTCATGAGGCCCTTCCGTCGGTGGGGCGGGGAGTCAGGACGAGCGAGAGGAGTCGCGGGTCTCCCGCGGAGTCGGCGAACCCGACGACCAGCCGCCGCTCGCCGTAGGCCGCCGCGGTCGAGGCAGGCACCGTCGCGGTGAGGTGGTCGCCGTCCCGGCTCGTCGCGACCGTCTCGCCGTTCACGGTCAGCCGGAGTCCGGCGCCGTCGAGGACCCGCGCGTCCAGCGTGAGGTCCCCGTGCCAGTCGGTCGGGAGCTGGACGCCCAGGGAGGCCGATGCCTTGGCCAGGGCGATGCCGGGCTCGCCGTGGCGGTAGCTCCAGCCGCCCAGCAGGTACGACGACCCCTCGCCCGCGCCGTCGAAGGACAGCCCTGCGGCCGGGTAGGGCTCGAGGGTCAGGTCGCAGGTGGCGACGTAGGACATGGTCACCGGGCGCCAGATCAGCCAGCGGGTCACCCGCGCGATCTCGGTGCAGTTGTCGGCGATCGTCGACGTCCCGGTCTGGACGGCCAGGAAGCGGGTCGGCCCGCCGTCCCACGATCCGCTGCGGAGGTCGTCGTACGGCGCGAGGGGGCCGATCGGGTCGGTCGCGCAGTCGTCGTGGCTGTCGTTGCTGAAGCGCAGGTAGCGGTCCTGGTCGTCGGTCAGCGGCGAGCACGTGACCCAGCCGTCGGCCGGGATCGTCGGCGCGAGCTCACGGACGCTGGTGCGCCAGTAGTCGGTCGGGATCTCGGGGATCGAGGAGACGTTGGCCGCGACGACGTTGGCGAGCGCCGTCGTGGTGGCGTAGTTGTAGGGGAACATCGCCAGCTGCGACGCCAGCGGAGCGACGAGCGCGAGGGCCACGGCTCCCCCGGCCGCCACCCGGAGCGCCCGGCCACGCTCGGCAACGGCGACGATGAGGGCGGCCGTGCCGACCGCGGCCAAGACGGCGAGCGGAGGCGCGGCGAACAGCAACTGTCGCAGTCCGTTGTAGAGGTTGGACTGACGCACCGAGGCCAGCACCGGCAGCGCGAAGCCCTGGAGCAGGACGAGCGCGAGGGCGGCGTACGCCGTCGTGATCTGCGTGCGCTGGCGGAAGATCCTGACGGCCGCGACGAGGGCGCCGGTCGTGCCGAGCACGAGCAGGAGGGACGGGACCTCGACGAGGAGCCACAGCGGGACATACCACCAGAAGCCCACGTGGCCGCCGAAGCGCGAGGATTCCAGCGCCGAGTCCAGCAGCAGTGTCACCGGCGTGCTGAACGCGGCGGGGTAGACGGCGAGCAGCACCAGGAAGCCCGCAACCCCCGACGCCACGATGACGCCGAGGCGGGGCACCCGGCCCGACCTCGCCAGGGCGAGCACGCCGGCTCCCGCGAACGCCAGCGCCAGGCCGGGCCAGATGCCCGGGCGCGTGCCGACGGCGAGGACGAGGCCCGAGAGCGTGACGGCTCCGCCGAGCACGAGGCGCCGGGGCGTGCGCGATCCCACCACGAGCGCCAGCCCGAGCGTCGTCAGCGTGTAGCCGGTGGCGACCGGGACGTCCTTGACGTTGAACATCGACTGCCCGGTCCACAGCGGCAGCGCCACCAGGAACGCCGCGGCCACGAGGCCCCACCGCCAGGATCCGAGCACCAGGCGGGTGAGCGCGGCGGCCGCGGCGATCCCGAGGGCGGAGATGAGCCCGACGCCGACGTGGCGCAGGGCGAACGCCTCGGCGGACCCCGACACGAGACCGCTGCCGTCGACGCCCCACAGGAGCGTCCACGCGTGCAGCAGGATCATCGCGACCGGGGCGTAGACGTACGCCTGGTCCTCCCACGGCCCGGGGTGGTCGCCCTGGAGGTCGCCGTCGAGGAGGTACCAGCCGGGGCCGAGGAAGTTGCGCATCCGCAGCACGTGGTAGGTCTCGTCCCAGGAGACCCCGGTCCGCAGACCGCCGACGAAGACCATCGCGAGACCGGCCACCACGGCCAGCCCGGCGACGACCAGGAGCGGCCGCGGGAGCCGCGGAGGGGTCACGTGCGCTGGCCCAGCCCGCGGTTGCGGGCATGGACGACCATCTCGGCGAGCAGTCCGAAGAGCGTGAGCTGGAGGCCGACCATCACCATCAGCACGCCGGCGATGAGCAGCGGCCGGTCACCGATCGGCTGGCCGGCGAGCTTCACGACCGTGAGGTACATCAACGAGAACACCCCGAGCACCAGGCTCGCCGCTCCCACCGCGCCGAACAGGTGCGAGGGACGGTGCTCGTAGCTGAGCAGGAAGCGCACCGTGACGAGGTCGGCGAAGCCGCGCCAGAAGCGGGCGAGGCCGTACTTGCTGGTGCCGTGCATGCGCTCGTGGTGGAGCACCGGCACCTCGGCGACCTGGTAGCCCATGCCGTGGGCGATGACGGTGAGGTAGCGGTGCATCTCGCCGTACAGCATCGGCGAGACGTCCTCGGCCACGGCGGCACGCATGGCCTTGAAGCCGGAGTTGAAGTCGCGGCCGGGCGCCCCGGACATCAGGCGGGTCACCCGGTTGTAGACGCGCGAGGTGTGCCGCTTGACGAAGCGGTCGCGCCGGTCCAGGCGCGCGCCCGTCACCAGGTCGGCGCCGTCCTCGATCCGCTCGAGGAGGCGGACCAGCTCGGCCGGGTCGTCCTGGCCGTCGGCATCCATCATCACGACCACGTCGGCCCCGCCGTCCAGCGCGCGTCGGAAGCCGCGCTGCAGGGCCGCGGCCTTGCCGAGGTTGTGCCGGAGCGTCTCGAGGCACACCTCGGGGAGCTCGGTCATCAGCTCGGCGACCACCTTGCCGGTGTCGTCGCTGGAGCCGTCGTCGACGACGAGCACGCGACCGCTCGGGTCGAACGTCGCGAGCTCGGCGACGATCCTCGGGACGAGCACGGCCAGGTTGTCGGCCTCGTTGAGCGCGGGTACGACCACCCAGAGCACGACGTGCTCCCTTCCGTTCACTGACCAGGTCCCGGGCAGCGTGGCGGGCAGGGGTGAACGGACAGTGAGGCAGGCGTGGCCTGAGCGTGGCCGTCCGGAACAGGTCCGGTTCAGCGACCGAGCAGGTCGGCGAGGCGCAGGGCCTCGACCGTCCGTGCCCCCGCCCGGCGAGCGTGCGAGGCGACCTCACCGTCGCTGGACGCCACGACGATCACCCGGCCGGCCGGCTCGGCCTCGACGAGGTCGCGGATCACGTCGTCGGCGATCACGCCCTCGGGGCTGAACAGGACCTTGATGCCGCGGGGCACGTTGACGACCGGTCGCGCCGTCGAGGCGGCCGCGTCGAAGACGACGGTGGTCTCGGCCCCGGTGCGCGCGACGAGAGGTGCGAGCGCGTTGACGAGCCTGATCCGCTGTGCCTCCAGCGACGAGCTCGGCCACGCGGACTTGCTGACGTTGTAGCCGTCGACGATCAGCCGAGCGCGTGGCATCGCGAGCAGCTGCTCGAGCACGGCGGCGCTCATGGGCGCCTGGGTGCCGCTCGGGGTGCGGGCCGCTGTCGCGCTCTCGACCTCCGACTCGACGCGATCACCCGGCGCCCCGGAGACGGCAGGTAGGCCGAGCTCGCGGCGCAGGCCGGACGCGGCGTCGATGACGGTGTCGAGGAGCAGCCGGGCACGGAGCGTCGCGTCGTCGCGCTCGGACCGGGCCGTACGCCGCTCGGCGGTCGCCTCGCCCTCGAGGTGGGCGACCTGGGCCCGGAGGCGGCGTACCTCCTTCTCCTGGGCGGAGGTGGCCGCATCGGCGGCGGCCCGCAGCTCGTCGAGGTCCTTGAGCGCAGCGTCGAGCTCGGCCTTCGTGGCCTTCTCCGTGACGCGCGACTCCCCCAGCTTGCGCCGCAGGGAGGCGTTCTCCGACTTGTACTCCTCGACCTGCGCGCGGTGTCGCTGACGCAGGTCGCGCACGGACTGCTCCGCCTCGACGGCCCGGTCGCGCAGACGGTCGAGCTCACCCTGGTCGACGCGGGTGGCGACCTCGGCATCCGCGAGCTGCGCCGCCGCGCGCTTGACCACGAGCTCCCACCCGTCGGGGCGGACCAGCCACGCGAAGGCCGCGGTCTCGGCCGACGGGACGTCCAGGTCGGGGGCGATCCGGGCCGACAGCTGCGTCGCGACGCGCTCGCGGAAGTCGTCGTCCGCCTCGAGGGCCTCCGCGATGGCGCCGCCGCCCAGCTTCGCCCGGCGTGCGGGAGCGAACGTCGCCACGCGGCGCAGCGAGGCGGGGAGGCGTACGACGGAGGGCAGCACGTCGGCCGTCTGGCCGACGACGCGCGTGCGCACGCCCTCGGGGAGGTCACCCAGCGCCGGCTGGATCTGCTCGGTCACGGCCGGCCCGTCAGCTCGCCGCCGGGTCGTCCACCACGGCGTCGGTGCGGGAGACGGTCTCGATCGCGTCACTGCGTCCGCACCAGCGGCACGTCACGGACTCGACGGTCTCGTCGCGCACGTCGGTGTCCTCGATCCGGTGGTCACCCCCGAGGTCGAAGTGCCAGTACTCCGTCGTACGCCGCGTCCGGGTCACGTCGAAGCGCGTCAGGTTGCCGCAGCCACCACAACGCCAGCGGTGGCCCGCGTCGGGGATCACGGGGCTCACGAGGGGCTCCTTCGGACGGGTCTCGGGGCTCGGACGGGTGCCCACAGCCTAGTTCCGCGCGCCGCGCGCGGATTGTCGGCGCCCACATCTAGCGTCGAGGACATGAGCAGCGGCGTTCAGGGTGCGCCTTCCACGTGGGAGTCGCAACGCAGTTTCGACGAGCTCGGGCGCCCGCTGCGCGACATCACGTTCTGCGTCGTGGACCTCGAGACCACGGGTGGCTCCGCCGCGGGCGGGTCGATGATCACCGAGATCGGCGCCGTCAAGGTCCGGGGCGGCGAGGTCCTCGGCGAGTTCCAGACCCTGGTCAATCCCCGCTCCGAGATCCCCGCGTTCATCGCGGTCCTGACCGGGATCACCAACTCGATGGTGTCCGACGCGCCACCGATCGAGTCGGCCCTGCCGGCCTTCCTGGAGTTCGCGGCCGGCACGGTGCTGGTGGCCCACAACGCCCCGTTCGACGTCGGCTTCCTCAAGCACTTCAACGAGCAGCAGGGCCGCGCCTGGCCGACCTTCGAGGTGCTCGACACGGCCAAGCTGGCCCGCCGCGTGATCACCCGGGACGACGCCCCCAACTGCAAGCTCTCCTCGCTGGCCAAGGTGTTCAACTCCACCACCACGCCCAACCACCGCGCCCTGTCGGACGCCCGGGCCACGGTCGACGTGCTGCACGGGCTGATGGAGCGCCTCGGCGGCCTCGGGGTGCACACCATCGAGGAGCTGCAGACGTTCTCCGCGCGGGTCAGCACCGCCCAGCGGCGCAAGCGCCACCTCGCCGAGACGCTCCCGCACAAGCCGGGCGTCTACCTCTTCCGCGACGACCGGTCCCGCGTGCTCTACGTCGGCACCTCCCGCGACCTGCGCACCCGGGTCCGCTCCTACTTCACCGCCTCGGAGACCCGGTCCCGGATGGGCGAGATGGTGGGGCTGGCGTCGACCGTGACCGGCATCGAGTGCGCCACGGCCCTCGAGGCCGAGGTGCGCGAGCTGCGGCTGATCGCCGAGCACAAGCCGCGCTACAACCGGCGTTCGCGCTTCCCCGAGAAGGTCCACTTCATCAAGCTGACACGCGAGCCCTGGCCGCGCCTCTCGCTGGTGCGCCGGGTCCTCGCCGACGAGGCCGACTACCTCGGCCCGTTCTCCTCGAAGAAGACCGCCGAGAAGTGCCTCGCGGCGCTGCACGAGACGTTCCCGGTCCGCCAGTGCGCGGATCGGCTCGCGATCCAGCCCTCGCGGGCGGCGTGCGTGCTGGCCGAGATGGGGCGCTGTCTCGCCCCGTGCGACGGCAGCGTCGACGCCACGACCTACGCCGCGGTGGTCCGCCAGCTGCGCGACACCCTCCTGCGCCGGCCCGACGAGGTCGTCGAGGCGATCAACGTCCGGATGGCCGCCCTCGCGGCCGACGAGCGCTTCGAGGAGGCCGGCATCCATCGTGACCGGCTCGCCTCGTTCATCCGCGCGGCGGCCCGCACCCAGCGGCTCTCCGCGCTCACCGGTTGCCCGGAGGTCGTCGCCGCCCGGCGCGAGGACGACGGTCGTTGGGCCGTGCACGTCATCCGCCACGGCCGTCTCGCCGCCGCCGGGATCATTCCACCGGGCGCCGACGCCCACCAGTACGTCGTCGAGCTGCGCGCCTCGGCCGAGACGGTGACCGGGGCGCCGGGTCCGGTGCCGGCCGCGACCGCCGAGGAGACCGAGAAGGTGCTGCGCTGGTTGGAGTCCCCCGGCGTCCGCCTCGTGGAGGTCGACGGCGAGTGGACCTGCCCGGTGGCGGGGGCGACCCGGCATCTCGCGCTCCACGACGCGGTCAACCAGTCACGACTCTCGCTGGTGCCCTTCGAGGACCGGCGCGACCTTTCGCCGGTGCACCAGCCGGCCCGATAACCTCACCCCCATGATCACCGCCATCGTCTTCGTCAAGGCCGACGTCGCCAGCATCCCGGAGGTCGCCGAGGCGATCGCCGCCATCGAGGGCGTCAGCGAGGTCTACTCCGTGACCGGCCAGATCGACCTGATCGCGCTCGTCCGGGTCCGCAACCACGAGGACGTCGCAACGGTCGTGGCCGACACCCTCAACAAGGTGCCGGGTGTGACGTCGACGGAGACCCACATCGCGTTCCGCGCCTACTCCAAGCACGACCTCGAGTCCGCCTTCTCGCTGGGGCTCGACTGACCGTTCGACACGTCTCCGGCTAGTCACTTCGGGCTACTTCTCCGGCCGTCCGGTCAAAGCACTGTTCCGGGCCTCGCACCCGCACCCACCGGTCCCTAGCATCGGTCTGGGTCCGGCTCTGAGGGAGGCGACGTGGATCTCGGGCGTTGCGCCGTGCTGGTGCCGATGTACAACGAGGCGACCGTGGTGGGCGCCGTGGTTGCCGACCTGCGCCAGCACTTTCCCCACGTCATCTGCGTGGACGACGGCAGCACCGACGACTCCGCTGAAGTTGCGCGGCGGTACGGGGCTGTTGTGCTCGCCCACCCGCTCAACCTGGGCCAGGGCGCGGCCCTCCGCACCGGCTTCGACTTCGTGCTCGGACACACCGACGCCACTCACGTCGTGACGTTCGATGCCGACGGGCAGCACGACGTCGCCGATGCGCTGTCGATGTTGGCCGTGGCCCACGAGGAGGGCGTGGACGTGGTCCTCGGATCTCGCCGTCGAGGCGTGGACGTGGGGCAGTCATGGGCGCGGCGCCAGGTCCTCCGGCTCGGGCTCCACTACACCCGGTGGACGACCGGGCTCGACCTGACCGACACCCACAACGGCCTGAGAGTGCTCTCTCGCCGCGCACTGGGCCGCCTCCCGCTGCGTCAGTGCGGAATGGCCCATGCCAGCGAGCTCGAGCGTCTGGTCGCACAGCAGCAGCTCAGCTGGTGCGAGCACCCGATGTCGATCACCTACTCGGCGTACTCCCGGGCCAAGGGACAGTCGAGCGCCAACGCCTTCAACATCGTCTACGACCTCCTCGCTGCGCGGCTGGACGCATCGTGATCATCAAGATCCTCCTGATCGCCAGCGTCCTCGCCGCCGCCGCGTGGGTGCTCCGCGGGCGGGGGCAGGCGGGACAGCTGGCCCTGACCCGGCTCTCCGGCATCGTGTTCGCCGCCAGCTGGGTGGTTGGGGTCATCTTCCCGGAAGCGGTGACCTGGGTGGCCCAGCTCGTCGGCGTCGGGCGAGGCACGGACCTGGTGCTCTACGTCCTCGTCGTGGCGTTCATGGTCACGGCACTGGGTCAGCAGCAGCGCCTGCGTCGGCAGGACGAACGCCTCGCGACCCTCACCCGCGCCATCACGCTCCTGCAGCATCGCGTCGAGGCCCCGGTCGATGCGACAGATCGCCTCGATGACTGACACGTTGACGACCCACGTCGCGTTCGTCCTGACCGGCCCGCTCCGCGCATGACCCACCTCATCTCACTGGCGCGGGCACGACTCAGTCCATCCGTGCTCTGCCTGGTCGCTGGGCTCGTGGCCATCCAGGCCTCATGGATCCTCGTCGTGCCGCCGTTCCGCGGCTCGGACGAGCACGACCACGCCTACAAGGCCGCCGCCGTGGCGCGAGGCGATTTCGGCACCACTCACCGAGCGGTGCGCGGCGAGTGGGGCGAGGTCGTCCACGTCCCGGCCGACATCGTCGCCGCTGCGGGCCCGGTGTGCGAGTCCTTGCGGTACACCTCCGACGGCAACTGCGGGCCGATGGCTCAGCTGGGGAACGGACAGGTCGAGGTGACCAGCTCGGCCGCCCGATACAACCCCCTCTTCTACGCGGTCATCGGCACCGCCGCGCGACCCTTCTCGGGAGGAACAGCGCTCTACGCCATGCGCATCACAGGTGCGGTTGCGTGCACGTTGGTGCTTGGCCTCGCCATCCACCTCCGTCGAAGGAGCAGCAGGGGCTCCTGGGGTCTTGCATGTCTGGTGCTCGCCCTGTCACCGGTCATGCTCTACTCCACAGCGGTGGCGGCTCCGAACGGCCTCGAGATGGCGGCGGGCGCCCTGACGTGGGTCGCGCTGCTCGGCTTGAGGAGCCGCCGCGACCTGCTCGACTCGCACGCCTTCGTCGTCGGAGCAACGGTTGGCGGCGTCCTCCTCGGATTCCTCAGGACCCTCGGCCCGGTGTGGCTCGTGCTCATCATCGCGATCGCGATGCTCGGAACCCCTCGGGCCCACCTCCGGGAGCTCGCCCATCGACGCGACCTCCGGATCGGCGCACTTCTGGTTGCCCTGTCATCAGTCTTTGGAGTGCTCTGGAGCATCGGCGCGGGCACCAACGCGCCCACCGGCTCTGGTTCGGTATCCGGATCCGCGTTGCCTGGGCTTCCACTGCAGATGGTCCTGTGGTTCCTGCAGTCCGTGGCGGCCTTCCCGCTCAGGAACCAACCAGCTCCCCCCACTGTCTACGTGATCGTCCTCTTGGCCTGGTCGATCCTCTTCGCCGCGGGTCTGCGTACTGCGAAGCGCGGCCAGCGGATGATGATGGCAGCCACCATCGCTCTCGCTCTGGTGGTGCCGATGGCCATCACGATCAGCAGCTACCAGCAGCTCGGAAACGCTTGGCAGGGCCGCTACGGATACCCCTTCTCCATGGGCGTCATCATCGTGTGCGGATTCGCGCTCGACGGGCGTGCTGCCCGTGCGGCCCGTGCGGCCGAGCAGAGATGGTGGCTTCCCGCCAGCGTTGGGGTGGTCGTGATCGTCAGTGAGCTCGTGAGCCAGTTGCATGTACTCGCGACCGAGGGTGTCAGCAGCCCCTTGGCAGGCACCTCCGAATGGGTCCAGCCGTCGAGCCTCCTTGTCGGTCTCCTGACCATCGCGGGGGGTGTGCTCGTCGGCCTGTCACTGAGGCTCCGGGACACCACGACGTTGCAGGGAAACCAGGTCGCCACCGCTAGCATCTCCCGGTGAACTGGCTCGACAACCACTGGCTCGACATCGTCGGCTGGGGCGGCAGCGCACTGCTGGTCTTCTCGCTCCTCCAGGCCCGCGTGCTTCGCTTCCGGACCCTCAACCTGGTCGCGTGCGTGATCCTGTTGGGGTTCAACGCTGCGATCGGCGTGTGGCCGATGGTCGGCATGAACGCTGTCCTCGCCGCGATCAACGTCTACTTCATCGTCAAGCTGCTCGGCGAGCGTCACGACGACGCTGTCTTCGAGGTCATCGAGGTCGGCGTCCGCGACGAGTACCTCCGCCACGTGTTGCGCGTACACGGCGCCGACATCCTGCGCTTCCAGCCCGACTTCGTGTGGGACCCCACTGACGAGCACGGCCATGCCTTCATCATCCTCAAGGGCGACGAGACGGTTGGCGTCGTCCTGCTCGAGCAGGACGGTGGCGCGGCTCGGGTGCAGCTCGACTACGTGACGCCCCGCTACCGCGACTTCTCCCCTGGCGAGTTCGTATGGCGCCGCAGCGGCGTGCTCAAGGACCTGGGGTTCGTACAGGTCGTGACATCGCCCCGCATGGTTGGCGCGTACTACGACCGCCTCGGCTTCCGCCGCGACGGGGATTCCTACGTCCTGGACCTCTGACGCTGACCTCCGGAGGCGCCTCGTCCCGGCCCGCTGGATCGCAGGCCCGTCGGCCCCAGGAGTCGTGAACTAGTCCTTTCGGGCATTTTCCCGAAAGACCGGCCGCCGTCAGCCGGGTACATGGGTACCTTCCTGCAACACGTGCTGCTCGGGAGGAACCACCATGCATGTCCGCGGCCGCTTCACGCACCGTCTCGCCCCGTTCATGACGCTCGGCTTGTTGCTGACCGGACTTGGCGCGCTCCCCGAAGCCAGCGCGTCGGCGGTCGGCACCGCTGGCTCGATGTCACCCACGGGACACAGCAGCACGCATACCCCCACCTTCAGCTGGGCGCCCGTCAAGGGAGCGTCCAGCTACGAGATCCAGGTCGATGACTCACCCACGTTCGACTCGAACCTGGTGACCGTCTCGACGACCAACCACCGGTTCGTTCCGACAACCAACTTGCCCGACGGAACTCTCCACTGGCGTGTCCGGGCGTTCTCAGCCGCAGGCAAGCACGGCAGCTGGCACTCGGTCACGTTCTCGGTGGACGACATCGCGGCCCCCCGCCCGACGTCGCCGGCCGACGGGAGCAAGCTGAGCCAGCCCTCCCAGCCGGCGCTGTTGGCCTGGACGCCCGTTGCCGGGGCCACCGGCTACGACGTCGAGGTCGACGCGGATGGGGACTGGATCGACACGACCAGCTACATGTCGGCCGGACCTTCGTTCCAGATCCCGCAGCCTCAACCCGCCCAGGTCTGGTCGTGGCGAGTCCGTGCCGAGCTGGGCGGTGGACTCGTGTCGCTCTGGAGCGAGGGATCGACCTACGAGATCATGCCGCTCGCAGACGTCCAGATGGATCCGTCGATGACCGACGGCGGCACCATGGAGGACGTGGCCCTGAAGTGGCTTCCGGTGCCGGGTGCCGCGCAGTATGAGCTCCAGGTGGCCCTCGACCGCGACTTCACGCAGCCGGTCGAAACCCGCGTCGTGAAGAGCACTCGCTACTCGCCGACCACCACGTACGACAACGATCAGTACTTCTGGCGCGTTCGCGCCATTGACTCGGCCGGCACCAAGATGGAGTGGCCCGCCTCGCCCTTCCTCTTCCAGCGCGACTGGCCCGAGCAGCCTCAACTGGTCTACCCCGGAGACGCCGTGTCGCCTCCCGTGGGAGACGACTTCTACTTCCAGTGGACGCCGGTCATCCACGCCACGCGCTACCAGCTCGACGTGGGCACTGACCCGAACTTTTCTCCCAGAACATTCGCCACCTGCTTCACAGCGACCACCACGTACACCCCCACCTTGAGTGACTGCATGCCCGGCCAGGGCGTGGTGACCTACTGGCGGGTCAAGCCCGTCGACTCTCCGCGGTCTCCCGGCGTCCAGGGGATCTTCAGCGAGATCCACCGGTTCGTCTACGAGTCGTCAGCGGTACGCGCGCTCTCACCCGCGGACGGGGCAGCGGTCGCGGTGCCAACACTCCGGTGGGAGCCGGCAACGGATGCCGAGCAGTACTACGTGGAGGTCCGGAGCAAGGCCGACGCCGTCGTGGCGAGCACGACCACCGCCTCGACGAGCTGGACGCCGGAGGGCGCCAACGGCCTGGACCCGACGAAGGGCCCGTTCAGCTGGACGGTGCAAGCAGTCGACGATGGTGGGTCGAAGTCCCCCAAGCACCAGGGATGGACGTTCACGCTGGCCGGCACGCCCGCCACGTCAGGGGCGGGTGCGCTGACCCCTCTCCTGTCTCCCGACGGTGAGTCGAGCGTGCGCTTCCCGGACCTGACGTGGGAGCCCATGGCCGGCGCGAAGTACTACAAGATCCAGATCGGCATCGGGGGTTCCGGTTTCTGGGATCCCACCAACGCCAGCCACATCAACGCGGCCTCCTTTCCCTACCCGGCTGCCACCGACACCGGTGACCGCTACCTCAACCCGGGGACCTACGACTGGCGCGTCCAGGCGTTCAGCTCATCCAACGCGTCGCTCGGCTACGGGTCGGTGGGGCACTTCGTCATCGCGGATCTCGACGTCACCGCCGGGCAGCAGATCGCCCTCGACGGTGAAGCCCTCGACTCCGGCAACTCGTGCCGGAATGCCCTCGCCGACGTGGTGAGCGAGGCCGACATCTGCACTGGGGTCCCGGCGACTCCCGTCCTCGACTGGTCGCCAGTCCCCGGCGCCGGCCTCTACATGGTGTACGTGGCCAACGACCGCGAGCTGACCAACATCATCTACAACGGCGTCGTGACCAAGAACTCGCGGTGGACGCCGGCGTCCGGGATGGCCAAGGAAGCCCTGGCGGACAACCAGGCCGGGCAGTCCTACTACTGGTACGTCCGGCCGTGCAAGACCACCAGCAGGTGTGCGCCCGATCCGGTCTCGACCCACGCCGCAGCGACGAACGCGTTCCGCAAGATCTCGCCCAGCCCGGTGCTGAGGTCACCGGGTGCGGACAGCGTCAACCACTGTGCGGACACGACCACGCTCGACGGGGCGTCCTGCGCCGACGACATCGCCTTCTCGTGGGACGACTACTACGACACCAACCAGACGAAGTACTACTCCGGCGGCTCAGCCCCATCGCCTCAGACCGCCCAGAAGTACCGGATCGAGATCGCCAACTCCTCGACGTTCAACTCCCCCAACCTCGTGGATGCCAAGGAGGTGGACCAGGCGACGTACACCCCCTTCGACAGAACTCTGCCCGAGGGCGACCTGTGGTGGCGGGTGCAGGCGATCGATGCCGAGGGCAACCACCTCGCCTGGAGCGACATCGCCAAGATCACCAAGGACTCCGGCAAGGTCCAGCTCAACTATCCGATCGACGGTGCGAGCGCGCCCGGCACCACGCCGTTCTCATGGAAGCCCAAGAGCGGCTCGGCGAGCTACCGCATCGAGGTGTACAAGAACGACGACGCGACGTTCTCGCCGAGCAATCGCATCTTGTACGCCGACACCCCGTTGTCGTCGTACGTCTGGTCTCGCTACCTGCCGGCTTCGCCGAAGGCCTACCGCTGGCGGGTGCGCTGGCACGACTCCGGCGGCCACGACGGAGCCTGGTCCACCACGGGTCGCTTCTTCGTGAAGTCCCGCCCGGTCGCCCTCACCGCGCCTGCAAGCGGCGCGAAGGTTGCGCCCCGTGACGTCCTCTTCACGTGGCAAGCGGTGACGTCGGCGTCCCGCTACCTCCTCGTCGTGCGGAACCAGGCGTCGGGCTCGACGGCCCTCCAGATGGGCACAGTCGCAAGGGCATTCGCGCCGACCGGCGCCCTGGCCAAGGGCACCTACCAGTGGAGAGTCGTCGCCTACGACCCCAACGGGGGCGTCCTGGGCCAGACCGCGTGGCGGAAGGTCTCCGTGTCCGGAGGCTGACGCATCAGCCCGCTGAGGCGGCGATCCAGCGGTCGAGCGTGGCGAGCGCGGCACCGGAGTCGATCGACTCACGAGCCCGCTCGATGCCGGCGGCCAGGTCGTCGAGGACGGTGGTCGGCGACTCCTGGTGCACGGCCAGCGCGGCGCCGGCGTTGAGAAGGACCGCGTCACGCGGGGCGCCGGCCTCACCCTCGAGCACCCGGCGTACGACGGCGGCGTTGTACGCCGTGTCGCCGCCGCGCAGCGACTCGGCGGTGGCCCGCGCGATGCCCAGGTCGGCGGGGTCGATCGTCGTGGCGGTCACCTCGCCGTCGCGGGCGATCCAGACCGAGGAGGTCGTCGTGGTGGTGAGCTCGTCGAGGCCGTCGTCCCCGTGCACGACCCAGGCGGACTGACCGCGACGGGCGAAGACGCCGGCCATGACCGGGGCCATCCGGACGTCGGCGCACCCAACCGCCTGCGCCTGCGGCCGGGCCGGGTTGGCCAGCGGCCCGAGGATGTTGAAGGTGGTGGCGATGCCCAGCTCGCGGCGGGGTGCGGCGGCGTGCCGCATGGCCGGGTGGAACGCGGCGGCGAAGCAGAACGTGATCCCTGCCTCCAGGGCGATCTCGGGGACCCGCGACGTGGGCAGGTCGAGGCGCAGGCCCAGCGCCTCGAGGACGTCGGCGGACCCCGACGTCGACGACGCGGAGCGGCTGCCGTGCTTGACGACGCGTGCGCCCGCGCCGGCGGCGACGATGGCGGCCATGGTCGAGATGTTGACCGACATCGACCGGTCACCGCCGGTGCCGACGATGTCGAGGAGGCGTCCCGGGACGTGGCAGGGCGTCGCCTCGGCGTACATCGCATCGACGAGCCCGACGACCTCGTCGAGCGTCTCGCCCTTCGCACGCAGCGCGACGGCGAAGCCGGACACCTGTGCAGGCGTGGCACCGCCGGCGAGGATCTCGCTCATCGCCCAGGTGGTCTGCTCGGACGTCAGGTCCTGGCGCGCGACGAGCGCGGTGAGGACGTCGGCCCAGGTGAAGGTCACGGGACCGGCGCCGATCAGCGGGTGGCGGGGACGCGCGAGCGCAGCAGGCCCACGACCGTCTCCGCCAGCTGGATCGGGTCCAGCGGGTGGGGTACGGCGGCCTCCGCGCGCGACCAGGTCGCCAGCCAGGCGTCCTGCGGCCGGCCGGTCAGCACGACGACCGGCGGGCAGTTGTAGATCTCGTCCTTGAGCTGCTTGGCGATGCCCATGCCCCCGGCGGGGACCGCCTCGCCGTCGAGGATGGCGAGGTCGACGCGACCGGCATCCATGTTCTGGAGCACGACGGGCTCCGTCGCGACCTCGATGTACTCGACCTCGGGCAGGTCGGGGTGCGGGCGACGGCCCAGCGCCAGGATGACCTGCTGGCGCGTGTTGACGTCGTCGCTGTAGACCAGCACCTGGAGCGGCTTCGCGGGAGAGTCAGTCACGGCGGCGATGCTACCCGTCGAGACCGCTGTCCACGGGCGGGGTCGCCGACTGGGCCGCCGCGCGCGCCGCGCGGGCCTCCAGCAGGTCGAGACGCCGGTCCTCCCGGGCAGCCTCCTTCATCGAGGACCGCACCCACTGGGTGAACAGCACGCCGAAGAAGACGAGCCCGATCAGGTCGCCGGATCCCCACAGGATCCCGCCGGCCAGGTGCTGGTCGGCGTGCGGGTCCGGCAACCAGGCGCCCATCGGGCCGTCGTGGAGGTCGGGGTACCAACTGCCGCCGATCAGGTTCTCCTGCCCCATGATCGCGACGCCGAGGAAGGCGTGGAACGGCAGCGTCAGGACCGTCAGCAGCACCCGGAAGGGGTAGCCCACGCGACCCGGCAGCGGGTCGATCCCCATGAGCGGCCAGAAGAACAGGGTCCCCACCAGCACCAGGTGCACGTGCATCATCTCGTGCACGAACGTCGAGTGCAGGGACGCGGCGTACCAGCCGGAGAAGTAGAGCGCCCACGGCGAGACGACGTAGAGCAGCAGCGTCAGCGGCGGGAACGACAGCACCGTCGCGACCCGGGAGTGGAGCACCGCGAGCAGCCAGCGCCGCGGCCGCGGCGGGAGGGTCCGCAGCGCGAGCGTGATCGGCGCCCCCAGGGCCAGCGCGAGCGGCACCAGCATCGACAGCACCATGTGCTGGACCATGTGCACGCTCAGCAGCGTGAGGTCGTAGGTGCCCAGCCCCGACGACGTCGCGACGTAGAACGACCCCATCCCGGCGACCACGAACGCCAGCGTCCGGCCCACCGGCCAGTGGTCCCCGCGGCGTCGCATCGCGGCCACCCCGACGAGGTAGAGCCCGGCCACCCAGACCGTGATCACGAGGGGCAGCGGCTCCAGCGACCACGCCGTGAAGACACTCCCCAGCGTGAACCTCGGGAGGCTCTCGGAGGCCGTCAGGGCGAGGGAGAAGGAGGGGTCCAGCACGCTGTGAACTTTATGACGCGCCAAGTGAGGGGGTCGGGGTGGCCCTCACGACGCGTCACGACATAATGAGCCCGTGGCGACGACAGCAGCAGCTATTCCGGCATCCCGGCTTCACGGGCACCACGACCGCCCGAGCATGGTCAGCGTGGGGACGATCATCTGGCTCTCGAGCGAGTTGATGTTCTTCGCGGCCCTGTTCGCGTCGTACTTCACGATCCGCGCGGTCAGCCCCGACCTCTGGGCGCAGAACACCGAGAAGCTGAACGTGCCGTTCGCCTCGGTCAACACCACGATCCTGGTGCTGTCCTCGCTCACCTGCCAGCTCGGCGTCTTCGCCGCCGAGCGCGGCCAGGTCGGGCGCTCGGGCTCGCTGTTCCAGGTCAAGGGCTGGGGCCTGCGCGAGTGGTTCGTGCTGACCTACTTCATGGGTGCGGTGTTCATCGGCGGCCAGGCCACCGAGTACGCCTCGCTCGTCAAGGAGGGCACCACCATCCAGGACTCGGCCTACGGCACGATGTTCTACCTCACCACCGGCTTCCACGGCATCCACGTGACCGGCGGTCTGATCGCGTTCCTGCTCGTCCTGGGGCGCACGTTCCTGGCCCGCAAGTTCACCCACGAGCAGGCCGTGAGCGCCATCGTCGTGTCGTACTACTGGCACTTCGTCGACGTCGTGTGGATCGGGCTCTTCGCCACGATCTACCTCGTCAAGTAGTCCACCCCGGATCCCCTTCAGCAAGGACTCAACGTGCGTCTCCTGAACCGCTCTGCCAACGGATGGGCAGGTCGAATCTCCCGGCACCGCCGCGGACCGCTCGCCGGCCTGATGGTGCTCCTGTTCGGGCTCATCCTGACCGGCAGCCTGTACGCCGCCTTCTCCCCCGCCTCCGCCCAGCAGGCGCAGACGAGCGCGGACGAGGTCGCCAAGGGCCGTCAGCTCTTCCTCGTCGGCTGTGCGTTCTGCCACGGCCAGAACGGCGAGGGTGTCCTGACCGAGGACGGCAACCAGATCGGCCCGTCGCTGGTCGGTGTCGGTGCCGCCGCGGTCGACTTCCAGGTCGGCACCGGCCGCATGCCGATGGCCCAGCCCGGTGCGCAGGCCCCCCGCAAGGAGGTCGCCTACAGCGACGACGAGGTCGCCGCCCTCGCGGCGTACGTCGCCTCGCTGGGCCCCGGTCCGTCGATCCCCACCGAGCAGGACTACAGCACTCAGGGCCTCTCCGCCGACGAGCGTGAGGCCGCGATCGTCCGCGGTGGCCAGATCTTCCTGACCAACTGCACCGCGTGCCACAACTTCGAGGGCGCCGGCGGCGCGATGCCGCGCGGCGGCTACGCCCCGAAGATCCGCGGCGTCGAGCCCAAGTACATCTACGAGGCCATGCTGACCGGCCCGCAGGCGATGGACACCTTCTCCAACGGCAACCTGTCGCCGGAGGAGAAGCGTGACGTGATCGCCTACCTCGGCTCGCTGAACGAGGCACCCGGCTACGGCGGCTTCGGTCTCGGCGGCATGGGCCCCGTCAGCGAGGGCCTCTTCGCCTGGCTGGTCGGACTGGGGTCGCTCGTCGGCTTCGCGGTCTGGATCGCAGCCCACACCACGCGCTCGAACAAGGAGAAGGTGGAAGCGTGAGCGACTCCCACAACGACCACGACGACCGGGTCCCCGCGACGTTCGCGGACGAGCCCATCGGCAACCCGGGCCTCCCGGCCCACACGTGGCGTCCCACCGATGTCGACCCGAAGGCCGAGAAGCGTGCCGAGCGCCAGGTCGCGGCCCTGTTCGGGCTCTCGATGCTCTGCGCCGTGCTGTTCCTGGTCTGCTACTTCACGTTCAAGGTGGGTGGCGACGCGGCCTCGGCCGACTCCTTCGCCGGCCTGGGTGCCTCCAACGTGACCCTCGGCGCGACGCTCGGCGGTGCCCTGCTGCTCATCGGCATCGGCATCATCCAGTGGGCCCGCAAGCTCATGGGTGACCACGAGATCTCCGAGTACCGCCACACCGCCTCGTCCTCCGAGGACGACCGCGCCGCGACCGTGGCCGCCCTCCAGGCGGGCCTCGAGGAGTCCGGCATCGGCCGACGTCCCCTGATTCGCAACACCCTGCTCGGTGCCGTCGGCATCCTCGGCCTGCCGGCCGTGGTCATGCTGCGCGACCTGGGCCCGCTCCCGGGCGACAAGCTCCAGCACACGATCTGGGCCAAGGGCATGCGCGTCGTCCGCGACGTCGTCGGCACCCCGATCCACGTGGCCGACCTGGAGATCGGTGACCTGGTCAACGCCGAGCCCGAGGCGCTGTTCCCCACCGAGGAGAACGGCTACCCCGAGATCGAGGGCGTCGACCTGCAGGTCCAGAAGGTCAAGGCGGCCGTGATCCTGCACCGCATGCAGCCCGACGACATCATCCCGGGCAAGGGCCGCGAGAACTGGTCGGTCAACGGCATCGTCTGCTACTCCAAGATCTGCACCCACGTGGGTTGCCCGATCTCGCTGAACGAGCGCACGACGCACCACCTGCTGTGCCCGTGCCACCAGTCCACCTTCGACCTGACCGACTCGGGCAAGGTCATCTTCGGGCCGGCCGGTCACGCGCTTCCGCAGCTGCCGCTCGCCGTGGATGATGAGGGATACCTCATCGCGCAGAGCGACTTCACCGAACCCGTCGGACCGAGCTTCTGGGAGCGTGACTCCAATTGAGCACTGACATGAGCAAGGTCGCCACGACCAACGCCACCAAGGCGGCCACGGCGAGCAAGCCCAGCAAGGCCGGCGCCGCCGCCGTCTGGGCCGACGAGCGCCTGGGCCTTGGCTCCCTGGCGAAGAAGAACCTCCGCAAGGTCTTCCCGGACCACTGGTCCTTCATGCTCGGCGAGATCGCGCTGTGGAGCTTCGTCGTCCTCCTGCTGACCGGCGTCTTCCTCACGCTGTGGTTCACCCCCAGCATGGGCGAGGTCCAGTACGAAGGCTCCTACAACCCGCTGCGCGGCGTGACGGTCTCCGAGGCCTACGCCTCCAGCCTCAAGCTGTCCTTCGACGTGCGTGGCGGCCTGCTGATGCGCCAGATGCACCACTGGGCAGCGATGCTGTTCGTCGCCTCGATGATGATCCACCTCCTGCGGGTGTTCTTCACCGGCGCCTACCGCAAGCCGCGCGAGCTCAACTGGGTGATCGGCTGCCTGCTGCTGCTCCTCGGCACGCTCGAGGGCTTCACCGGCTACTCGCTCCCCGACGACCTGCTCTCCGGCACCGGCATCCGCGCAGCGGACGGCTTCATGAAGTCGATGCCCGTCGTGGGCAGCTACATGTCGTTCTTCCTCTTCGGTGGCGAGTTCCCGGGTGACGCGATCATCCCGCGCCTGTTCACCATCCACGTGCTGCTCATCCCGGGCCTGCTGCTGGCGCTGATCGCGGCGCACATGCTGCTGCTCGTCTACCACAAGCACACGCAGTGGCCTGGTCCCGGACGCACCGAGGAGAACGTCGTCGGTTACCCGATGCTCCCCGTGTACGCCGCCAAGGCCGGTGGCTTCTTCTTCATCGTGTTCGGCGTCACCGCCCTGATGGGTGGCCTGCTGTCGATCAACCCGGTGTGGAAGTTCGGCCCCTACGACCCGACCAAGGTGACCGCGGGCTCGCAGCCCGACTGGTACATGGGTTGGCCCGACGGCGCGCTGCGCATCATGCCCGGCATCGAGTTCTCGTTCTGGGGCCACACGTTCCCGTTCAACGTGTTCCTGCCGATCATCGTGCTCCCGGGCCTGATGTTCACGATCCTGCTGCTCCTTCCGTTCGTGGAGTCCTGGATCACCGGCGACAAGCGGGAGCACCACCTGCTCCAGCGTCCGCGCAACGCCCCGACCCGCACCGCCGTGATGGTCTCGCTGATGACCTTCTACGGCCTGATGTGGGCCGCGGGGGGCAACGACATCATCGCCATCAAGCTGCACGCGAGCATCAACCAGATCACGTACTTCATGCGTGCTGCGGTCTTCATCGGTCCCGCCATCGCGTTCGTCATCGCGCGTCGCTGGTGCATCTCGCTCCAGCGCCACGACAACGAGACGCTGCTGCACGGCTACGAGACCGGCATCATCATGCGCTCCCCCACGGGCGAGTACAGCGAGAAGCACCTGCCGGTCTCCCCGTCGCGTGCCTACGCGTTGACCGCACGTGAGCGCGACGCGATGCCGGAGATCGTCCCGGACACCGACAGCAACGGCGTGGCCGCCACGGGCACCCGCGCGCAGAAGCTGCGTGCGCGCCTGGCGACGCTCTACTACGCCGACAACGTCCAGAAGCCGACGCTCGAGGAGCTGGAGGAGGCGCACCACCACGCCGACCACGAGCACGAGCTGCAGGCGGCGATGGACGGTCGCTCGGCTGACGGTCACCAGTTCGACGGCCACCACCTGGTCGAGGACGAGCACCTCCGCGGTCACTGATCCGCACACCACGAAGCTCCCGCCCGGACGTGTCCGGGCGGGAGCTTCGTCGTTGCGGGCTCGGCGTAGATTCGCCGACCCGTCGCTTGTCGACGCCGTACGACGCCGACCCGTCGCTCGTTGTCAGTGCCGGTCCCTGTCCTGCCCGCTCCAGGCCCTCGCGCCCGTCCGTCGCCGCGCGGCGGCAACACCCGCATGGAGACGAGCCTCGACGTCCCTGACCGGCCCGAACACGTCCCGCAGCCGAAAGACGTCGACGATCCAGTCCCTCTGGTCCACGATCCAGTCCAGACGCGAGCTGTCGTGCTCCTCCCGGTCGGGCCCGTGCCACTCGGCACCGAAGTACTCCGCCCCGTAGCGGAGCTCCTCTACGCCCAGGTCCACGTAGTAGGTCCCGTCCGGCCCGTCCACCGGCACCTGAGGCTCGGGCACCGGCAGGTTCGAGCAGTCCAGCCAGCGCAACCTGAGGATGTACTCCGGAGGCGAGGCGCAGCGACCGTCGACCCACGGCGCCAGCCCGTAGAACTGCCGGACCCGCCGATAGCCCCTGAAGCGGGTCCCCTGCGCCACGAGCTCGCCGGTCGTGAAGTTGCCGACCCGCATGACGGCGTTCATGGCTGCGTAGGCCTGGTCCCTGTTCAGCATCCGCCCCAGGTCGCACGCGGTGCGCAATGGCGACGTCACCCGGATCGGCCCGAGGTCGATCACCTCGCCCGGCGCGAAGGAGCGTTCCCCGCTCGCGACGAGCTCGTTGCGAAGCCGGTAGCCGGGCTGGCGGAAGACGCTGACGGGCGGGACGACCAGATGGTCGTTGGGCGCCAGCACCATGGATGCTCCGTGCAGCCATCCCGCGGTGCGGTCGGTGACGACCGCGTCCTCGGGCACGACGAGTGACAGGCAGGCGATCCGTAGGTCCAGGCCGTCGGGGAGCCCGGCGGAGTGATAGACGCCCCGGATCGGGTGCACCAGCTCGCCGGACTCGCACCATGCCCGCAGCTGCCGGTCGGACACGCCCAGGGCGACGGCTTCGGGGCGGGTGAAGGGTCGGTCGACCGGGACGGGTGCCTCGGGTCCGAGGAAGGGGGCAGGTCTGTCGGGAGGTCTCATGCCTCCCTGACTGCCCGCTCCCCCGCGGTCCGACACCGGCGAGATGGTGACCTGTGGACAAACGCGTCAACAGACGACGGGTCGGCGCCGTACGACGTCAACAGGCGACGGGTCGGCGAGCTCCTGCGTCAAGAAGCGACGGGTCGGTCAGCTGAGGGCGGAGCCGGCGCGGTAGTCGGTGAACGACTCGTTCCAGTCGCCGTAGCCGTTGGTGAGGGTCATCTGGCGGTCGGTGCCGGTGTACTCGACGACGTCGCCGCGGCGGGACATGGCGTAGAGCCAGGCCGCGTTGGCGGTGCTCATACCGGTGCAGCCGTGCGAGACGTTGGCGTGGCCCTGGTCGGCGACCGACCACGGGGCGGCGTGGATGAACTCGCCGGAGTAGGTCACGCGCATGGCCCACTGGACGTTGTCCAGGTCGTAGTGCTCGGGGCTGTTCTTGCCGATGCCGATGGTCTCGGAGTTCATTCGCTTGCTGGCGAACTTCTCGATGATCACCTTGGTGCCTGAGCGGGTCGTGAAGCCGGGCTTGCCGGTGGTGATGGGCAGGGTGCGGAGCAGCCGGCCGTTGGAGAAGACCTGCATCTGGTCCGTCTGAGCGTTGACCTTGTAGACGTGGGCGTCGCCGATGTGGAAGTCGACGTGGCGGTCCTCCTGGCCGAAGACACCGGCGCCGGCGGGGATGCTGTTGATGTCGAGGTCGACGCTGACGTCGGACCCAGCCTTCCAGTAGTGGCGCGGGCGCCAGTGCGCCTCGGTGCTGCTCAGCCAGTGCCAGGTGCCCGCCTGCCGCGGCGAGGCGGTGACCGACATGTGCTTCTCCATGGAGGCCTTGTCGGTGACCGGGACGTCGAAGGTGACGATGACGGGCATGCCGACGCCGACGGTCTCGTCCTGGAGCGGCGCGACCGAGGCGAACGTCTGCTCGGCCAACGTCAGGTCCTGGGTGTGGAAGCGCGAGGTGCGGGTGACCTTGCGGCCGTCGCTGCGGTCGGAGACGGACGTGATGGTGTAGTCCGTGCCGGGCTCGAGCCGGCCGGTCGCGGTCCAGGTGCCGCCCTTGAGCGCACCGGCCACCTCGCCCAGCGGCGAGGTCACGGTGACGGTGCGGAGCTCGCCGCCGGTGGCCTTGACCGTGAGGGTCTCGTCGACCGGGACGTTGCGGGCGCCGCGGGCCACGCTGGTCTGCACGCGGAGCGGGTCGACGGCCGGCGCCGAGGAGGAGGACTCACCCGTGGAGGGCTCCGATCCCACGACGGGGGTGTCGGAGTTGCAGGCGGCCAGCAGCGTGCCGGCCAGCGCGAAGGTCGCTGCACCTGCAAGGCCGCGGCGGAGCCGCGGCATCGCCGAGACGATGCGGTGACGGTCGGTCATGCAGGAAGCTCCCCGTGGCAAGGCGTGTGTGGGTCCGTCTCCACCCTAACCGCCGCCCCCTCAAACCGAAGACCCCGCGCGACCGTCAGATCGGTCACGCGGGGCCTCAGGTGCGGTGCAGGGCCTCAGTGGGCGTGCTCTCCGCGGTAGTACTCGTAGATCCAGCCGCTCAGGGCCAGGGCGCCCAGGACGCCGCCGATGATGAACATCCACCAAGCGCCGGCCGCGATGCCGAAGACGCAGACACCGAGCGTGGCGCCGCACCACAGGGGCCACCAGGAGTACGGCGGGAAGAACCCGAGCTCGCCGGCGCCGTCGGCGATCTCGCCGTCCTTCCGGTCCTCCGGGCGGGGGTCCATCTTGTTGGCGTGGAAGCCGAGGTACATCGTGACCATGCCCGAGAGCAGGGTCGTCATGGTGAGAGCGGACGTGCCCGTCCAGTCACCGGTGATGAACCAGTAGGCGGGGCTGACCAGCACGAAGAACACCGTGCAGATCCCGAAGATCCAGGCCTCGGACTTCATCAGGCGTTCTCCTCCCCCGCGGAGCGGGTCTCATCGGCGTGGCGGCCCTTCAGGTGCTCCTCGCGGCCCTCCATGTCGGGGGCGTCGGCCAGGTCGCCGTCACGCGCGGCTTCGTTCTGGTCGAGCTCGATCGCGGCGACCTCGGGGTGGTGCAGGTCGAAGGCCGGCGACTCCGAGCGGATCCGCGGGATGGTGTGGAAGTTGTGCCGCGGCGGCGGGCACGACGTGGCCCACTCCAGCGACCGGCCCCAGCCCCACGGGTCGTCGACCTCGACCAGGGGTGCCCGGCGCGAGATGTAGACGTTGTAGAGGAACGGCAGGGTCGAGCTGGCCAGCAGGAACGCGCCGACCGTGGAGACCTGGTTGAGCGTGGTGAACCCGTCGGAGGGCAGGTAGTCGGCGTAGCGACGCGGCATGCCCTCGACACCCAGCCAGTGCTGCACGAGGAACGTGGTGTGGAAGCCGACGAACAGCAGCCAGAAGTGAATCTTGCCGAGGCGCTCGTCGAGCATCCGGCCGGTCATCTTGGGCCACCAGAAGTAGAAGCCCGCGAACATCGCGAACACGACGGTGCCGAACACGACGTAGTGGAAGTGCGCGACCACGAAGTAGGAGTCGGACACGTGGAAGTCCAGCGGCGGGCTGGCCAGGATGATGCCGGTCAGGCCACCGAAGAGGAAGGTCGTCAGGAAGCCGACCGACCACAGCATCGGGGTGTCGAAGGACAGGGACCCGCCCCACATGGTGCCGATCCAGTTGAAGAACTTCACTCCTGTCGGCACCGCGATCAGGAACGTCATGCCGGAGAAGAACGGCAGGTCGACCGCGCCGGTGACGAACATGTGGTGGGCCCACACGGCGACCGAGAGGATCGCGATGCCGAGCGTGGCGCCGACCAGGCCGACGTAGCCGAAGATCGGCTTGCGGCTGAAGACCGGGAGGATCTCGGTCACGATGCCGAAGAACGGCAGCGCGATGATGTAGACCTCCGGGTGGCCGAAGAACCAGAAGAGGTGCTGCCACAGGATCGCGCCGCCGTGGGCGGCGTCGAAGACGTGGGCGCCGAGCTGCCGGTCGGCCTCGAGGGACAGCAGCGCGCCGGCGAGCACGGGGAACGCGATGAGCACCAGAAGGCTGGTGACCAGGGTGTTCCAGACGAAGATCGGCATCCGGAACATGGTCATGCCGGGCGCACGCATGCAGATGATCGTGGTGATGAAGTTCACCGCACCGAGGATGGTGCCGAGACCGGCCATCCACAGGCCCATGATCCACAGGTCACCGCCGACGCCCGGCGAGCGGACGGCGTCGGAGAGCGGCGTGTAGGCGAACCAGCCGAAGTCGGCCGCACCCTGCGGGGTGAGGAAGCCCGAACCGGCGATGATGCCGCCGAAGAGGAACAGCCAGTAGCTGAACATGTTCAGGCGCGGGAACGCCACGTCGGGCGCGCCGATCTGGAGCGGCATCACGACGTTGCCGAAGCCGAAGAACAGCGGCGTCGCGAAGAGCAGCAGCATGATCGTGCCGTGCATGGTGAAGAGCTGGTTGTAGAGCTCGTCGTTGACGACCTGCATGCCGGGGTAGGCGAGCTCGGACCGGATCAGCAGCGCCATGACGCCACCGATCAGGAACCACGCGAACGACGTGCCCAGGTAGAGCTTGCCGATCAGCTTGTGGTCGGTCGTGGTGAGGATCCGGACGACCTGCTGGCCGAGGGACTTGCGACCCGCGACGGTCGTCGGGTGTGCAGCTGTGGCGGTCACTCCGCGCCTCCGATGGACTCGTCGCCGGACGCGAGCCCGGCCTGGGTGTAGGCCTCGCTACCACCGAGCAGCGGCGTGTCCGAGCTGCTGTTGGGGTCCTGGGCGAGGCCCTGGATGTACTGGTCGTACTCGGCCCGGGTGACGACCTTGACCTGGAAGAGCATCCGCGAGTGGTAGACGCCGCAGAGCTCGTAGCACTTGCCGTCGTACGTGCCGATCGTGGTCGGGGTGATCGCGTAGTGGTTCACGCGACCGGGCACGACGTCCATCTTCATGAGGAAGCCGGGCACGCCGAAGTCGTGGATCACGTCGGGCGAGTGCAGGTTGAAGCGCGTGGTCTCGTTGACCGGCAGCACCAGGGTCGGGATGTGCGACGCGGTGCCCGCCGTGTAGACGTACGACGAGTAGGGGAACTTGTCGTCCGTGGCGTCGTCGTTGGCGGCGTTGTCCTGCTGGCCGACGCCGTAGTTGAAGGTCCACGACCACTGCTGCCCGACGACCTCGATGGTGTTGTCGGGGACGATCGAGTCGTCCAGGACGGTGTCCTGCACCTTCACCGTGTGGGCGAAGAACACGATCACCATCATGATCGGGGCGATCGTGTAGAAGATCTCGAGCGGGAGGTTGTAGCGCGTCTGCACCGGCACCTCGTCGTCGCTCTTGCGACGGAACGCGATCACGGCATAGAAGATCAGCGCCCAGACGATGACGCCGGTGACCATCGCGGCGATCCAGGCGCCCTGCCACAGGGCGAGGATGTGCTCCCCCTGGGTGGACGCCGGCTCCGGCATCGCGACGCGCTTCCACTCATCGACGGTTCCGAACGAGCAGCCGCTCAGCAACAACAGGCTGGAGCCCAGCGCCAGCGGCAGGGCGACCTTACGGGCGTTCCCAGCCGCACGCTTGGGGAGTTGCAGACCCACGAACGAGCCTCTCTCTCAACGATCACGGATACGCGGCAGACTATCGGAATCACCGCCGCCGGTGGCGGGTGGGGCACCCGGTACGTTCGGCGTGTGACCAAAGCCTCCGGGTCCGGGCAGCCCGACGCGCCGGCGTACCTCGACCACGCCTCCGCCGAGCCCCTGCACCCCGCCGCGCGGGAGGTCCTGCTGGCCGCCCTCGAGCAGGGGTACGCCGATCCCCGCCGCCTGCACCGGCCCGCCCGCTCGGCCGGCCTGGTGCTGGACAACGCGCGGGCGGTCGTGGCCGAGTGCCTGGGCGTTCGCCCCGACGAGGTGTCCTTCACCGGGTCCGGCACCGAGGCGGTCCACCGGGGGCTGCTCGGGCTGGCCCGCGGCCGCGCCCGGGCGGGCGCGACCATCGTGCACTCCGCGGTCGAGCACTCCGCCGTGCTGCACGCCGCCTCCTGGCCCGACCGGGAGGCCGTCCCGGTGCCGGTCGACCGCCTCGGGCGCGTCGACGCGGAGGCCTTCGTCACGGCGGCCACGGCGCCGGGGGTGGCCGTGGCGGCCCTGCAGAGCGCCAACCACGAGGTCGGCACGCTCCAGCCGGTCGCCGAGATCGCCGCCGCCATCGGCCCCACTCCCCTCTTCGTGGACGCGGGCGCCTCGATGGGTCGGCTCCCGCTCCCGGCCGGCTGGGCCGCAGCGGCCGGCAGCGCCCACAAGTGGGGCGGGCCGCCGGGCCTCGGGGTGCTGCTCGTGCGCAAGGGCGCCCGCTGGGCCAATCCCTTCCCGGGCGATCCCGACGAGCGCACCGTGGGCCCCGAGAACGTCCCGGCCGCCCTGGCCGCGGCCGCCGCGCTGCGGGCCGTCGTGGCCGAGCGCGAGGCGGCCAACGCCCGGCAGTCGGCGCTCGTCGACCGGATCCGTGCGGGCGTCGCCGACATCCCCGACGTCGAGGTGGTCGGCGACCCGGTCGGGCGGCTCCCCCACCTCGTAACGTTCTCGTGCCTCTACGTCGACGGCGAGGCGCTCGTCACCGAGCTGGACCGTCGCGGCTTCGCCGTCGCGAGCGGCTCGGCCTGCACCGCCTCGACCCTGGAGCCCAGCCACGTGCTGGCCGCGATGGGCGTGCTCACCCACGGCAACGTCCGCGTCTCGGTCGGGCGGGGGACAACCACCGACGACATCGAGCGGTTCCTCGCGGTGCTGCCCGACGTGGTCGCGGGCATCCGGCGGGAGGCCGGGCTGTGACGCCGGACGTCGAGCTGGACTGTCGCGACCTGCTCTGCCCGCGGCCGATCATCGAGCTCGGCCGGCACCTGGCCGACGTCGAGGTCGGCGGCACCGTGGCCGTGGTCGCGCACGACCCGGCCGCCCGCGTCGACGTCCCGGCGTTCTGCCGCATGCGCGGTCAGGAGTACGTCGGCGAGGACTCCGCCGCCGACGGCGCCCCCCGCTACACCGTGCGACGGGTCAGCTGAGCCCTCACCCCAGGTGGGGAGCGATGTCGGCCGCCGCCTCGGGGCCGTAGGACTCCTCGAGCCGCCCGAGGAACTGCTCGGCGGTGAAGGTGTACTCCTGCGTGCCGACCGTCTCCACGACGTACGCCGCGAGCACGCAGCCGACCTGCGCGGACCGCTCGAGCCCGACGCCCCACGTCATCGCGCCGAGGAAGCCGGCCCGGAAGGCGTCGCCGACACCGGTCGGCTCGAGGGCGGTGACGTTCTTGGCGGCGGGCAGCTCGATCGGGTCCTCGCCGGTGCGCAGGATCTTGACGCCGTCGGCGCCGAGGGTGGTGACCTGGGTGCCGACGCGGGCCAGCACCTCCTCGCCGGACCAGCCGGTCTTCTTCTCGATCATGTGCGACTCGTACTCGTTGGAGAACAGGATCGTCGCGCCGTCGATGAGCTTGCGGATCAGGTCGCCCTCGCCGAAGGCCAGCTGCTGGCTCGGGTCGGCGATGAACGGGTAGCCGCGCTGGCGGCACTCCTCGGTGTGGCGCAGCATGCCGTCGGGGTCGTCCGCGCCGATCAGGACGTACTCGGGGGCGCCGACGCGGGCCACGATCGGGGCCAGCTCGATCAGCCGGGCCTCGCTCATCGCGCCGGGGTAGAACGAGGCGAACTGGGCCATCGTCGAGTCGCTGGTGCACACGAAGCGGGCCGTGTGCTTGGTGTCGGAGATGTGCACCGACTCGCAGTCGACGCCGTGGCGCTCCAGCCAGGAGCGGTAGTCGGCGAAGTCCTCGCCGGCCGCGCCGACGAGCACCGGGCGCAGGCCGAGGCGGCCCAGGCCGAAGCACATGTTGGGGGCGACACCCCCGCGCCGGATCTCGAGGTCCTCGACGAGGAAGGAGACCGACAGCTTGTCCAGCTGCTCCACCACCAGGGAGTCGGCGAACTTGCCCCCGAAGGTCATGAGGTGGTCGGTGGCGATGGAGCCGGCGATCAGCAGCGACATGCTGCGACCCTACCGACGCCTCGTCGACGGCACGAATTCCTACTGACGGGTACGACTAGGTGTACCCATCGGTAGCCAATAACGTCGCTGACATGACTGCAGCGAAGCCCACGACGCGCCTCCCCTACGACGACGCGAGCACCGTGCAGGAGATGTCCGCCGACTGCCGAGCGCTCGGTGAGAACCCCCGGTTCCGCAAGGCCGCGAAGGCCGCCATCGAGCCGGCCCCCTCGATCCACTTCGAGGACTACCCGCGCGAGATCGCCAAGCGCGACATCCAGATCAGCGACGCCGCCGCGCGGATCGCCAACGCGCTCAGCCTGCACCTCGACTGACCTGCCCCAGACATGCGAAGAGCCCCCGGCCATCGGCCGGGGGCTCTTCGCATGTCTCAGCTCAGTGGAAGCTGTCGCCGCAGGCGCAGGAACCCGTCGCGTTGGGGTTGTCGATCGTGAAGCCCTGCTTCTCGATCGAGTCGACGAAGTCGATCATCGCGCCGTTGAGGTAGGGGACGCTCATCCGGTCGACGACGACGGACACGCCGTCGAAGTCGGTGACGACGTCACCGTCGAGGGTGCGCTCGTCGAAGAAGAGCTGGTAGCGGAGGCCCGAGCAGCCACCCGGCTGGACGGAGATCCGCAGCGCGAGGTCGTCACGGCCCTCCTGCTCGAGGAGGCTCTTCACCTTGCCGGCCGCGACGTCGCTCAGGTTGATCTGGTCCGTGCGGCGCTCAGTGGTGGTCTCGACCTGCTCGGTCATGTGCATGCTCCCGTGGGTCGGTGGAGGTCTGGTACTGGGTCAATGGTCGCACATGCGCGGTTATTCCCAGCCTCCCGACCGCATCACCGTGACCAGGTCCGCGCGACCCGGGCAGCGACGTCGGCCAGCGCGCCGGCCGGGTCGGCGAAGGCGCGCTCCTCCCCCATCAGGTCGACCAGGGAGTACGCCGACTCCACGCCGAGCGCCCGCATCTCACGGGACCCGACCAGCACTTGGCCCGCGACGGCCACGCACGGCCGGAGCGCCTGCGCCGCGACCTCGGCCACGCCGTAGGGCACCTTCCCGCTGCGGCTGGAGAAGTCGAAGGCACCCTCGCCGGTGACCACCAGGTCGGCCTGCCGGGCCCGCTCGGCGAGCCGGACCGCCTCCGCCACGAGCCCGATGCCGGGCTCGCGGGTGGCACCGAGCGCCAGCAGGGCGAAGCCGAGGCCGCCCGCGGCCCCCGCCCCCTTCTCGAGCGAGGTACGCCGATCGACGGCGGCGGCGAGCTGCTCCAGCCAGCCGTCGACGACGGGCAGCCGGTCCTCGGGGATGTTCTTCTGCGGGCCGAAGGTCTTGGTGGCCCCGAAGAGCCCGGTGAGCGGACTGTCGACGTCGGAGGCGGCGACCAGCTCGACGTCACCGAGCCGCGCCCGGGCCGTCGCCACGTCGATGCGGGTGATCCCGTCCAGCCCGGCGGCCCCAGCGTCGAGCCGACGGTCGGCGGTCGCGCCGAGGGCGGAGAGCAGGCCGGCTCCGCCGTCGTTGGTGCCGCTGCCGCCGAGCCCGACCACCACGCGGCGCGCGCCCGTGCCGACCGCCGCCAGCACCAGCTCGCCGACCCCGAAGGTCGAGGCGGACTCGGTGCCCTCGCCGCCGGTGAGGTGGATGCCGCAGGCCTGGGCGCTCTCGACGTAGGCCGTCCCGTCGACCAGCAGCACGGTCGCGGGGATGGTCGTGCCGAACGGACCGGAGGCGGTGACCGCGAGGAGCTGGCCGCCGAGAGCGGCGTGCAGCACGGCCACGAAGCCGGGGCCGCCGTCGGACATCGGGGCGAGGTCGAGCTCGTCGTCGGGCGCGTGGCGTCGCCACCCGGTCGCGATCGCGCCGGCCGCCTCGACCGCCGAGAGCGTGCCGGCGAACTTGTCGGGGGCGACCAGAATGCGCATGCGCGGCATTGTTGCCGACGCCTAGGTTGAGCGGGTGAGCGACCAGCATCCCGAGGCGACGATCCGGCCGATGCGACCCGATGACGTCGAGACCGCCGAACGTCTGAGCGCCGAGGCGTTCCACGAGCTCGACCTGCGGATGCACCCCCGCTCACTGCCCGAGCCCGTGATCCGTCCCCCGGAGCGCGGGGCCGCCTGGGTGCGTCGCACCCGGCACTTCCTCGAGACCGACCCCGAGGGCTGCTGGGTGGCCGAGGACGCGAGCGGCATGCTCGGCTTCGCCACGTCGTACAACCGCGAGAAGCTCTGGTGCCTGGCGACCTACGCCGTGCGGCCGGCGCTCCAGGGCCAGGGGCTGGGCAGGCCGCTGCTCGCCGCGGCCCTGCACCACGGACGGGGTTCGCTGCGCGGGATGCTGTCCAGCTCCAGCGACCCCCGGGCGGTGCGCCGCTACCGGCTGGCGAGCTTCACGCTGCACCCGCAGATGTACCTGCACGGCGCCGTCGACCGCACCGCGATCCCGGTCGGGACCGGCGAGAAGGTCCGTGAGGGGTCGGCTGGCGACATCGACCTGATGGACTCCGTGGACCGGCTGACCCGCGGCGCCGCCCACGGCCCCGACCACGAAGTCCTGCTCGACACCTGGCGGCTCCTCGTCTCCGACACCACGACCGGGGCGGGGTACGCGTACGTCGGCGGTGGCTCGGTCGCGCTGCTCGCGGCCACCAACCGGCGTACGGCGAGCCGGCTGCTGTGGACGGCCCTGGCCGACACGGGACCCGACGACGGGGGCACCGCGTCGGTGCCCCACGTGACGGCCGCCAACCACTGGGCGATCGACGTCGGGCTGGCGGCGCGGCTGGAGCTGCGGACCGAGGGCTACCTCGGGCTGCGCGGCATGGAGCCGCCCACGCCGTACCTCCACAACGGCGCCCTGCTGTAGCGGACCCTAGGATTGGGCCCATGACCACCGTCGACCTCCCCCTGCTGCCGCTCGGACGCGGCACCGACCTGTCCGCCGAGCGCGGCGTCGAGTGCCCGGGCGACCTGCCGGCAGCCTCCGACCCGGGCCTGGTGGCTCGGGCACTGGCCGCCAAGGAGGCGCTGGGAGACCGGGTCTTCGTCCTCGGCCACCACTACCAGCGCGACGAGGTCATCCAGTTCGCCGACGTCACCGGCGACTCCTTCAAGCTGGCCCGCGACGCGGCCGCCCGGCCGGAGGCGGAGTTCATCGTCTTCTGCGGCGTGCACTTCATGGCCGAGTCGGCCGACATCCTGACCGGGCCCGAGCAGAAGGTGATCCTGCCCGACCTCGCCGCGGGGTGCTCGATGGCCGACATGGCCCGGCTCCGGCAGGTCGAGGACGCGTGGGACGCCCTGACCGAGGCCGGTATCGCCGACTCCGTCGTGCCCGTGACCTACATGAACTCCTCGGCCGACATCAAGGCCTTCTGCGGCCGCAACGGCGGCGCGGTCTGCACCTCCTCCAACGCCGAGGTGGCCCTGGAGTGGGCCTTCGACCAGAAGCCCGATGCCAAGGTCCTGTTCCTGCCCGACCAGCACCTCGGCCGCAACACCGCCGTCCTCAAGATGGGCCTGACCCTCGACGACTGCGTCGTGTGGGACCCGCACCGCCCCCACGGCGGCCTGACCGCCGAACAGCTGCGCGACGCGAAGATGATCCTGTGGAAGGGCCACTGCTCGGTCCACGGACGCTTCTCCCCCGCCGTCGTCGACGAGCTGCGCGCCACGATCCCCGGCGTGCAGATCCTGGTGCACCCCGAGTGCCAGCACGAGGTCGTGCTCAAGGCCGACCTCGTCGGGTCGACGGAGTTCATCATCAAGACGATCGAGGCCGCGCCGGCGGGCTCCAGCTGGGCCATCGGCACCGAGCTCAACCTGGTCAAGCGGCTCGCGGCTGCCCACCCGGACAAGCACATCGCCTTCCTGGACAAGACGGTCTGCTACTGCTCGACGATGAACCGCATCGACCTCCCCCACTTCGTGTGGGCCATGGAGTCGCTCGTCGCCGGCACCGTCGTCAACCAGATCGAGGTCGACCCCGAGACCGAGCGCTGGGCGCAGGTCGCGCTGCAGCGGATGCTCGACCTGCCGGGCCGGTCCCACAAGGACTGACCCGGGTCGGCGTCAGGCCGGCAGCTCGAACCAGGCGGTCGTGCCACCCCACGGCGATTCGGCGAGCCCGATCGTGCCGCCGTGCGCCTCGATGATCCGGCGGCAGGTCGTCAGGCCGATGCCGGAGCCGTCGACGTCCTCGTCGACGCGAGCGAGCGGCTGGAAGACCCGCTCGCGGTCCTCCGGGGCGATGCCGAGGCCGCGGTCGGAGACCTCGATGCGCCAGACGTCGTCGCGGCGACCGGCGCAGACGGTGATCTCGGCCTTCGCACCCGGGCGGGTGAACTTGGCGGCGTTGGCGACGAGGTTCTGCAGGACCGCCCGCAGCTGCACGGGATCACCCGTGACCGTGGGCAGGTCGGCCACGTCGAGGGTGGCGCCCTCCAGGGCCGTCGAGAGGTCGTCGAGCACGTCGTCGGCCACCCGGGACAGGTCGACCTCGACCCGGTTGAGCTCGCCGCCGAGCCGGGCGAAGGAGAGCAGGTCGTCGATGAGGTTCTGCATCCGGTCGGCGCCGCCGATCGCCCGGGTGACCAGCCAGCCGATCTCGCCGTCGTCGGTGGGCTGCTCCTCGACCGTGTCGCCGATCATCCGCAGCGACATCGACACCGCCGTGAGCGGGTTGCGGAGGTCGTGGCTGACCTGCCCGGCGAAGGCCGCCAGCTGCTCGTTGGACCGGCGCAGCTCGGCCTGGGCCTGGCTGAGCTGCTCGACCGTGGCGCTGAGCTCACGGGTGCGGAGCTCGAGCTCGAGCAGGTCGACGACCCGGTCGGCCAGGGTGACCAGCGCGTGCTCCTGGTCGTCGGACAACGTGCGGGGCTGGGTGTCGAAGACGCACAGCGTGCCGATCACGACGTCCTGCGGCGTGACGAGCTGGTGGGTGGCGTAGAACCGCACGTGCCCGATCACCCCGGTGACGAAGGGGTTGTCCTTGAAGCGGTCGTCGCGGCTCGCGTCGGGGACGATCACCGGGTGGCCCGCGTGCAGCACGAGGTTGCACATGGAGTCCTCGCGCGAGCACACCGAGGCGTCGAAGCCGTGGGTGGCGATCTGGTGCTGCTCGGTGTCGGTGACGAGGTTGATGGTCGCCATCGGGACCTGCGCCACCTGCGCCGCCACCTCGACGAGCGCCTGGAGGTCGCTGCGGGGCGGACGGAGCAGGACCCGGTAGTTGCCGATCTCGGCGACGCGTTCGGCGTCGCGCTGCATCATCGTCGTCACGTCGTGCGGAGGCCCTTCCCCAGTGGCTGTCGTCCCCCGAGCCGTCGTCAGATGCTAGCGACAACTCACAGGCCAGGTGCGCCCCACAGCGCCATCCAGCGAGAAAGTTCCTTCTCCACGGGGAGCTCGGCGGCGAGCAGGTCGCGGACCTGGATCTCCAGCAGGTTGTCCCGCGCCTGGGCGCCGGTCGGCGCGAAGGGGTAGAACGTGCCCTGCTTGTAGAGGTAGACGAGCCCCACCCTGCGACCAGCGGTGTCGGCGAACGGCACCACCGAGCACAGGAGCCCGGACCCGAAGCCCTGCTCCTCCAGCGCGGTGTTGACCGCATGCAGGTCAGTGCACAGGCCGGACACGTCGTCGGGCTCGCGGTGGGCGACCAGCCACGTGTAGCCGAACTCGTCGGTCGAGAGGCGTACGTCGGGGGCGTCCGGGTCGTCGTCGAGCAGCCGGACCACGTCGTCCCGGACCTGCTGGAAGGCCGGGCCGGCCACCGCCCGGAAGCACACGGCGCCGTCCCCCGTGGGCACCAGCCCGGCGGCGGTCTGGAGCGTGACCGCCGCGCTGGGGACGAGGAAGAGCGAGTCCAGGTTGGCCTGCTTGGGGCGGGTGCGCCCGGTGAGCGTCTCCCAGAGGCCCACGTCAGGCCCGCCCGAGCTCGGCCTGGATCCGGGCGAGCTGCTCGAGCCGCTGCTCCAGCGAGGGGTGGGTCGAGGTGATGCTGTGCATCGAGATGCCGCTGATCGCCGGCGCGATGAAGAAGGCGTTCATGGCGCTGGAGGCGCGCAGGTCCCGCTGCGGGATCGTGGATATCTCGCCGGTGATCTTCTGCAGGGCCGAGGCCAGGGCGCCGGGCTTCATCGTGAGGTAGGCGCCGGCCCGGTCGGCGCACAGCTCGCGGTAGCGCGAGAGCAGCCGCATGAGCAGGAAGCTCACGGCGTACACGACCAGGCTGACCACGAGGGCGACCAGGAACGCCGGCGCTCCCCCGTTGTTGTTGTTGCGTCGCCCGAAGAAGCCGAGGCCGCCCCACTGGGCGCCGCGGGTCAGCATGCCGGCGACGATGCCGGCCGAGGAGGCCACCGTCATGACGAGCACGTCGCGGTGCGCGACGTGCGAGAGCTCGTGGGCGAGCACGCCCTCCAGCTCCTCGGCCGTGAGCCGGCCCAGGATGCCGGTGGTCACGCAGACCACGGCCCGGTCCGGCGACCGGCCGGTGGCGAAGGCGTTGGGCAGGTCGAGGTCGGCCACCCCGACGCGCGGCTTGGGCATGTCGGCCATCGCGCAGAGCCGGTCGATCATGCCGTGCAGCTCGGGAGCCTCCTCCGGGGTGACCTCACGGGCCCGCATGGCACGCATGGCGAGGGTGTCGGAGGAGTACCACTGGTACCAGGCGACACCGAGGCCGCCGATCCCGATGATCAGCGCGAAGCTGCTGAAGGCGTACATGAGCGCCACGACCAGCGCGACGAAGAGCGCGCCGAGCAGGAACATCACCAGCGTCATCCGCGCGGTGAGCCCCCGGTCGGGGACGAAGCGGGTGCGAGCCATGGATCCAGTCTTGTCCGGGGGGCCAAACAGGGTCTGACAGCGTCAGCCGGGGATCAGCCCGTCGCCGCTGAGCAGGTCGCGGACCTCCTCCAGGGTCGCGTCGGACCCCGGGAGAATCAGGTCGGACTCGTCCAGGGCGTCCAGGGCGTGCGGCACGCCAACGGTCCGGACGCCCTCGAGCAGCGCCTCCAGCGCGGTCGCGAACGCGGCCTCGTCGCCACCCTCGACGGCTGTCTCGACCGCCGCGTCGAGCTCGTTGAGCCGGGTCAGGGCGTCGTCGGAGACGTCGTACTGGCCCTCGCCGAGGATGCGGACGATCATTCTGCGCCGCCTTCGGCCGCCTTCTTCTCCGGCTCGGCGGCGAGGATGTCGCCGCCGTCCTCGGCCGCCTCGATGGCCTGGGGTGCCGAGCCCGCCTTGAGCCGGGCCAGCTCGGCCTCCACGTCGGCCTGCGAGCTCATCGCGTCGAGCTCGCGGGCGATGTCGTCGCCGCGGCCGATCGCGCTGGCATCGTCGAGGGCGCCGGAGGCGATCAGCTCGTCGATCGCGCCCGCCCGGGCCTGCATCTGCGCCGTCTTGTCCTCGGCCCGCTGGATCGCCAGGCCCACGTCGCCCATCTCCTCGCCGATCCCCGACATCGCCTCGTTGATGCGCGTCTGGGCCTCGGCCGCGGTGTAGGTCGCCTTGATGGTCTCCTTGCGGGTCCGGAACGACTCGACCTTCGCCTGCAGCCGCTGCTGGGCGAGGGTGAGCTTCTCCTCCTCGCCCTGGAGCTGCGCGTGCTGGGCCTTGAGGTCGGTGATCTGGCCGGTGACGCCGGACTTGCGGGTCAGCGCCTCGCGGGCGAGGTCCTCGCGACCCATCTCCAGTGCCTTCTGGGCCTGGTCCTGGAGCTTGGCCGACTGGGACTCGAGCTGGTTGACCTGGAGCTCGACGCGCTTGCGGCTGGTGGCGACGTCGGCGACGCCGCGGCGCACCTTCGAGAGGAGGTCGAGCTGGCGCTGGTAGCTGTAGTCGAGGGTCTCGCGTGGGTCCTCGGCACGGTCGAGGGCCTTGTTGGCCTTCGATCGGAAGATCAGGCTGATGCGCTTCATGAGACTCATGGGGTGACGGCCTCTCGTGGCGGTGCGGTGGTGACGTGGTGGGTCTGTGTGATTCACCCTAGGCGCAAACACAAGGCCGTGCGAGCACGCCGGTAGGGTTGGCAGGACCCAAGTTCCACCGCTCGGTCAGACCCGGATCGAGCTCGTCGTGAGGCCACGCGTGTTCCGTCGTACCAAGTCTGATGCCCCCGCCACCGAGGCACTCGCCAAGGAGGGCGGCAAGGGCCGTCCCACGCCCACCCGCCGGGAGGCCGAGGCGGCCGCCCGGGCGCGCGCCAAGGTGCCGCGCACCCGCAAGGAGCTCGCCCAGGCGCAGCGCGAGACCCGCACCGAGTCGAGCCGCAACGTCCGGGCCGCGATGAAGGCCGGCGACGAGCGCTACTACCTCCCCCGCGACCAGGGCCCGGTGCGCCGGTTCGTGCGCGACTTCGTCGACAGCCGCTTCTCGTTCATCGAGCTGATGGTGCCGCTGCTCGTCGTGACGATGGTGCTCGGCTACAGCGGCAACGCGCGCCTGGCCGCCATCGGCAACACGATCCTGATGGGCACCATCCTGCTGGTGATCCTGGACATGCTGCTGCTCCGCTTCCGCCTGAAGAAGCAGCTCGCCGCGCGCTTCCCCGACGAGTCGGGCAAGGGCCTGACCTACTACGCGATCACCCGTGCGCTGCAGATGAAGTTCATGCGGCTCCCCAAGGCCAAGGTCAAGATCGGCCAGGAGCTCCCCGAGCACTACCGGTGACGAGCGGGTTCGTCCTCGGGATCGCCGCCGCGCTCGTCGCGGCCCTGCTCTTCGGGCTCGGCGCCGTCGTCCAGGCCCACGCCGTACGGCGCCTCGACGGCTCGCCGACCAACCTGCGGGCCTTCCTGGTCAGCTCGGCGCGCGACCCGTGGACGGTCGGCGTCGTCGTGGCCTACCTGCTCGGCTTCGTGCTGCATGCGGTGGCGATCTGGCTGCTGCCGCTCTACCTCGCCCAGGCCGCGGTCGCGATGTCGCTGCCGGTCACCGCGATCGCCTCGACCGTGGTGCACGAGCGGCTCACCCCGATGCACTGGTGGGCCGTGGCCGTCGTCGTGGTCGGGCTGGTGCTGCTCTCGGTCGGCTCCGGTGACCCCGGCGACCTGGTCGTGCACGTGTGGTTCGCCGTGGCCGTCTGGGCCGGGGCGGTCGCGCTGGCGCTGGCTGGCTGGCGCGGCACCGGGCTGAGCGGGAGCTCGCTCGGCTGGCTGGGCGGGCTGGGCTACGCCGGGTCCGCGATCGCCGTGCGCGGGGTCGGGACGCCCGTCACGGTCGCGATCGTGGTGGCGGCCGCCGCGGTCGCCGTCTACGGCGTGCTGGCGTTCTGGCTCTACTCGATCGCGCTGGACCGTGCGCCGGTCTCGGCGAGCACCGCCCCGCTGATCGTGGGCGAGACGTTCGTCCCGGCCGTGATCGGCGTCCTGCTCCTGGGCGACGGGGTGCGCCCCGGATGGTGGCCGGCCGTCGTGGCAGGACTGGTCCTGTCGACGGCCGGCGCCATCCTGCTGAGCAACGAGGACGGGGTCAGAAGTCCCGTCGCGGGGGCGACACCGTCTTCGTCGGATCGCGCTCCACGACCGGGTCCACGATCTCGTCGATCCTCTTGAGCAGCCCGGCGTCGAGGGTGACGCCGGCCGCCTTGACGTTCTGGGTCACCTGCTCGGGGCGGCTCGCGCCGATGATCGCGGCCGAGACGTTGTCGTTCTGCAGCACCCAGGCCACGGCCAGCTCGGCCATGCTGAGCCCGGCCTCGTCGGCCAGCGGCTTGAGCTGCTGGACCCGCTCGAGGACGTCGTCCTGCAGCCAGCGGGAGATCATGTTCGCCCCGCCCTTCTCGTCGGTGGCGCGCGAGCCCTCCGGCGGGGCCTGGCCCGGGAGGTACTTGCCGGTCAGCACGCCCTGGGCGATGGGCGACCAGACGATCTGGCCGATGCCGAGCTCCTCACAGGTCGGGACGACCTCGGACTCGATGACGCGCCAGAGCATGGAGTACTGCGGCTGGTTGGAGACCAGCGGGATCCGCAGCTCGCGGGCCAGCGCGTGCGCCTCACGGATCTCCTCAGCGCGCCACTCCGAGACGCCGATGTAGAGCGCCTTGCCCTGGCGGACGACGTCGGCGAAGGCCTCCATCGTCTCCTCGAGCGGCGTCTCGTAGTCGTAGCGGTGGGCCTGGTAGAGGTCGACGTAGTCGGTGCCGAGCCGCGTCAGCGAGCCGTTGATCGACTCCATGATGTGCTTGCGGGACAGGCCGTGGTCGTTGTGCTTGCCGGGGCCGGTCGGCCAGTAGACCTTGGTGAAGATCTCCAGGCCCTCGCGCCGCTCCCCCTTCAGGGCCCGCCCGAGCACGCTCTCGGCGGCCGTGTTGGCGTAGACGTCGGCGGTGTCGAAGGTGGTGATCCCCTCCTCGAGGGCCTGGCGGACGCACGCCGTGGCGGCGTCCTCCTCGACCTGGGAACCGTGGGTGAGCCAGTTGCCGTAGGCGATCTCGGAGATCTTGAGACCGGACGAACCGAGGTTGCGAGTCTTCATGGACCCGACCCTACCCAGACCGCCACACGCGGATCAGGCGTCGTAGTCGAGCACGACCCGCTCGGACGTCGGGTGCGACTGGCAGGTCAGGACGTAGCCGCGCTCGACCTCCTCGGGCTCCAGCGCGTAGTTGACGTCCATCGCGACACTGCCCTCGACCACCTTGGCCCGGCAGGTGCCGCAGACGCCGCCCTTGCACGCGAAGGGCAGGTCGGAGCGGACCCGCAGCGCGGCCTCGAGGACGGCCACGTCGTCGGGCCGCAGGGCGAAGTCGGAGCCGCGGCCGTCGAGCCGGATCGTCACCTGGGCGGCGCCGTCGGCCGCCCCCGCCAGCTCGACGACCGGCGCCCGCGGGACCGGGTCGGCGTGGAAGAGCTCGGTGTGGATGTGGGCGTCGGCGCGGCCGACCTTCTCGATGACCTCCCGCAGCTCGGCGACCATCTGCTGCGGACCGCACAGGAACCAGTCGTCGACCTCCTCGGGCGGCACGAACGCGTCGAGGATCCGGCCGAGCCGCTCGGCGTCGAGTCGCCCCGACAGCAGCTCGACGTCCTGGGTCTCCCGGGACAGCACGTGCAGGACCTGGAACCGCTCGGGGAAGCGGTCCTTGAGGTCGTGCACCTCGTCGAGGAACATCACCGTGCGATGGGTGCGGTTGGCGTAGACCAGGGTCACCGCTGCCTGCGGCTCGCCCTCGAGGATCGCCGCCAGGATCGAGAGGACCGGGGTGATGCCCGATCCGGCCGCGAGGGCGACGTACGTCTTGCGGGAGGTGGGGTCGAGCGTGGTGGTGAAGCGGCCGGCGGGCGGCATCACGTCGAGCTCGTCGCCGACGCGCAGCCCCGCGAGGACGCCCTCGCTGAACGCGCCACCGGGCAGCTTCTTCACGCCGATCCGCAGCACCTTCGACGAGGGCGCGGCGCAGATGGAGTAGCTGCGGCGCACGTCGTCGCCGCCCTTGATGTTGAGGTGCTGGCCGTGGACGAAGGCGTAGTCGTCGGCGAGCTCCTCCGGCACGGCGAAGGTCAGCGCGACGGCGTCGTCGGTCAGCTCGTCGATCGCCGAGATCCTGAGGGGGTGGAACGCGGCACGGGGTCCGGACATCAGATCGCCTTGAAGTGGTCGAAGGGCTCGCGGCAGGACCGGCACACCCACAGGGACTTGCAGGCGGTGGAGCCGAAGCGGCTGGACTCGCGGGTGTCGAGGCTGCCGCACTGCGGGCAGCGCACGGACAGCGCGAGGGGTACGGCGGTGCGCTCGTCCCGGTTGCCCGGCGGCGCGATGCCGTAGGCGCGCAGCTTGTCCTTGGCCTCGTCGGTCATCCAGTCGGTGGTCCACGCCGGGGACAGCACGAACTCCACGTCGACGTGGCGGTAGCCGGCCTCGGTCAGGGCGGTCACCAGGTCGGTGCTGATGGTCTCCATGGCGGGGCAGCCGGAATAGGTCGGGGTGATCTGCACGTGCACGCGTCCCATGTCGTCCTCGGTGACGTCGCGCAGGATGCCGAGGTCGGCGATCGTCACGACCGGCAGCTCGGGGTCGGGCAGGTCGGCGGCGATCTTCCAGGCGGGCGACAAGGGGGAGGTGGTCATCACCAGGTCGCCTCGGGGTGCGAGCGGGCGAGGTGCTGGAGCTCGGCGAGGAGGAAGCCCATCTCCTCGGTGTGCCTGCCGTCGCGGCCGCCGCCGACGGCGGTCCGTCCCTGGGGCACGGTCAGCGTCGCCTCGGCGAGCACCTCCTCGATCCGGGTGAGTACGGCGGACCGCAGGCGGGCCGGGTCGACGGCGACACCGTCGGCGACCAGCTGGTCGTCGACCGGACCGAACAGCTCCTCCAGGAAGGGCCACTCGGCGTCGAGCGCGGCCTGCATGCGCTGGTGGGACTCCTCGGTGCCGTCGCCGAGCCGCACGACCCAGTGGGCCGCGTGGTCGACGTGGTAGGCGACCTCCTTGACGGCCTTGCCGGCGACCCCGCTCAGGGTGGGGTCGGTGCTGTGCACGAGGGCGGCGTAGAGCTCGGACTGCCAGGTGGCGAAGAGCAGCAGCCGGGCCATGGCGACGCCGAAGTCGGTCTGGGCGCGCTCGACGAGCCAGACGTTGCGGAACTCGCGCTCGTCACGGAAGTAGGCCAGGTCGTCCTCGCCCCGGCCCTGCCCCTCGATGCTGCCGGCGTAGGCGAGCAGGGTGCGGGCCTGGCCGAGCTGGTCGAGGCCGATGTTGGCCAGCGCCACGTCCTCCTCGAGCTGCGGCGCGCGGCTGATCCACCAGCCCATCCGCTGGGCGGAGACCAGGGCGTCGTCGGCGAGCCCGAGGACGTAGTCGAACAGGGCGCTCACAGATGTTCCACGCCTTCCGGGACGTCGTAGAAGGTGGGGTGCCGGTAGATCTTGTCGGCGGCCGGGTCGAAGAAGGAGTCACGCTCGTCGGGGCTGCTCGCCACGATCTGGGCGGCGGGCACCACCCAGAGCGAGACGCCCTCCTGACGGCGGGTGTAGACGTCGCGGGCGTTGCGCAGCGCCATGTCGGCGTCGGGGGCGTGCAGGGACCCGACGTGGACGTGCGAGAGCCCGCGGCGCGAGCGCACGAAGACCTCCCACAGGGGCCAGTCGCGCCGGGTGCTGGTGGGGGTGCTCATGCCACGACCTCCGTGCGGGCCGCGCGGGCCGCCTGCTTGTCGGCGTACGCGTTGGCGGCGTCGCGGACCCACGCGCCATCCTCGTGGGCGCGCACCCGGTGGGACATCCGCTGCTGGTTGCAGGGACCGTTGCCCTTGATGACCTCGAAGAGCTCGGTGAAGTCGACGGTGCCGAAGTCGTAGTGGCCGCGCTCGTCGTTCCAGCGGATCTCCGGGTCGGGCAGGGAGAGCCCGAGCGCCTCGGCCTGGGGCACGGTCATGTCGACGAAGCGCTGGCGCAGGTCGTCGTTGGAGAACCGCTTGATCCCCCACGCCATCGACTGGGCCGAGTTGGGCGAGTCGTCGTCGGGCGGGCCGAACATCATCAGGCTGGGCCACCAGTAGCGGTCGACCGCGTCCTGGGCCATCGCCTTCTGCGCGGACGTGCCGTGCGAGAGCGTGTGGAGGATCTCGAAGCCCTGCCGCTGGTGGAAGGACTCCTCCTTGCAGACGCGGATCATCGCGCGGGCGTAGGGCCCGTAGGAGCAGCGGCACAGCGGCACCTGGTTGACGATGGCGGCGCCGTCGACGAGCCAGCCGATCGCGCCGACGTCGGCCCAGGTCAGCGTCGGGTAGTTGAAGATCGAGGAGTACTTCTGCCGGCCGGAGTGCAGCTGGTCGAGCAGGTCGGCCCGGTCGACGCCGAGCGTCTCGGCCGCGGCGTAGAGGTAGAGGCCGTGACCGGCCTCGTCCTGCACCTTGGCCATCAGGATCGCCTTGCGGCGCAGGCTGGGCGCCCGGCTGATCCAGTTGCCCTCGGGCTGCATCCCGATGATCTCGGAGTGTGCGTGCTGGGCGATCTGACGGATCAGCGTCTTGCGGTAGGCCTCGGGCATCTCGTCGCGCGGCTCCACCCGGCCGTCGCCGGCCAGCAGCTCGCGGAAGCTCTCGGGGTCGCCGTCGGCGCCCGTCGGGACGGCCCGCGGGGCCGTCTCGTCGGGGGCACTGAAGTCGTTGCCGTACACGTCCCCCACGCTACCAGCGGTTGTTACGCAGATATGCATTCGAGACTTGATTTCGTAACAGATTGCCGAGGGGGGAGACTGACGGCATGACGAGCCCGACCTCCGACGTGTCCGTGCGGATCGCCTGGGCCGACGACGCCCCCGCGATCGCCGAGCTGCAGCTGCGGACCTGGCGCGAGGCGTACGCCGGCCTCCTCCCCGACGACGCCCTGCCCGCCGACGTCGAGACGGCGGCAGCCGCCTGGCGGAGCAGCCTGCAGGCCCCCCGGGACGCCCGCAACAGGGTGCTCGTGGCGCTGGAGCGCAACCGGGTGTGCGGCTTCGCGATCACCTCCCCCGCCGGCGACCCCGACTGCGACCCCGTCCAGGACGCCGAGCTGGCCGACCTCACCGTCGACCCGGCCGAGCGGGGCAAGGGCCACGGCTCGCGGCTGCTCCAGGCCGCCGTCGACACGATGGTCGCGGACCGCTTCACGCGCGCCGTGACGTGGGCGATCGCCGGCGACGACGCGCTCCGGGCCTTCCTGACCGAGGCAGGCTGGGCCCCGGACACCGCCCACCGCGAGCTCGACCTCGACGGCGAGGGCACGACCGTGGTCAAGCAGGTGCGGTTGCACACGGCGTTCTCCTGATGTCGGGAAAGTTCCCCACGACGCGCCTTGATTTCCGCCCGATCCGGGCGACGATGGAGAGCGTCACCCCGACATCCGGGGCCCCGATGAAGGAGGCGCACGTGCTCGGACCACTGCCTCAGCTGCACCGATGGCTGCTGCTCACGACCGCCCTCGTGGTCGGCCTCGCCTCGGGCGCCTGGATCGCGCACTTCACCGTCCTGCCGGTGGCCGCGACCGTGGGCGCCGCGTTCGGAGCCCTCGCCGGGGTGCTCCTCGGCTACGTGCTCGTGCACGACTGGTCGCACCGGCCCCGCCCCGTCCGCGTGCACCGGCACTGAGGGCGCCAGACGCGTCGGCCGAGCGATCGGCGATCATCCGGGACAGCCTGGGCGTCGGCCTCGCGACCGGCACCTACGGCGTCTCCTTCGGCGCCGTGGCGGTCGCCTCGGGGCTGAGCGTGGCGCAGACCTGCACGCTCTCCCTGCTGATGTTCACGGGCGCCTCGCAGTTCGCCCTCGTGGGCGTGCTCGCGGCGGGTGGCGCACCCCTGTCGGGAGCCCTCGCGGCCCTGCTCCTCGGCACCCGCAACACCCTCTACGGGCTCCGGCTCGCCCGCCTTCTCTCGTACGCCGGGTGGCGCCGGGCGGCCGCCTCCCACGTGCTCATCGACGAGTCGACCGCGATGGCGGTCAACCGCACGTCCACGGCCGCCGCCCGGACGGGTTTCCTCACCACCGGCGTCACGATCTTCGTGCTCTGGAACGCCGCCACCGCGGTCGGGGCCGTCGCCGGGACCGCGATCGGTGACCCGCGCGACTACGGCCTGGACGCCGCGGTCGGGGCCGCGTTCCTCGCCCTGCTCTGGCCGCGCCTCCACTCGGCCCTGCACCGCTGGGTCGCCGTCGCGGCCGCGGCCGTCGCGCTGGGCGCCGTACCGTTCACGGCCGCCGGGGTGCCCGTCCTCGCCGCCGCCGGCGTCGCCCTGCTGATCGGCCTGCTCACCCACTTCCGCGTCGCCGACCTGCCCGCGGAGGACCGATGACCTGGGCGGCGATCCTGGTCGGCAGCCTCGGCTGCTACCTGCTCAAGCTGGCCGGCCTGTCCGTGCCACCACGGGTCCTGGAGCGACCGCTGGTCGAACGCGTCGCGGACCTCATCCCCGTCGCCCTGCTCGCCGGCCTCGTGGCGGTGCAGGTCGTGGCCAGCGGCCACGACCTCGTGCTGGACGCCCGGGCCGCGGGCCTGGCCGTGGCGGTCGTGCTGCTCCTGCTGCGTGCGCCGTTCCTCGTCGTCGTCTTCGGGGCCGCGCTCGCGGCAGCGCTGCTGCGGCTGCTCGGGTGACGTGTCGGAGGGGTGCGCCGCGTAGGTCGGGATCACCGGTTAACCGGTGATCCCGACCGCCGAGGTGCGCAGGATCATCACTGCGCGCCCCGAAAGGATGATCCTGCGCACATGCGACCCCAGACCAAGCCACGGGTCCAGGGCGCCCGCGCATGCGGGCGGCGCGGCGAAGCCGCGCCGACAAGCGCGCCGCCGGCCGACCGTCCGGGACCCGGAGTCAAGGACGGCCGCAGGCCGCCGCGCAGCGGACCGAGCGCAGCGAGGGTCCTTGACGCCGGGAGACGGTCGGCCACGCGCGCGGGCGCCGAGTCACCCCCGACAGCACCCCGACGAACGGCGAAGGCCCGCATCCCCCATGGAGATGCGGGCCTTCACCCCCCTGGCCGGGGGTGGGAGGGTCAGCTGACGTTGACGGCACTCCACGCGGCCGCGACCGCGTTCTGCTGGGCGCTGCCGGCGCCGTAGAGGTCCCGGGCAGCGTTCATCGTGGCGGTGCGGGCACCGGAGTAGTTGGTGCTGGAGGTCATGTAGACCGTCAGCGCCCGGTACCAGATGTTGCCGGCGGCGGCCTGACCGATGCCGGTCACGGTCGAACCGTTGCAGGTCGGGCTGTTGTAGGCCACCCCGTTGAGCGTCTTGGCACCCGAGCCCTCCGAGAGGAGGTAGAAGAAGTGGTTGCCGATGCCCGAGGAGTAGTGGACGTCGTCCTGGCCGGCCAGCGCCGACCAGCAGTCGTACGACGCGCCGTCGCTGCTGGGCTTGTCCATCCGGCGGAAGCCGACGTGGTTCTTCAGGTCGAACTCCTCACCGATGAGGTAGTCGCCCGGGTCGTTGGCGTTGGCGGCGTAGAACTCCACCATCGTGCCGAAGATGTCGGACGTGGCCTCGTTGAGGCCGCCGGACTCACCGGAGTAGTCGAGGCCTGCGGTGTTCTCGGTGACCCCGTGGCTCATCTCGTGGCCCGCGACGTCGAGCGACACGAGCGGACCGTAGTTGGTGCCGTCGCCGTCGCCGTAGGTCATCTTCGTGCCGTCCCAGAAGGCGTTGACGTAGCCGCTGCCGTAGTGGACCCGGTTGTAGGAGCCGCTGCCGTTGCCGAAGATGCCGTCGCGGTTGAACGTGGCCTTGTAGAAGTCCCACGTCTCGTTGGAGCCGTACTGCGCGTCGGCGCCGGCGGTGGCCCGGTTGGTGTTGCTGCCGTTGCCGAACGTCGTCGTGGTGCTGGTGATCAGCGTGCCGGTCGAGCAGCCGCTGCCGAGGACCTGGCAGAGGTAGGAGTCCGACTTGTTGTTCATGTCGGTCGTGTACGTGTTGCCGCGGATGCCCTGGTTCTTCAGCTGGTACGTCGAGCCCGACTGCGTCACGCTCAGCGGCACCGTGCCGGAGTAGAGGGTCTGGCCCGAGCCGTCGATCGTCTCGATCTGCTGCTCGCGGCGGATCACGGTGCCCGTGCGGGCGTCGACGTACGACGCGAGGCGGCTGGGCGTGCCGTCCTTCTGGACTCCGCCGGTGATGACCTCCCACGCGAGGCGCGGGGTGCCGGAGGTGGCGTCGATGACCAGGCGCGAGCCGGTGGCCGTGGCGCCGGTGATGGTGCGGGTGGCCGCGGCGGGCGCGAGGGCCTTCGCCTTGGCGGCCGCGACGGTCACGACCGGGGTGGTCGAGAGGTCCAGCGGGGCGGCGAGCGTCTGGCTGACCCCACGCCAGCCGGCCTGCGGGCCGCGGTGGACGACGACGTCGCCGCCGAGGACGGGGACGCCGTCGATCGTGCGGGACATCCGCACGTGGCTGGTGCCGTCCTTGTCGATGATGGTGTCGGTGACCCGGAAGGCCTGGCCGTCGGTGGCGCGGGCCGCTCCCGGGTGCTGCTGGAGCGCCGTGATCGCCGAGACTCCGGTGTTCGCCGTGCGAGCGGTCTGACCCGACGCGTCGGCGGCCTGGACGCCCATCGTGCCGGCAGCGAGCACCGCGGCAGTGGCGAGCCCCAAGGTTCTACGCATGAAAATCCCTCTCGTCGTGCATGGGTGGTTTGCACCTTCTTGCCCAGCCCAACGAGACGGGTAACGCATCGTCACTTGCAGGTTTGTGCATCGCACAAAGGTGCAATGCCCCAGCCCCAGCCCCGGTCCAGCCTCAGTCGATGTCCAGGAAGTGCTCGAGCCCGACGGTGAGGCCGGGGTGCGCGGCGATGGCGCGCAGGCCGGTCAGCACGCCGGGCGTGAACGAGGCCCGGTCGAGCGAGTCGTGCCGGATGGTGAGGGTCTCCCCCACCCCGCCCAGCACGACCTCCTGGTGGGCGACGAGGCCGCGGATCCGCAGCCCGTGCACGCGGATCCCGTCGACGTCCGCGCCCCGCGCGCCGTCGAGCGAGGTGGTGGTGGCGTCCGGGACCGGCGGGCAGCCGGCCTCACGCCGGGCAGCGGCGATCAGCTCCGCCGTACGCCGGGCGGTGCCGGAGGGCGCGTCGGCCTTGTCCGGGTGGTGGAGCTCGACGACCTCGACGGACTCGTAGAACGGCGCGGCCGCGGCGGCGAACCGCATCATCAGGATCGCGCCGATGGAGAAGTTGGGGGCGATGAGCACGCCGGCTGCGGGGCTGTCGGCCAGCCAGCCGCGCAGGGTCTCGAGCCGCCCGGCGTCGAAGCCGGTCGTGCCGACGACCGCATGGATGCCGTGGCGGATGCAGAACTCCAGGTTGTCCATCACGACGTCGGGGTGGGTGAAGTCGACGACCGCCTCGACCCCCGCCTCGACGAGCTCGGCGATGTCGTCGCCGGCGTCGACCTGCGCGACGAGCGCGAGGTCGTCGGCCGCCTCCACCGCCCGGCAGACCTCGGACCCGACCTTGCCGCGCGCGCCCAGCACGCCCACCTTCATCTGCTCGCTCACCCCCCAAACCTAGGCCATCCCGGCGCCCCGCCGACGTGGCCTCCGACTCATGGCCGGAGGGTCTCTGACTGCGTCGGCGGGCTTCTGGCAGGCTGGCCCCATGGCACTGCATCAGATTCCGGCGCGGATCCGGTGGGCGGTCGAGCTCATGGATGTCCAACCCTCCGACCACGTCCTCGAGATCGGGTGCGGCGCGGGCGCCGGGGCCGAGCTGATCTGCAACCGCCTGACCACCGGCAAGCTCTTCGCCATCGACCGCTCCGAGTCGGGCGTCGACCGCACCAAGCGCCGCAACCACGCCTTCGTGGAGTCCGGCCGGCTCACCGTGAGGCAGATCGACCTCGCCACCCTGCGCGTCCCGGTCAAGCGACTGCACAAGGTCTACTCCTTCAACGTCAACCTCTTCTGGGTGCGCGCCTGCGCCGACGAGGTGGCCCTGCTGCACGAGCGGGTGGTGCCGGGCGGCGCGGTGTTCCTGTTCTACGAGGCCAAGAGCCCCGAGCTGGTGCGCACGATCGTGGAGAAGTCCTCCAAGGCCCTGGCCGACGGCGGCTTCCGGGTCTCGGTCGTGGAGCAGAAGGCGCCGGCGGTCGTGGGCATCATCGGGCGCCGATAAGGTTTCAGCCTTATAGGACTCTTGCATTAGGTTTTTCCCTAACGTACGCTCGTCATCAGGAACGAGCCGAGGAGGAACCGCATGAGCCGCTCCGTCGCCGTCCTCACCGTCGACCAACGCAGCAGCCGCCTGGGTCCCGACCTGGTCCCCGCGACGGTGGAGGCCCTGTCCGGCGTCCCGCTGCTGCTGCCGTTCGAGCGCACCGCGGGCGACGAGTTCCAGGGCGTCACCGACGACCCGGCGACGCTCCCCCGGATCGTGGAACGGCTGCTCCGCGAGGACGCCTGGAACATCGGCATCGGCATCGGCGTCATCGACGACCCGGTCCCCGAGACCGCCCGTGCCGGCCGCGGCCCGGCCTACCTGGCGGCGCGCGAGGCCGTGACGACCGCGAAGGGGAGCCCGTGGCACCTGCGGGTCTGCGGCGCCGACCCGGACGTCCGGTCGCTCGAGACCACGCTGTGGCTGTGGGCGGCGGTGCTGGGCCGGCGTACCGAGCGCGGGTGGGAGGTCGCCGACCTCGTCGACCGCGCGGACTCGGCGCTGACCTACCAGGAGGCCGCCGAGCGGCTCGGTGTCACCCAGTCGGCCGTCAGCCAGCGCGCCCAGGCCGCCGGCATCGTGGAGGGCCGACGCGCCCGGGAGCTCGCCTCCGCGCTGACCGCCCGCCTGCTCGGGCAGGATGCCTGACGTGTTCCTGCTCCTGCTCACCCTCACGCTGTTGGCCGCGGGCCTGGCCTGGCTGCGCCGCGCGGTCGTCGTCGCGCTGCCGCTGACGCTGCTGGGGCTGGCGACGACGGCCTACCTCGCGGCCGCCCACGTCACCGACCCGGTGCTCAACGAGGGCGAGCGGGCGCTGATCGTGGCCGTCTCGGCCCTCCTGGCCATCGCCGGCGGCGGCCCGGTCACGACGCGCGTGTTCGCGCTCGTCGACGGGTCGCGCCACACGCAGGACGACGGCTCGGTGAGCCGGGCCGGCGAGATCCTGCGCGGCGGCACCTGGATCGGCGCCCTCGAGCGCGCCGCGGTCTTCGCCAGCCTCGCCGCCGGGATCCCCGAGGGCGTGGCGATCGTGCTCGGCCTCAAGGGCCTGGGCCGCTACCCCGAGCTGCGCAGCGGCGAGGTCGCCGGCGCCGCGGAGCGCTTCATCATCGGCACGTTCACCAGCGTGCTCTGGGCCGCCGCCTGCGCGGGCACGGTCCGGCTCGTCCTCTGGCTCTAGGCGGGGCCCACCACGGCCAGGATCTCCGGCTTGGCGAACAGGTCCGCGGCAACGGCCCGGACCTCCTCCAGGGTCACGGCCTCGATGCGCGCCATCACCTCGTCGATCGCCAGCAGCTCGTCGTAGACCAGCTCGGCCTTGCCCAGCCGCGACATCCGCGAGCCGGAGTCCTCCAGACCGAGCACCAGTCCCCCGCGCAGCTGGCCCTTGCCGCGCGCCAGCTCCTCGGCGGTGATGCCCTCCGCGGCGACCTTGGCGAGCTCGGCGCGCACGACGGCCAGCACGTCGTCGAGCTTGCTGGGCAGGCAGCCCACGGAGACCCCGACGAGGCCGGAGTCGGCGTGGTGGCTGGCGAAGGAGAAGACGGAGTAGGCCAGGCCGCGGTGCTCGCGCACCTCCTGGAAGAGCCGCGAGGACGTGCCGCCGCCGAGGGCGGTGTTGAGCACGCCGAGCGCGAAGCGCCGCTCGTCCTGACGGGTCAGGCCCTCCATGCCGAGCACGACGTTGACCTGCTCGAAGGGCCGGGTCGCGTGCACCTCGCCCGGCGCGACGCGGCGGGTCCGGCCGTGCCGCGGCGGCACCGGGGACTCCTCGCGGTCCAGCCAGCCGTTGCGGCCGAAGGCCTTGCGCACCATCCGCACGAGCGCGGCGTGGTCGACGTTGCCGGCGGCGGAGACGACCATGTTGGCCGGGCGGTAGTGGCGCGCGTAGAAGCGCTTGATCTGCGCCGGGGTGAGCGCGGTGATCGACGCGTCGGTGCCGGCGATCGGCCGGCCCAGCGGCGAGTCGCCCCAGGCCTGCTGGGCGAAGAGGTTGTGCACCACGTCGTCGGGGTCGTCGTCGTGCATGGCGATCTCGTCGAGGATCACGTCGCGCTCGGCCTCGACGTCCGCGTCGGTGATCGTCGAGCTGGTGATCATGTCGCCGATCACGTCGACGGCCAGGCCGAGGTCCTCGTCGAGGACCCGGGCGTGGAAGCAGGTGTACTCCTTGGCGGTGAAGGCGTTGAACTCACCGCCGACCGCGTCGAGCGCGATCGAGATGTCGAGGGCGGACCGCTCGGCGGTGCCCTTGAAGAGCAGGTGCTCGAGGAAGTGCGAGCAGCCGTGCAGGGTGGGCGTCTCGTCGCGCGAGCCGACACCGACCCACACGCCGATGCTGGCCGACCGCACGCCCGCCATCTGCTCGCTGATGACGCGCAGGCCACCGGGCAGGAGGGTACGGCGCACCCGCGAGGTGACCTGCCCCTCGGGGTCGCGCACGGTCTGCAGGGTGCGGGTGGTGCCGGACTTCTGGGTGAGACCGGACGACCGGCCAGCAGATGCCTGCTGGCCGGTCGTCGCGGCGTTGTTGCTCTGCGTCACGCAGTGATCACTCGGCCGACTCGGTCTCGGGAGCCTCGGCCTCGGCGTCAGCCGCGCCCTCCTCGAGGACCGGGACCAGCGACAGCTTGCCGCGGTCGTCGATCTCGCCGATCTCGACCTGGATCTTCTGGCCGACCGAGAGGACGTCCTCGACGGCGTCGACGCGCTTGCCACCGGCGAGGCCACGCAGCTTGCTGATGTGCAGCAGGCCGTCCTTGCCGGGCAGCAGCGAGACGAACGCACCGAAGTTGGTCGTCTTCACGACGGTGCCGAGGTAGCGCTCGCCGACCTCGGGCATCGTCGGGTTGGCGATCGCGTTGACCGCCTGGCGGGCCGCCTCCGCGGCCTCACCGTTGGTCGCACCGATGTAGATCGTGCCGTCGTCCTCGATGGACAGCGACGCACCGGTGTCGTCCTGGATCTGGTTGATCACCTTGCCCTTCGGGCCGATGACCTCGCCGATCTTGTCGACGGGGATGCGCACCGTGATGATGCGCGGCGCGTGCACCGACATCTCCTCGGGCTCGTCGATGGCCTCGGCCATGACGTCGAGGATCGCGAGGCGGGCGTCCTTGGCCTGGGTCAGCGCCGCAGCGAGGACCTCGGCCGGGATGCCGTCGAGCTTGGTGTCGAGCTGCAGCGCGGTGACGAACTCGCGCGTGCCGGCGACCTTGAAGTCCATGTCGCCGAACGCGTCCTCGGCGCCGAGGATGTCGGTCAGCGCGACGTACTTGGTCTCGCCGTCGACCTCGTCGGAGATGAGGCCCATGGCGATGCCGGCGACGGCCGCGCGCAGCGGGACACCGGCCTGCAGGAGCGACATCGTCGAGGCGCAGACCGAGCCCATCGAGGTGGAGCCGTTGGAGCCCATGGCCTCGGAGAGCTGGCGGATCGCGTAGGGGAACTCCTCGCGGGTCGGGAGGACCGGCAGCAGCGCACGGCGCGCGAGCGCACCGTGGCCGACCTCGCGGCGCTTGGGCGAGCCCACGCGACCGGTCTCGCCGGTGGAGAACGGCGGGAAGACGTACTTGTGCATGTAGCGGCGCGACTTCTCCGGGGAGAGGGTGTCGAGCTTCTGCTCCAGCGTCAGCATGTTGAGGGTGGTGACGCCCAGGATCTGGGTCTCGCCACGCTCGAACAGCGCCGAGCCGTGGACGCGCGGCAGGACCGCGACCTCGGCGTGCAGCGGACGGATGTCGGCGAGGCCGCGGCCGTCCATGCGGACCTGGTCGCGCAGCACGCGCTCGCGCACGACCTGCTTGTTGACCGAGCGGAACGCCGCGCCGATCTCCTTCTCGCGGCCCTCGAACTTGCCCGAGAGGTCGTCGAGCAGCGCAGCCTTGAGCTCGTCGGTCTTCGCCTCGCGCTCCTGCTTGTCCGCGATGGTCATCGCCGCAGCGAGGTCGGCCTTCACGGACGCCTCGACGGCGTCGTACACGTCGTCCTCGTAGTCGAGGAAGATCGGGAACTCCTGGACGGGCTTGGCCGCCACGTTGGCGAGCTCCTGCTGCGCCTCGACGAGCTGCTTGATGAACGGCTTGGCCGCGTCGAGACCGCCGGCGACGACCTCCTCGGTCGGAGCCTGCACGCCGCCCTGGACCAGGGTCCAGGTCTGCTCGGTGGCCTCGGCCTCGACCATCATGATCGCGACGTCACCGGTGTCGGTCACGCGACCCGCGACAACCATGTCGAAGACGGCGTCCTCGAGCTGGCTGTGCGTCGGGAAGGCAACCCACTGGCCCTCGATGAGGGCGACGCGGACGCCGCCGACCGGGCCGGAGAACGGCAGGCCGGAGAGCTGGGTGGAGATGGACGCGGCGTTGATCGCGAGCACGTCGTAGGGGGTGTCGGGGTTGAGCGCCATGACCGTGATGACGACCTGGACCTCGTTGCGCAGACCCTTCTTGAAGGTCGGGCGCAGCGGGCGGTCGATCAGGCGGCAGGTGAGGATGGCGTCCTCACCGGGACGACCCTCGCTGCGGAAGAACGAGCCGGGGATCTGGCCCGCGGCGTACATCCGCTCCTCGACGTCGATCGTCAGGGGGAAGAAGTCGAAGTGGTCCTTGGGGTGCTTGCCGGCCGTGGTGGCCGAGAGCAGCATCGTGTCGTCGTCGAGGTAGGCGGTGACCGAACCGGCCGCCTGACGGGCCAGCAGGCCGGTCTCGAACTTGACGGTGCGCTTGCCGAACTTGCCGTTGTCGAGAACGGTCTCGACGGCGGAGATGACGGGGCCCTCGTTCAAGGGGTGTCCCTTTCTGTTCGCGGAGCGATCCGCGGCGTCCCGCTGCGGTGGCGGGGTGTCTCTCTCTCGAGGATCCCGCCCTGTGGTCCCTCGCCGTGTGTGCTGGGAGGGGGCCGGTCTTCGATCGAGGCTCGCAGCGACTCGCCCGCGTGAGCGGGGCGGGAGCCCTGAGAGCCACTACCGAGGACCGGGCCAGAACGTGCGGGTCGCTCCTGGTGTGGTGTGTTTGTTCAGTTGTGGCGGCTCCGGGCACGGCCGGTGACCGCCGACGGTCAGACCCTAGCGGGAAAGACCCGAAATGTGAGTGGAGCGGCCACCCGGACAGGGCAGCCGCTCCACCCTTCGAAGCTGGAGATCAGCGACGCAGGCCGAGACGCTCGATGATCGACCGGTAGCGGTCGATCTCCGTCTTCTGCAGGTAGTTGAGAAGGCGGCGGCGCTGGCCGACGAGCAGCAGCAGGCCACGACGGCTGTGGTGGTCGTGCTTGTGCGTCTTGAGGTGGTCGGTGAGGTGGCTGATGCGGTGGCTGAGCAGCGCGATCTGGACCTCCGGCGAACCGGTGTCGCCCTCGCCCGTGGCGTACTCGGCGATGATCCTCTTCTTGGTCTCCGCGTCGGTACCGATCGACATGCGGGGCTCCTTCCAGTTCTTCCGTTGCGCGGTGCTCCGGGCCTGGTGCCCGGGGCGCTCTCTGTCCGCGGCCGTTGGACGGCGTGTCACCCCTCACGGGGGCAACCGGGAGAGACTACCAACGCCCGGGCGGCACCGCCGAATCGCGGTCCCGCGCCGGGCGCCGGGGATGGAGCAGGGTGCTGCCCAGGCGTTCGGGTCAGACGGCCGGGGGCACGTCGTCGCGGCGCTCGCTGACCGTCTGGGAGCCGTCGGCGTGCGTGACGACCGCCGTGGAGCGGCGACTGCGGTTGGCCTGGACGGCCGTCAGCGCGATGACGAGCACGCCGGCGAAGGTGAGGATCCACCCGACCATCGTCAGGTCGACGCTGTTGATGCTGTCGGTCACCGCGAGGGCCAGGATCAGGCCGATCGCGAGGAGGAAGACACCGAGTCCGTAGCCCATGGCGGGAGTCCCTTTCAGACGTGGCCGCCCGGGTGGCGGGCGGCTCTGCACCCGCAGGTTAGCCGGGTGGGGTGGCCATCCGGTGGACCCGGCCCCTGTCACCGTGACAGTTCCGGTGGCACGATGGCGGCCGTGGGCATCCTGACGAACGGACCGGTTCCCGACGACTTCACGGGCACGCGCCTGGGCGTGTGCAACCTCTGCGAGGCGATCTGCGGGCTCGAGCTGGGCATCGAGGACGGCCGGGTGACCTCGATCCGGGGCAACGAGGCCGACCCGCTGTCCCGCGGCCACATCTGCCCCAAGGGCGTCGCGCTGGCCGACATCTACGACGACCCGGACCGGCTGCGACGCCCGGTGCGGCGGATCGGCCGCGGCCCCGACGCCCAGTGGGTCGAGATCGACTGGGACGAGGCGCTCGACCTGGTGGCCGAGGGGCTGGCGACCGCGGCCAACCGGCACGGCCGCGACGCGATCGGGATCTACCTGGGCAACCCCAACGCCCACTCGCTCGGGTCGTCCACGCACGGGCTGCCGATGATCAAGACGCTGCGCACCCGCAACCGGTTCAGCGCCTCCTCGGTCGACCAGATCCCGCACCAGTTCGTGGCCTGGCAGATGTACGGCCACCAGCTGCTGCTGCCGATCCCCGACATCGACCGCACGTCGTACTTCCTGGTGTTCGGGGCCAACCCGATGGCCTCCAATGGCTCCCTGATGACGGTGCCGGACTTCCCGAAGCGGCTGCGCGCGCTGAAGAAGCGCGGCGGCCGGATGGTCGTCCTCGACCCGCGTCGCACCGAGACCGCGAAGGTCGCGACCGAGCACCACTTCGTGCGGCCGGGCTCGGACGCGGTGGTGCTCCTGGCGATGCTGCAGGTGCTGCTGGAGGAGGACCTGACCTCCCCCGCGGCGTACGTAGACGACGTCGAGGCGGTCCGGGAACTCGTCGCGGACTTCACCCCCGAGCACGCCGAGCCGCTCAGCGGGGTCCCGGCCGACGTGATCCGACGGATCACCCGCGAGTTCGCGGCGGCCGACGGCGCGGCGGCGTACGGCCGGCTGGGCGTCTCCACGCACGGCTTCGGCTCCATCTGCCAGTGGGCGATCCAGTGCCTGAACCTGCTGACCGGCAACGTCGACCGCGAGGGCGGGCTGCTGTTCCCGGAGCCGGCGGTGGACGCGGTCGGGCGCGGCATCATCGGGCGCGGTCACTTCGACATCTGGCGGAGCCGCGTGCGCGGGATCCCGGAGTACGGCGGGGAGCTGCCGGTCTCGGTGATGCGCGAGGAGATCGAGACGCCCGGCGACGGGCAGATCCGGGCGGTCCTGACCGTGGCGGGCAACCCGGTCCTGTCGACGCCGGACGGCAAGTCGCTCTCGCGGGCGTTCGACTCGCTGGACTTCATGGCGGCGATCGACATCTACCTCAACGAGACGACCCGCCACGCCGACGTGATCCTGCCGCCGACGACCGCGCTCGAGCGGGACCACTACGACATCGTCTTCCACGGCCTGGCCGTGCGGAACACCGCGCGGTTCACCCCTGCCGTGTTCGCCAAGCCCGACGACGCGCGCCACGACTGGCAGGTCTTCGCCGAGCTGGCCCGGCGCGTGCAGGACCGGCTCGACCACAAGCCCGGGCTGCGCAAGCGGCTGGCACAGCGGGCGCGCTTCGCGATGTCGCCGACGATCCAGCTCACGGCGCTGCTCGCCACCGGACGCAAGGTCTCGATGCGGCAGCTGCGCGCCCACCCCGAGGGCGTCGACCTCGGGCCGCTGCGCCCCACGCTGCCCGGGCGGCTCCAGACGAAGGACAAGCGGATCTCGCTGAACCCGACCCTGGTCACCGACGACATGGCCCGGCTGCGTGCGTCGCTGGCGTCGACCGAGGTGCCCGACCCCGACCAGCTGCTGCTGATCGGGCGGCGCCACCAGCAGGACAACAACTCCTGGATGCACAACACCGAGCGGCTCACCCGCGGCAAGCCGCGCCACCAGCTCCTCATGCACCCCGACGACCTGGCCGCGCGCGGCATCGAGGCCGGCACGCACGTGACGGTCACCTCGCGGGTGGGGTCGGTGGTCGTCGAGGTCACCGGCGCGGAGGACATGATGCCCGGCGTCGTGTCCCTCCCCCACGGCTACGGCCACCAGGTCGACGGCACCCGCCTCGGCCACGCGGCCAAGGTGCCGGGCGTCTCGATCAACGACCTCACCGACCCCGAGCGACTCGACATCTCGGGGAACGCCGCGCTCAACGGCGTACCGGTCACCGTCACCGTCTGACGGCGTCGGGGCTGGCCCGGACGGACCCCTGCCGCTGGCCCGGACGGGGCAGCACACCTGCGTCTCACCTGCCCGGGTGAGACATCCCTGCGTCACCTCGGGTGCGTGACCACGCCCGCCCGACCCCACTCCGGCGACCCCGCACGTGGGACTGACGCGCGCCCGCGTCCCGGCCGTTGACTGGGGGCCATTCCATCGGCGAGCCCGCCGGCTCGACGCGCTGAGAGGACGAGAGCGATGACGCAGGCGCACACCGAGTTCGAGGACGAACTCGAGCACGAGGACGAGTACGAGGCCGAGGAGGAGGCATTCCTCGGGGGCCTGGCGAAGATCGCCGGCTCCCTGCTCGGCGAGGAGGAGTACGAGGACGAGTACGAGCTCGAGATGGAGGACGAGCTCGAGGGCGAGTACGAGGACGAGTTCGAGATGGAGCTCGAGTCGGAGTTCGAGGACGAGTACGAAGGCGAGTACGAGGACGAGCTGGAGGAGGAGTACGAGGACGAGGCCTTCTTCGGCCCGCTCGCCAAGATCGCCGGCTCACTCCTCGGCGAGGAGGAGTACGAGGACGAGCTCGAGGGTGAGTACGAGGACGAGGCGGAGGCCGAGGCCGAGCTCTTCTTCAAGCGCATCGGGCGCGCGCTGCGCCGGGCCGCACCGCTGCTGAAGCGGATCGCGAAGACCGCCGCCCCACTCGTGGCCACCGCCGTCGGCGGCCCCGCCGCCGGGATGCTCGCCCGCGCCGTCACCTCGCAGCTCGAGGGCGAGTTCGAGGACGAGCTGGAGTCGGAGCTGGAGGAGATGGCGACCGCGCCGGTCACCGGCCACCAGGCCCAGGCGGAGTACCTCGCCGCCCGCGCCGCGGCCGCGGAGTCCGAGGCGGAGGCCGAGAGCTTCGTCGGCTCGGCGGTCACGATGACGATGAGCGCCCGCGAGCGCCGCGAGCTCGAGCACCTGCTCCCCCACCTGCTCCGCGGAGCGGCCGTGCTGACCCGCGTGCTGCACCGCAACCCCGCCTCCCGGCCCGGCGTCCGCCTGGTGCCCGGCATCGTCGGCTCCACGGCCGGCACGATCGCCCAGCTCCAGGCGTCCGGTCGCCGGATCCGGCCCGAGGACGTCGGCGCCGTCATGGCCGGCAGCGCCCAGCGCGTGCTGACCGACGGCCGCTGGCAGCGCGCCGTCTCCCGCCGCCACGCCCGCGGACTGGCCCACGTGCACCGCCGCCGGCACCGCCACGGCCACCGCCCCGGTCAGCGCCACCCCGCTCGCCGCACCCGCGGGACGTCGTACGTCGCTCGCCGCCGGCCGGTCGCCACGGTGCGCCGCCGTCCCGTCGCCCAGCGCACGGTCCGTGCCGGGGCCCGCATCAGCCGGCCGCGTCCCGGGTTCGTCCGGGTCGTCACGCCGGTCCGGGTGCCCGCCCGCGGTGGCGCCCCGGCCCGCACCGTCCGCGTCGTCAGCGACGTGAAGGTGCCCCGCGGCGCCGTGCCCACCGGCCGCCCCGTCGGGCTGGCCGCCAGCAAGCGCCGCCGCTGATCCCCCACCTGTCATGCCCGGAGGAGTCGAGATGACCACGATGAACCACCGCTACCCCGCCATCCAGGGCGAGTACGAGGACGAGCTGGAGGACGAGTATGAGGGCGAGGAGGAGTACGAGGACGAGGCGTTCTTCGGCCCGCTCGCCAAGATCGCCGGCTCCCTGCTCGGCGAGGGTGAGTACGAGGACGAGTACGAGGAGGAGCTCGAGGACGAGGCCTTCTTCGGCCCGCTCGCCAAGATCGCCGGCTCCCTCCTGGGCGGCGAGGGCGAGTACGAGGACGAGCAGGAGTACGAGTTCGAGTTCGAGGCGGAGGCCGAGATGGAGTCCGAGGCCGAGCTCGAGGCGGAGTTCGAGGACGAGGCCGAGGAGGAGGCCGAGGGCTTCGTCAACCCGGTCCGACGGATCTACCGCGATGCCGAGACGATGGCCCACCTCGCGGTGCGCGCCGAGCGCGCGCAGTCCGAGGCCGAGGCCGAGGCCTTCGTCGGCGCCCTCGTGCCGATCGCGGCGCGGCTCATCCCGCGGGCCGCGTCCGTGCTGGCCCGCAACGCGCCGGCCCTGATCCGCGGCGCGACCCGGATCGCCCGCCGGCTGCGGCGCAGCCCGCAGACCCGCCGCCTCGTGCGCGCCCTGCCCGTGGTGCTGCAGCGCACCGCACAGAGCCTCGCCGACCAGGCTGCCAACGGCCGTCCGATCGACGCCACCACGGTGGTCCGCACCCTCGGCACCATGACCGGGCGCGTGCTGCGCCAACCGGCCTCGCCGATGCGCGCGGTCACCAGCTTCGACCGGCGCTGGAACCGCCGGGCCCGGTGGAGCTCGCGCCGTCGCGGCAACCGGGCCTACCGCGTCTACAGCGGTCGCCCCGGCTACGGCCCCGGCTACCGCCGCCCCGTGCGTCCGGCCAACCGGCGGGTGAACCGCCGTGTCCGCCGTCGCTGAGCGGGTCGGCCCCGAGCACCTCGCCCCCGGGAGGGAGGCCCGGGTGCGGGGGGCCGGCTCCGCACCCGATCCGGTCGCCGCGTTCGCGGTCGGCCAGGGCGTCAACGTACGACGCCACCTCGAGGCCCTGCGCGACTTCCGCCGCGCGGAGTTCGGCACCGGCGTGGCCCGCCCATCCGAGGGGCACGTGCAGGCGGTCAACGACCTGCTCGCCCGGCTCCGGCGGCCGCTGGAGTCGGCGGTGCTGGAGGTCGAGGCCGCCGGGCGCGGCCGCCGGGACGACGTCGGGGACCTGCTGCGGCTCAAGAGCCGGGCCCACGACTGGGTCCGCGCCACCGAGCGGGTCTGGGACTTCTACTTCGAGCTCTTCGGCCAGCGTCAGGGCGCCTTCGGGGACTGGCTCTACGCCTGCGACAAGATCGCGCTCGACTGCTACCAGCACGTGCACATGCACCTGGGCCGGCCGCTCTCGATCCCGAGCCCGGGGCCGTTCGCCTACATGCGCACCGGCTTCTCGCCCGCGACGTACCGCCGCAACATCCCGCTGCGGAAGCTCGGCCGCCAGCTCAACCCGTTCCCGCTCGTCCAGCTGCCCTATCACCGGATGGTGAACCCCTGGACGATGGGCGCGGTCCTGCACGAGGTCTGCCACAACCTCCAGAACGAGCTCGGCCTCCAGCACGAGATCCCGAAGGCGATCCACCGGGCCGTCCTCGCGGCCGGGGCACCGGCCCCCGTCGCGCGCACCTGGGCCCAGTGGGACCGCGAGATCTTCGCCGACCTGATGGGCTGCATGCTCGGCGGCGAGGCCTTCGTCGCCTCGCTGATGGACGTGATCGGCCGCTCCCCCGAGCAGGTGCTGGCCTTCTCCCCGCACGGCGTCCACCCCACGCCGTACCTCCGCACCTACCTCTCCAGCCACCTGCTCCGCCGGATGGGTTTCCCCGAGATCGCCCGCGACTACGAGCGCCTGTGGCGGCGGCTCTACCCCTCCACGCGCGGTACGACGATCCCGCGGGCGATGCTCGAGACGAGGCCGGCCGCGGTGAAGGCGGTCGTGGACGCGGTCTGCTACACCTCGTTCCCCTCGCTGGGCGAGAAGTCGCTGCGCCAGGTGATCACCTTCGAGCCGCGCCAGCAGGCGATGATCGAGGAGGCCGCGGGCCGGCTCGCGAAGGGCACCGACCCCGGCGTCGTCCCCGAGCGCTTCCTGATCGGCGCGGTCCGGATCGCCGTCGACCGCCGGCTGGCGGCACCCGACGTGCTGATGCGGAACTTCTACGCGGCCCTGGCGGGGACGTGATCGCGATGACGATCTCCCTCGCCCTGCGCGACCTGCGCGACTCCACCCAGCGCCTCTCCGAGGCCGTCACCGAGCTGGTGATGATCACCCACGAGGACCGGCCCGACGGCAGCGAGGTCGCGGCCGTCGACCACTTCGCCGAGCAGGTCACCGAGCTCCAGTCGTCGGTCGTCGCGGCCGGCCAGGAGCTGCTCGGCATCGACGGCCCCACCCTCGTCTCGCTGCGGATGCCGGTCGTCGACGAGGCCCTCGCCGCGGCGACCACCTGCTACTGGCGCGACCTGCGCTCGTACGCCGCCGTGGGCGCGATGCGCCAGGTGGCCCGTCGCGGCGGGCGGGACTGGCGGGCCTGGCAGGGCAGCGTGGAGCAGTCGCAGCAGCGCTGCGAGCAGCCGCTCCTCGACGCCGTCGCGAGCTCCCGCCGGGTCTGGATGGAGCTCGCCGAGCTGATCACGCTCTGGCTGCGCCACCCGCCCGCCGAGGCGCCGCCGCCGGACCAGCAGGACAGCCCCGAGACCGACACAGCAGCCCCGATCACCTGGAGGACATCGTGACCAAGAAAGCCCACACCATGCCGGTGGTCGACGTCGACCAGGCGTTCCCGACGATGGTGGACACCGCCCGCCCGGCCGCCGTGACCGCCCTGGACCAGGGTCCCGCAGTGCGCACCGCGATCCGCAACGTGCTCGGGGTGCGCAGCCGCCACGAGGACCCGAAGGCGTTCGTCGACGCGCTCACCGCGGCCTTCCGCCTGGTGAAGGTCGAGGGGCACGTCGAGTCGCAGTTCGTGCCCCGCGGCTACGCCGTCCAGGCCGACCTCGGCGCCGTGTCCGGTGGCCAGGCCTCGCTCTACCGCCGGGCCCTGATCGCCCGGGCCGAGATCCTCCGGATCCTCGACGGGCTCACCCCGTTGCGCACCGACGGCGACGCCGACGACATGGAGGCCTACCGGGTCATCGTCCGCAACGCCGTGCAGTCGCTGGTCGACGAGCTCGGCTCCCCCGGCGGTCCGCGCGTGAGCATGGTGGACAGCTACCTCGCCGGGCTCGTCGGCACCGGCCGGGTCAGTGCCGACACGGTCGGCGGCCAGCTCGGTGCGCTGCGCGACCGCTTCGGCCTGACCGACGACAACGTCAACACCGTCGAGGAGGAGGGCCTGCGCACGGCGTTCTGGACCCTCGCGGACCTCGTCGCCGACCTGCGCGACGCGTGGGACCGGCAGCGGTCCCGCTTCACGGGTGAGGACGGCGGGGGCTTCCTCGGCACCGAGCTGATCTTCATCAGCCGGCTCATGGAGGCCGCCTCCGACCAGGTGGAGGAGCTCGAGGCGGTGCTCGACTCGGTCTTGGTCGGGCTGTCGGAGCGGCGCACGATCATGCTCGACGACGACGCGAACCTCACCCTCGACGGGCTGCTCCAGTGGCTGTCGGCCTTCCTGACCGACGAGGGCCGCCGGCTCGCTCAGGACGCCGGCCGCGACGGGGTGGTCGCCGGGCTGACGCCGACCGCCGTCACGCTCGCCGACACCTTCAAGCACTTCCTCGCCGACCCGCTGCTGCCGGCGCGTCCGGCGGGCCGCGGCGTCCCCGTCCGCTACCTGCCGACCTCGTGCTGCAGCCGCTGGCCGGCCGGGATGCGGGCCGCCCGGGTCCAGATCGCGGTGGCCTCCCTGTGCCGGCTGCTCATGGAGCTGGCCCGGCGCGCCCAGCGGATCGGCCGGTTCGCCGGGGTGGTCCTGGTCGACATCACCGTGTCCGAGCTGGGGCTGCGGGCCGACGACAAGAAGCAGACGCACGTCGCCAACGTCGAGTTCCGCGGCCACAACCTGCGGGCCACCCACATGCCGGCGTTCGTGCCGCGCGGCCAGCAGCTGCGCACCGGCGACTGCGACGTGGCCGACGCCGACCCGCGCGACCTGATCCTGCCGCTGAAGAACACCACCACCACCGACGGGGAGAGCATCTCGGCGCTGTTCCGGGTCAAGGACATCAGGCCGATCCTGAGGGAGGTGGGGGTCCCGCTCACCGAGGCCGGCGCCGTCCTGCCGGCGTCCCACGCACCCGCGGCCGTCGTCGACACCGAGCTCGGCCGGGTGGTGGTGGCACCGCCGGTGCGCACCTGGCCGCGCCTCGTGGTCGCCGACGACCCCGACGGCCTCGACTGGCACCCCGAGAAGCCCGAGCCCGGCCCGGCCGGGCCGAAGGACCTCAAGGAGACGATGGCGGCGGCGGGTCGGGCCCGCGCGCTGGCCGGCCAGCTCGACGGGATGCGCGCGGAAGCCGAGCGGCAGCTGCGCGACACCGAGGCCGCCCGGGCCCTGGCGGTCGTCGAGCTCGAGGCGATCGACGTACGGCGCGCGGAGCTGGACGCGGAGTACGCCAGCGAGGAGGCCAAGCACACCAAGGCGCCCCGGGACCGCAAGCGCCCGCACGCGACCCGGATGCGGGAGATCCGCGAGGAGCGCGCGGCACTGGACGATCGGGAGCAGCTGGTCTCGCTGGCCCGCGACGCCGCCGCCCGGGAGGCGCAGCTGGTCGCCGGCTGGGCGTCGGCGACCGCCGACGCGGCCGCCGGGAGCAACGACGTCGACCGCTACCTGACCGACCACGTGGAGTGGGCGACGGCCGCGACCGAGGACGAGGAGTACTGAGATGCTGACCGAGAAGCAGTACCAGGAGCGGATCGACCGGATCCACGCGCTGCGCGAGCAGGTCGCCGACCAGCTGTCCGGCAGCCTGGTCTCCAACCCGGCGCTGGCCGAGGAGCTCAACGGCCAGATCGACGACCTGGAGAACGCCGCCATTGCCGCCGACAACCTCGCCGGCGGGCCGCCCGACCGGGGCCTGGCCGCGCTGGTCGGCATCGGGCCCGACGCGGCACGGGAGTTCGGCGAGACGCTGACGACGCACGGTGTCACGCCGTACGACGAGACGGTCAGCTCCGAGCGGATCGTGGCCGTGGGCGACCTCTACTACCTCTACCAGCACGAGCAGATCGGGGTCTTCAAGGTCGTCCAGAAGCTCAAGGAGCTCTTCGAGAGCGGCGCCGTCCGGCTCTCGGCGGGCCCCGGCGCCTACCGGCTCTACCAGTTCGACCGGCGCGACGTGCTGCGCTACACCCGCAAGGACCGGCACGACGCCTACCGCCGGGTGCTCGGCTACGGGCGCGGGCTGGGCTCGGCTCAGAGCCGGCCCAACACCGACTTCCACCTGCTCTTCGGCCACTTCGTCAACCAGGTCACGCTGTTCTGGCGCGACAAGCGCATCAGCGACGTGATCCGCGAGCGGGCGATCGACCCGAGCTTCGGCTCGATCGCCGTGGTCCGGCGGGCCGGGCTCGACCTGCGCAACAACCTGAAGTTCACCTCCTTCGGCCACCTCAACGTGATGCGGATCGAGGTCATGCAGGTGCTGGAGGAGTGCTTCGCGATCCTCGGCTCGGAAGACGTCAAGGACCTGTTCGGTGCCGACAACGCCTGGGACGTCGTCGACGAGGTGCTGATCCGCTACTTCGACGAGCGGCTCCAGAGCTCGCCGCGGCAGCGGATGGCCGTCACCGGCCGGGACGTGCTGCGCTGGCTCGCCGGCCCGCACATCCTGGAGACCTCGCGCGGCGAGTTCGAGGCGCTGCTGATGGACATCGCGGAGCCGGCCGAGGAGTGGCTGACCTCCGCGCAGGCGATGAGCCTGGCGCGCCGCAGCGGGAGCGACCGGGTGCTGCCCTGGGAGTCGCTGGGCCAGTCGGGCATCGCGGCGCCGGTCGCCGAGCGCAGCCCGCTGACGGTGCCGCCGAGCTACGCGCAGCCGCGCCGCTACCCGGCGCCGGTCTACCCGCGCCGCAGCGGCCGCGGCACCTACCGGGGCGGGCGCTCCGGCACCCGACGACCGCGGTAGCACCGTGGACGACCGTCTCGGGGCGGTCCGTTCCCAGGCAGCGCGAGCCGCTCCCGGCGAGCTCGCGCTGCTGGAGGAGTGGCTCCGCATCCCCTCCGTGAGCGGGTCCCGCGCGCACGCCGCCGACGTGGACCGCGCCGCGGCCTGGGTGGCGCGCCGCCTCCGCGTGGGGGCACGTACGTCGACCGTCGCGACCCGGCGCACCCCGCACGGCCCCGTGGTCGTGGGCCGGGCCCGGGGGCGCGGCCGGGGGCCACTCACCGTCGTCTACGGCCACCTCGACGTGAAGCCGCCCGGGCCGGGCTGGACCTCGCCGCCCTTCATCCCGACCCGGGTCGGGCACCGGCTGGTCGCCCGCGGGGCCAGCGACGACAAGGGCCAGCTGATGATGCACCTGGCGGCCCTCGCCGCCTGGACCCGTGCAGGCGGCCCACCCGGCGACGTCGCCACGATCGTCGACGGCGCCGAGGAGATCGGCTCCCCCGGGCTCGGGCCGCTGCTGGCCCGGCTGCGCCGCGACCTGCTCGCGGGGCCCGTGGCCGCGGTCGTGGTGGTCGACACCCGTGCGGCCGGGCCGGGCCGCCCCACGATCACCGTCTCGCAGCGCGGGGTCCTGGCACTCCGGGTCACCGTCGACGTCGGCGGCGCGCCCGTCCACGCGGGGCGGCTCGGCGGGGCCGTCGTCGATCCGGGCCTGGTGCTCGCGCGGGCCCTGCTCCGGGCGTCTGGCGTGCTGGAGTCCCTCTCCCGGCCCTGCCCGGGGCTGCGGGCGACCCTCCCCACCGACGCGTCCGTGCGCGCGGCCGCGGGGACGCGGGCGGTGCGCGCCACCGACCTGGCCGCGCGCAGCACGCTGCGCGGCGCACTGACCGTCTCGCGGCTCGAGGCGTTCGCCGCCGGCGGCGCGATCCCCACCCGGGCCCGCGCCGTCGTCGACGTGCGGCTGCCGCCGGGGGTCGTGCTCGCGGACGGACGGGCCGCGGTCGAGGCGGCGCTGCGGCGCGACCTCCCCGCGGGTGTCCGCCTCGGCACCGAGGTGGCCGGCGGCGCGGCCGGTCTCTGCCTCGACCCGGCCCCCGACGTCCGGGCAGCGGTCCGCCTCGCGTGCGCGGCCGCGTCCCTCACCGGCGATCGACGTACTCCGGTGGTGGCGGCGTCCGGCGGGTCGATCCCCGCGGTCGGGATGCTGGCCCGCGTGTTCGGCCAGCCGCCGGTGCTGCTGGGGCTGGGGCCGGCCGACGACGGCGCGCACGGGCCGGACGAGCACCTCGACCTGCGGGGGTGGCGACCCGGGATCGACACCCACGTCGTCCTGCTCGCAACTTTGGCGTCCATCGGTCGAAACCCCGCCGCAGAACGGCTTCCGTCGACTTTACGAACTGCTACCGTCGAATCTGTCGTCAAGCCATGGGGATCGCGCGCGACACGCTCGGGAGTCACATGACTGCGTCATTCACAACCACGAGCCGCCTGGTGGATCCGTCCCCGACGAGCGGCCCGCCCGCCGCGCCGTCGCCACGCGCGCCCCTCGCCCCCGACACCGACCGCCTCGCGGACGTCGTCGCGGACCTGGCCGACGCGGTCGAGTCCGGCGACTTCCACACCGACGTGCGCGAGGGCGTGCTCCTCGACGTGACGATCGGCCGCGTGCGCTGCCTGATGATCGAGCAGGAGCCGGCGCTGCGCGTCACCCTCTCCCCGCGGGAGCGGCAGGTCGCCCTGATGGTCGCGCACGGGCGCACCAACCAGGCGATCGCGACGTCCCTGGACATCAGCGTCTGGACGGTCTCCACCCACCTGCGGCGGATCTTCGCCAAGCTCGCCGTCTCCAGCCGCGCCGAGATGGTGGCACGGCTGGTGAGCGAGCACGACTACGCGCCGCTGCTCGCCCCCGGCGACGAGCACTGACTAGCCCCCGAGCACCTCGAGCACGGCCGCGCGCGCGGCCATCGGGTCCGAGGCGGCCAGCGCGGCCTCGGCGGCGTCCTCGCAGGCCTGCATCCCGACCGTCGCGAGCCGCGCACCCACGGGGCGTACGGCGGCCGCGGCCATCGACAGCGACGTGATGCCCATGCCGACCAGGGCGCAGGCCAGCAACGGGTCGGCGGCGGCCTCGCCGCAGACCCCGACCGGCTTGCCGGCCTGGCGCCCGGCCTCGGCCGTGATCGCGATCAGCTGGAGCACCGCGGGCTGCCAGGGGTCGGTGAGGTGCGCGAGGTCGGTGGCCATCCGGTCGGCGGCCATCGTGTACTGCGTGAGGTCGTTGGTGCCGATGGACAGGAAGTCGACGACCTCGAGCATCCGGTGGGCCAGCAGGGCCGCGCTCGGCACCTCGACCATCACGCCGGCCTTGAGCCCGCGGGCGCGGACCTTCGTCGCGAACTCCTCGGCCTCGGCGACGGTCGCCACCATCGGCGCCATCACCCAGGTCTCGGTGCCGGTCTGCTGCGCCGCGGCCGCGATGCCGTCGAGCTGGCGGTCGAGCAGCGCGGGGTTGCTGAAGGAGAGCCGGAGCCCGCGGACGCCGAGGGCGGGGTTCTCCTCGCCCTCGTGCGTCGCGAACGCCACCGGCTTGTCGGACCCGGCGTCGAGCGTGCGGACCACGACGTACTGCTTGTCGCCGGAGAACGCAGCGAGCACCTCGCCGTAGATCTCGGCCTGCTCCTCCACCGACGGCTCCTCCTTGCGGTTGAGGAAGCACAGCTCGGTGCGGAACAGGCCGACGCCCTCGACCGGGGCCTGGGCGGACGTGCGGGCGGACTCGCCGTCGGCGACGTTGGCCAGGATCTTGACCGGTGTGCCCTCGGCGGTGCGGCCCGGCCCGGACCATGTCGCGAGCGCGGCGCGGGCCTCCCGGTCGGTGCGCACGCGCTCCTCGGCGGAGGCCTCGTCGGGCTCCACCTCGACCGTGCCGGCGGTGCCGTCGACCAGCAGGCGCGTGCCGCCCCGGACGGCCAGGATGCCGGCGGTGCCGACGATGCACGGGATGCCGAGCTGCCGGGCGATGATCGCGGTGTGGCTGGTCGGGCCGCCGCGCTCGGTCACCAGGCCGACGACGACCGCCGGGTCGAGTCCCGCGGTGTCGGCGGGGGCGAGGTCCTCGGCCACCAGCACCGACGGCACGTCGGGGACGGGCACGCCGGGCTCGGGCTCGCCGACGACGTGGGCCACCACGCGGCGTTCGATGTCGCGCAGGTCGGTGACGCGCTCGGCCATCAGGCCGCCCATGCCGGTGAAGATGCCGACGAACTGCTCGACGGCCGCGTGCACCGAGGACAGCAGGTCGTCACCGGCTCGCAGTTGCTTGCGCACCGCACCGCGCAGTCCCTTGTCGGTGGCCAGGCCGGCGCTCGCGGTGAGCACCTGGGCGGCCGCCCCCGATGCCTTCGCCGCCTTGCGGGAGAACCCCTCGGAGACCGCTGCCGCCGCCTCGTCGTACGCCGCGAGGGCGGCCTCGGCGTCGGCGAAGGAGCCCACCCCGTAGGCCGCGATGGCCTCGGGCGAGACCTCGCCGCGCGCGACCAGCGCGGGCCCGTGGGCCACGCCCGGGACGACCGGGGTGCCGCGGAGGAGGGTCGGGGACGTGGGCTGTGCCTGGGTGTCCGAACTGGTGACCATGGTCACAAGTTAACGCCTCGTACCCCTTGACAGTCAACACATTCGGGCGTAAAACCACAGATACACAGATTGATGCGACGAGAGAAAGGGCCCGGATGAGCATGTATGCCGAAGAGCGGCAGCAGGCGATGGCCCAACTGGTGGCCGAGCACGGGCGTCTCTCGGTCAACGTACTCGCCGAGCAGTACGACGTCACCACCGAAACCGTCCGGCGTGATCTCTCCGCGCTCGAGCGGATGGGCCTGGTCCGGCGGGTGCACGGCGGCGCCGTCCCCGCGGACAGCCTCGCGGTGATCGAGTCGGGCCTCGGCGAGCGCGACCAGGCCTTCACCGCGGAGAAGGAGCGGATCGCCCGCGCCGCCCTCGACCTGCTGCCCCCCGCCGGATCCACGGTGCTGATGGACGCAGGCTCCACGACCAGCCGGCTGGCCAGCATGCTCCCCCGCGACCACCGGCTCACGATCGTCACCCACGCCGTCCCGATCGCGGCGCGGCTCGCGGGCAGCCCGCAGATCGAGCTGCACCTGCTGCCGGGCCGGGTGCGCTCGACCACGCACGCCGCCGTCGGCTCCGAGACGGTGGTGGCCCTGGGCAACCTCCGCGCCGACATCGTCTTCCTCGGCACCAACGGGCTGACCGTCGAGCACGGACTGTCCACCCCCGACCACGACGAGGCGGCCACCAAGCGCGCCATGGTCGCCAGCGCCCGGCGCGTGGTCGTGCTCGCCGATGCGAGCAAGATCGGGACCGAGACCCCGGTGCGGTTCGCCGCGCTCGACGAGGTCGACGTCCTGGTCACCGACGACTCCATCCACCAGGCCGACCACAAGGCCCTGACCAGAGCCGGCCTCGAGGTGGTCGTCGCATGATCGTGACCCTGACCCCCAACCCCTCCCACGACCGGACGGTCACCCTGAGCGCTCCTCTGGAGCGCGGCGCGGTCCAGCGCGCCGAGTCGGTGACCTCCCAGGCCGGCGGCAAGGGCGTGAACATCTCCCGCGCCTCGGTCTCGGCCGGCATCCCGTCCCTGGCGGTCCTGCCCGCCCCCAAGGACGACCCCTTCGTCCTCGAGCTGCTCGCGGCCGGAATCGACTGCCGCACGGTGCCGAGCGACGGCGGTCCCCGCGTCAACATCACCATCAGCGAGCCCGACGGCACCACGACCAAGCTCAACAGCCCCGGTCCGACGGTCACGCCTGAGGTGCTGACCGGCCTCCTCGAGGCGCTGCGCCGCCGGGCCGGCACCGCCGACTGGATCGTGCTCGCCGGCTCGCTGCCGCCCGGCGCCCCCGTCGACTGGTACGCCGACCTGGTCGCCGCGCTCCGCGAGTACGGCGCCCGGATCGCCGTCGACACCTCCGACGAGCCGCTCCGCGCCCTGGTCGGCCGACTGCCCGAGGCCGCACCCCACCTGATGAAGCCCAACGGCGAGGAGCTCGCCTCCTTCACCGGCGGCGACCCCGAGCTGCTCGAGTCCGACCCGCACGCCGCCGCCAAGGCGGCCATGGGCCTGGTCGCGCAGGGCGTCGATGCCGTCCTGGCCACCCTCGGCCCGCACGGCGCCGTGCTCGTCACCGCAGGAGGGGCGTGGCACGCCACCCCGCCTCCCACGAACGTCGTCAGCACCGTCGGTGCCGGCGACTCCAGCCTCTTCGGCTACCTCCTCGGGGACATCCAGCGTCGGACCCCCGACCAACGACTCGCGCTCGCTGTTGCCTACGGCAGCGCGGCAGCCGGGCTGCCCGGCACCACCATCCCGCATCCCCACCAGGTCAAGCCCGAGCTCGTCACGGTGCGCGACCTCAACCTCACCCTAGGAGGGTGACGATGTCCGACCTGATCACGACCGATCTGGTTCGCCTCGACGTGGACCTCGGCTCCGACAAGGAGTCGGCGATCCGCGCGCTTGCTGACGTGGTCGGTGGCGCCGGACGCGCCACCGACGTGGCCCAGCTGGTGGAGGACGCCCTCGCTCGCGAGGCCACGTCACCCACCGGCCTGCCCGGCGGCATTGCGATCCCCCACTGCCGCACCACCGGCGTCGACGAGCCCACGCTCGCCTTCGTCCGGCTCGCCCCGCCGGTCGACTTCGGCGCCAAGGACGGCCCGGCCGACCTGGCCTTCCTGATCTCGGCCCCCGCGGGCGGCGACAGCACGCACCTCCAGCTGCTGACCAAGCTCGCCCGGGCGCTGGTGAAGCCCGCCTTCACCGACTCCCTGCGGGCGGCCGAGTCCCCCGACGAGGTCGTCGACCTCGTCAACCACGAGCTCGGCACCAGCCCGGCGTCCGCCGCCACGGCGAAGCACTCTGCTGGTGCTGCGTCCACCCCCGCGGCCACGGCGGTGCCGACGTCCGCCGGCGCTGCGCCTCCCAAGAGCCTCGTCGCCGTGACCGCGTGCCCCACCGGCATCGCGCACACCTATATGGCCGCCGAGGCCCTGGAGGCGGCCGCCGCGCGCGCCGGCGTCACCATCGCCGTCGAGACGCAGGGCTCGGCGGGCTCGCACCCGCTCTCCCCCGACACCATCGCCCAGGCAGCGGCCGTGATCTTCGCGGTCGACGTGGGCGTCCGCGACCGGGGCCGCTTCGCGGGCAAGCCCGTCGTCTCCTCGGGCGTGAAGCGCCCGATCGACGAGGCGGACAAGATGATCGCCGAGGCGCTCCGCTACGCCGACGACCCCAACGCCCCGCGCGTCGAGGGCTCGGTCACCGCCGGCGAGGGCGGGGGCGCGGGTGCCCAGGAGAGCTGGGGCGGGCGCGTACGACGCGTCCTGATGACCGGCGTGTCCTACATGATCCCGTTCGTCGCGGCCGGTGGTCTGCTGATCGCCCTGAGCTTCCTGCTCGGCGGCTACGAGATCGTCGGGCCCTACGGCGACATCGCGGTCAACAACACCCTCTTCAACCCGCCGAGCGCGAGCGGGCTCGGGCTGGACCACGCCCTGTTCGGGTCCGGCTTCCTGGCCTACATCGGCGCGATCTTCTTCATCATCGGCAAGACCGCGTTCGCGTTCTTCATCCCGGCCCTCGCCGGCTACATCGCCTACGCCATCGCCGACCGGCCCGGCATCGCTCCCGGCTTCGTCATGGGTGGCCTCGCCTCGAACCTGTTCGGCGTCGTCGACCCCAACGGCACGGCCCTCCCGGCGACCGGCTTCCTCGGCGCGATCATCGGCGGTGTCCTCGCCGGCCTGATCGCCCACTGGCTCGCGCAGCGCACGGTGCCCTCCTGGGCCCGTGGCCTGATGCCGGTCATGGTGATCCCGCTCGTCACGTCGATCGTGGCGGGGTTGCTGATGATCGTCGTCCTCGGCAAGCCGATCGGCTGGCTCATGAACCAGCTCAACGACGGACTGACGTCCATGAGCGGCAGCAGCGCCGTGCTGCTCGGCATCATCCTGGGCCTGATGATGGCCTTCGACATGGGTGGCCCGCTCAACAAGGTGGCCTACAGCTTCGCGGCCGCCGGCGTCGGCGCTGCGGCCACGGCCTCCGCGTCGGACCCGCGCCTGAAGATCATGGCCGCTGTGATGCTCGCGGGCATGGTGCCCCCGATCGCCCTGGCGCTCGCGACCGTCGTACGACCGCACCTGTTCAACATCCCCGAGCGTGAGAACGGCAAGGCCGGGTGGCTCCTGGGCGCGTCGTTCATCACCGAGGGTGCGATCCCGTTCGCCGCGGCCGACCCGCTGCGGGTCATCCCCGCGATCATGCTCGGCAGCGCGGTCACGGGCGGCCTCTCCGAGGCGCTCGACGTCAGCGTCCGGGCCCCGCACGGCGGCATCTTCGTGATCTTCGCCGTCAGCAACGTGTTCGGCTACCTGATCAGCCTGGCGGCTGGCGTCCTCGTCGGCAGCGCCGCCGTCATCGCCCTGAAGAGCCTGGGCCCCAGCGACGAGGACGTCGTCACCGTCTGACCTGCCTCTCCTCCCACCCGATCCACCGAAGGAGCACCATGCCCACCAAGTCCGTCGTCGTCGGCTCCGCCGTCGGCCTCCACGCCCGCCCCGCCGCGATCATCTCCGAGGCCGCCGGTGACCTCGACTCCGAGGTGCTGATCGGCATCCCGGGCGACGAGCCGGTCGACGCCAGCTCGGCGCTGCTGATCATGACCCTCGGCGCCGGCAACGGCGACACGGTCGAGGTCTCGAGCGACGACCAGGCCGCGCTCGACGCCATCGCGGCCCTGGTCGAGAAGGACCTCGACGCCTGATCGCCGACCCGTCGTGAATTGACGCCAGAACGCGTCGACCCGTCGTCAATTGACGACGGGTCGACGCGTTTCTGCGTCAGGAAGCGACGGGTCGGTTGCGGACGGCGAGGTAGATCGCCCGCACGCCCACGGCCCGCTCCATCTCGCGCAGGACGCTGCCGAAGAACTGCTCGCGGTAGGTCTCGTCGGTGACCGTGGAGACGGTCAGGTAGAGGCCGGAGAACGCCGAGAGGAACGTCGCCACCTGGAGCAGGGCCACCGACACGCTGCTCACGTGCGGCACGCTGTGGGTCGGCGAGGTCAGCCAGGCGTCCATCACGGGCTGGGTCATGATCAGCGACCCGAAGACCATGAGGAACACGAAGACCGACAGCGTCACCAGCAGCACCTGGACGGACTGGACGATCATCAGCACGATCACGAGGTTCCAGCGCTCGTAGCCGGTGACCTCGGCGTGCGCAGCCGGGTCGGCGTCGGGGTCCTCGACCAGCTCGCGGCAGGCCCCTTCGAGCGGCGTGCCCCGGCAGGCGTCGAGGAGCAGCCGGTCGGTCACGTCGTCGTCGGTGCGGTCGACCTCCTCGGGCAGGCGCACCAGCAGGAACCCGACGGCCAGCACCACGAAGAGCATCACCGTGAGCCAGAGGGTGCCGGGGCTGAGGTTGGAGCCGACCTGCCACACCTCGGTGTTGATGAACAGGAACGTGATGAAGAGCAGCAGCAGCGGCAGCGCCCGGGTCGTCATCGGCAGCAGCGTCCGGAGGCTGCCGAAGGTGCGCGAGAGCGCCCAGGTGACGATCGGGGCGGCGTGCAGCCGGTCCAGGGCGTACCAGACGGCGGCCAGCAGCAGCAGGGTCGCGAGGGTCGCGGGGCCGAGGGCGACCTGGTCCGCCAGCCACGCGACCAGTCCCCCGGCCCCGGTCGCCAGGACGGCCACGACCACGAGGAACGTCACCACCCGGCTCGGCTTGAGGGCCTGACGGACGTGCGCCCGCTGCTCGGGCACGAAGTAGGTCAGCCCGTGCTGCAGGAACCACTGCTCCGCGGCCTGCACCGGGTCGGCAGGGACCGGCTTCACGCGACCGCCCCGAGCAGCTCGCGCGCCCGGTCGACGTCGTCGTCCATCTGCTCGACGAGCTTCTCCACCGACTCGAAGGCCACCATGCCGCGCAGCCTCTCGACGAAGGACACCTCGACCTCGACGCCGTAGAGCTCGAGGTCGGTGCGGTCGAGCACGTAGCTCTCCACCCGGCGCTCGCGGACGCCGTCGAAGGTCGGGTTGGTGCCGACGCTGATCGCGGCCGGGAACGTCTCGCCGGTGTCGAGCCGTCGCAGCCACCCGGCGTACACGCCGTCGGCGGGCGCGGCCGTCACCTTCTCGTTGGTGGGCACGTTGGCCGTGGGGAAGCCCAGCTCGCGCCCCCGCTGGTCGCCGCGGACGACGACACCGCGCACGGCGTACGGCGCCCCCAGCGCCTCGGCGGCGCCCGCCACGTCACCGGCCGCCAGGCAGGTGCGGACGTACGTCGAGGACCAGACCTGCGGACCGCCGTCGAGCGCGATCCCCTCGGCGACGAAGTCGTGGGTCGCCCCGGACTCGTGCAGGGTCGCGACGTCGCCGGCGGCCTTGTTGCCGAAGCGGAAGTTGGCGCCCACCACCACGACGGCGGCGTGCAGCGCGTCGACGAGGACCCGGACGATGAACTCCTCCGGCGACCAGTCGGCGACCTCGCGGTCGAACGGGACGGCCAGCACGGCGTCGGCCCCGGCCGCGACGAGCAGCTCGGCCCGGTGCTCCAGCGTGGTCAGCATGGTCGGAGCGTGCTCGGGCCGCAGCACCGCCATCGGGTGCGGGTCGAAGGTGACCGCGACGAGGGTCAGCCCCTGCTCGTCGGCAAGCTCGCGGGCCCGGGCCAGGACGTGACGGTGCCCGAGGTGGACCCCGTCGAAGTTGCCGATGACGACCGCGGAGCGGCCCAGGTCGCCGGGGACCTCGTCGGTCGAACGCCAGATGTGCACGGGCGGCAGCCTATCGAGGGCGGTGGTCAGACGAAGACGGCGACCGGGCGGGCCACGTCGCCGCGGGGCTCGTAGAGCGCGAGGAACTCCCCCTCGGGAGCGAACACCGCCGTCAGGCCGTCCACGTCGATCCCGAGCGGCCGGCCGACGCGCACGTCCGCCGCCTGGGTCTCGTCGAGCTCGCACGCCGGGAACGCCGCGCGCGCGGCGTCGGCGATCGGCAGCATCACGAACTCCTCGGTCAGCTGCTCGATCGTGCGGGCGACGCCGAGGTCGTAGGGCCCGACAGCCGTACGCCGCAGGGCGGTCAGGTGGCCGCCCACCCCGAGCCGGGCGCCGGCGTCGCGGGCGACCGCGCGGACGTAGGTGCCGCTCGAGCAGCGCATTGCGATGTCGACGTCGACGTGGCCCACCTCGGTGGTCGAGCCTGCCGAGACCCGCACGTCGACGACCTCGAGCTCGTGGATGGTGACCGGCCGGGCCTTGAGCTCGACCTCCTCACCGTCGCGGACACGCTGGTAGGCGCGCTTGCCGTCGACCTTGATCGCCGAGACCGCGGTCGGCACCTGCTCGATGGCGCCGACGAACTCCGCGAGGCACCCCCGGACGACGGCCTCGTCGAGGTGGCTCGCGTCGACGACGGCCGTGGTCTCGCCCTCGGCGTCGTCGGTCGTGGTCGCCTCGCCGAGCCGGATCGTGGCGGCGTAGGCCTTCTCGGTCAGCATCAGGTGGCCGAGCAGCCGGGTGGCGCGGTTGACGCCCAGGACCAGCACGCCCGTCGCCATCGGGTCGAGCGTGCCGGCGTGGCCCACCTTGCGGGTGCCGGCGAGCCGGCGTACGCGGGAGACGACGTCGTGCGAGGTCATCCCGCCGGGCTTGTCGACGACGACCAGGCCGGACACCGGCCCGGACCCGCCGGACCCAACGGTCACGCCTCGTCGTCCTCGGCGAGGTCGTCCTCGTCCTCGCGCGGCTTCTTGTAGGGGTCGCTCTCGCCGGCATAGGACTCGACGCGGCGGGCCGCGGCCTCCTCGTCGAGCTTGCGGGCGAGCTCGAGCACCTCGTCGAGGTGGCGGGCGGTCTCCGGCAGCGCGTCGGCGATGAAGGTCAGGGTCGGGGTGATGCGCATGCCGAGCTGTTTGGCGACCTCGGAGCGGATCAGGCCCTTGGCCGACTCGAGGGCGACGGCGGTGGCGGCCAGGGCGGCCTCGTCGTCACCGGTCGCGTCGAGGACGGTGTAGAAGATCGTGGCCTGCTGGCTGTCGCCGGTGACGCGTACGTCGGTGACGGTGACGAAGCCGAGGCGCGGGTCCTTGATCCGGCGTTCCAGCATCTCGGCGACGATCACCTGGATGCGGTCGGCGATCTTGCGCACGCGGGGGCTGCTCATGGTCCTACCTTCTCAAGAGTCTGGAAACGTGAGTCGGCGGGACCCCGCGAACGGGGTCCCGCCGACACTGCACTGCTGGGTCAGGCGCGCGGGATCTCGCGCATCTCGAAGGACTCCACGACATCGCCGATCTCGATGTTCTGGTAGTTCTTCAGGACCAGACCGCACTCGAAGCCCTCGCGGACCTCCGAGGCGTCGTCCTTCTCCCGCTTGAGCGAGGCCAGGTCGAGGTTGTCGGCCACGACCTTGCCGTCGCGCAGCAGGCGCGCCTTGGCGTTGCGACGGAGCAGGCCACTGGTGACCATGCAACCGGCGATGTTGCCGATCTTCGAGGAGCGGAAGATGTTGCGGATCTCCGCCTGTCCGAGCACGGACTCCTCGTAGACGGGCTTGAGCAGGCCCTTGAGAGCCGCCTCGATCTCCTCGATCGCCTGGTAGATGACCGAGTAGTAGCGGATCTCGACACCCTCCTTCTCGGCCATCTCGGTCGCCTTGCCCTGGGGGCGGACGTTGAACCCGATGATGATGGCGTCGGAGGCGGCGGCCAGGTCGACGTTGGTCTCGGTGATCGCACCGACACCGCGGTCGATGACCCGGAGGCTGACCTCGTCGCCGACGTCGATCTGGGACAGCGAGTCCTCGAGGGCCTCGACCGAACCGGACACGTCGCCCTTGAGGATGAGGTTGAGCTCCTGCGTCTCGCCCTTCTCCATGGAGGCCATGAAGTCCTCGAGGGTGCGACGCACGCGACGCTTGGCCTGCATGGCCGCCCGCTCGCGCGACTCGCGCTTCTCGGCGATCTGGCGGGCCATGCGGTCGTCCTCGACGACGATGAACGTCTGGCCGGCGCCGGGCACCGCGGTGAGGCCGAGCACCATCGCGGGACGCGACGGGTCTGCCTCGGTGATGTTCTCGCCGTGCTCGTCGAGCATCGCCCGGACCCGGCCGTAGCCGGCTCCCGCGACGATCGAGTCGCCCACGCGCAGCGTGCCGCGCTGGACCAGGACCGTCGCCACCGGGCCACGGCCGCGGTCGAGGTGTGCCTCGACGACGAGACCCTGGGCGTCCTGGTGGGGGTTGGCCCGCAGGTCGAGCGAGGCGTCGGCGGTCAGGACGACGGCCTCGAGCAGCTTGTCGAGGTTGAGCTCGGACTTGGCCGAGACGTCGACGAACATCGCGTCGCCGCCGTACTCCTCGGGCACCAGGCCGTACTCGGTCAGCTGGCCACGGACCTTGGTCGGGTCGGCGTCCGGCTTGTCGATCTTGTTGACCGCGACCACGATCGGGACACCGGCGGCCTTGGCGTGGTTGAGCGCCTCGACCGTCTGGGGCATGACACCGTCGTCGGCCGCGACCACGAGGATCGCGATGTCGGTGGCCTGCGCACCACGGGCACGCATGGCGGTGAACGCCTCGTGACCCGGGGTGTCGATGAAGGTGATGCGGCGCTCGTTGCCGTCGACGTCAGCGGTGACCTGGTAGGCACCGATGTGCTGCGTGATGCCACCGGCCTCCTTGTCGACGACGTTGGCGTTGCGCAGGGCGTCGAGGAGCTTGGTCTTGCCGTGGTCGACGTGACCCATGACGGTGACGACCGGCGGTCGGATGACCAGGTCGGAGTCCTCGCCCTCGTCCTCGCCGAACTCGAGGTCGAAGGACTCGAGCAGCTCGCGGTCCTCGTCCTCGGGGGACACGACCTGGACGACGTAGTTGAGCTCCTCGCCGAGCAGCTCCAGCGTCTCGTCGTTGACCGACTCGGTCGCCGTCACCATCTCGCCCAGGGAGAACAGCATCTGGACGAGGGCGGAGACGTCGACGCCGATCCGCTCGGCGAAGTCGGTCAGCGAGGCGCCGCGGGGCAGCTTGACGGTCTCGCCGTCACCCTTGCGGACGCGCACGCCACCGATCGTCGGGGCCTGCATGGCCTCGAACTCCTGACGACGTGCCCGCTTGGACTTGCGACCACGACGCGAGGGGCCACCGGGGCGACCGAAGGCACCCTGGGTCTGGCCACGCTGGCCGGGACGGCCACCGCCGCCGGGACGACCGCCGCCCGCGGGGCCGAAGCCACCGGGACGACCACCGGCACCGGGGGCACCGGCACCAGCACCGGGACCACCGCGACCGGGGGCACCGCCACGGCCGGGAGCGCCACCGCGACCCGGGGCACCACCACGGGCGCCACCGGGACCACCGGCGGGACGACCACCGGGGCCGGAGCCGAAGGCAGCCGGGGACTTGGGCATCATCGCCGGGTTGGGGCGCGGCATGCCCGGGCGACCCGGAGCACCACCGTCACGGCCGGCCGGCGGGCGCGGCGGACGCTGGTCGGAGCCACCGGGGGCGCCGCCACCGGCAGGAGCGCCGGCGCCGCCACCCTGGGCAGGACCGCGGTCGCCGCCGGGAGCCGACGGACGACGGCCCATGCCCTGGCTGGAGGCGAAGGGGTTGTTGCCCGGACGCGGCGCGCCGGGGCGGCCGACCGGACGAGGGGCAGGAGACGGCGCCTTAGGCGTCGCACCTGCGGAGGCTGCCGGGGCCGCGGGGGCCTCGGGCTCGGCCGGGGGCGCGGCCTGCGCGGCCGGGGCGGGCTCGACCTTCGCGGGCGTCTCCGCAGCCGGGGCGGGGGCGGCCTTGGGGCCGGGACGCGGGCCGGGAGCCTTGGGCGCCGGGGCGGCCTTGGCGGCCGGGGCCGCGGGGGCCTCGGTCTCGGCGGCCGGAGCGGCGGCCGCGGGGGCCTCGGGCTCGGCAGCGGGGGCTTCGGGCTCGGCCTTCTTGGCCGGAGCCTTGCGGGGGGCAGCCGGCTTGTCAGCGGCCTTCTCGGACGGGGCCGACGCCGGGGCGGCAGGCGCCTCGGTCTTCAGCTTGTCGCCGTACTCCTTGCGGAAACGCATCTCCGCAGGCAGCTCAACAGTGGAGCTCGCCGACTTGACGAACTCCCCCATCTCCTTGAACTTCTCGAGAACAAACTTGCTCTCGACACCGAACTCCTTGGCGAGTTCGTGGACTCGGGTCTTAGCCACGTTTCTCCTTCTGGCCCGAGCCCCTCGCCTGTCGGTGGGGGTGAATCGGACCGTTAGTGGTTGTGCAAACTCATCGCGAGTTACTCATCGAGTGCTCATGAGCTGCTGCTCCAGTTCCTGTTGGTCGATCACGGTTGATGTGCTGGCGAGTCGAGGTACTCCCCGAGCGGTGCGCTGGTCAGCCCGCCCTGGCCCGCATGTCGCAGGGCCCGGGCGAAAGCTCGCCGGCGCACCGCGAGTTCGTAGCACTCGGCCGTGGGGTGCAGGTGCGCTCCGCGGCCGGGTGAGGTGGCGCCAGGATCGGGCACGACGGCGGGGTGGCCGTGCGCGTCCGAGCCGACGGTCACCCGCAACAACTCGCTCTTCGCGGCCCGCTGGCGACATCCGACGCACGTCCGGACCGGCCCCGTGGGGGCAGGGGAATCCGGGCATGCAGGGGAGATGTGTTCACGAGCCACTGTCGACAACCCTACCGTGCGCGGCCATCGGTTATCGAACCGGCGGTGTGCGGAACAGCCCACGGGGGGCCCGGGTTTGGCTAGCGTACGGCGCGTGCGACCCCTGGCCACGATGCTCACTCCCGTCACCCGACGCCTCGTCTACCCCAGCCGTGGCACCCGCGTCCCGGCCGCGGGCACGACGCTGCACCTGCGGAGGGGCAACGTCGACCTGCGCGGCTGGGTCGTCAACCCCGGGCAACCGCGGGCGCTGGTCTACTACGGCGGCAACGGGGAGGGCGTCCACGACCTGCGCGGCGTCCTCGCCGAGCGCCTCCCCGACCACACGTCCTACCTGCTCGCCTACCGCGGCTACGGCGCCAGCGGCGGCCGGCCCAGCGAACGGGCGCTCCGCGACGACGCGCTCGCCCTGGTCGACCACGTCGCCGGGCGGCATCCCGGCCACCCCGTGGACGTCATCGGGCGCAGCCTCGGCAGCGGCGTCGCGACGCAGGTCGCGGTCCGCCGGCCGGTGGGCCGGCTGGTGCTGGTCACGCCCTTCGACAGCCTCGTGGCCACGGCGGGCGACCTGTTTTCCCGGCTCCCGATGCACCGCCTGGTGCACGACCGGTGGGACTCGGCGAGCGCCGCCCCCGCCCTGGCCGCACCGGTGCTGGTGCTGCGGGCCGGGCGCGACGACCTCGTGAGGCCGCCGCGCACCGACCGGCTGCTGGAGGCGCTCCCGGGCTCGACCCGGGTGGTGGACTTCCCCGACGCGGACCACGCCAGCCTGGTCGACGACCCGGCGTACTGGACGGCGATCGAGGAGTTCCTCCGCCCCTGAGGGGCTACTCCGCCGGCGGCGCGACCGGCGGCGCGACCGGCTCGGCCGGCGCCTCGTCGGAGCGGATGTCGATGCGCCAGCCGGTCAGGCGCGCGGCGAGGCGGGCGTTCTGGCCCTCCTTGCCGATGGCGAGCGACAGCTGGAAGTCCGGCACGACGACCCGCGCCGAGCGGGCGGCCAGGTCGACGATCTCCACCGAGGTGACCCGCGCCGGCGACAGCGCGTGGGCCACGAGCTCGGCCGGGTCCTCGGACCAGTCGACGATGTCGATCTTCTCGCCGTGCAGCTCGGACATCACGTTGCGGACCCGCTGGCCCATCGGGCCGATGCAGGCGCCCTTGGGGTTGACGCCCTGGGCACGCGAGGCGACCGCGATCTTGGTGCGGTGACCGGCCTCGCGGGCGAGCGCGGTGATCTCGACGCTGCCGTCGGCGATCTCCGGGACCTCGAGGGCGAACAGCTTCTTGACCAGGTTGGGGTGGCTGCGCGACAGCGTGATCTGCGGGCCGCGCATGCCCTTGCGGACCGAGACGACCAGGCACTTGATGCGGGTGCCGTGCTCGTAGCGTTCGCCGGGGACCCGCTCGCCCATCGGCAGCAGCGCCTCCACCCGGCCGAGGTCGACCATGACGTCGTCGGGGTTGCGGCCCTGCTGGATGACGCCGGAGACGATGTCGCCCTCCTTGCCGGAGAACTCACCGAACTTGATGTCGTCCTCGGCGTCGCGAAGACGCTGCAGCATGATCTGCTTCGCGGTCGTCGCCGCGATCCGGCCGAAGCCGTCCGGGGTGTCGTCGTACTCGCCGACCGGGTTGCCCTCGTCGTCGACCTCGGTGGCCATGACCGACACGTGCCCGGTCTTGCGGTCGAGCTCGACGCGCGCCTTCTCCTGGGCGCCGGGCGTCTTGTGGTACGCCGTCAGCAGGGCCTGCTCGATGGCCTCCACGAGAACGTCGAAGGAGATCTCCTTCTCCCTCTCGAGCATGCGCAGGATGCTCAGGTCGATGTCCATCAGGCGTCCTCGTCCTCTTCGTCTTCTGGTGCGTGCTTGCGGTTGAACTCGATCTGGACCAGGGCCTTGGCGACCTCGGTGTAGGCGAGCTCACGGTCCGTGCCGTCGACGTCGAGCGTCACGCGCTCGTCGTCGGAGGCGCCGATGCGCCCCGTGACGGCATCACCGTCGGTGAGGGTGACCTTGACCAGCCGGTCGGCGTTGCGGCGCCAGTGGCGCGGCAACGTGAGCGGCCGGTCGACACCCCGCGAGGTGACCTCGAGCGTGTAGGGGTGCTCCCCCATCACGTCGCTCTCCTCGTCCAGCACCCTGTTGACCTCGCGCGTCGCGTCGGCGACGTCGTCGAGGGTCACCCCGCCGTCCTTGTCCACGGCGATGCGCAGCACCCTGCGCTTGCCGGCAGGGGTGATCTCCACGGCCTCGATGTCGAGGCCCAGGGCACTCAGGGGGTCGGCGAGCTCCGCCTCGATGCGGTCCCGGATGGCGTCCTGCTTGGCGCTGCTCACGAGTGGGCGACCTCCTTGTGCTGTTGTCGGCGACCACGATAGCCGTTGTCCCGGCCCACCTTCATCTTGCCGCCGACCGCACGGGGATAGGGTCGCTGCCGTGCCGGTCACTCCCCCTGTCGAGACCCCCCTGCCCGCCAGTCGGCGGGGGGCGATCGCCGCTCTGCTGCTGGGATCCGGGGTCCTCGCGGGCTGCGACCTGGACCTGTCCGGCGACGGCTCGGGCGACCCCTCCGCGTCGGGGTCCGCGGACCCCGACGCGGCCCTCGTGGACCGGGCCCTGGCGGAGATCGACGACCTCGCCGCGCTCGTCGCGGCGGTCTCCGCAGGCTTCCCCGGACTGCGCGGGCGGCTGGCCCCGTGGGCCGCGCTGCACGACGCGCACCGGGAGGTCCTGGGTGATCCGACGCCGTCCTCCTCGCCCGCCGGTGCGGGCTCCACGCCCTCGTTCGCGTCGGCGAACGAGGCGCTCGCCGAGGTGCGGGGCCGTGAGCAACGCGGCCAGCGGCGGCTCGCGGACTGGGCGGTGGCCGCCGAGAGCGGCAGCCTGGCCCGGCTCCTGGCCTGCATGTCGGCGGGGGTCGCCCAGCGCCTCGCCCACGATCTCGCTCCGGCCGGGACGCAGGTCCCGGCATGACCGCGGACTCCCGGGTGGACGCCCTCCAGACCGCGCTGGCGGCCGAGCACGCCGCCGTCTGGGTGTACGCCGCCCTCGCGGGCCAGGCGGACCCCGTCACCGATCCGCGCCTGCGCACGGACCTGACCGCGGCCTACGCGGTGCACCGGGGCCGCCGCGACGCGCTGGCCCGAGCCGTCGTCGACGCGGGGGCGACTCCGGTGGCCGCCGAGCCGGCGTACGAGCTGCCGTCCCACCTCGGGACCGCGACCGCGCTCACCCGGGCCGCGCTGCACCTCGAGCGCGCGACGGCCGAGACCTATGCCTGGGTGGTGGCCCGCACGACGGGGCCGGACCGGCGTCGGGCCGTGGAGGCCGTGAACGACGCAGCGGTCCGCGAACTCGTCTTCCGGGGAACTCCCGAGATGCTCCCCGGGGCAAACGAGTACGCGGACCGCTGAGGCCTGGACAACGAGGCCGTCGGGTGGAGCCGGCGATGTGTGGGGGGACTGCCGACTCCTCCGTTGTGCACAATCATGCAACGCCGCAGGTCAAGGCCGCCATCGGAACGGTTCCTCACGTTTGTGCATTGCACAAACGTGCAGTCGGGGCGTCTCAGGCCCAGGAACCGACGATCTCGTGGATCTCGGACAGGAGGTGCACGACGGCGTCCGGCTCGCCCTCGGTGTGCCCGACCTGCTCGGGCGGGATCGAGCTGTGCGGGACGTGGATGGCCCGGAGTCCGGCGTGGTGGGCGCCCCAGATGTCGTCGAAGAGCCGGTCCCCCACGTAGACGCACCGGGCCGGGTCGGTGGCGCCGACGGCGTCCATGGCCGCTGCGAACGCCTTCGGTGAGGGCTTGGTCCACGGGATCTCGGAGGTGTAGACGTCGCCGTCGATCAGGTCCAGGACGCCGTCGCGCTCGAAGAAGCCGCGGTGCCACTCACGCGGCCAGATCGTGTTGGACAGCACCCCCACCTTCACGCCGTCGGCGCGCAGCGCCTCGAACAGCGGGCGCACCTCCGGGTCGGTGAGCGTGTGCGGCTCCCAGAAGTCGTAGTACGCCGTGAGCAGCGCCGGGTCGTGGTCGAGGCCCGCCTCGTCGAACAGGTCGGCCACGGTCGCGCTCTGCTGGTGGTCGCGCGAGCGTCCCCAGACCAGCGACCCGGCCGCGTGCAGCCGGGCGGTGATCTCCTCGTGGGGGTGCTCGGCGTTGACCACGGCCTGGGCGAGCGCCAGCGACTCCGCGTGGAAGTCGATGTCGTGCCACTGGGTGAGCGTGCCGCCCCAGTCGAAGAGGACGGCCTCGATCCCGGTCACGCGCGGACGAGCCCCACGACGTGGTCGACGACGGAGTCGGCCGCGACCTGCTCGCGCTCGCCGGTGGCGCGGTCCTTGACCTCGACGGTGCCGTCGGTGCCCAGGCTCTTGCCCACGACCACGATCGTCGGGACGCCGATCAGCTCGGCGTCCTTGAACTTCACGCCGGGGCTGACCTTGCCGGTGCGGTCGTCGTAGAGGACGTCGATGCCCTGCGCCGAGAGCTCGGTGGCGATGCGGTCGGCGGCGGCGAAGACCTCCTCGTCCTTGCCGGCGGCGACGAGGTGGACGTCGGCCGGGGCGACCTCGCGGGGCCAGCACAGGCCGATCTCGTCGAGTGTGCCCTCGGCGATCGCGGCGACGGCGCGCGACGGGCCGATGCCGTAGGAGCCCATCGTCACCGTGACGAGCTTGCCGTTCTCGTCGAGGACCTTGAGGTCCAGGGCGTCGGCGTACTTGCGGCCGAGCTGGAAGATGTGGCCCATCTCGATGCCGCGGGCCGACTCGAGGACGCCGCCGTCGGTGTCGCCGCAGGCGGGGCAGGGGTCGCCGTCGCGGACCTCGGCGACGTCGATGACGCCGTCGCCGCTGAAGTCGCGGCCGGCCACCAGGTCGAGCACGTGGCTGCCGGCGACGTCGGCACCGGTGACCCAGGAGCTGCCCTCGCCGACGCGCGGGTCGAGGAGGTAGCGGACCTCGGCGGGCTTCTTCTCGCCGAGCGCACCGGGGCCGATGTAGCCCTTGGCCAGGCTCGGGCGCGAGGCGAAGTCGGCGTCGCCGAAGGGCTCGAACACGACGCCCTCGCCCAGCTTCGACTCCAGGCGCTTGGCGTCGACCTCGCGGTCACCGGGCAGGCCGATCGCCAGCGCCTCGGTGGTGCCGTCGGGGTGCCTGAGCGAGAAGACGACGTTCTTGAGCGTGTCCCCGGCGTGCCAGGGGCGGTCGTCGCGGGGGAACTTCTCGTTGAGGAGGTCGACCAGCGTGTCGATGGTCGGGGTGTCGGGGGTCTGCTCCACGTGGGCGGCGGGCGCGTCGTCGTACGCCGTGGGCGCGGCGGGCGTGGTGTCCACGGCCTCCACGTTGGCGGCGTAGTCGCAGCGGGTGCAGCGGACGTAGGTGTCCTCGCCGACCTCGGCCTTGGCCAGGAACTCCTCGGACTTGGAGCCGCCCATGGCCCCGGCCTCGGCCTTGACGATGACGTACTCGAAGCCGAGCTTGTCGAAGATCCGGATGTAGGCGTTGCGGTGGGCCTGGTAGCTGGCGTCCAGGCCGGCGTCGTCGACATCGAAGGAGTAGGAGTCCTTCATGACGAACTCGCGGCCGCGCAGGAGGCCCGCGCGGGGACGCGCCTCGTCGCGGTACTTGGTCTGGATCTGGTAGATCGAGAGGGGCAGGTCCTTGTAGGAGGAGTAGAGGTCCTTCACCACGAGGGTGAACATCTCCTCGTGGGTGGGGCCGAGCAGGTAGTCGTTGCCCTTGCGGTCCTTGAGCCGGAAGATGCCGTCGCCGTACTCCGTCCAGCGGTTGGTCGCCTCGTAGGGCTCGCGGGGCAGCAGCGCGGGGAAGGAGAGCTCCTGGGCGCCGATGGCGTCCATCTCGTCGCGGATGATCTGCTCGATCTTGCGGAGCACCTTCAGGCCCAGCGGTAGCCAGGTGTAGATGCCGGGCGCGGCACGGCGGATGTAGCCGGCGCGCACCAGGAGACGGTGGCTCGGCACCTCGGCGTCCGCGGGGTCCTCTCGCAGGGTCCGCACGAACAGGCTCGACATCCTCATGATCATGGGGGAAGGCTACTTGCGGGGTGTGGTGGCCCGCGAACCAGTTCCGCCGGGACGCAACCTTTCCCCGCGCCCCGGCGTCATTGGGCTGCCGGACGATCCGGAAGCACACCACGACTCGACCCTCGGAGCCCACGATGAAGCACTCCCGTCTGACCGCCACCCTGGCCGCCCTCGCCGGTCTCGCCGCCCTCGTGGCGCCCGCCGCTGCCGCCGACGCCACCACCGTGATCCGCCCCGGCACGCTGGAGCGCGGCCCGGCCGGGACCGTTCCCCACGTCTACGGCTCGGACCTGATCGACGGCGACCGGCACTTCTCGTTCGCGGGCCGCGAGGTGATCTACCTCGGCATGTCCGGCGACGACTACGTCGTCGGCACCTGGCGCCAGGGCAGCACGACCTCCGAGAAGGTCGTGCGTGTGACGCCGGACGGACTGCGCACGACGGTCCTGAAGGGCGTCGAGCCCTCCTCGATCAGCCTCTCGCGGGACGGCGACCGACTGGTCCGGTCGCGCTACCTCGACAAGACGAAGCAGAGCCAGGTCAAGGCCTGGAGCTCCGCGGACGGCACGCCCGTCGCCCAGCGCACCTTCGCCGGCTACATCTCCGTGCTCGACGCCGACGGGTCGAAGATGGTGCTGAGCGGCAGCCTGCCGAGCCGGACCTTCTGGTGGAGCACCGGGAGCAACTCGACCAAGCGGATCTCAACCCTGACGGGCTACGAGGCCAGCATCCCGGCCGACCGGCTGGCCGTGCTGACCGGCGACCCGTACCAGGGCGGCTGCTCGGTGGTCTCCACGCTCTCCGACCCGGCCACCCGGATCTGGCGCAGCTGCGAGCAGGCGGTGATGGACTTCTCGCCGTCGGGCAACCGGGTCACCACCGTGCACATCCTCACCGACGGCCTCGGCCCCGGAGTCGTCGAGCTGCACAAGGTCGGCGGCACGCTGCTGCACCGGTGGTCGACGTACTACTTCGGCGACGTGGTGTTCGAGTCCGGCGACACGCTGCTGATGCTCGCCCACGGCAAGACCAGGACGGCGTGGGTGCGTTGCACCGGCGCCGACTGCGAGCGCACGTCCAAGCTGACCGACACGCAGCTCTGAGGTCAGTCTCCGCGTGCGGCGTTGAGCGCGGCCCGGATCATCGGCCACTGCAGCGGCAGCCGGGCGAAGGCGGCGACCTTGAGCCCGGTCCTGCGGGAGCGGCGGACGTCCATCGCCATCTTCACGTTGCCCGGGTAGACGCCGACCAGCAGGGCGGCCGAAGCCACGCCCGCCACCCGACGGGTCTGCGGCACGACCAGGCCGGCGGCGCAGGCCAGCTCGGCGACACCGCTGCCGAGGATCACCTCGCGGTGGGCCGGCACCCAGCTCGGCATCAGGGGCTCGTAGACCTCGGGCTTGACCAGGTGGACGACGCCGCTGACGGCGAAGAGACCGGCCAGGACCTGGGTGCCGCGGGAGATGCTCACGCCGGCCAACCTAGCCGCCGGACGCAACGACGGGTGGGCCCGGTCCGAGGACCGGGCCCACCCGCTTTCGGGTCGTCGCCCCGGGAGGTGGGGGCGACTACTTGCTGGCGGCCGCGACCGCCGCGGCGAGGCTGTGGGCCCCCGCGTCGCGGCTCGAGAGCGGCGCCAGGCCGAAACTCTGCTCGAGGGTGGCCAGGATCGACGTCGTGTCGTACGACGTGTGGTCGACACCGGAGTGCTTTAGCGAGGTGGAGAGCACCAGGGCGGGGACGCGGGTGCCCGGACCCCAGGCGTCGACCTTCGGCGGCGAGACGTGGTCCCAGGTGCCGCCGAACTCGTCGTAGGTGACGACCACGAGGGTCTTGTCGGCCTGCGGCGAGCGGCTGATCGTCTTGAGCAGCTTGACCAGGTGGTCCGAGCCGTTGGGCTCGGACGCGTAGCCGGGGTGCTCGTTCTCGGCGCCGTAGGGCTTCACGAACGACACCGTCGGCAGGTGGCCGGCCTTCGCGGCCGAGAAGAAGTTCGTCTCGTCCTGCAGGTGGGCGCGGCCGGGCTTGCCGGGCGCGTAGTCCGCGAAGTAGTTGAACGGCTGGTGGTGGTACTGGAACAGCGCGCCCGGGTGGCCGGCCTCCGCGTCGTCCCAGCCGCCGGAGTACCAGTTCCAGCTGATGCCGGCGCCGGTGAGGCGGTCGCCGATGTTGGGGTACTGCGCGTCGTCGATCAGCGGGAGCTGGGCACCCGAGCCGTGCGGCGTGCTGGTCGGCTGGATGGTGTTGACGGCGTAGTCACCGCAGGCGTGCACCGGGTCGTTGAGAGCCGGGTCGCCGGCGCATTCCTGGGTCAGCTTGTCGTCGAGCACGGTGCCGGTCGCGTGGTACTGCGGGTAGCTCGTGGGCATCCCGTTGGCGTCCAGCACGGAGTTCTTCGCGCCGGACGCACCGTTGCTGGTGTCGAGCGGCGCCCGCGCGGCGATCAGGAACTGGTGGTTGAGGAACGACCCACCGAACGCGCCCTGGAAGAAGTGGTCGGCCACGACGTACTTGGGGGCGCCGTCGCTGTGGAGGTACTTCCAGATCGGCAGCTGCTTGGTGGCGTAGTGGCCCTGCGTGAGGCCGACCGCGTCGGAGCCGGTGGTGTAGCGGTCCTGCTTGCCGCCGTCGATCTGGTACTGCTCCTGGTAGAAGCGGTGGACCAGGTCGCGGGTGCAGCCGCCCGGCTCGGCGCCGTCGGAGTCCTTCAGGACGCCGTTGGGGGCGTAGACGCCCTCGGCCGGGCACGTCTTGTCCTCGGGCTTGATGTAGTCGTCGATGGAGAACGGCGTGTTGGCGAAGTGGCTGGCCGAGACGCCGTGCGCGTCGTCCTGGCAGGTGCTGGAGAGCGGCGGCGAGGTCAGGTTGACGTCGTCCTGCGGGAGGCAGGAGTACGCTGTGCCGTCCTGCGCGACCTGGGTCGCCCGGGCCTTCGGCGCGTCGGACAGGCCCACGACGTGCTGGCCGTGCACCTGCCCCCACGTGCCGTAGAGGTTGTCGAAGGAGTGGTTCTCCTCGTAGATGACGACGAGGTGCTTGTAGCCGCCGGGCAGGTGGCCGGGCGCGGTTGCCGCAGGGGCGGCCGCAGCGGCGGGCTCCCCGGCGGGCGCGTGGCGGTGGGTGGAGGCGGCCATCGCGGCCCCGCTCCCGAGCAGGAGGACAGTGGCGGTCGCGGTCCCGACGAGGACCTTCCGCGGACGTGAGGTGAGCATGGGTCCATGCCCCCATGGCCGGGCGAGCGTCAATCTCCCCCGAGGTGAACCGGGAGTGAATTCAGCCGGTCAGAACATGACCGTCGCGAAGCGGGCCGTCTCGACGAAGCCCACCTTGGCGTAGGCGCGGCGCGCGGAGTCGTTCCAGTTGTTGACGTAGAGCGAGACGATCGGCGCCACCTCGCGCCGCACCAGCTCGACGACGGCGGCCATGCCGGCGGTCGCCAGCCCCTCGCCGCGGCGGTCCGGCGGGACCCAGACACCCTGGATCTGCGCGGCGTACGGCGTCGCGCAGGCGACCTCGGCCTTGAAGACCAGCCGGCCCTCGTCGAAGCGGGCGAAGGACCACCCGCGGTTCATCAGCTGCGTGACGCGCGCCCGGTAGAGCTCGGCGCCGCCGCCGTACTCCGGGGAGATGCCGACCTCCTCGGTGTACATCGCGACGCAGGCGGGATAGAGCTCGTCCATGTCCTGCCGGGTGGTGCGGCGTACGGCGGGGTCGGGGGCGACCAGCGGCGTGCCGCGGATCTCGAGGTGCGGCTGGTTCCACCGGAGCTCGCGCGGCTTGCCCCAGCCGGCGGCGACGCCGTTCCAGAACACCTGCACGGCGTCGTGCGGACCCACGATCGTCGAGACGGTCCGCCCCCGCGTCAGCGCCCGCTCGGCGAACGCGCGGGCGTCCTCGGCGGTGGCCTGCACCGGCACCAGGTTGGCGCCGACGTGGCAGGCCGCGACCATCTCCCCGCCGTCGAAGCGGCCCCACATCTCGCCCCCGAGCCAGCGCGGCTCGAGATTGGTGGTGCGGGCGCGGTAGTCGGTGAAGACGTTGACCACGGGGTCGCGGGACGCGAGCGCCAGGAAGGCGTCGAGGTCCGTGGCACCCAGCGGGCGCACTCCGTGGCGGGTGAGCACGCTGGGAGCCTAGAGGACGGCCTGTGGCTCGGACCTCGCGTCCGCAGCGCGTCGCAGCGGCGAGGTCCAGGCGACCGCCACGGCCACGAGCTGCACGCACGCGAAGGCCAGCATGGTGGCGCGCAGGCCCAGGGGGCCGACCACGACGCCGGAGAGGAGGGCGCCGCCGGTCCAGCCGACGCCCCAGCTGAGCATCCGGCCCGCGGTGTTGACCCGGCCGAGGAGGTGCTCGGGAGTCACCTGCTGGCGGTAGGAGACGGCGTTGATCGCCCCCATGGTCGCGGCGTAGGACCACGCGACCATCAGCGGGGCGACCAGCCACCAGGTGCCGAGCCGGGACACGACGATGCCGATGACCGCCCCGGCCGGCAGGACGCCCAGCGTGATCTGCGCCGGCGTCAGGAAGTGGATCAGGCGCGGCAGGCTCAGCGAGGCCACGAGGCCGCCCAACGCCCACGCGGCGTAGGTGATCCCGAAGCGCCAGCCCTCGGTGCCCAGGCCCAGGACCCGGTCGAGCCAGACGACGGTGAGGGCCATGTAGCCGCCGAGCGAGAGGTTCTGGATCGCGCTGGTCAGCGTCATGGTGCGCACCCCGGCGTGCCCGCCCAGCCAGGCGAGCCCCTCGCGGATGTCGCGCAGCACGAGTCCGGCCGTGAGTGGCGGCCGGACCCGGGATGCGTCGTACAGGGGGCGGGTGATGCCGGAGACGAGCACGGCCGACACGGCGAACGTGACCGCGTCGAAGCCGAGCAGCCACGCCGGGTCGAGCACCGCGATCAGCACGCCGACGACCGAGGGCACGACGATCTCGAGCACGCTCTGCACCGACCAGGTGACCGACGTGGCCTCCGCGATCCGGTCGCGGCCCACGATCATCGGGAGTGCCCCGAAGACCGCGCCGTCCAGGAAGACGCCGATCGTCGGGCCGAGGAACGCCACGGCGAGCACGTGCGGGACCGTCACGCGGCCGAGGAGCGCCGCGAGAGGGATCGTGGCCAGCAGCAGCGTGCTCAGGACGTCGGCCACCACCATGACCCGGTGCCTGTTCCACCGGTCCGTGAGGGCACCGGAGAACAGCCCGAAGAGCAGGTACGGCGCCGCCTGGCAGCCGGCGACCAGCGCCGTCAGCCCGGCGTCGTGGCTGGTGCGGTAGACGAGCACGGGGAGTGCGACCAGCGTGGCGACGCTGCCGGTCGCACTCAGGGCGCGGGCGAGGAGGTACCGGAGGAAGTGGGGGTCCCGCAGGATCGCCGACCTCACCGACGCCGACGGCTCAGTTGTCCCAGCCCGAGTTGTAGACGTCGAGTCCGAACGTCTCCACCCCGGGATCGTTGGCGTAGCCGAGCTTGTCGACTCCGAAGATCTCCTCCATCGACCCGAGCAGGGAGTAGTGGTTGTAGGGGGTCGTGCTCCAGGTGTTGGGCTTGACGAACCTGCTCAGCACCAGCGCGCCGATCCGGCCGCCGCCCGGGCCCACGATGCCGGGCATCGGGCTGTTGGCGGAGGTCGCGGGGCCGCAGCAGGCGGTGGCGTCGGTCTGCGGGCCGTCGGACTCGTCGGCGGTGATGTAGATCGCGCCATTGCGGCGGTAGGCCGGCGAGGCCATCAGGATCGGCACCCACTTCTTCATCCACGTGTTGATCGAGGTCAGGCCACCGGGCCGGCCGTCGGCGCAGGGGGCGTCGTGGCCGTCGTGGCACAGGTCGGGGGTGATGTAGACGAGGTTGGGCGTGGTGCGGGCCGTCTTGAGGTCCTTGCGGAGGTGCTTCATCCCGACAACGTGCCGCTCGCAGTACTTCTGGTGCCCGATGATCGACATGAAGTAGACGAAGGGGTTGTGCCGGACGGCGTAGTTCTGGGTCGCCGTCGCGTGCTGCGTCGGGTCCGGCTGGTCGACGGCGGGGTGCTGGCACGGGCGACGCATGTCGTCCATGTAGCCCCTCCAGGACAGGCCCTTGTCGGTCAGCTGGCGCGGCAGCGTCGCGACCTCCTCGGGGAACACGCAGCCCTGGCCGACCGCTTGGCCCGGGTCCTGGTCGCCGGTCTTCACGAACGTCGAGAACGTCTGGCAGTCCGACTGCATGACCGGGTTGGGGCCCTGCCCCGAGACCTGCGCGATGTAGTTGGGCTGGGAGTTGTGCGCGGTGCCGTAGTAGTGGTCGAGCAGCACGCCCTGCCGGCGCAGGGTCTTCGCGAGGTAGGGCGCCTCCGAGGTGTCACCCCAGGTCTTGTCGTAGCCCTTGTTCTCGATGTTGATCACGAAGACGTGCTTGATCGGCGGGACGTACGCCGACGTGCCGGCGCGCTGCAGGGGCGCCGTACGGACGGCCGCCGGGTGGGCCGACTGCTGGGTGGACGGACGGAACGCGGCGTCGGCCGGGGGCAGCACCAGGGCGAGGGCCGTGGCGGCGAGCAGCACCAGGCGGGTGCGTCGGGCGATCAATTCGGGAGTCTCCATCCCTGGTCGAGGGCGAGCTCCTTGAGCTCACCCCATTCGGCGAACTCGGCGCCGCCCTCCTCCTTCGGCGCGGTCGCGCAGCCGAGCGGAGTGACGGTGGGCACGGTGTAGGTCGGGGACGCGGTGTTCGGTGGACTGGTGAAGTCGAGGACCTCCGCGATGTTGCGTGCGTTGGCGTCGCGGGGCGTCAGCGGCTTGAGGCCCCAGCGCCACTCGATCATCTTCAGCACCGAGGTGTGGTCGTAGACGTGGTGGGAGATGTAGTTGCGACGGGCCAGCGGCGAGATCATCAGCGCCGGCACCCGGAAGCCGCGCAGGGCGGTCTTGGGCGAGACGTCCGGCGCCGTGGTGGGCGGGACGTGGTCGTAGAAGCCGCCCCACTCGTCGTAGTTGATGACCAGGACGGTCTTCTCCCAGCCCGGACCGTTGCGCACCGCGTCGTACACCTGGTTGAGGAAGGCCTGGCCCGCCCGCACGTCGGCGTGCGGGTGGTCGTCGTTGGAGGTGCCGGACTCCTCGTCCTGGAAGCGCGGGTCGACGAACGAGACGGCCGGCAGGGTGCCCGCGGCGGCGTCGGTGAGGAAGTCGGCGAAGTGGAACGAGATGTCCTGGTGGGTGCCGTACCAGAGCGCGGTGAAGGGCACGTCGCTGTAGTAGTACTTGCCCGAGACGCCCTTGGCCGCCAGCCGGTCCCAGATCGTCTTGAGCGTGCACTGGCTGGTGTTGTTGTGCAGCCGGTCGGTCTGCGCGGCGTGCATGTAGAAGCGGTTGGGGTAGGTCTCGGCCATCACCGCGGAGAAGTAGCGGTCGAAGGTCGTCCAGTCACGGGCCGCGCCGGCGTAGAACGGGAGGTCGGCGTCGGTGTAGTAGCCGATCGCGAGCAGGTCGTTCTGGCCCGACCGCAGGAAGCCGTTGCACTTGCCACCGTTGAGCTGGATCCGGCCACCCTCGTAGGAGTGGTCGGGGTCGTGGAAGCCGCAGCTGTCGAAGGCCTCGAGGTGGTGCGTCTGGTGCCGCACGCCGTAGCGGTCCTTGTAGGTCAGGCCCGCCTGCTTGCCGTCGGCACCGGGCAGCCAGCCGAGGAAGTGGTCGAAGGAGCGGTTCTCCATCATCACCACCACGACGTGCTCGATGCCGGACTTGCCCGGGGCGGGCAGCACGCTCGTGGTGCCGGTCCGGGTGCTGGTGGAGCTGGCTGCGTTGGCTGCGTCCTCGGGCCACCAGCGGGTGGCTCCGGCCGCCGCGGCGAGGCCGGTGGCCCCCGCCGCGCCGAGCAGCTGTCGTCGGGAGATCGTCACAGGCTGAACTATGCGCTGCCCAGCGCGCCGCGTCACGGTTCTGGACGAGATTCGTCGGCTTGTTCGCCGGACGTTCAACGGCGCCGGCGGCCGGGGGCCGTCCGGGAGGCTCAGAGGGCGTCGAGGATCCGGGCGCGGCGGTCGGCGTACTCCTCGGGAGTGACCAGACCCTGGTCCCGCAGGCTCTCGAGCTGGCGCAGCCGGCTCGCCGCGTCCGGGGCGGTCGCTGCCGGCTCGGCGGACACCACCGGCGCCGTCGTCGGGGTGCCGCGCAGGCTCGAAGCGAGGTACGTCGCCTCGAGCCCGTCGTCGGTGAGCAGCGTCATCGCCGTCGCGTCACCCTCGTCCATGCCCGCGCCAGGGGCCATCCGCCGCGCGGTCGACACCTTCCATGCCGTGGCGGCGACGCCACCGATGACGGCCAGCACGAACAGCAGCGCGAAGCCGCCGCCACCCGGCATACCGGAGTCGGGGTACTCCGCGTGCCACTGCCCGTCGGGGCCCTGGACGCACGTCGGCAAGGCGCCGTCGTCGTTCATCCGCGTGCACTTCGCGGGGACGCCGTCCCCGAGCACGATCGCGACCCCGAGGGCGTTCACGTCAGCTGACCGAGACATGAGCGCACTCTAAGCCCCGCTCAACGGGTCGAGTCGGCGCAAATGTTCGGTGGCGACTTGGCGCCCGCGCGCTCGCCCTGGCGGCGGGAGCGGTGAGCTGTGAACCCATTCCCTGCCCGAGTCGGTTCAGGGCTCACCGCCGGGTCGGCCGGGCGGTGGGTGGTGAACCGTTTCCAGGTGAGTTTCGGTTGCTGGCTCACCGCTGGGGCCGTTCGGGGGTGCGCCTGGGGCCGGGGCGGCGGACCGAGCGCAGCGAGGGCCGGCCGCCCCGACCGCCGCCCGAAGCCGATCGCGCGAGGCTCGCAGTCAAGGACGCCGAAGGCGCCGCGAAGCGGGCGGAGCTCCTTGACGGCGAGACGCGATCGGCTACCGCAGCGCACCCCACCCGCAGACGGCAGGTGCGCCGACTCGGCGGTGGGGTCAGGAGACGGAGACCGAGGCGGAGGAGCCGTCGACGGCCTCCATGCCCTCGGCGATCCGCATGGCCTCCTCGATGAGGGTCTCCACGATCTGCGACTCGGGGACGGTCTTGATGACCTCGCCCTTGACGAAGATCTGGCCCTTGCCGTTGCCGGAGGCGACGCCGAGGTCGGCCTCGCGGGCCTCCCCCGGGCCGTTGACGACGCAGCCCATGACGGCGACGCGGAGCGGCACCTCGAGGCCGTCGAGACCCGCGGTGACCTCCTCGGCCAGCTTGTAGACGTCGACCTGGGCGCGGCCGCAGGACGGGCAGGAGACGATCTCGAGGCGGCGCGGTTTGAGGTTGAGCGACTCCAGGATCTGGAGGCCGACCTTGACCTCCTCGACCGGCGGCGCGGACAGCGAGACGCGGATGGTGTCGCCGATGCCCTGGCTGAGCAGGTGGCCGAACGCCACCGCGGACTTGATGGTGCCCTGGAACGCCGGGCCGGCCTCGGTCACGCCGAGGTGGAGCGGCCAGTCGCCGGCCGCGGCGAGCAGCTCGTAGGCGCGGACCATGACGACCGGGTCGTTGTGCTTGACCGAGATCTTGAAGTCGTGGAAGTCGTGCTCCTCGAAGAGGCTGGCCTCCCAGACGGCCGACTCGACGAGCGCCTCGGGCGTCGCCTTGCCGTACTTGTCGAGGATCCGCTTGTCGAGCGAGCCCGCGTTGACGCCGATCCGGATGGAGGTGCCGCGGTCCTTGGCGGCCCGGGCGATCTCCTTGACCTGGTCGTCGAACTTGCGGATGTTGCCCGGGTTGACCCGGACCGCCGCGCAGCCGGCGTCGATGGCCGCGAAGACGTACTTCGGCTGGAAGTGGATGTCGGCGATGACCGGGATCTGGGAGTGCTGGGCGATCTCGGCGAGCGCGTCGGCGTCGTCCTGGCTCGGGCAGGCCACGCGCACGATGTCGCAGCCGGTCGCGGTGAGCTCGGCGATCTGCTGGAGCGTGGCGTTGACGTCGGAGGTGAGCGTGGTCGTCATCGACTGCACGCTGATCGGCGACTCGCTGCCGACCCCGACACTCCCGACCTTGATCTGGCGGGTCTTGCGGCGGGGGGCGAGCACGGGCGGCGGGGCCGACGGCATGCCCAGGCTGACTTCGGTCATGCGTTCAGGTTACTGGCGCGGGTCACGAGTAGAGGTGGACGGGTACGACGAGGTCGCCGACGATCAGGACCACGCCCATGACGAGCAGCGCGCTGGCCACGACGTAGGCGATCGGCAGCAGCTTGGCGACGTCGACGTAGCCGGGGTCGGGACGCCCCCGCAACCGGGCGAACGCCCGGCGGGCCGCCTCCCACAGGGCGCCCGCGATGTGGCCGCCGTCGAGCGGGAGCAGCGGGATGAAGTTGAACATCCCGATGAAGAAGTTGAAGCCCGCGATCAGCATCAGCAGGAAGACGGCCTTGTCGGTCAGCGGGAAGGCCGCCTGCGAGACCGTCTCCCCCGCGAGCCGGCCGCCGCCGACGATGCTGACGGGGCCCTGCGGGTCACGCGGCTCGGCGCCCACGATCGCCTTGGCGACGCCGAAGACCTTGACCGGGAGCGACCCGAGCGCGACGACCGTCTGCTTGGTCATCGTGCCCATCTGCTCGACGGTGTAGAGGGGGCCGCCGGTGCCGAGAGCGGCGTGCGGGGTGAAGCCGAGGAAGCCGACCTGGATCTTGGTGTCGTCGGTCTCCGAGGTCGGGCGCAGGGCCACGGTGGTGTTGGTGGTGAGCACCTGCTCGGCGCCGTCGCGCAGCACGGTGATCTTCGCGGCGCCGTTGTCGTTGGCGCGGATCAGCGACTGCAGCTGCTTCCAGCCGGTGATCTCGGTGCCGTTGAAGGCGGTGATCCGGTCGCCCACCTGGAGACCCGCGAGCTTCGCCGGGCTGACCGGGTCGGAGGGCGTGCAGACGCGGCCGTCCTCGTCGGCGGGCACGACGCACGCCTCGACGTGGTCGACGACGGGGCTGATCCGGACGTCCCCGGGGTTGCCGTAGGTGGCGAAGACGACGAGGAAGATGCCGAAGGCGATCAGGAGGTTGACCGTCGGGCCGCCCGCCATCACGACGACCTTCTTCCACCACGACATCTTGTAGAAGAGGCGGTCCTCGTCACCGGGCTGGACGTGCTCGGCCTCGGCCGCGCGCGCGTCGGAGATGAGCTGGGTGAACAGGCCGGTGCTGCTCTCGCGCAGCCGGTCGGTGCCCTTCTGGGGCGGCAGCATCCCGACGATCTTGACGTAGCCGCCGAGCGGGACCCCCTTGACGCCGTACTCGGTCTCGCCGACCCGCTTGCTCCACACGGTGGGTCCGAAGCCGATGAAGTACTGGGTGACCTTCCCGCCGAACTTCTTCGCCGGGATCATGTGGCCGAGCTCGTGGAGGCCGATCGAGGCCAGGATGGCGACGATGAAGATCACCACGCCGAGCGTGTAGTACAGGGCGGTCATCCGGTTCCTTCGGTTCCTTCGATCGTGGCCGCGGCGGCGTCACGGGCCCACGCGTCGGCGGCCAGCACGTCGTCGACGGTGAGGTGCTCCTTCGAGGGTACGTCGTGCTCCGCGAGCACGGCGCCAACTGTCGGAACGATGTCGTTGAAGGCGAGTCGGCCGGCGCGGAAGGCCTCGACGCAGACCTCGTTGGCCGCGTTGTAGACGGCGGGCGCGGTGGCCCCTGCCTCGCCCGCGCGCCGGGCCAGGGCGACCGCGGGGAACGCCTCGTCGTCGAGGGGGAAGAACTCCCAGGTCTCGGGTCGGGTCCAGTCGACCGAGGGGGCCGCGTCGGGCACCCGGTCGGGCCAGTTCAGGCCGAGCGCGATCGGGATGAGCATCGTCGGCGGGCTGGCCTGCACGAGCGTCGAGCCGTCGACGAACTCCACCATCGAGTGCACGACGCTGGTGGGGTGGACGACGACCTCGATCCGGTCGAAGGGGATGTCGAAGAGCAGGTGCGCCTCGATCACCTCGAGCCCCTTGTTGACCAGGGTCGCGGAGTTGATGGTGATGACCGGGCCCATGTCCCAGGTCGGGTGGTTCATGGCCTGCTCGGGGGTCACGTCGGCCAGCTCCGCACGGCTGCGGCCGCGGAACGGGCCGCCGCTCGCGGTGAGCACGAGCCGGCGTACCTCCTCGGCGGTGCCTCCGCGCAGGCACTGGGCCAGCGCGCTGTGCTCGGAGTCGACCGGCACGATCTGCCCGGGAGCCGCCCGCTCGAGGACCAGCGGGCCACCCATGATCAGCGACTCCTTGTTGGCCAGGGCGAGGACGTTGCCGGCGTCGAGGGCGGCCAGCGTCGGGCGCAGACCGACCGCGCCGGTGATGCCGTTGAGCACGACGTCGCACGACCGGGACGCGGCCTCGACGCTGGCCTCCTCCCCCAGCCCGCTGTACGCCGGCGCGAACTCGGCGACCTGCTGCTCGAACAGGTCGGGGTTGGACCCGCCGGCGGTCAGGGCCACCACGCGGAAGCGGTCCGGGTTGGCGCGCACGAGGTCGAGGGCCTGGGTGCCGATGGACCCGGTGGATCCGAGGATGGCGACGTCTCTCACCCGGGCATCCTCCCAGCAGGGCGTGGGAGGAGTCCCGGACGGGGCGGCTCAGGAGCAGGACGCCTGGGGCCGGTCCACGGTCACCGTCCCGTTGGCGTTGACGGTCGTCTTGCCGGACAGGGTGATCAACAGCCTCGACCCGTCGGTGCCGGTCATCGGGACCCGGAGCCGGAACTGCATGACGCGCACGGAGTCGTCGTCGAGGTTGGTCACGACACCGTCGACCTTCTCCCGGTAAGTGCCGGTGTACGTCGGCCGCGTGGGGTCGTCGGGCGTGAGCTGGATCCAGCCGTCGACGGCACCGTTGATGTGGACCTCCCCCGGGACCTGCCCCCCGGGCGCCCGGACCACGTCGTAGCCCCCGTGCCGGACCTCGTGGAAGGTCGTGGCCCACGGGCCGCACATGTTCTCCTGCGAGGACCAGTGCTCGGTGCCGTCGAACTCCTCCGGGACGTAGACGTGCTGTGCCCCGCCGGCGTGGGCCGGGGAGAGGCCCAGCCCGGGAGCCAGCCCGGCGACGAGCACGCCCACCGCGAGGGCGGCGGCGGGACGGAGCGCACGTGGGGCGGTGAGGTGTCGCATGAGGGTCTCGATTCGCGAGGGCCGGTTGGTCCGGCCGGGTGCTGGCACTGCACCACCCGGCGGGATCCGGGCGCATCGGCCCGCAGACCCGGTCGGACCGGGAGGATCTCCCGGGTCGACCGGGACGGCTGCCCCTCGTCGGGGACCTGCACCCGGGTCCACACTTCTGGCATGGCCACTGCCCCACCGGCGGTGAATCGGGACCGTCGGCTCGTGCTCCTCGGGTGGCTGCTGGCCGCCCTCGCGCTGGCGCTGATGGCCACGGTCCCCCTGTCTGTCTCGGGCGGCGTCAACGAGCGGCCAGGAGTCCGGGCCGGCTACCCGGTCTCCGAGTGGCTCGCACACGCCGTGATTGTGGGGGTCCTCGTGGGCTCCGGCGCCTGGCTCACCCAGCTCCGGCCGCGCAACGTGATCGGGTGGATCCTGCTGGCGAGCGGCGTCCTCCAGGGCATCCAGACGGGCTTCGACGCCTACGGGATCCGGGCCGTGACCGACCCCGACCGGTCCCTCCCGCTGGCACGGACGACCGAGTGGATCGCCCAGTGGACGTGGATCCCGGCACTACTCGTCGTCGTGACGGTCCTGCCGATCATCTACCCGACCGGACGCCCGACCTCCCTGTTCTGGCGCCGGCACCTGCGGATCACCGTCGGGGGGCTGGTGTGCCTCGTGGCGGGTGCGGCGCTCGCAATGGGGGGCGGCAACGACTCCGTGGACGGCGCGCCCGTGGCGTTCCGCGCGCCGCTCTGGCTGGTCGTCCCCCTCGCCGGCGTCGGAGTCGCCGTGACCGCGGCGGCGACGGCGGTCACGCTGGTCGGCACCGTCGTGCGGACCGTCCGGGCCGCCAGCCCCGAGCGCCAGCAGCTCGCCATGCTGGTCGGCATCGTGGCACTGATGGTCCCCACGGCCTTCCTGTCCCAGCCGATCTTCGGCTTCGTCTACGCAGCCGTCCCGCTCGCGGTCGCGATCGGCGTCCTGCGCTACAACCTCCTCGGGATCGAGGTCGTGGTCCGTCGGACCCTGCTCTACGTGCCGCTGACGCTGCTGGTCGCGCTGGTCGTCGGCCTCACCACCGCCACCCTGGCCCGCCTGGTGCCGGACGGACCGCTCCCCCTCGTCGTCGCGTCGGCGCTCGTGGCCGTGCTGATCTTCCCGGTCTCCGGCCTGCTGCGGCGGATGGTGGACCGCCTGGTCCTCGGCGAGCGCGCCGATCCCCTGGAGCAGGTCGCCGGTGTCGGCGCCGGCGTGAGCGAGCCGATGGACGACCCCGTGACGTCGATGCTGACGGCGGTCGCCGCCGCGACAGGAGCGACGTACGCCGCGGTGCTGGACGATGCCGGCACGCCGACCGCCGAGCTGGGCGATCGGAGCGGCCAGCCCCACACGGTGGCGCTGCGCCACGGGCACCACCTCCTGGGGAGCCTGCTGATCGGTCCCCGGCCGGCCGAGCGCCGCGTCAGCGGCGCCGATGCGCGGCTGGTCGACGCCCTCGCCCCCCATCTCGCGATGGTCGTCTGGTCGGTGCGCCTGACCGAGGCGCTCGACGAGGAACGGGACCGGGTCACCCGGGCGACCCTCGAGGAACGGGACCGTCTCCGCCGCGACCTCCACGACGGGCTGGGCCCCTCGCTGTCGGGGATCGCCCTGGGCCTGGAGGCGGCGAGCCACGCGCTGGCCCGGGACCCGGAGGGGGCGGCGACGATCCTGGCGCGGACCCGGGACGAGGCGGACAGCGCGGTCCGGGAGATCCGTCGCGTCATCGACGGGCTCCGTCCCCGCGTGCTCGACGAGCGCGGCCTGACCGGCGCGGTGCGCGAGACCGCCAGCGGCCTGGGCCTGGGCAGGCCCGGCGGGATCCGCTTCGCCCTCCACGCCACGCCGCTGCCCGACCTGCCGCCCCAGGTCGAGGAGGCGGCCTTCCGGATCGTGGCCGAGGGCATGACCAACGTCGTGCGCCACTCGTCGGCCCGGCACTGCACCGTGCTGCTCTCGTGCACCGGGAGCTGCCTGGAGCTCGGGATCGAGGACGACGGGACGGGGCTATCCGACGGCGGGCGGCGCGGGCACGGGCTGGACTCGATGCAGCGTCGCGCGGTCGCCCTCGGCGGTCGGCTCGTGGTGAGCGCCCGGGCCCCGCACGGCACCCACGTCAACGCCGTCCTCCCCTGGGGGGCGGCATGACGGTGAGGGTCGTGGTCGCCGACGACCACCCGATGTACCGCTTCGGCCTCCAGGCGGTCCTCGACCAGTCCGCGGAGGTCGACGTCGTGGCCGGGGCCGCCACCGGGCGCGAGCTGATCGACGCCGTCGCCCTCCACCGGCCGGACGTGGTCGTGACCGACCTGTCGATGCCCGACGTCGACGGGGTGGAGGCGACCCGGACCATGCTCGCCGAGCAGCCGGGACTGGCCGTCCTGGCGCTGACCATGCACGAGGACGACGACCACGTGCGCGCCGCCCTGGCCGCCGGTGCGCGGGGATACCTGGTCAAGGGCGCGGACGGTGAGTCCATCGTGCGCGCGGTGCTCGCCGTGGCGGCGGGCGACGCGGTCTACGGCGGACAGGTCGCCCGACGCCTGACGGCCCTCCTGACCGGACCGCCGACGCCGACCGAGACCCCCTTCCCGGAGCTGACGACGCGCGAGCACGAGGTGCTGTGCCTCCTCGCGGACGGGTGCGGCAACCACGAGATCGCGCGCCGGCTGGCGATGAGCGAGAAGACGGTCCGCAACCACGTCTCGCACGTGCTCCTCAAGCTCGAGGTGCCCGACCGCACGGCCGCCGCCATCAAGGCGCGCGACGCGGGCCTGCGGCTGGCCCACGAGGAGGGCGACGAATCGGACCCGGTGGCGGACACCCGCGGTTAGGCTCGCGACCATGGGTGACCTCGGCACGCCGGACGGCGCTGCCTGTGAGAACTGCGGCGGTGCCCTGGCACCGTCGGCGAAGTTCTGCCCCGAGTGCGGCACCCCGGTGGTCGCGGCCGCGCCCGAGCCCGAGGTCCGCAAGACCGTGACGCTGCTGTTCACCGACGTCACCGGGTCGACCGCGATGGGCGAGCAGCTCGACCCCGAGGCCTACCGCGCCGTCATGGGCCGCTACTTCGAGGTCGCCCGCGCGGCCGTCGAGCGACACGGCGGCACGGTCGAGAAGTTCGTGGGCGACGCCGTGCTCGCCGTCTTCGGGATCCCCGAGATCCGCGAGGACGACGCCCTGCGCGCGGTGCGCGCCGCCCACGAGCTCAACGGGAGCGTGGCCGCCCTCTCCGAGGAGCTCACCCGCACCCTCGGCGTCGCGCTCACGATCCGCACCGGCGTCAACACCGGGTCGGTGGTGGCCGGCAGCGCCCGGGCCGGGGGCTCGTTCGCCACCGGCGACGCGGTCAACACCGCCGCCCGGCTGGAGCAGGCCGCTCCCCCGGGCCGGATCCTGCTCGGCGAGACGACCTGGTCCCTGGTGCGCGACGCGGTCGAGGTCGAGGCCGTCGAGCCGGTCGCCGCCAAGGGCAAGGCCGAGCCCGTGCCGGCGTACCTCCTCGTGTCCGTGGGGGATGCCGACACCGGCCGGACCCGCAACCTCGGCGCCGAGCTCGTCGGTCGCGACCGCGAGACCCGCACCCTCGAGGACGTCCTCGAGCGCACGCTGGAGTCCGGGCGCAGCCACCTCGTCACGATCGTCGGCGCACCGGGGATCGGGAAGACGCGGCTGATCTCGGACTTCCTCGCCCGCGTCGGGGACCGCGCCGACGTCGTCTCCGGACGCTGCGTGTCCTACGGCCAGGGCATCACCTACTGGCCCGTCGTCCAGCTGCTGCGCCAGGCCCTGGGCCTGACCGGCACCGAGTCCGAGGAGGTCACCCGGCACGCGCTCGCCGCGCTGGTCGGCGACACCCCGGACGGCGGCCAGGTGGTCGACCTCGTGCTGCCCATCCTCGGCGGCTCGGGACAGGCCGGCGGCAGCGACCAGACCTTCTGGGCCGTACGCCGCGTGCTGGAGCAGCTCGCCCTCCGCCGGCCCCTCGTGGTCACCGTCGACGACCTGCACTGGGCCGAGCCGACCCTGCTGGAGCTGCTCGAGCGGGTCCGCGACGAGGTGCAGGACCTGCCGCTGCTGATGATCTGCCAGGCGCGCCCGGAGCTGCTCGACGACAACCCCGACTGGGGCCGCGGGTCGATGAACTGCACGACCTTCGGGCTCGAGCCGTTCACCGTCGACCAGACGCGACACTCCCTCGCGGCCCTGCTCGGGTCGGGCGTGCCGGACGAGGTCGTCGAGGCGGTGGCGGGGTGGGCCGGGGGCAACCCGCTCTTCGTGGAGGAGATCGCCACCCACCTCGTCGAGACCGGCCTGCTGGTGCGCGAGGGCGACGACTGGGCGCTCCACGGCAGCCTCGACTCCGCGCAGGTGCCGCCGACCGTGGCCGCGCTGGTCGCCGCCCGCCTCGACCGGCTGCCGCCCGCCGAGCGCCGGCTGCTGGAGCGGGTCTCCGTGATCGGTCTCGAGCTCACCCTCGACGACGCGCACACGATGGCAGACGGCGACCTCGACGCCGCGGACGTCCCGAGCCTCCTGGCCGCGCTGACCCGGCGCGACCTGCTCCGCCGGGTGCGGGACCTGGCCGGCGAGTCCTGGGCGTTCCGGCACGTGATGGTCCGCGACGCGGCGTACGACGCCCTGCCGAAGGCGGTGCGCGCCGAGCTCCACCAGCGCTTCGCCGAGCGGATCGAGGCCTCCGACGGCGAGGCCGGGTCCGAGCGGCTCGCCTTCGTCGGGCACCACCTCGAGCAGGCCGCCCGATACCGGCGCGAGCTGATGCCCGGTGACGCGGCGACCGAGGCGCTCGTCATCCGGGCAGCGTCCGCCTTGGGCTCGGCCGGCGATCTCGCACGCTCGCGCCAGGACCTCACCGCCGCCGATGCGCTGGTCCAGCGGGCCGTCGACCTCGACGTGCCGGACCTGGCCCTGCGGCGGCTCCTGCTCAACCAGCTCGCCCAGCTGCACAACGACCAGGGCCGGAGCGCCGAGCTGCCGGCCGTGCTCGACCGCTACGAGGCGGCGCTCGACGCCACGGCGACGCCGCTCGACCACGCCTACCTGCACGCCCAGCGCCTGCTCGTGGGCCTGGAGGTGGGCGAGGACGTCGACCCGGCGCTCGTCGAGGCGGCCGGACACGAGGTGGTCCGGCTCGCGACCGAGAGCGGGGACCACCGTCGCGTGGTCGAGGGGCGGCTGGTCCTCTTCCACGCGCAGATCATGCGCGCCCAATGGGCGGCGGCCGAGCGCGTGGCGGTCACCCTCGCGGGCGAGCGCGGCGCCCAGGACAGCCTGTTGGCGCAGATCATGATGGGCGCGATCGTGATCCACGGTCCCCGTCCGGCCGAGGACCTGATCAGCTACGCCGAGCGGCAGCTGGCGGAGGGCACCGGGTGGCTGACTCCGGCGGGCACCACCCGCCTTCAGCTGCTGGCCCTGACCGGCCGGTCGTGGCTCGACCCGTCGGTCCTCCCCGACGCCTTCGCGACTCTCGACCGGCTGATGGAGATCAGCCCCACCGACTACTTGTCCGAGATGCTGATGGCCGAGTGCGCCATGATGGCCGGCGACCTCACGGTGGCGATCGCGCAGCTGCGCAAGTCCGTGGACCGCAACCGTGCCCTGGGCGGCCTGTCCTACGTCTCGACCTACCTCGCCTGGCTGGCCTGCAGCCTGCTGGAGCTCGGCGACCCCGACGACGAGGCGGCGGGCATGCTCGCCGAGGCGCGCGGCTACACCAGCCCGCACGACGTCATCTCGGTGGCGCTCCTGGCCGCCGGCGACGCGTTCCTGGCCGCCCGGAGGGGCGACGGCGCGGTGGCCGAGGCACGGGCCACCGAGGCCATCGAGGTCGTCGATCGCGGCGACATGCTGGCGCAGCAGGCCGACATCCGTCGCTATGCCGCGCAGGTCGCGGGCGAGCGCGGGGACCGCGAGACCCAGCGCCGGCTGCTGACCGAGGCCCGCGACCTCTACGCCGCCAAGCACCTGCACTTCTGGGTCGAGCACGTGGACCGCCTGCTGGAGGAGCTCGACTGACATGACGACCACCTGCGCGGCCTGCGCAGCCGAGATCCCGGAACGCTCGAAGTTCTGCCTCGAGTGCGGGACCCCCGTGGTCGCGGCCGCGCCCGAGCCCGAGGTCCGCAAGACCGTGACGTTGCTGTTCACCGACGTCACCGGGTCGACCGCGATGGGCGAACAGCTCGACCCCGAGGCCTACCGGGCCGTCATGGGCCGCTACTTCGAGGTCGCCCGCGCCGCGGTCGAGCGGCACGGCGGCACGGTCGAGAAGTTCGTCGGCGACGCCGTGCTCGCCGTCTTCGGGGTGCCCGAGGTGCGTGAGGACGACGCGCTGCGAGCCGTCCGCGCCGCCCACGAGCTCAACGCCGCCGTGCAGGTGCTCTCGGCCGACCTCGAGCGCACCCTCGGGGTGCGTCTCGAGATCCGCACCGGCGTCAACACCGGGTCGGTGGTGGCCGGCGCCGCCCGGGCCGGGGGCTCGTTCGCCACCGGCGACGCCGTCAACACCGCCGCCCGCCTCGAGCAGGCCGCGGCGCCCTGCACCATCCTGCTGGGTGGGTCGACCTACGACCTGGTGCGCGACGCGGTCGAGGTCGAGGCGGTCGAGCCGGTGCCCGCCAAGGGCAAGGCCGAGCCGGTGCCCGCCTACCGGCTCCGCCAGGTCCTGGACGTGGAGCGCGGCCGGGCCCGGCGCAACGACGGCGCTCTGGTCGGCCGGGAGCGTGAGAGCCGAGCCCTCGACGACGCCCTCGAACGGATGCTGGAGCTCAGCCGCAGCCACGTCGTGACCGTGCTGGGGGCACCCGGGCTGGGCAAGACGCGTCTGGTCGAGGAGTTCCTGCTGCGGATCGGCGAGCGGGCCCGGGTGGTCAGCGGTCGGTGCGTGTCCTACGGCCAGGGCATCACCTGGTGGCCCGTGGTCCAGATCCTGCGCCAGTCGCTCGACCTGTCGGGCCACGAGTCCGAGGAGGTCACCCGGCACGCCCTCTCACTGGCCCTCGCCGAGACCGCCGACGGCCCGACGGTCGTCGACCTCCTGATGCCGCTGCTCGGCAAGGGCGGTGACGCCGGTGACAGCGACCAGACCATGTGGGCCGTCAGTCGGCTTGTCGAGGACCTGGCTGCGCACCGGCCCCTGGTGGTGACCCTCGACGACCTGCACTGGGCCGAGCCGACCCTGGTCGAGCTGCTGGACCGGCTGCGCCACGAGCTCACCGACCTGCCCCTGCTGCTGGTCTGCCAGGCACGCCCCGAGCTGCTGGACGAGCACCCCGCCTGGGGTGCCGGGTCGGTCAACACCTCGATGCTCGGCCTCGAGCCGCTCACCCGCGACCAGACCGGGACCTCACTGGCGCACCTCCTCGACGGCGGAGTGCCCGACGACGTCCGCGACATCGTGTCCGACTGGGCGGGCGGCAACCCGTTGTTCATCGAGGAGCTGACCACCCACCTGGTCGAGTCGGGGATCCTGGAGCGCAGGGCCGAGGCCTGGCAGCTGACGGGCGGCGCGGCTCCGGTCAGCACCCTCGTCCCACCCACGGTGAGTGCGCTCCTGGCAGCCCGGCTGGATCGGCTGCCGACCGAGGAGCGCATCCTGCTCGAGCGGTGCTCCGTCGTCGGGCTCGAGCTCCGCACCGACGAGGCGGTCGCCCTCACCGGTCAGGAGCCGGCCGAGGTCACCCGGCTGCTCGGGTCGCTCGCCCGCCGCGACCTGCTGCGTCGGGTGCGGCTGGCCGGCGGGGCCGAGCGGTGGCGGTTCTGGCACGTGATGGTCCGGGAGGCGGCGTACGACGCCCTGCCCAAGGCCGTCCGCGCCGACCTGCACCAGGCCTTCGCGGAGCACACGGCGTCCACGGACGACGAGGAGTCCGGCCCCGAACGACTCGCCTTCGTGGCCCACCACCTGGAGCAGACGGCTCGCTACCGCTCCGAGCTGGCCCCGAGCTCGGACGCCGCCCTCCTCTCGGCCGACCGGGCGGCCGCCGCCCTGGCCGCCGCCGCCGACGACGCCCGGGACCGCGATGACCTGGCGGCGTGCGAGGGGCTGCTGCGACGGGCACTCGACCTGACCGGGGTCGAGTCCCGGGTGCGGCGGGACCTGCTGGCGCGCCTGGTCATCGGCAGCGTCGACCCCAGTGGCAACTCCCTCGACGAGATCCTGCGGGCCTACGCCGCCGCCATGGACGACTCAGCGACCGCCCTCGACCACGCGTTCCTCGCCAGTGGGCGGCTGCAGGTGCGGCTGCTGGCCGCCGAGGACGTCGACCCGGAGGTGGCCCTCGCGGCGGCCAGTGAGGTGGTGCGGCTGGCCAGAGATGCGAGTGACCGGAGCCGGCTGGTCCACGGACTGAGCGCGATCTACCGGAGCCACCAGGTCCACTCCCGCTGGGGCGAGGCCGCCGCAGCCCTCCAGGAGATGGCCACGAACGGGGGTCCCGGCGACCGCCGCGAGGCTGAGGACCAGCTCGGAGTGGCGCTCATGTGTGGACCCGCGCCCCTCTCCGAGGTCCGTGCGCACGCGCTGCGGATGCAGAAGCGCCCGGGGCGGTCACGGGAGCGACAGGAGCGCGACCTGGGGCTGCTCGCCTGCGCGGAGGCGGGTCTCGGGCTGCCCGGGGCACTCGAGACGACCCGACGACTCGCCGCCGAGCTGTTCGCCGGTGTCGTGACGCCCCCCAACCGGATGGTCGACCTGTTCTTCTCGGCAGCCGGGCTCGACGAGTCGGAGCTCGCCATCGACCTGGTCGCGCCCCTCGCTGCGGAGCTTCGGGCGCGGGGCGGCCAGGTCTACGCCTCGACGTACCTGCTCATGGAGGCCCTGCACCGGCTCGAGCTCGGCCAGGACACCGCGAGGGTGAGGCCGGTCGTGGAGGAGGCGCGCACGCTCACCTCCCCCTACGACGTGCTCTCCAGTGCCAGCCTGGCCACGGTCGAGGCAATCCTGGCCGCCCGGGCGGGCGACCACGAGCGGTCCGTCGCCCTCGCCCGCGAGGCCGGCCGGATCGTCGACACCGGCGACGAGCACTGGGGCCGTGGCGACGTGCATCGGTGGCTGGCACTCGCGGCGGCGACCAGGGGTGACCACGCCGAGCAGCGCCGGCTCCTCCAGCGGGCGATCGGCCACTACCGGGCCAAGGAGCTGAACGTGCTCGCCGCGCGCCTGGAGCTCCAGCTCCACACCCTGCCGGACTGAGCGCCGCTCCTCGCGCACCGTGATCCGTCCCGCCCGCCTCGGAGCCTCCCCGGTCCCGCTCGGCGGGTCTACGCTCCGGTCATGAGCGCGTCGCCGACCGGTGACCGGAGGTGCGAGGAGTGCCTGGCAGTCCTCTCCCCCACGGCGCGGTTCTGCCCGGAGTGCGGTGCCCGCGTGGCGCCGGGGTCCGTGCCGGAGAACCGGCGCACGGTCACCCTGCTGTTCAGCGACGTGACCGGCTCCACCGCGATGGGCGAGCACCTGGACCCAGAGGCCTACCGACGGCTGATGACGCGCTACTTCGCGGTCGCGCGGGAGGCGGTCGAGCGGCACGGAGGGCAGGTCGAGAAGTTCGTGGGTGACGCCGTCCTGGCCGTCTTCGGGGTGCCGGAGGTGCGGGAGGACGACGCGCTCCGCGCGGTGCGCGCCGCCCAGGACCTGACGGCCGCGGTCGCAGCTCTGTCTGCGGAGATCGAGCGGACCCTGGGCACCAGCCTGCTGGTCCGGACGGGCGTCAACACCGGCTCGGTCGTGACCGGCGCGGCGTACGCCGGTGGCTCGTTCGTGACCGGCGACGCGGTCAACACGGCGGCCCGGCTGGAGCAGGCGGCCGCGCCCGGGCAGGTGCTGCTGGGCGCCGCGACCCTCGCCCTCGTGCGCGACTCGGTCGAGGTCGGCGAGGCCCTGGCCATCGCGGCGAAGGGCAAGTCCGAGCCCGTGGTGGCCCACCCCTTGCTCTCGGTGGCCGACGCAGCAGAGGGACGCGTACGCCGCCCCGAGACGCCGCTCGTCGGGCGCGACCGCGAGGCGGAGGTCCTCGACGTCACGCTCGACCGGACCCTGGAGTCGCGCCGCGGCCACCTCGTCACCGTGCTGGGCGACCCCGGGATCGGCAAGACCCGCCTCATCGACGACTTCGTCCGGCGCATCGGCGACCGCGCCCAGGTCGTCGGCGGGCGCTGCGTGTCCTACGGCCAGGGCATCACCTACTGGCCGGTCGTCCAGCTGCTGCGCCAGGCCCTCGGCCTCACCGGCAACGAGTCCGAGGAGGGCACCCGGCACGTCCTGACCCGGCTCGGTGACGACGTGCCCGACTGGGACCAGGTCGTCGACCTGGTCCTGCCGCTGCTGGGTGGCTCGGGCGACCCCGGTCGGTGCGACCAGACCTCCTGGTCGGTGGCGCGCGTCCTCGAGCGCCTGGCTCTCCGACGCCCCCTGGTCGTCACCGTCGACGACCTCCACTGGGCCGAGCCGACGCTGGTCGAGCTGCTCGAGCGGGTCCGCGACGAAGTGGCCGACCTGCCGCTGCTGTTCGTGTGCCAGGCCCGCCCTGAGCTCCTCGACCGGCAGCCGGGCTGGGGAGGTGGCTCCCTGAACTCCACGCTCTTCGCGCTCGACCCCTTCAGCACCGCCCAGACCGGCACGTCGATCACCGGACTGCTGGGCGGTCCCGTCCCGGCCGAGGTCGCCGCTGCCGTCGCCGACTGGGCCGGTGCCAACCCGCTGTTCGTCGAGGAGATCACCGCGCACCTCGTCGAGGAGGGGGTGCTCGTCCACGACGACGGCGCCGGCTGGGTCCTCGTCGGCGACCTGTCGCAGGCGCGGGTGCCGCCGACGGTCAGCGCCCTGATCGCCGCCCGCCTCGATCGGCTGCCCGTGGCCGAGCGTCAGCTGCTGGAGCGGGTCTCGGTGGTGGGTCTGGAGATGACGACGTACGACGCCCTCGCCCTCGCCGACGACACCGCGTCGGTCGAGCACCTGCTGTCGGTCCTCGCGCGGCGTGACCTGCTCCGGCGGACCCGCGGCCCCCAGGGGGACACCTGGGCGTTCCGGCACGTGCTGGTCAGGGACGCGGCCTACGAATCGCTTCCCAAGGAGCTGCGGGCCGAGCTGCACGAACGGTTCGCCGCACGCCTGGCGACCGCCGAGACCGACGCGGGCCCTGAACGCGTGGCTTTCCAGGCCCACCACCTGGAGCAGGCCGCCCGGCTCCGCCACGAGGTGACACCCGGGTCCCCGGAGGCGATCGGCCTGGCCATCCGGGCCGCGACGACCCTGGCGGCCGCTGCCCAGGAGGCCGTCGACCGCGACGACAGCCCCGCGGCGGAAGGGCTGCTCCGCGGGGCACTCACCCTCTCGGGTCTCGCCCCGGCAGCGCGCCGCGACCTGATGGCCCGGCTGAACGCACTGTTGCTGGGACGCGGCCGGATCGCGGACTCGAAGGCCCTGATCGAGGAGTACGCCGCCACCCTGGACGACCCGCCGGCCGCCATCGACGTGGCGTACGTTCGCGCCTGGCGGCTCTCGCACGCGTTGACCGGGGCCGAGGATGTCGATCCCGCCGACCTCGCAACCGCGGCCGCGGAGCTCGCGGACCTGGCCCGCGCCGCCGACGACCTGGTCCGCCTCGACCAGGCGCTGGTGGTGGCGATGCACGGGGTCGAGATGCTCGCGCAGTTCGACGAGCTCCTGCGGCTGAGCGAGGAGGAGGCGGGGCTCGGGGGCGCCCCCGCGCGGCATGCCGAGTCGGTCCGGCCCTTCGCGCTCATGTTCGGGACGAGGCCGATGTCGGTGACTGCCGAGAACACCGCGCGGCTGGCCGCGCTGCCGGGCCGGTCACGGCTGTTCCGGGTGTGGATGCAGGTGTACGCCGCGATGTGCGCCGCCGCGATGGCCACCCCGGACTCGGCGGGGCTCGTGGAGGCGGCCGGGCGCGCCGCGGCGGCGCTCGACCCCGCGGACGCGGACGAGCTGACCGCGACCCTGGCCGAGGCCAACCTCCTCCTCGGCAACTACCCGGAGGCCTTCACCTACTTCGAGCGCAGCATCGCCCGGCACCGGCGCTGGGGCGGCCTCGCCTTCGCCTCGACCGACCTGGCCCAGCAAGCAGGGGTGCTGCTGGCGCTGGACGCGCCGCTCGACCGTGTTCGCGAGATCCTGACTCAGGCGGAGGCCGTGACGTCGCGGCACGACGTGCTCAGCCTGGCCCTGGTGGCGATGGGTCACTGCGTCGTCGCGGCACGCGAGGGTGACCTCGAGGAGGCGGCCCGGCGGGCGACCGAGGCCGTCGAGACCGTCGACCGGGGCGACCTGAGCATCATGCGTCCACGGGTACGAGTGGTGGTCAGCGAGGCGGCCCGCCTGCGGGGAGATCGTGCCGAGGAGCACCGGCTGCTCGGCGAGGCCCTGGAGCTCTGCAGGGCCAAGGAGCTGCACGCGATGAGCCGGAGGATAGAGGAGCGGCTCCGTAGTCTCTAGCAGCATTTCGCGCGGATTCCGTCGCGATGTCTAGATTTGGCAGTCCTTTCCGTCGCGAAAGCGGTGCAAGCGCCGCTACTCTCGCAGCATGACCCACCCCACCTCCGGGGGCCCCGGCCTTCCGCAGGAGCGACGACTCGTCACCGCCATCCCCGGCCCCCGCTCCCTGGAGCGGCTGGAGCGCAAGCGCGCATTCGTCGCCGATGGCGTGGGCACGATGCTTCCGGTCTTCGTGACCGCGGCCGGGGGCGGGATCCTCCACGACGTCGACGGCAACGCCCTGATCGACCTGGGGTCCGGGATCGCCGTCACGTCGGTCGGCAACTCGGCGCCGTCGGTGGTCCGGCGGGTGCACGAGCAGGTCGACGCGTTCACCCACACCTGCTTCATGATCACCCCGTACGACGGCTACGTGGACGTCTGCGCCGAGCTGGCCGAGCTGACCCCCGGGGTGCACGCCAAGAAGTCGGCCCTGTTCAACTCCGGCGCCGAGGCGGTCGAGAACGCCGTCAAGATCGCCCGGGTGGCGACCGGCCGGGACGCGGTCGCGGTATTCGACCACGCCTACCACGGGCGCACCAACCTCACGATGGCCATGACCGCCAAGGCGATGCCCTACAAGCACGGCTTCGGGCCGTTCGCGGGCGAGGTCTACCGGGCGCCGATGAGCTACCCCTACCTCGACGGCCGGTCCGGCGCCGAGGCGGCCGCCGCGGCGGTCGACGTACTGGAGAAGCAGGTGGGCGCCGGCAGCCTCGCGTGCGTCGTGATCGAGCCGATCCAGGGCGAGGGCGGATTCGTCGTGCCCGCGCCGGGCTTCCTGCCGGCGATCTCGGCCTGGTGCGCGGCCAACGGCGTCCTGTTCGTGGCCGACGAGATCCAGACCGGCTTCTGCCGCACCGGCGACTGGTTCGCCTGCGACCACGAGGTCGTCGTGCCCGACCTGGTCACGACGGCCAAGGGCATCGCCGGCGGGCTGCCGCTCGCGGCCGTGACCGGCCGCGCCGAGCTCATGGACGCCGCGCACGTCGGCGGCCTCGGCGGCACCTACGGCGGCAACCCGGTGGCCTGCGCCGCCGCCCTCGGCGCGATCGAGGAGATGCACACCCACGACCTGGCCGCGCGAGCCCGGGACATCGGAGTGCTCATGGAGAAGCGGCTCGGTGCACTGGCCGCTGAGCACCCGGTGATCGGCGACGTGCGCGGACGCGGAGCGATGATGGCCATCGAGCTCCGCACCCCGGGGACCGGTCTCGGGGGCAACCCCGAGCCGGCCCGCGCGGCCGCCGTGTCGGCCTGGTGCCACGCCCGCGGCGTCGTCACCCTGACCTGCGGCACCTGGGGCAACGTGTTCCGCTTCCTGCCTCCCCTGTCGATCTCGGACGCCCTGCTCGAGGAAGGACTCGATGTCGTGTCCGAGGCGTTCGCCGCCACCGCCTGAACCCTCCGCGCACGACCCCCGACGCACCGAGTCGGTGTGGACTCCCAGATCGACCGCAACCGGAGCACCACGCCGGCTCGGTGTCGTGTCAGCGCACCGTCTCCCCGGCGCCGGCCGAGAGCCGCTGGGCGAGGTAGATCGGGACCGCGGAGAGCAGCACCAGCACGGCGGCGACGACGTTGACGACCGGTCCCTGGTTGGGCCTGAAGAGGTTCTGGAAGATCCAGATCGGCAGTGTCTGGTCGGTCGGGCTGATCGTGAAGGTGGTCACGACGATCTCGTCGAAGGACAGCCCGAACGACAGCAGCGCCCCAGCCAGCAGCGCCGAGCGGAGCATCGGGAAGGTGACCAGCCGGAACGTCGTGAAGGGACCCGCGCCCAGGTCCATCGAGGCCTGCTCGAAGTTGCCGCCGAGCCGCTGGAGACGGGCCTGCACGTTGTTGAACACGGTGACGATGCAGAACGTCGCGTGGGCGACGACCACGGTGACCAGGCTCAGCCCGACCCCGAGGATCGTGGTGAACGCGTTGCTGAGCGCGATGCCCGTCACGATGCCGGGCAGCGCGATCGGCAGGATGATCACGAGCGAGACGAGGTTGCGCCCGAAGAACCGGGTGCGCTGCAGGCCGAGGCTGGCCAGCGTGCCGAGCACCAGCGCGACCGCGGTCGCGAGGAGGGCCACCTCCACGCTGGTCCACAGCGCCGACCGGGCGCCACTGCTGTGCCAGGCGGCATCCCACCACTTCAGGGTCAGGTCCGGCGGCGGCCAGGTGAAGGTGCGGTCGACGTTGAACGAGTTGAGCACCACCAGCACCAGCGGCGTGTAGATCACGAGCAGCACCACGGCGGTGAACGCCATCAGCGCGGCGCGCATGCCTCGGGACATCGTCATCGCGGCCTCCCCTACAGGTTGTCCAGCGCGCCGGTCCGTCGGACGACGGCCAGGTAGATGAGCATGACGGCGATGGGCACCGTGGTCACCGCCGCCGCGAACGGCAGGTTGTTGGCGGCGCCGATGTTGTTGTAGACGACGTTGCCGAGCAGCTGGCTCGTGCCGCCGACGATGCTGACCGCGATGAAGTCGCCCATGGACAGCGAGAAGGTGAAGATCGACCCGGCCACCAGGGCGGGGAAGGCCGTCGGCAGCACCACCCGGACCACAGTGGTCCAGGCGTGGGCCCCGAGGTCCGCCGACGCCTCCAGCATCGAGTCGGGCAGCCGCTGGAGCCCGGCGTACACCGGCAGGATCATGTACGGCAGCCACAGGTAGGCCAGCGTCATCGTCGTCGCGAACAGGCCGTAGCCGGGCGAGTGCAGCCCCAACGGGCCCAGGACCCAGTCGAGGAGCCCACCCTGGGACAGCATCCCGCGCCAGGCGTAGGCCTTGACGAGGTACGACGCCCACAGCGGCATCAGCACGGCGATCACCAGCAGCCGCTGGAGCCGCGGTGAGGCCACCTTGGCCATGTAGAGCGCGATCGGGAAGGCCAGGACAGCATCGATGACGGTCACGAGAGCCGCGATCGCCAGCGTCCGCACGGTGATGGTCCGGTAGACGTCGATGGTCAGCAGGTCGCGGAAGTTGTCCAGCGTCCAGTGCCGCTGGATCTGGCCGGTGAAGTCGTCCTGGGTCCACAGCGACGTGATCAGCAGGGCCGCGAGCGCGCCGAGGTAGGCCACCCCGAGCCACAGGAGCGGCGGGGTCAGGAGCAACGCGGTGCGGGTCCGCGTCTGCGTCACGGTCAGCCCTTGATCTCGGTCCAGGCCTGGGTCCAGTCGCCGTAGTCGGTGCACTTCACGTCGGTGCGCCCGTCGAGGCACTGGGAGATCGGCGTGGTCCAGTACCAGATCTTGTCCGCGAACGACTGGTCCGTCGCGTGGTACTCGTCGCAGTGCTTCTTGTTCACGGTGAGGTCGCACGCCTTGGCGTTGGCCGGCGCCTCACCGAAGTACTCCGCGACCTCCGCCTGGGGGCCCGGGCTGGTGATGTAGTCCATCCACGCGTAGGCGCAGTTGGAGTGCTTCGACGCCGCGCTGACCATCCAGGTGTCCGACCACCCGGTCGACGTCTCCTCCGGGAAGACGGTCTTGATGGGAGCGCCCTCCCCCGCGGCGAGGCTGGCGTTGATCTGCCAGGTCGTCCCGATCACGGTGTCGCCCGTCGTCAGGGCCTGGACGTTCTGCAGGTAGTTCGCCCAGTACTCCGAGATGTTCTTCCGCTGGGCCTTGAGCAGGTCCACCGCGGCGGCGAGCTGGTCCTGGTCGAGGGCGTAGGGGTTGGTGATGCCGAGGTCGGGCTGGTGCTTCATGAGGTAGAGGCCGGCGTCGGCGATGTAGATCGGCGAGTCGTACGCCGTCACCTTGCCGGCGTACTTGGACGCGTCGTCGAACACCGCGCTCCAGCTCGTCGGAGCCGGCTTGACCACGTCGGAGTTGTACGAGAGCAGGTTGGCGCCCCAGCCGTGCGGGATGCCGTACATCTGGCCGTCGACGGAGTTCCAGGCGCGGTCCTTGAGGAACGGCACGATGTCGGCGTAGCTCTTGATCAGGTCGGTGTTCACGGGAGCCGCGTCGCCGGAGGCGATCAGCCGCAACGAGGCGTCGCCGGAGGCCGAGACGACGTCGTACTGGTCGGTCTGCATCAGCTTGACGGCCTCGTCGGAGGTGTTGAACACCTTCACGTGGGCCTGGCACCCGGTCTGCTTCTCGAACGGCGTGACCCAGTCGTACTTCGGGCTGTTGCTGCCGTCCTCGGCGTAGCCCGCCCAGGCCAGGATGTTGACCTCGCCCTCCATGTCACCGATCGACTGCTTCATCGGCACGTCGGGAGGGGTGAAGCCGTTGCCCCCGCCGCTGCTGGAGCTCGTGTCACTGCTGGTGCCGCACCCCGAGAGCACCGCCAGCAGCGCGACGCCGGCGAGGGCGGCGAGCCGCCCGGAGCTTCTGTTCATCATGCTGTCTCCTCCTCAGGGGACGCCCCCGGGCCGGAGCCGGCCAGGGACACGAGGTTGTCGCGCTGCCAGGTGAGCACGACGGGGTGGTCGCGCCGCTCCAGCGCGGCGTCGATCGAGCGGTCAGTGTTCTGGTGGGACACGGTCAGGGTCGCGCCCGCATCGAGGTCGACGACCGAGTGCGTCGTGGCACCGAGGTAGACGACCTCGCGGACGACACCCCGCGCGACACACGTGCCGTCGTCGCCGTCGGGGGCGCGGTCCGGGGCGACCATCGAGACCTTCTCCGGTCGGATCACGAAGGTGCCGTCCTCGCCGAGCAGGGTCCGGGACACCTCGCCCTGCAGCAGGTTGGAGGTGCCGACGAAGCCGGCCACGAACGAGCTGGCCGGGCGCTCGTAGAGCTCGACGGGGGTGGCGAGCTGCTCGATGCGGCCCTCGTTGAACACCGCGATCCGGTCGCTCATCGTCAGCGCCTCCTCCTGGTCGTGGGTCACGAACACGAAGGTGATGCCGACGTCGCGCTGGATCTGCTTGAGCTCGATCTGCATCTCGCGGCGCAGCTTGAGGTCGAGCGCGCCGAGCGGCTCGTCGAGCAGAAGGACCTGGGGCCGGTTGACCAGCGCGCGGGCCAGCGCGACGCGCTGGCGCTGGCCGCCGGACAGCTGGTGCGGGCGGCGGTCGGCGTACCCCTCGAGGCGGACGGTGGCCAGCGCCTCGAGCGCCCGGGCGCGACGCTGGTCGCGCGGCACCTTCTTCACGCGCAGGCCGTACTCGACGTTCTGGCGCACGCTCATGTGCGGGAAGATCGCGTAGTCCTGGAAGACGGTGTTGACGTCGCGCCGGTTGGGCGGGCGGTCGGTCACGTCGTGCTCGCCGAGCAGCACCCGGCCCGCGGTCGGCGTCTCGAAGCCGGCGATCAGCCGCAGCACGGTCGTCTTGCCCGAGCCGGACGGGCCGAGCATGGAGAAGAACTCGCCCTCGGCGATGTCGAGGTCCAGGGCGTCCACGGCCCGCACGTCACCGAAGTGCTTGCTCAGGCCGCGCAGGGAAATCGCCGACATGCCGGAACGGTAGCGAAGGTCAGCCTTCGATTTCCATCGTCTGACGCCATCTTGACAACGATTTACACCATCGTGATGCTCCGGATCTGGCTGAAATCGCCGAGCTCCCCTCCTCAGACGTCGAGCTCCTTGATCCCCCACGGGCTGCCGTAGGCGGTCAGCAGGTCCAGGAAGGGCACCGCGTCGAAGGCCTCGGGGCCCAGCACGCCGGTCCCCGACCAGACACCGGTGGCCAGCAGCTCCAGGGCCACGACGGGGTTGATCGCCGTCTGCCAGACCACGCACTGGTGGCCGTACTCCTGCATGGTCCACTCGTTGTCCACGACGTGGTAGAGGTACGTCGACCGCGGCCCGGTCGGGGTGCCCTCGCCGTCCTTGCCGGTGCCCGTGACCCACAGGCCGGCGCAGGTCTTGCCCTTCATGCGCGGGCCGACGGTCGCCGGGTCCGGCAGCACCGCGGCCACCACGTCCCGCGGACTGACCTCGACGCCCTTGACGCGGACCTTCTCGGTGCGGTCCAGGCCGAGGGTGTGCAGCACCTTGAGGATGGTGATGAACTCGTCGCCGAGGCCGTACTTGAACGTCGCCCGCCTGCAGTCGACCCAGCGCGGCATGAGGAGGACCTCCTCGTGCTCCACGTTGACGCACTCCACCGGACCGATGCCCTCGGGGAAGTCGAAGACCTCCGGCTCGGAGAACGGCTCGGTCGTGTGCCACTCCCCGTCCTGCCAGATCACCGGCGGGTTGAGGCACTCCTCGATCGTGGTCCACATCGAGAACGACGGCGCGAAGATCTCGTTGCCGTCGTCGTCGGTCACGACGAGGTTGGCCCCGTCGCGGGTGCCGAGCTCGTCGATCTCGCTGAACAGGTGGTCCGCGGCGTACCGCGCGAAGACGTCGGACAGCCCCGGCTCCACACCGATGCCGACCAGCGCCAGGCGGCCCGCCGCCCCCCAGGCGGGGGCCGCCTCGAACTGGTGGTCTCCGAGCTTCACGCCCGTCTTCTCGTACGGCGCCTCCGGGTGCGGCGTCGAGAGCGACATCGCCATGTCGAGGTAGTCCGCGCCCGCCGCGAAGGCCCCCTCGAACACCGGCATGTTGAAGACCGGGTCGACGGCGTTCATCACGTGCGTGATCCGGTGGTCGCGGCACAGCGCGGTCACCGACTCCACCGACGAGGCGTCGACCTGCGCCGCGACGTACCGGTCGTCCTGCGCCGCCGCCTTCTCGGCACGGGCCGGGTCGTAGTCGGCGACGACGATGGCCTCGAAGAAGTCGCGGCGCGCGGCGATCGCGGCGAAGGCCGACCCGACCCCGCCCGCCCCGACGAGCAGGATCCGCATCGGGTCACTCACCGATGTAGCTCATCACGTGCTTGATGCGGGTGTAGTCCTCGAGCCCGTACATGGAGAGGTCCTTGCCGTAGCCGGAGTGCTTGAAGCCGCCGTGGGGCATCTCGGCGACGATCGGGATGTGGGTGTTGATCCACACCGCGCCGAAGTCGAGGTGCTTGGCCATCCGCATGGCGCGGCCGTGGTCGCGGGTCCACACCGATGAGGCGAGGCCGTACTGCACGCCGTTGGCCCACCGGAGCGCCTCGGCCTCGTCGGAGAAGCGCTGCACGGTGATGACCGGGCCGAAGATCTCGTCCTGCACCTGCTCGTCGTCCTGGCGGAGGCCGGAGAGCACGGTCGGCTCGTAGAAGTAGCCCTGCTCCCCCTGGCGCTTGCCCCCGGTCTCGATCCTCGCGTGGTCGGGCAGCCGGTCGACCATGCCGGTCACGCGGGCGAGCTGGTTCTCGTTGTTGAGGGCGCCGTAGAGCGCGTCCTCGTCGTCGGGGAGGCCGGTGCTGGTGCCGCGCGCCTGCTCGGTGAGCGCGGCGACGAACTCGTCGTGGACGCCCGGCCCGGCGAGGACGCGGGTGGCGGCGGTGCAGTCCTGGCCGGCGTTGAAGTAGCCGGCCTCGGCGATGCCGGCGGCCGCCTTCTCGATGTCGGCGTCGTCGAAGACGATCACCGGCGCCTTGCCGCCGAGCTCGAGGTGGGCGCGCTTGAGCTGGGCGGCCGCGGAGCCCGCGACCTCCATCCCCGCCCGGACCGAGCCGGTGATCGAGACCATCTGGGGGGTCGGGTGCTCGACCACGAGCCGACCCGTGTCGCGGTCGCCGCAGACGACGTTCAGGACGCCGGGCGGCAGGAACTCCTGGGCGAGCTCGGCGAGCAGCGTCGAGCTCGCCGGCGTGGTGTCGCTGGGCTTGAGGACGACGGTGTTGCCGGCCGCGAGGGCGGGCGCGATCTTCCAGACCATCATCATCAGCGGGTAGTTCCAGGGGGTCACCTGGCCGACGACGCCGATCGGCTCGCGCCGCACGAAGGAGGTGTGGTCCTTCATGTACTCCCCCGCCGAGCGCCCCTCGAGCACGCGGGCGGCGCCGGCGAAGAACCGGATCTGGTCCACGCACGGCGGCAGCTCCTCGCTGGCGGTCAGGCCGAGCGGCTTGCCGGTGTCCTGGGACTCGACCCGCACGAACTCGTCGGCGCGCTTCTCGAGGGCGTCGGCGATCTTGAGCAGCGCCTGCTGCCGCTCGGACGGCGTCGTGTCGCCCCACTCCTCGAAGGCGCGGGCGGCCGCGGTGTAGGCGCGGTCGACGTCCTCGGCCCCCGACAGCGGGGCCTGCGCGTACGTCGCTCCCGTGGTCGGGTCGACGACGTCGTACGTCGTGCCGGCGGCGGACTCGACGAGCTCACCGTTGATGACATTGCGGAAGGTCAGGTCTGCCATGGCGCGAGCCTAGGCGAGACGACGGTGGGGCCGTAACCCTTAGGCAACGAAATCCGTGTGAAATCTGGCCCCACACCACGGATTCGCTTGCCTGTCGGGGGGTGAACCGTCCACGATGGTCCGTATGCACCCGGACTACGACCACCTCCAGCGCGCCGCCAAGGACCACCTGTGGATGCACTTCACGCGGCACTCCACCTATGACCACGCCGACGTGCCGGTCATCGTGCGGGGCGAGGGTCCCTACATCTGGGACGCCAAGGGCAAGCGCTACCTCGACGCGCTCGCCGGGCTCTTCGTCTCCCAGCTGGGCCACGGGCGCACCGAGCTCGCCGACGCCGCGGCCGCCCAGGCCCGCGAGCTGGCGTTCATGCCGCTGTGGTCCTACGCGCACCCCTCGGCGATCCAGCTGGCCGAGCGGGTCGCCGGCTACGCGCCGGGCGACCTCAACCGCGTCTTCTTCACCAGCGGCGGCGGCGAGGCCGTCGAGACCGCGTGGAAGCTCGCCAAGAACTACTTCAAGCTCACCGGCAAGCCGATGAAGCACAAGGTGATCAGCCGCGCGATCGCCTACCACGGCACCACCCAGGGTGCGCTGTCGATCACCGGGCTGCCGGGGCTCAAGCAGCAGTTCGAGCCGCTGGTGCCCTCGACGTTCCGGGTGCCCAACACCAACGCCTACCGCGCCTCGGAGATCACCGGCGGCTTCCTCGACGGCAGCGACCCGGAGGCCTTCGGCCGCTGGGCCGCCGACCAGATCGCGGTCGCGATCGAGAACGAGGGTCCCGACACGGTGGCCGCGGTGTTCCTCGAGCCGGTGCAGAACGCCGGCGGCTGCTTCCCGCCCCCGCCCGGCTACTTCCAGCGGGTCCGCGAGATCTGCGACGAGCACGACGTACTGCTGGTCTCCGACGAGGTGATCTGCGCCTTCGGCCGACTCGGCCACATGTTCGGCGCGGAGCGCTACGGCTACCAGCCCGACATGATCACCTGCGCCAAGGGCATCACCTCGGGCTACGCACCGCTCGGCGCGATGATCGCCTCGGAGCGGCTGATGGCGCCCTTCCTGCAGGGCCACGAGTCCTTCGCCCACGGCTACACCTTCGGCGGCCACCCGGTCTCCACGGCCGTGGCGATGGCCAACCTCGACATCTTCGAGAACGAGAAGGTGCTGGAGAACGTCCGCGACAACGAGGGTGCGTTCCGGGCGACCCTGGAGCGGCTGCTGGACCTGCCGATCGTGGGCGACGTCCGCGGCGACGGCTACTTCTACGGGATCGAGCTGGTCAAGGACAAGGACACCAAGGAGACCTTCAACGACGAGGAGGCCGAGAAGCTGCTGCGCGGCTTCCTGTCCAAGGCGTTGTACGACGAGGGCCTCTACTGCCGCGCCGACGACCGGGGCGACCCGGTCATCCAGCTCTCCCCGCCGCTGATCTGCACCCAGGAGCACTTCGACGAGATCGAGCAGATCCTGCGCGTGGTCCTGGACAAGGCCTCGTCGCTGGTCTGAGGTCTCCGCGCCACGTCATGCGGGCGGAGCCGACGTGTGCCCGTCCGTACGACGTCCGGCGGGCGACTCAGGTCAGCGCCCGGCTCCGGCGCCGGTTGTTGGCCTCGCCACCCAGCACGATCAGCACCGAGACGAGGAACATCACCGTCCCGATCACGTTGACCTGCATCGGGACACCGCGCTGGGCGACGCCCCAGACGTACATCGGGAACGTCGTGGTCTGGCCGGCGTTGAGGTTGGTGATGATGAAGTCGTCGAAGGAGAGCGAGAAGCTCAGCAGCGCGGCGCCCAGGATGCCGGGGAAGACCAGCGGGAACGTGACCCGCCAGAACGTCTGGGCAGGGGTGGCGTAGAGGTCCATCGCCGCCTGCTCGAGCGTGTCGTCCATCCCGGCCAGCCGGGCCCGCACGGTCACGACGACGAAGGACAGGCAGAACATCACGTGGGCGATCAGGATCGTCCAGAAGCCCAGTTGACCGCTGAAGCCGGCGGCCACGAAGAGCGCCAGCAGCGAGGAGCCCATCACGATCTCGGGCGCGGCCATGGGCAGGAAGATCAGCAGGTTGGTCGCCGAGCGGCCCACGAAGTCGTGGCGCACCAGCGCGAACGCCGCGAGGGTGCCGAGCACGGTCGCCCCGAGCGTGGCGAGCAGCCCGATCTCGACGCTGCGCCCCAGTGCCGAGCACATGCTCGGGTCCAGGCACGGGTTGGCCCAGTTGGACAGCGTGAACTTGTGGAAGGCGTAGACGTTGCGGCTCGGCGGGTCGTTGAAGCTCATCCCGATCACGATCGCGATCGGCACGAACGTGTAGACGAGGACGAGCAGCCCGAGCAGGAGCACGATCCGCTCCCGGAACCAGCGCATCACAGCAGGTCCTCCGTCCCGGCCCGGCGGACGTAGACGAGGACCATCGCCACGATCAGCACCATCAGGATCACCGACAGCGCGGCCGCCGACGGGTAGTCGTTGGCGTCGGTGAACAGGCTCTGGATCTTGGTGCCGACCATCGCCTGGTTGGGGCTGCCCAGCAGCTGCACGTTGATGAAGTCACCGGCCGCCGGGATGAACGTCAGCAGCGTCCCGGACACCACGCCCGGGAGCGACAGCGGCCAGGTGACCTTCCAGAACCCGACGAACGGGTTGGCGTAGAGGTCGCCGGACGCCTCGATCAGCCGGTGGTCGATCTTGTCGAGGCTGGCGAAGAGCGGCAGCACCATGAAGGGCAGGAAGTTGTAGGTCAGGCCCGCGATGACGGCGGCCGGCGTGGCCAGGAGCCGGCCGTCCGCACCGAGCACGTGCACGGCCTGGAGGGTGTTCACCACGAAGCCGTCGTCGGCCAGGATCAGCTTCCACGACAGGGTGCGGATCAGGAAGCTCGTGAAGAACGGCGCGATCACCAGCACCAGCAGGAGGTTCTTCCACCGGCCGGACTTGAAGGCGATCGCGTAGGCCAGCACGTAGCCGAGCAGCAGGCAGAGCAAGGTCGCGGCGCCGCCGTACAGCAGCGACCTGACCAGGGGGCTCCAGTACGTCGAGAGCGCGTCGGAGTAGTTGCTCCACGACCAGTCCATCGTGTAGCCGCGGAAGTCCGAGCCGCTCGGGTCGAACAGGCTGGTGGCGACCAGGGAGTAGAGCGGCACCACGAAGAAGAGGCCGAGCCACAGGAGTCCCGGCAGGAGCAGGAGGTAGCCGGTGCCGCCGCGGCGCCGGACCGTCTCGCTCATCAACCCTCCTCGCGCCGCTGGGCGCCGGCCTCGGCGTCCTGGCTGTGGTCGAGGAGGAAGGCGTACTCGGGTCGCCAGGACAGCTCGACGCGGTCGCCCTGGCGGAAGATCCGACGCCGTCCGGTGTTCTGCTCGAAGACCTGGAGCTCCTGGCCCCACGGCATCCGGACGAGGTACTGCGTGCTGACGCCGAAGAAGCTCACGTCGGTGACGACACCGCCGGGGATGGTGTTGCCCGGGGCATCGAGGGCCTCGCCCTCCTCCCCGATCAGCACCTTCTCCGGCCGGATCCCGACCCAGCCCTGGTCGCCCTCGGCGTGCGTGCGCTCGGTCGGGACCGTGACCCCGATGCCGTGCATCTCCACGCTGACCACGTCGGCGGCGCGCGACCGGATGGTGCCCTCGATCAGGTTGGACTGGCCCAGGAAGTTGGCCACGAACGTGGACTGGGGGTTCTCGTAGAGCTCGGCGGGGGCACCCATCTGCTCGATGACGCCCTTGTTCATGACCGCGACCGTGTCGGCCATGGTCATGGCCTCCTCCTGGTCGTGGGTGACGTGGATGAACGTCAGCCCGACCTCGGTCTGGATCCGCTTGAGCTCGATCTGCATCGAGCGGCGCAGCTTGAGGTCGAGCGCCCCGAGCGGCTCGTCGAGCAGCAGCACCTCGGGCTTGTTGATCAGCGCCCGGGCCAGCGCCACCCGTTGCTGCTGGCCGCCGGACAGCTGGGCCGGCTTCTTGCGGGCCTGGCTGGTCAGCTCGACGAGCTCGAGCATGTCGGCGACCTGCTGCTTGACGTCGGCCTTCTTGCGGCGGCGTAGCCCGAACGCGACGTTCTCGAAGATGTCGAGGTGCGGGAACAGCGCATAGCTCTGGAAGACGGTGTTGACCGGCCGGTGGTAGGGCTTGGCGGCGGTGATGTCCTGCCCGGCGAGGGTGATGGTCCCGGCCGTGGGCGTCTCCAGGCCGGCCACCATCCGCAGGGTCGTGGTCTTGCCGCAGCCCGAGGGGCCGAGGAGCGCGAAGAACGTGCCACGGGGTACGTCGAGGTCGAGGTCGTGGACGGCCTCGAACGCACCGAAGGACTTCGTCACCGACCGCAGCCGCAGCCCCTCGAAGGACTCCGCAGCCTCGTCCACCACGTCGCTCTCAGCCACCTGAGACATCGGACCACTCTCCTTCGTACTGGATCTGCTGCCGGTCATCGAGCGCCATGAAGTCCCACGTCTTCGACAGCATGTCCTCGTCGGGGAAGATCAGCTTGTTGTCGACGAGGGAGGCATCGATCTTCTCCATCTCCTGCTGGGCGCCCTCGACCGGGCAGATGTAGTTGACCCAGGCCGCCAGCTTCGCGGCGTTGACCGGGTCGTAGTAGAAGTTGATCCACTCCTCGGCGTTGGCCTCGTGGGTGGCCAGGTTGGGCACCATCATGTTGTCGCTCCAGATGGCCAGGCCCTCCTCCGGCGTCACGAACTTGATGTCGGGGTTGTCGAACTGGAGCTGGATCACGTCGCCCGACCACGCCTCGCAGGCCAGGAGGTTCCCGGCCGCCAGGTCCTGGGTGTAGTCGTTGCCGGTGAAGGCCCGGATCTGCCCGTTGGACACCGATCCGCGGAGCCGGTCGATCGCGTTGGCCCACTGGTCCGCGGTGAAGTTCTGGGGCTCGGCGCCGACGAGCTTGAGCAGGAAGCCCATCGTGTCGCGCATCTCGTTGAGCAGCGTGACGCGTCCCTTGAGGTCGGGGTTGTCCAGGAGCTCGCCGAAGCTCTTGATCTCGCCGGTCTTGGCGGCGTTGTAGGCGATGCCGGTGAAGCCGGTCTGCCACGGCGCGTGGTACTTCGCGGTCTTGTCCCACGCCCTCCCCCGCAGCGCCTGGAGGAGGTTCTGGTGGACGTTGGGCACCTTGGCGGGGTCCAGCGGCTGGATCCAGCCCAGGCCGATCATCCGGGCGGCCATCCAGTCGGTCAGGACGATCATGTCGCGGCCGATGGGCTGGCAGGTGCCGAGCTGGTTCTTGACCTTGGCGTAGAACTCGGTGTTGGCGTTGATGTCGTCGGTGTACTTCACCGTGATGCCCGTCTGGGCCTCGAACTCGTCGCGGGTGTTGCCCTTCTGGCGCCGCGGGTCGATGTAGCCGGGCCAGTTGCTGATCACCAGCTCGCGCTCCGAGGCGGACACGTCGCGCGCCCGGCACGTCAACGGGTCCTGCTGGGCTCCCGGGACGTCGAAGAACGGCAGGTCGAGCGCGGCGATGCTGAGCCCGCCGAAGGCCAGTCCTCCCGCGCCCTTGAGCAGTCCCCGGCGCGACAGCCCGGGCCGGCCGGACGCGCTTCCTCGTGGCATCTGACTCCTTCGAGTGTTTGCTCTCGATGCTCGGATCGTGTCATGCCCGGGGGTCCCCGACAAGCGATCCCGTCGAACCGAAACCTCTGCGCAACGAAATCCCTTGTTTCGGCGACACTGCCGAAACCTTTGACCTGACCCGGTCCCCCTGACAGGCTTCGGCCCATGACGAGGAAGCCCCCGACCCAGCTCGACGACGTCAGCAAGGCGATCATCGAGCAGCTCCAGCAGGACGGACGACGCTCCTACGCGGCGATCGGCAAGGTCGTCGGGCTCTCCGAGGCGGCCGTCCGGCAGCGCGTCCAGCGGCTCACCGACAGCGGCGTCATGCAGGTCGTCGCGGTCACCGACCCGCTCGAGCTCGGCTTCGCCCGGCAGGCCATGGTCGGCATCCGCGTCACCGGTCCGCTGGAGAAGGCCGCCGACCGCATCGCCGAGCTCGAGGAGGTCGACTACGTCGTGGTCACCGCAGGCTCCTTCGACCTCCTCGTCGAGGTCGTCTGCGAGAGCGACGAGCACCTGCTCGAGCTGATCTCGGACCGGATCCGGACCATCGAGGGCGTCGTCGCCACCGAGACGTTCATGTACCTCCGGCTCCGCAAGCAGACCTACTCGTGGGGCGTGCGCTGAGCCTCCGTCGACCCGGCCGCGACCGGCCCTACGACCGGTTGTCGCTCTGGCACGACACCGCCGGCGACGACTGGACCCCCCGCGCGGCGCTGCCCGGCGACACCGAGGCCGACGTCGCGATCGTCGGTGCGGGCTACACCGGCCTGTGGACCGCCCACTACCTCGCCGAGGCCGACCCGACGCTGCGGATCGTCGTCCTCGAGGCCGAGGTGGCGGGGTACGGCGCCTCCGGGCGCAACGGCGGCTGGTGCTCGGCCCTGTTCCCCGCCTCCCTGGACAAGCTGGCGGCGGCGAGCGGCCGCGACGCGGCCCTGGCCCAGCACGCCGCGATGCGGGCCACGGTCGACGAGGTCGCCCGGGTCGCCCGCGCCGAGGGCATCGACGCCGACCTGGCCCACGGCGGCACGATCACGGTGGCCCGGACCGGTGCGCAGTGGCGGCGCGCCCGCGCGGAGGTGGAGCACGCACGGTCCTGGGGCCGCGGGGAGGACGACCTGCGGCTCCTCGACCGCCGCGCGGCCACGGCCGTCCTCGACGCGACCGGCACGCGCGGGGCGACGTACACGCCCGACTGCATGGCGATCCACCCCGCCAAGCTCGTCCGCGGGCTGGCCCGCGCCGTCGAGCGGCGCGGCGTCACGATCCACGAGCGCACCCGCGTCACCGCGATCGAGCCGGGTCTCGCGCGGACCAAGCACGGCACCGTGCGGGCCGACACGGTCGTCCGGGCGACCGAGGGCTACACCCCCTCGCTGGCCGGGGAGCACCGCACCCTCGCGCCGGTCTACTCGCTCGTCATCGCCACCGCGCCGCTGCCCGCCGACGTGTGGGACCGGATCGGGCTGGCCCGGCGGGAGACCTTCACCGACCACCGGCACCTGATCGTCTACGGCCAGCGCACGGCCGACGACCGGCTCGTGTTCGGCGGGCGGGGGGCGCCGTACCACCTCGGCTCGCGGGTCCGCCCGGGGTTCGACCACGACGAGAAGGTCTTCGCCAGCCTCTACGACGCGATGACCACGCTCTTCCCGGTGCTCGCCGGCACCCGCGTGACCCACGCATGGGGCGGCGCCCTGGGCATCCCCCGCGACTGGTGCGCCTCGGTCGGGCTGGACCGCGCGACCGGCCTCGCGTGGGCGGGCGGCTACGTCGGCGACGGCGTCAGCACCACCAACCTCGCCGGCCGCACCCTGCGCGACCTGGTGCTGGGCCACGACACCGACCTGACCCGGCTGCCGTGGGTCGGCCACCGGTCCCGCGTGTGGGAGCGCGAGCCGCTGCGGTGGCTCGGCATCAACGTCGGCCTGCGCGCGATGACCCTCGCCGACGCCGAGGAGTCCCTCACCCGGCAGCCGAGCCTCGTCGCCCGGGCCGTGGGACCGCTGATCGGCGGCTGAGCCCGCCGAGCGGCGATCGTCAGCCCAGGCCGTTCGCCGCCGTGCGGGCGGGCCGGGTGGGGTCGACCAGCCAGGCCTTGAAGAACCCGTCGAGCTGCTGCCCGCTGACCTGCTCGGCGAGCGCCTCGAACTGCCGGGTGGCGCCGTTGTCGCCGGCCCGCGAGTGCACCCACTGACGCAGCAGCCGCCAGTAGTCGTCGTTGCCGATCCGGTGCCGCAGCGCCTGCAGGGCCATCCCGCCGCGCTGGTAGACCTGCCAGTCGAAGATGTGGTCGCGGCCCGGGTCGTCGACCTGGAGCGTCCAGAAGTCGGCGTCGTCGGCGAGGGTGTCGTACCAGTACTCCAGCCACTGCTGCGCCGACTGGCCACCGTGGGTCTCGGCGTACCGCGCCTCCATGAAGGTGGCCGCGCCCTCGTTGAGCCAGATGTCGCGCCAGTTGGCGATGGCCACGGAGTCGCCGAACCACTGGTGGGCCAGCTCGTGCACGACGGTGGTGACGGCCTCGGAGGTCAGGACGGGGTACGTCGGCCGGGTCTGGTTCTCCAGCGCGAAGCCCGGGTTGAGGCTGGTCGTCAGGCCGCCGGTGTCGGCGAACGGGTAGTGCCCGAGCTGGCGCTCGAGCCAGGTCACGATGCCCGGGGTGCGCTCCATGAGCCGCAGGGAGGCGTTGCGGGTCGAGGTGGGGATGCGGTCGGACACCGCGACGTACCACGGAAGCCCGTCGTGGACGCCGTGTCGGATGACGAAGTGGCCGGCCGCGAAGAAGGCGAGGTAGGGCACCATCGGCTCGGCCGCGCGCCAGTGGGTCGTCGCGCGTCGACCGTTGACCTCGCGACCCACGAGGTGCCCGTTGGCGACGACCTGCTTGTCGGCGGCCGTGGTGATGTGGAGGTCCATCAGCGCCCGGTCGCGCGGGTGGTCGTTGGCCGGGAACCACCACGGCGCCATGTGCGGCTCGTTCATCGCCACGACCTCGGAGTCGTCGGCGAGCCAGTTGTGCTCGCCGTTCCAGCCGAGCTTCTCGGGCTGGCCGGCGTAGCGCACCAGCACCTGGAAGCGGTCGCCCCGCGCGATCGGTGAGGCGGGCGTCACCCGCAGCTCGTGCAGGTCGGGCTTGGCGTAAGCCGCAGGCACCCCGTCGACGGTCACGCCCTGCACCGGGAGCAGCAGGTCGAGGTCGAAGCGGCTCAGCGCCTGGGTGGCGCGGACCGTCAGGCGGGTCCAGCCGGACAGGTGCCGGGTCGTGAAGTCGTAGGTGTCGTGCACCTCGTAGCGGACCACGTCGATGCCGCCGTTGCCGTCCAGCGGGAAGTAGGGGTCGCCCATCCCGGCGGCCCCGGGTGACGGCATCTCGGCCGCCGTCGGGGCGGGGTCGGCGACCGCCGGCACCGCGCCGGGCAGCACGCCCAGGACGAGGGCGGACGTGGCCAGGGCAGCCCAGCGGCGGGGCGAGAGCGTCACGAGCAGAACCTACCCAGCCCGTCGGAAAACCGCTTGCGGCGCCCGGGGCGGGACCTCCACGATGGTCCCGCCCCGGGTGCTGCCACTTCCGCAGCCGTGCCCATGACCGAGAGGAGCCGTGACATGTCGATGACTGTCCCCGGCCTGTCCGCAGACCGCACCCCTCTCACCTCATGGAGCACCCACACCGATGTCCCAGGACTTCACGCAACACGAGCTTGACCCTTCCTTCGTCTTCGACTTCGAGGCGTACGACGACGACCTCCCGGACGGCCAGCGCTGGTCGACCTGGCTGAGCGTCGAGCCGCTCTGCCGGGGTCCGCAGCCGCGCCCCGACTGGGTGGTGACCTCCCAGGCCGCCCTCGACACCGACCTCGGCATCCTCAAGACCGGCAAGGAGGCCGACGCGTTCCTGCTGGAGCGCGCCGTCCCCGGATCCGAGGCCCTCGGGGAGTCGGTCGTCATGGTGGCCAAGCGCTACCGCAGCACCGACCACCGCAACTTCCACCGCGCCGCGTCCTACACCGAGGGCCGCAGCATGAAGCGCTCGCGCGACGAGCGTGCCCTCAAGCGCAACAGCACGTGGGGCCGGATCGTCGCCGCCGGCGAGTGGGCGATCTCGGAGTGGGACGCCCTCAAGCGCTGCCACGAGCTGGGGCTGCCGGTCCCCTACCCCGTCCAGATCGACGGCACCGAGATCCTCATGGAGTGGATCACCGTCGAGGGCGAGGACGGCACGATGACCGCCCCGCGGCTGGCGCAGACCCGGCCCGACCCGGTCCTGCTGGCGTCGTACTTCGACCAGCTCCGGGACGCGATGGCCACGATGGTGCAGGACGGGATCGTCCACGGCGACCTCTCGCCGTACAACACCCTCGCGGCCGGAGAGCGGCTGGTCATCATCGACCTGCCGCAGATCGTCGACCTGGTGGGCAACGTCAACGGCATGGACTTCCTGCTCCGCGACTGCACCAACATGTGCACGTGGTTCCGGGCGCGGGGCCTCGACGTCGACGAGCACGACCTCTTCGGTGACCTGATGGCTCACGCCTTTTGAGACCGCGTCAGGGGTGCGCCGGCCCAGCGTGGTCTAGGTTCGCCGCGTGAGGCGTTCCCGAGGCCGCGTGGTCCACGTCGAGTCCCTGGCCGAGTTCGACCGGCGGATCGGCGCGGGCGCCGGGTCGCTGTCGGGGTGGCGAGTGCAGGACGTGGACCTCTCGGACCGGGGCGCCGCGCTGGCCGGCGCCCGCACGGCCGGCGCGACGTTCCTGGGCTGCACCTTCGCCGAGGGCGAGGCCGCACGGCTCGAGGCGACGGGAGCCCTGGTCCTCCCGGCGATCCCGGGCGTGCCGGTCGACACCTACCGTGCCGGGCTCTACACCGCCGCGGAGCTCTACGACGCACCCTCCTACCGCGCCACCACGGACGCCCGCGCCTACGCGTGGTCGCAGCGGACCGGCGACCCCGACGCGACCCTCGCCCGCGCCCTGCACGACCACGCGATCGACGAGGCACTCACCGCGTGGACCGCGACGCGGCGCCTGGTCGGCGTGATGGGCGGGCACGCCGCCGAGCGCGGCTCGGAGGAGTACGCCGCGGCGGCGGCCCTCGGGAGGCTGCTCGGCCGCGACCACGTGGTGGCGACCGGCGGCGGCCCGGGCGCGATGGAGGCGGCCAACCTGGGCAGCCGCCTGTCGTCCCGACCGGCCGACGCCCTGGACGAGGCCCTGGGGTCGCTGGCCGCCGTGCCGTCGTACCGGCCCTCGGTCGACGCCTGGGTGCGTGCCGCTCTCGAGGTCGAGCTGCCCGCGGACACCGAGTCGCTCGGGATCCCGACCTGGCACTACGGGCACGAGCCGCCCAACGTCTTCGCCACCGCGATCGCGAAGTACTTCCGCAACGCCACGCGCGAGGCGATCCTGCTCGAGGTCTGCGACGCGGGCATCGTCTTCCTCCCCGGCGCCGGCGGCACCGTGCAGGAGGTCTTCCAGGACGCGTGCGAGAACTACTACGCCGACGAGTCGTCGGTCGCGCCGATGGTGCTCGTGGGGGCGACGTACTGGACCGGCACGCTGCCGGCCTGGCCGCTGCTGTCCTCCCTCGCCCGCGGACGCCCGATGGAGGGGCGGGTGCACCTCGTCGACTCGGTCGAGGAGGCGGCGGACCTGGTGGCCGAGGGCTGCTGAGCGGCTACTCGACGGCGGCGAGCTGGCCGCAGGCCCCGTCGATGTCGCTGCCGCGCGTGTCCCGGACCGTCGTCGGGATGCCCTTGGCCTCGAGCCGGCGGACGAACTCGCGCTCGTCCTTGGGGTCCGAGGCGGTCCACTTCGAGCCCGGCGTGGGGTTGAGCGGGATCAGGTTGACGTGCACCCAGCCCCAGTCGCCGTAGGAGTTCAGGACGTCGCCGAGCAGGTCGGCGCGCCACGCCTGGTCGTTGATGCCGCGCATCATGGCGTACTCGATGGAGACCCGGCGCTTGGTCTTCTCGGCGTAGTCCCAGGCCGCCTCGACGGTCTCGGCGACCGAGAAGCGGGTGTTGATCGGGACGAGCTCGTTGCGGAGCTCGTCATCCGGCGCGTGCAGGCTGAGGGCGAGGGTGACCGGGATGCCCTCCTCGGTCAGCTGCTTCATCCGGGGCACCAGGCCGACGGTGGAGACGGTGATGCCGCGGGCCGACATGCCGAGGCCGTCGGGGGTGGGGTCGGTGAGCCGGCGTACGGCGCCGATGACGGCCTTGTAGTTGGCCAGCGGCTCGCCCATCCCCATGAAGACCACGTTGGAGACGCGACCCGGACCGCCCGGGACCTCGTCGCGGGCGAGCGCCCGGGCGCCGGCGACGACCTGCTCGACGATCTCGGCGGTGGACATGTTGCGCTGCAGGCCGCCCTGGCCGGTGGCGCAGAAGGGGCAGGCCATGCCGCAGCCGGCCTGGCTCGAGACGCACATGGTGACGCGGCCGGGGTAGCGCATCAGCACCGACTCGACGAGTGCCCCGTCGAAGAGCTTCCACAGGGTCTTGCGGGTGGTGCCCTTGTCGGCCTCGAGCGTTCGCAGCGGCGTCATCAGCGTGGGCAGCAGCGCGGCGACGAGGTCGTCGCGCTGGCCGGCCGGCAGGTCGGTCATCTCGGCCGGGTCGTCGACCAGACGGGAGAAGTAGTGGGTGCTGAGCTGCTTGGCGCGGAAGCCCGGGAGGCCCTGCTCGGCGAGCAGCGCCTTGCGCTCCTCGGCGGTGAGGTCGGCGAGGTGACGCGGGGGCTTCTTGCGGCCGCGCGGCTCGTCGAAGACCAGGGGCAGGGTCTTCACGGGGGTGCTGTCGGAGGCGTCAGGGGAGGACATCAGGCCCCGATCATCCCATCCGGGCACACCCGGTGGCGAAACGTCAGTCCTGGTACTGGAAGAGGTACCACAGCACGAGCGCCGTCACGCCGCCCACGACGAGGGCCGTGGCGACCATGCCGATCAGCATGTAGAGGCCGAAGCGGCGCGTACGCGGGGCCGTGACCAGGGCGGCCGGGACGCCCAGCATGACCAGGACCAGCGGGAAGAGGTCCTCGGCGGTGTGGTCGTCGAAGAGCAGGTGCAGGATGCCGGCGAAGACCCCGGGGATCACGATCACGAACGCGAGCCCGGCGAAGAAGCCCGTCAGGGCCGTGAACGTCGGGTGGTCGCGGTGCCACCAGTCCGGCTGCCGATCGACGGCGCCGTCCCGGGGAGTCTGCTCGGTGGTCATCTCGCCGATCCTCTCAGAGACCGCGCCCCGAAGCACGGACCTCCGCGCGGGACGCTCATCACGCCGGCACCTGTCGTGGTGCCGCCGTGGTGCTTGTCGCGGTGCCCCGCGCCCGCCACGCTGGGGCCATGGAGGTCTGGTTCCTCGACGCGTCGGGCGCGCACCGGCGCGAGCCCGACGACGTGGTGGAGCTCTTCGCCCACGACGAGGGCTTCTGGTGGGTCGACGTGCCCGTGTGGGACGAGGACGCCGATGCCCTGCTGACCGGGCTGGGCTGCCACCCGATGGTGGTCGAGGGCTGCCGGCAGCGGAACTACGTCCCGACCGTGCACGGGTACGACGACCACGTGTTCGTCACGACGCAGTCCCCCTTCCTGGGCCGGGCCGGCCACGTGCACCTGCTCGAGCTGGACCAGATCGTCGGCCACCACTACCTGGTCACCGTGCACGGCCCCATCAACCCCGAGGTGCCGCTGGACGTGGCGCTGCTCGAGACGGCCGGCGTCCTGGCCCGGATCGAGGGCGAGCGCTTCCATCCCTCCTCCCCCGCCGAGCTGTCCTACGCGATCACCTCGGCGGTCGCGCGCCGGCAGAGCGGGCTGATCCGGCAGGTCGCGGAGAAGCTGCCAGGCCTGGAGCAGCAGGTGATGACCTCGCAGATGCGCGACCCGGAGGCGCTGCTCGAGACCATGTTCCTGATCCGCCACGAGCTGATCACCACCCGCACGATGGCGGCCCAGTGCCACGACATCTGGGTCCGGATGGCCGGCATCCACCGGATCGCCGACGACCGCGACTCCACCTGGGCCCGCGACCTCGCCGACCAGTTCGACCGGGTGCGCTCGCTGGCCGACGGGGAGTCGCACTTCCTGTTCGGCGTGATCGAGCTCTACCAGACCAAGGTGCACACCAAGATGACCGTCGCCATGGAGCGGCTGGCCGTCATCGCCGCCGTGACGCTGCCCGTCACCGCGATCGCATCCGTCTACGGCATGAACATGATCGTCTCCCAGCACACGCACTACATCGAGCTCGTCGTCGTGCTCGTCGCGATGCTCGCGATCAGCCTGCTGCTGCTGCGCTGGGCGCGGCGGCAGGGGTGGTGGTGAGGCCGCGTCTCAGTCGCCGACCCTGATCAGGTCGGGCATGGCCATCGACTGCCAGCGGTCGAGGTCGGGGGCCTGGCCGGTCAGCCCCGCCACCGCGAGGGTCCAGGCGGTGCCGTGGCCGACCAGGACGACGTCCTCGCCGGCGTGCACGTCGCGGATCCGGGTGACGGCGGCGACGACCCGGTCACGGCAGGCGTCGACGGTCTCCCAGCCGGGATGGGCGCTGAGGTGCGGCTCGGCGAAGGCACGACGTACGACGGCCGGGAAGTCCTCGATCCAGTCGGCGGAGTCGCGCACGTGCTCGCGGAGGTCGTCGACGATGCCGACGTCGGACTCGGTGAGCAGCTGGGCGGTCGCGACCGCCTTGGGCTCCGGCGAGCAGAACCAGACCGCCCGCTGCGGCAGGCGGCCGGACTCACGCAGCGCCCACACGTCGTCGAAGCCGGCGGGGTCCAGCTCCCAGGCGTGGGCGGGACGCGACCGGTCGATCGCCGGCCGGCCGTGGCGGACCAGGAAGAGCGTCACGCCGGGGCCCTCACTGGAAGACGAGGTAGTGCAGCAGCAGCCAGATCGGGGCGATCGTGGCCAGCAGCGAGTCGAGCCGGTCCATCAGGCCACCGTGGCCCGGGATCACTTGGCTCATGTCCTTGATGCCGAGGTCGCGCTTGATCACCGACTCGCACAGGTCGCCGAGGGTGGCCATCACGACCGCGATGGCGCCCAGGGCCACGCCGACCCACCAGTCGCCGTCGAGCAGGTAGACCACCAGGGCCACGCCGGCGGCACCGCAGAAGACCGCCGACCCGGCGAAGCCCTCCCACGACTTCTTCGGGGAGATGACCGGGGCCATGGGGTGCTTGCCGAACAGCACGCCCGCGACGTAGCCCCCGATGTCGGAGGCGATGGTGACACCGATGAAGGCGATGATGCCCTTGACGCCCGCGTCGTCGATGCCGCCGGCGGAGAACGACGTCCCGCCCTCGGCCAGCATCAGGGCGACGAACGACCCGAGGAACGGGACGTAGACGAGCGTGAACACCGAGGCCGTGGCGTTCATGACGTAGCCGTCGATGCCGCGGCGCAGCAGCCACAGCATGATGACCAGCGCCGTGACCGCCGTGGCCGTGACGAGCGCCGGCGCGCCGTAGAAGTAGGCCACGACGACCATGACGACGCCGCCCAGCATCAGCGGCTGCTCGGGCAGGTCGATGTGCTTGGCCAGCATCCCCTGGTGGAGCTCCCAGACGGCCACCACGACCGCGACCGCGACGATCAGCATGAAGGCCGTCTTGAAGAAGAACAGCGAGGTGCCGATCGCGGCGAGCAGGACGATCGCGGACAGGACGGCCGCGCGCAGGTCGCGACCGGCCCGGCCGTGGTCCTTCTGCGGCGCCGCCGGGGCGCCGGACGAGGTGTCGGTCATGGTCGGTTGCCGGGTCCTCAGACCTCGAGCAGCTCGGCTTCCTTGTTCTTCAGCATGTCGTCGATCGCGTCGGTGTGCTTCTTGGTGATCGAGTCGAGGCGCTTCTCGGCACCGGTGACGTCGTCCTTGCCGACCTCGCCGTCCTTCTCGAGCTTCTCCAGGCCCTGCTTGGCCGTGCGGCGCAGGTTGCGCACCGCGACGCGGCCGTCCTCGGCCTTGGCCTTGGCGACCTTGATGTACTCCTTGCGACGCTCCTCGGTCAGCTCGGGGAAGACGCAGCGCAGCATCTTGCCGTCGTTGGAGGGGTTCACGCCGAGGTCGGAGTCGCGGATGGCCCGCTCGATGTTGCCCATCGCACCCACGTCGTAGGGCTGGATCAGGATGATCCGCGCCTCGGGGGCGGTGAACGACGCCAGCTGCTGGAGCGGGGTCGGCGAGCCGTAGTAGTCCACGGTGATCTTGCTGAACATGCTCGGCTGCGCCCGGCCCGCCCGGATCGCCGCGAACTCCTCGCGCGTCGCGTCGACCGACTTGTCCATCTTGGAGTCGGCCTCGTTGAGGATGTCGTTGATCACGGCTGCTTCCTTACTGCGTGGGTGCTGACGTTGCGTGGGTGGTCGAGGCTGGTGCGAATGGCCCGTCAGCCTGCGCTGACGAGCGTGCCGATCTTCTCACCCTGCACGACGCGCAGGATGTTGCCCTCGGGCTCCATGCCGAAGACGACCATCGGCAGCTTGTTCTCCCCGCACAGGGCGAACGCCGTCTGGTCCATGATCCGCAGGCCCTGCTGGATGGCCTCGTCGTAGGTGAGGTTGTCGTACTTGGTGGCCGTGGGGTCGAGCTTGGGGTCGGCGCTGTAGACGCCGTCGACGCCGCTCTTGGCCACCAGGACGACGTCGCACTTGCTCTCCAGTGCCCGCTGGACCGCGACGGTGTCGGTGGAGAAGAACGGCATGCCCATGCCGGCACCGAAGATGACCACGCGGCCCTTCTCCATGTGCCGGATGGCGCGGCGCGGGACGTAGGGCTCGGCGACCTGGCCCATGGTGATGGCGGTCTGGACGCGGGTCTCGACGTCCATCTTCTCCAGGAAGTCCTGGAGGGCGAGGCAGTTCATCACGATGCCGAGCATGCCCATGTAGTCGGCACGGACCCGGTCCATGCCGCGCTGCTGGAGCTCGGCGCCACGGAAGAAGTTGCCGCCACCCGTCACGACGGCGATCTGGACGCCGGCCTGGGCGACGTTGGCGATCTCGCGGGCGATCTTCTGGACGACGTCGGGGTCGACGCCGACCTTCCCTCCTCCGAAGACCTCGCCGGAGAGCTTGAGGAGGACACGCTTGTAGCCGGTCACGGAAGTCCCTTCGTGCACTGCGCGGGGTGGCGGGCAAGCGAGAAGGCCGGTTCGATGATCAGTGTCTGAGTCATCGAACCGGCCTCCTCGTGTGGTCTGGCTGCAACCTATCCGGTCAGGCGCCGACCTCGAAACGGGCGAACCGCTTCAGGCTGGTGCCGGACGCGTCGAGGACGGCCTTGACGGTCTTCTTGTTCTCGGTGACCGACGGCTGCTCGAGCAGGACGACGTCCTTGAAGAAGCCGTTGAGGCGACCCTCGGTGATCTTGGCGATCGCCTGCTCGGGCTTGCCCTCCTCGCGGGAGGTCGCCTCGGCGATCTCGCGCTCCTTGGCGACGATGTCCGCGGGGACCTCGTCACGCGTGAGGTACTGCGGACGCATCGCGGCCACCTGCATCGCGGCGGCGCGAGCGGCGTCCTCGTCACCGTCGTACTCGACGAGCACGCCGACGGCGGGCGGCAGGTCGGCGGCACGCTTGTGCATGTAGACGACGACGTCGCCCTCGAAGTAGGCCACGCGGCCGAGCTCGATCTTCTCGCCGATGGTCATGGCCAGGTTGGCGACGACCTCACCCACGGTGGAGCCGTCGAGCTCGACGGCCTTGAGGGTCTCGGTGTCGGTGGCCTTGGCGGCGTTGGCCGCGTCGGCGATCTTCTGGGCCACGGCGACGAACTCGTCACCCTTGGCCACGAAGTCGGTCTCGCAGTTGAGCTCGACCAGCGCGCCACCCGAGGTGGCGACCAGGCCGGCCGTGGCCTCGCGGGTCTCGCCACGCTCGGCGGCCTTCTTGCCCAGCTTGATGCGGATCAGCTCAGCGGCCTTGTCGAAGTCGCCGTCCGCCTCGGTCAGCGCCTTCTTGCAGTCCATCATGCCGGCGCCGGAGAGCTCGCGGAGCCTCTTGACGTCGGCGGCGGTGATGTTCGCCATGGGTTCTCTTCCCCTCAGGTTCGTGGTGATAGTGCGTGGTGCTGGGGGCGCCGGTCACCGGCGCGGCGGCTCGCGTACGTCGTACGGAGCCGCCGCGGTCGGGAACGGTCAGGCCTTGGCCTCGTCGGCGGCCGGGGCCTCGGTGGCGGCCTCGGCGACCTCGGTCGCCTCGGTGCCCTCGGAAGCAGCGCCAGTCGCCTCGGACGCCGGGGTCTCCTCGGCGGCCTTCTCGGCGTCGCCGCCGGTGGCCTCGACAGCGGCCTTCTCGGCGTCGCCACCGAGCAGCTCGCGCTCCCACTCGGCCAGCGGCTCCTCGGCACCCACGGCCTCAGCACCCTCGGTCGCCTTCGCGCCGGAGCGGGCGATGAGGCCCTCGGCGACGGCGTCGGCGACGACGCGGGTCAGCAGGCCGACGGCGCGGATCGCGTCGTCGTTGCCGGGGATCGGGAAGTCGACCAGGTCGGGGTCGCAGTTGGAGTCCAGGATGCCGATGATCGGGATGCGCAGCTTGCGCGCCTCCTCGACGGCCAGGTGCTCCTTGTTGGTGTCGACGATCCACACGGCCGAAGGCGTGCGGCTCATCTCGCGGATACCGCCGAGCGACTTGTTCAGCTTGTCGCGCTCGCGGCGCATCTGGAGCAGCTCCTTCTTCGTGCGGCTGCTGCCGGCCACGTCGTCGAAGTCGATCTCGTCGAGCTCCTTGAGGCGGTTGATCCGCTGGTGCACCGTCTGGAAGTTGGTGAGCATGCCGCCGAGCCAGCGCTGGTTGACGTAGGGCATGCCGACGCGGGTCGCCTGCTCGGCGATCGCCTCCTGGGCCTGCTTCTTCGTGCCGACGAACATCACGGTGCCGCCCTTGGCGACGGTCTCCTTGATGAAGGCGTACGAGCGGTCGATGTAGGCCAGCGACTGCTGCAGGTCGATGATGTAGATGCCGTTGCGCTCGGTCATGATGAAGCGCTTCATCTTCGGGTTCCAGCGACGGGTCTGGTGTCCGAAGTGCACGCCGCTCTCGAGAAGCTGGCGCATGGTCACGACTGCCATGTGATGTCTCCTGTTGTGTGGAGCGCACCCCGTCTGTGCGCCCTTGTGATCAGGACACACCGGTGGTGGCTCCGGTTGTGTTTTCAGTTTCGATGCCCCCGACGGGTGCCGGGTGCCCTGACGCCTGCGCGCGACCCCACCGGCGACTGGTTGCCCAGGTGCCGGACCGAGGATCGTCGCCCACGGGTGGCCGGAGTCCAGAAGTCAGGCTCCGTCGCGGTCTGCGGACGTGCGAAGTCAATCCACGCGTTCCATGCGGATTGCGCGGACCAGACTACGTGACGCGGGCCTCGGGCCGCGAATCGGAGACGGACCGGGCCGCGAGGCGTCCACAGGGGCGCCGACCGCGGTGGTTCTCCACCGTCGAGACCCGGCGTCGGGCGCCCGTCCCGGGGCGCGGGCAGGCTCGTGCCATGCACCGTCCCCAGCACTCGATGGCCTCGTCGGTCACCGCCCTCCGGACCCGGCTCCCCGGGCTCGCCGTGGTCGTCGTCCTGGGCCTGCTCGTGGCCGTCCTCGGCCCCGGGCGGGCTCTCGGCACGCCCGGGGAGCCGGATCCGGTGGGCGTGTGGCCGCTGGCCCCGGAGCCCGCAGTGGTCGCCGGGTTCGACCCACCGACGTCGGCCTGGGGGTCGGGGCACCGCGGCGTCGACCTGCTCGGCTCCCCCGGTCAACGGGTGCGCGCGGCGCTGGCCGGGACGGTGTCGTTCGTGGGCCGGATCGCCGGCCGTGGGGTGGTGGTGGTCGACCACGGCGAGACGCGCACGACCTACGAGCCGGTGACCGCGACCGTCGTGCGCGGTGCGGTGGTCGCCGCGGGCGCGTCGATCGGCACCCTCGAGACGGCTGGATCCCACTGCTTCCCCCGCACCTGCCTGCACTGGGGCTGGATCCGGGACGAGACCTACCTCGACCCGCTGAGGCTGGTCGGCTTCGGGCCGGTGCGGCTGCTCCCGCTCTGGCGCGACGAGCCCGTCGCCCCGCCGCTCGCGCAGCCGTCGTCCGCGCTGCCGGTGCCGCTCGCCTACCCCGGGTGGCGGCCGTTGCTCGAGGCGCTTCCCCTCTCGTAGCCCTCAGGCCCGCGGGTGGGCCTGCTGGTAGGCCCGACGGAGCCGGTCGGTCGTCACGTGCGTGTAGAGCTGCGTGGTGGCCAGCGACGCGTGCCCGAGCAGCTCCTGCACCGAGCGCAGGTCCGCGCCGCCCTCGAGGAGATGGGTCGCGGCGGTGTGCCGCAGCCCGTGCGGCCCGATGTCGGGCGCACCCGGGACCTCGGCGATCCGGCGGTGGACGAGCGTGCGCACGGCGCGCTGGTCGATCCGCCGACCGCGGGCCCCGAGGAAGACCGCGGGGCCGGAGCCGTCCACCAGCAGGTGCGGGCGGCCCTGCTTGAGCCAGAAGGCGAGGGCCCGGGCCGCCGGACGGCCGAAGGGCACGGTGCGCTCCTTGCGCCCCTTGCCGAACACGCGCACGACCTGGCGGTCCCGGTCGATGTCGTCGAGGTCGAGCCCGACGAGCTCGCCCACCCGGACCCCCGTGGCGTAGAGCAGCTCGAGCATCGCGACGTCGCGCAGGCCGACCGGGCTCCCGTCGTCGGCCAGCTCGGCGGCCGCGTGGATCAGGTCGGCGGCCTCGTCGGCGCGCAGGACGGGCGGCAGCGGCTTGTGCGGCTTCGGCGACGCGAGCGAGGCGCCCGGGTCGACGTCGACCCGTCCGGTCCGCAGCAGCCAGGCCGTGAAGACCCGCGCCGCCGTGGCGCGCCGGGCGAGGGTGGTGCGGGACTTGCCGAGGGTCTGCTGCTTGGCCAGCCAGCTGCGCAGGGTGCGCAGGTCGAGGTCCGTGACGTGGTCCTGGCCGAGACGGGTGGCGTGCTCGAGGAGGCCGGCCACGTCGCCGATGTAGGCCCGGACCGTGTGCGTGGCGAGGTCGCGCTCGGAGGTGAGGTGCCGCTCGTAGTCGCCCAGCACCCGGGCCATGCCCTCGGGCAGCCCCTCGGGCGGGTCGTCGGCGGTCTCGCTCACCGTCCGAGTCTAGGTTCGCGAACGCTCCGTCATCGGCTGACAGGCCCGGCCAGTCGCCACCCGCCCTCGGCCTGCTGGACCAGGCCGTGGTCCCGCAGCCGGGTGAGTGCCGAGCCGACCTCGAGAAGGCTCAGTCCGGCGGTGCGGGCGATCGACTCGGCCCCCACCGACGACGAGACGGGGACCGCGTCGAGGACCTGCTGCTGGCGCAGCGACAGCTTGTCGCGGGGCCGGTCGGGTCCCCGCGGCGCCTCGAGGAGGTGCTGACCGGCTCGCCCCAACACCTCGAGGACCTCCTCCCCCGAGGTGACGAGGGTGGCGGCGCCGGTGCGGATCAGCTGGTGCACGCCCTGGGAGGGGGCACTGGTGACCGGTCCGGGGACGCCGAGCAGGTGCCGGTTGAGGCGCGAGGCCCAGTTGGCGGTGTTGAGCGCGCCGCTGCGGAGGGCGGCCTCGACCACGACTGTGCCACCGGTGAGCGCGGCGATCATCCGGTTGCGGGCGAGGAACCGGAGCCGGGTCGGCGAGCAGCCCGGGGCGAGCTCGGAGACCACCGCGCCGGTGTCGGCGAGGTGCTCGATGAGGTCCCGGTGGGCAGGTGGGTAGGGGCGGTCCACCCCGCAGGCCAGCACCGCCACGCTCCGCCCACCGGCCGTGACGGCGCCCCGGTGCGCGGCCTGGTCGATGCCGAAGGCGGCACCCGAGACGACCACGAGCCCCGCGCGGGCACTGACGGCGGCCAGCTCCGCCGCGATGTGCGCACCGTAGGTCGTGGCGGACCGGGAGCCCACGATCGACACCGAGGCCTCGAGCTCGTCGAGGCGCAGCGGGCCGCGCACCCACAGCCCCATCGGCGCTCCCCCTCGCTCCTGCACGGGCGGCGTGGCCCCGAGGTCGTCGAGTTGCGTGGGCCACTCGTCGTCGCTGGGGATCACGAACCGGATGCCGAGCCGGTCTGCCACGTCGAGGTCGCGCGCAGGGTCGATCGCGGCCAGCCGGCCCGCGACGTCTCTGAGCAGGCCGTCGTGGTCACGCTGGTCGAGAAGGGCCTGGTGGACCGCCACGGCACCGCTGCCCTCCACCAGGGTCGCGACCCGCGGGTCTCCCGGCTCGCCGAGCCGCCCGAGGGCGACCCGGGCCAGGCGCTCGGGCTCGCGGCCGTTCATCCCGCCCTCCGCTCGAGGGTCTCGAGCAGCAGGGGCTCCCCCGCCCGGAGCCGGAGCGCGACGTCGACCTCGGCGGGTCCGGGGCGGTCGACGCCGGCCAGGTCGGCCACGGTCCACGAGAGCCGGTGGACGCGGGTGGCGCCGCGCCGCGTGAGCCGGCCGGCGTAGAGCTGGTCGTCGACCGCCCTCTGTCCCGAGGGCTCCAGCGGCCACCGATCGAGCAGGACCGGCCCGGGCGCCTGGGCGTTGAGGCGCCACCCGTCGTCGGCGTAGCGGACCCGCTGGCGGTCACGCGCACGCGTGACCCGGACCCGGACGTCCGCGGTCGACTCGGGCCGGTCGAACGGGTCGATCACCGCGCCGCCCCGCACGTCGGTGACGTGGCGGGTGATGTCGATCCGGTCGGCGAACGGGCCGGAGACGCGACGGCGGTAGTCGCGTCGCTGCCGCTCGGTGCAGCTGCAGCCCTCGTGGCCGGGACGCCGGCGAGCGGTGTACTCGCCGCACGGGCAGGGGTTGCAAGCCAGCACGACCATGCCGCGGGCCGGCAGGACGACGCTCTCGTCACGGCGGGCCACCGTGACCTCGCCGCTCTCGAGCGGCTGTCGCAGCGCCTCGAGGACGTCGGTGCGGAAGAGGGCGAACTCGTCGAGGAACAGGACCCCGCAGTGAGCGCGGCTGATCTCGCCCGGACGCACGAGGCCGGTCCCGCCACCGATCAGGCTTGCCTTGCTGGCGTCGTGGTGGGGCGCCGAGAACGGCGGCCGCACGATCATCGCGTCGCCCGGCTCGAGCGCCCCGGCCAACGAGTGGATGGCGGTCAGCTCGAGCGACTCCTCGGGCTCGAGGTCGGGGAGGATCCCGGGCACCCGCTCGGCGATGCTGGTCTTGCCGCAGCCCTTGGGGCCCGACAGCATCAGGTGGTGGCCGCCCGCGGCGGCCACCTCGACGGCGAAGCGGACGTCCTCGAGACCGACGAGGTCAGCCATGTCGACGTCCTCGACGCGGTCCTGGCCGCGCCACGCGAGCAGCCGCGACCCGGACATCCCGACGACGGGAGCCGCATCCGGGATCTCCTCTCCGCAGAGCTCGGCGACGACCTGCGCCAGCGAACGCATGCCGAACACCTCGACACCGGGCACCATGGCGGCCTCCCGGGCGTGCGGCTCGGGCACGAAGACCCGGCGGACCCCACGACGCGAGGCGGCCAGGACCATGGGCAGGACGCCGGGGACGCAGCGGAGCCGGCCGTCGAGGGTCAGCTCACCCACGAACGCCGTGGCCTCGAGGGACTCGCGCCGGATCTCACCCGCGGCAGCCAGCACCGAGACGGCGATGGCCAGGTCGAAGTGGGTGCCGCTCTTGAGCAGGTCGGCGGGCGACAGCAGGATCGTGATGCGACGGGTCGCCGGCCAGCCGAGGTGGCTGTTGACGATGGCCATCCGGCACCGGTCCTTCGCCTCGTTGAGCGTGGCGTCGGGCCGGCCCACGAGGGTCGTGCCGACCTGCCCCGGCGAGACGTCGGTCTGCACGTCGATGACGTGCCCGACCGCGCCGTGCAGCGAGACGGTCTGGGCGGTGGCGACGGGCATCAGCCGATCCCCCGCACGTGCTCGAGGACCGAGGCCCCGCGACGTGGCCGCAGGACGGCCACGAGGTCGAGCCTCACGTCGGGTGCGCGCAGGTCGTGGGCCCGGAGCCAGCACTCCGCCAGCCGTCGCATCCGGTCCACCTTGGCGGCGGTGATCGCCTCGTGCGGCGTCCCGAACGCGACGCTGCTGCGGGTCTTCACCTCGCAGACCACGAGCACCGACCCCTCCCGCAGGACCAGGTCGATCTCGCCCTCGTCACACCGCCAGTTGCGGTCCAGCAGGACCAGCCCGTCGTCGACGAGCCGTCGCGCGGCGAGCTCCTCGCCGTAGGCACCGAGAGCCTGCTTGGCCGTGGTCCCTGTTGATCCAGTCATGGTGACCTCCTCGACCCGAGCGTCGCCGTCGGCGTGGACGACGGGATCGGGCGGCGGGGTCGCCTGGGGACAAGGCGGTCCGCAGTGCGGGCTGTGGACGCGAGGTGGCCGTCAGCCGACGAGGCGGACGATCGACTGCGCGAGCGTCGGGTCGTAGTCGACCGTGGGCGACTGCTCGTCGATCGGCAGGGCCGCCTTGTTGAAGGTCAGCACGGTGAGGGTCTTGACGGAGTTGCCGTTGATCTCGAGGCCGTTGTGGCTGCTGCCGACGTCGTACGCCGCCGAGGTCTGCGTCTCGTTGGTGATGAACGCCGGGACGAAGTCGATGATCGGCTGGAAGTTCTTCTGCGCGCGGTCGTTGGCGAGGACCATGGGCAGCCACACGAACCGGGGCGAGGCGATGATCGCGGGATCCAGCATCGCGGTGTTGACCCCGGTGTCCGAGGTGATGTCGGTCAGGGTCGCACCGTTGGTGAGGAAGCAGGACAGCACGTCGTTGTTGAGCAGGTGCCCGCCGATCGTGACGTCGACGCGGGAGGGGTCAGCGGGGCAGTGGGTGTGTCCACGGCTCACCGCGAGACGGGCCGCCTGGCCGTCGTCGCTGCCGGTGACGAGCCCGTCGTAGAGCGCGGGACCGTCGTTGCCGGTGTCGCCCTGGATGCAGTTGCGCGGGGGGTCGCTGCTCGAGACGTTGTCCGGCTGGGCCCCGGTGATGAAGCCGTGCGGGCCGTCACCGCAGTCCTTGGTGGGCGTCTGGGCCGGCGCGAACTCGAACGGCGCGAGCATGTGGTCGAGCCCGCCGGCGATGTTGCGCGCGAGTCGCTTCTGCGTGGACGAGCCGTCGAGCCGCGGGCTGTCGAGCTGGCCGAAGTTGCCGCGGTCCTGACCGACACAGCCCACCGGGACGCTCGTCGCCGACGGGCTGGCGCTCACCGTCGGGGTCACCGACGCCGTTGCCGAGGGCGGGGCCGAGGACGTCGCCGGTGCCGTCGTGGGAGTCGCCGTGACGCGGACGATCAGGTAGTTCGAGGAGTAGCGGACCTGGTTGTTGCTCTGCACGAGGGCGTAGACCCGCCAGTCCCCCGCAGTCGCGGTGACCTCGGGCCCGACCGGGAAGGACGGCACCGCGAGCACCGACTGCTTCTTGGCGACGGACTGGGCGGCGTAGTCGACGTACGTCGTGCCGTTCGGGGACCAGAAGCGCAGCGACGCGCGGTCGGTGTTGTTGGGCAGGTTGGTCACCGAGTACGTCGAGATCGTGACCGAGCCCCCCTGCGCGACCGCGATCGGCGACGTCCCGGCGAGGACGTGCGACCCGGAGTCGCTGGGACCGGGTGTGAAGCCGTACACCGGCGTGGGGCTGGCCGAGGTCGGCGTGGCGCTCGCGGTCGCCGTGCTCGACGTGGGCGTCGGCGTCGGGGTCGGCGTTGCCGTGGCGGGTGCGGCCTGGTTGCCCTGGGCGGTGTCGGCCTGGGCCGGTCCGTAGCCACAGCCACTCGGCAGCCAGAACGGGATCAGCTTCTGCTTCGGCGGCAGGGCGGACTGCACCTGCACCGTGGCGGTGCGCTGCACGTCGGTGTGCGTGGAGCCGAGCACCTTCGCGAAGCCGAACTGCACGCGGGCTGCCGGCGCGAGCACGGTCATCCGGATGCAGCCCTCGACGCAGGCGTGGCCGCCGGCGTCCTGGAACGTCACCTCGCCGTTGCCGGTGATCCCGTCCACGAGCTGGGCGGCGGTCACGGTGGCCTGGCCGGAGGTGCTGTTCTCGTTGAGGAAGCCCGCCACGCGGTCGGCGATCGTCAGCTTGTTGAGCGAGGTCTCGGGCAACAGGTAGCCGGCGCTGAGGGCACTCACGTCGACCTGCTTCTGGACCGCGCGCTTGCGGGCCCAGGCGTTGCCGAGGTCGACCGCCAACGCAGCCATGGAGAACAGGGCGACGGCCAGGATCGCGACCAGCACCGCCGTGGCGCCCGAGTCCTCGCGCCGGCGCGATCGGGTCCTCACGGGCACGCCTGCGGCTGGCTCGGGACGTAGTCGACGCGGGCCTTCGCGGTCTGGGAGACCCGTCCGTCGTGCACGAACGGCAGGAAGGGCAGGTGCAGGTCGAAGCTGGTGAACTCCACCCGCACCGTGACCGTGTCGCCGACCTTCACCGCGGGCGGCGCCGTCGAGTAGCTGCGCGTGACCACAGCCCCGGTGCCGGTGCCGGTCAGGTCGTTGATCTGCTGGCGCACACCGGAGGTGAACGCCGAGCAGGTGGGCGGGTTGCCGACGGCGGCCGATCGGGCGGCACTGCGCGCGATGTCGCTGCCGCCCTGCATCGCCCAGAAGTAGAAGCCGTACTGGATGATGCCGAAGACCAGCAGCAGGAGAACGGGGACGAGGAGCGCGAACTCCACCACGGCAGCACCGCGGTCGACGCGCGCCCGGGCCCGAGATGGCCCAGCCAACCGAGACTCCCTCCGTGACCCCCGTCCGGCTAGGAGCTCAGCCTAGTGGCCCGTCCCTCGAGCCGACATGACCGATCGGTCATCCGGGCACCGCCCGGGTGGACCATGCGGACGGATCAGTCGACGACGGCGGGGTTGCTGCAGCTTGGATGGGGAACCCCGAACAGGTCCGCCCCGCCCACCCGGAGGCCCAGCAGCTTGGACAGGGGGACGAGCGCGGCGTTGACGTTGCCGACGACCGTGGCGGTGGAGGTCCCGATGAAGCTGGCGTTGACGGCCGAGATCAGCGACGTGAGGTTCAGCGTGGACACGGCGACGGTGGTCGTCGTCGTGACGCCGGCGACCTTGACCGCCAGCGACGCGGTGCTCTGCACCGGGTCGATCGTCGTCGTGGCGCTCGGGACGGAGACGTAGGCGCCGGCGTTGGTCGGCTCGGCGTCCTGGTAGGTGCGGGGCGGGACGGCGTACGTCGTGTCCGCGGCGCCGACCGTGGCCGGGGACGTGATGCGCCCCGCGGTCGACAGGTAGAGGTCCAGCGTGAGGGTGGCGGTGGTGAACACCGGGGGCAGGACGCCGGCCGGAACGATGCCGACAGCGTCGAGGCTGCCCTTGAGCCGGAAGGGCAGCGAGACGTCGGCGCTGGTGAGGTCGGTGCTGACCCGCACCGAGGTCTTCTCGGCCGTGGCCGGGGTGCCGGAGGCGCACTGGAGCGCCGTGAGGTAGCCCGAGGCACCACCCAGCGTGGCGTTGATGGCGAGCGTGCCGCTCTTGCTGCTCGGGTCGCTCTGGATGCTTGCGGAGAGGCCACCCACGTTGTTCGGGAGGTTGAAGCCCGTGGTCGAGGCCAGCGACAGCTGGGCGGTCCGGGCCACGGTGGAGGTGGAGGGCTGGCCGCAGGCCTCCTGCGGGGCCTGGATGACCTTCAGCTCGACGTCCCCGTTGGAGACGTGCGGCGCCGCCCACACCACGCCGGTGTCGAGGAAGTTGTTGCCGTTGGCGATGTCCTGCGCGATCGCGAACCCGGTGCCGGCCACGAGGTCCAGGGCATTGATCTGGGCGCTGGCCGTCGACCCATGCCCGATCGAGAGGACCTTGGGGAGGTTGACGCGCATCCCCGAGCCGACCTTGCTGGCAAGCTGGGTCATGACGGCCGCTGCAGAGGTCTTCCCCTGGGAGGTCAGCACCGTTGCGCTGGCGGTGAAGAGGGAGCTCACGGCGAGGTTCGAGAGGCTCGCCAGCCCGTCCGCACTCCCCACCCCGAGCGCCGCGGCGAGCCCGTCGAGGTTGAGGTAGGTGCTCACCAGTCCCATGTAGCCGACGGCGTGGAGGTTGACGCCCAGCGCGTCGCCCACTGTGCTCTCGAAGACACCGACCACCTGGGAGTCGCCCCCGCTCAGCGCCGCCGCGTAGGAGCCGAGCCGGAAGCAGGCGTAGGGCGTCGCCTTCCCGATCGCCGTGCGGTGGGCCGAGCCACGCCCTGGCGTGAACGCGAAGTCGACCGACCCCGTGACGTCGACCATGACAGCATCGGGCACCGCAGTGTCCGGAACGGCGACGAGCGTCCCCGCGGCCCTGCGTGGGGTGTAGGCACCGTTGGCGTCGAGGTCGAGGTAGACGAGCGTGGCCGTGACCGCGTCCACCCGCCCGAGCGACGCGGTGTTGCGGGCCGCGCTCGCCGCCACCGCGTCGGCGAGCTTCGGCTGCCCTCCGGACCCGTCACGGATCTGCCCGGCGGTGCGCCCGTCCAGCAACCGGGATGCGTCCATTGCGACCATGTCGGCGACGGCCTGGGCGTCGCTGCGCACCACGCGCTGCATGCCCAGGTCCACCGCGAATGCGGCCGCGCCGATGACCAGCACCATCATGATCGCGGTCATGGCCGCGATCGCCCCGCGGTCACCCCGGGGGCGACTCGTCATGAGTTGCCCTTGGCCGAGGCGGTGTACTGCAGGGTGTCCGGCATCGCGATGCCGGTGCCCAGCAGCTCGAGCTGGTGGGGGTCCGCGCCGTAGTCGTAGGTCACGGTCACGGCGATGACTCCCGACGTGACGGCCATGCTGCAGTGCAGGTAGCTCCCCGCGGCGTTGCAGGTCTTGCCCATGACGTCCTTGACCGCGGCGTACGCGACGGCCGACCGGTCCGCCGTCGCCGGGGCGACCGCGGCGGCTCGGGCCGCCTCGGCCGCGGCCTGGCTGACCGACTGCCGGAAGCTGAGCATGAAGCCGTAGCTGATGATCCCGCAGACGAGCAGCATGAGCAGGGGCGCGACCAGCGCGAACTCGACGGCCGCCGCGCCGGACTCGGCGGGGCGGGGACGGCACCGCAAGCCCGGCATCTCTCCCCCGTGTGCGAACGCAGACGTGGCGGCTCCGAGTCGCCGCCTGTCTCCCGACGTTAAGTCGGTTACCCGGGAGTAGCGAGAAATTTGCCGATTATTTTACTTGTGGGCCGGAAGGTCCAGACCTGCACCCGTCCGGAGGTTTCAGACCTTCGGCGGGTCGATCTCGGCGGGGCTCAGCTCCTCGACGTTGACGTCCTTGAACGTCAGGACCTTCACGTTCTTCGCGAACCGCGCCGGGCGGTACATGTCCCACACCCACGCGTCGCTCATCGACACCTCGAAGAACACCTCGCCGGCCTCGGTGCGCGCCTTCACGTCGACCTGGTTGCACAGGTAGAAGCGGCGGTCGGTCTCCACGACGTACTTGAAGATCGAGACCACGTCGCGGTACTCGCGGTAGAGGGTGAGCTCCATCTCGGTCTCGTACTTCTCGAGATCCTCGGCACTCATCGGGTCTCCTCCCCCATCGACGGCCCCCTGGACATCCTCGTGGACGGCCCCGCGGAGGGGCTCAGGGCCAGTTCACGGTCATTCTGCACGGGTGCGGGCGGCTCGAGCCCGGCGGCCCGCCGTACGTTGACGAACCGCATCCGGTGGACCGGCGACGGGCCGTGCTCGAGCAGCGCAGCAGTGTGCACGTCGGTGATGTAGCCCTTGTGCGTCTTGAAGTCGTACGCCGGCCAGTCGGTGTCCAGGTCGCGCATGATGCGGTCGCGGGTCACCTTGGCCAGGACCGAGGCCGCGGCGATGCACGCGGCGACCCGGTCGCCCTTCCACACGGCCAGGCCGGGGACGCCCAGGCCGTCGACCGGGAAGCCGTCGGTGAGGACGTAGGCGGGCGGCAGGTCGAGCAGCGCCACCGCCCGGCGCAGCGCCTCGACGTTGGCGACGTGCATGCCGAGCCGGTCGCACTCGTCGTGCGGGAGCACCACCACCGACCACGACAGGGCCCGCTTGACGACCTGGTCGTAACAGCGCTCGCGGGCCTTCTCGGTGAGCAGCTTGGAGTCGGCCAGCCCCGGGACGATCCCCGCCTTGCCCGGCGGCAGGATCGCCGCCCCGGCGACCAGCGGACCGGCGCACGCGCCGCGGCCGGCCTCGTCGACCCCGGCGATCGGCTCGATGCCGTGGCGGCGGAGGGCGCGCTCGTAGCCGTAGAGCCCGGCGTCACGCCGGACGGTGGATCCTCGGGGCAGGGAGCTCATGGGTGGCCGCGCGGGCTCAGGAGGGGTCGGGCACGTCCGCGAAGTCGGCGGGGCGGTGCAGCCAGGAGAAGCGGTCGGAGGGCCACAGCAGGACGAAGACCTTGCCGACCACGAGGTCGGTGTCGACGTACTCGTCCCCGGGCACGCAGTCGGTCTCGTCCTTGGTGCACATGTGCACCGTGGAGTCGGCCGAGTGGCCGCGGTTGTCGCCCATCACGAAGATGTGGCCGGCCGGCACGGGGCCGGCGGTCCAGTTGCAGCCGATCATCGGCCCGTTGCAGGGCGTGTCGTCGTGCTTGACGTAGGCGTCCTCGTCGAGCGGCTTGCCGTTGACCATGATCCGGCCCTGCTTGTCGCAGCACTTGATCACGTCGCCGGCCACGCCGATGACCCGCTTCACGAGGTGCCCCCCGGACGGGTAGAGGCCGATCTTGGCCATCAGCGAGGTGATGCCGGAGCTCGGGCCGGTGGCCTCGTCGGCACCCAGCCAGTCGCCCGGGTCCTTGAAGACGACCACGTCGCCGCGCTGGGGCGTCCCGCCGAACCAGTAGGAGACCTTCTGGACCAGGATCCGGTCGTTCTTGACCAGGCCCGGCTCCATCGACTCCGACGGGATGTAGAACGCTTGGACGAACAGCGCCTTGATGACGATGGCCAGGACGAGGGCGATCCCGAGCAGCAGGATCGTCTCCTGCCAGATCGGCAGGTGCTTCTTCTTGGTGCCGGCGGCCTTCACGGAGCCCGTCCTGTTCTGGGAATGCGAAGACCGCGACCCCGGCTCGTCTGGTTCGACGACGGTCGTGGGGTCGCGGTCCTCGGAAGTCACTTGCAGAGCCTAGCGATCCTCTGGTCGGGAATCGCTCAGCTCTCGCGACGCTCCTTGATCTTGGCGGCCTTGCCGCGCAGGTTGCGCAGGTAGTAGAGCTTCGCGCGACGGACGTCACCGCGGGTGACGATCTCGATCGACTCGAAGATCGGGGAGTTCAGCGGGAAGGTGCGCTCGACGCCGACGCCGAAGGAAACCTTGCGGACCGTGAACGTGCGGCCGATGCCCGAGCCGTGCACGCGGATCACGACGCCCTGGAAGACCTGGACACGGGAGCGGCTGCCCTCGACGACCTTCACGTGGACCTTGATGGTGTCGCCGGCGCGGAAGGCCGGGACGTCGTCGCGCTTGTGGGCGTTGCCGAGCTCGGCAATCAGGTTGGTCATTTCTCTCCTCACGGCTGCCACAGGTCAGACGCGGTACGGGGATGTCGCGTTCAGTTGTCTGGCCCAGCACTGGTGACCGGCGGCGTCAGGCTCCCCCTGTGGCAGGAACTGACGCGGACCCCCCGGCAGGACGAGTCCTCGGGGCGATCCGTGTTTGGCCGGCTGGGCCGAGGAGCCAGTCTGCCACAGCGCCCTCAGGCCCGGGAAATCCGCTTCGTCATGCGTACGACACCGGGCTCGACCTCGCCGCGCAGGCGGTAGCCGGCCTTCTTGTAGATGCGCTGGTTGCGCGCACTCCCGGCTCCGGTGAAGAGGGCGTACGACGCGGCCCCGGCGGGAGCCAGCGCCTCGATCCGCTCCAGGAGGCTGCGGCCGAGCCCGCGACCCGCCACGTCCGGGGCGACCATCAGCCGCCCGATCTCCCAGAGGTCACCGTGCAAGGAGGCGCGGACGGCGCCGACGAGCCGGCCGGCCGAGCGGGCCACGAGGACGGTGTCGCGCCCCAGCCAGGAACGCAGGTCGTCCAGGGACTCGTGGAGGGCGGGGATCCGCACGTCGGGGTTGTCCTGCTGCTCCTGCACCCAGCAGGCTCGCTGGAGGACGAACAGCTCGCCCGCGTCCGCCGGCTCCGCTGGCCGGACCTCGACCCCGTCGAGCAGCGTGGCCGCGGACAGCAGGTCGGGCCGGCGCTCCGTCGTACGGCGCACCGCCTGGTCGTGGCGCCACGACGCGATCGCCGCGTGGTTGCCGCCGAGCAGCACCTCGGGCACCTCGAGCCCGCGCCAGGCGGCGGGCTTGGTGTAAACGGGGTACTCCAGGAGGCCATCCTCGTGGGACTCCTCCACCAGCGACGCCGCGTTGCCCATGAAGCCGGGCAGCAGCCGCACGACCGCCTCGGTGATCGCGAGCGCGGCCACCTCCCCGCCGTTGAGGACGTAGTCGCCGATCGAGACCTCGCGGACCTCGGTGCGGGTGCGGGCGTGGTCGAGCACCCGCTGGTCGATGCCCTCGTAGCGGCCGCAGGCGAAGACGATCCGCTCGCGTGTCGACAGCTCGCGGGCCAGCGCCTGCGTGAACGGCTCGCCCGAGGGAGTGGTGACCACGAGGGTCGCGTCCTCGATGGCGAGGTCGTCGAAGGCCGCACCCCAGGGCTCGGGCTTCATGACCATGCCCGCGCCGCCGCCGTACGGCGTGTCGTCGACCGTGTGGTGCCGGTCGCGGGTCCACTGCCGCAGGTCGTGGACGCGGATGTCGAGCAGCCCCTTGTCACGCGCCTTGCCCGCGAGCGAGAGCTCCAGCGGGGCGAGGTAGTCGGGGAAGATCGTGACGACGTCGATGCGCACCGGGCTCAGTCGTCCTCGGGGAGCGGTGTCACCAGGCCGGGGCGGTCGGCGACGACGACCCGTCCGCCGGGTACGTCGACCTCGGGGACGAGTGCCTTCACGAACGGCACCAGCGCGTCGCGGCCGTCGGGTGTCTTCACCACGAGCAGGTCCTGCGCACCGCCGTGCACGAGCGCGCTCACCTCGCCGAGGTGGCTGCCGTCGAGGTCGTGCACCGCGAGGCCGACGAGCTGGTGGTCGTAGTACTCGTCGGGGTCCTCGGGGGAGGCGTCGGCCGGGATGGTCGCGTGCAGGGTGATGCCCCGAGCGGCCTCGGCTGCGTTGCGGTCGGGCACCTCGACGAAGGTCACGAGGAGCGTCTGCTGGTGCCACCGCGCCCTGGCGACGGTCAGCTGGCGCAGCGGGCTGTGGGACCCGCGCGGGGCTTCCGCCCGCAGGACCGCGCCGGGGGCGAAGCGGCGCTCGGGCTCGTCGGAGCGCAGGTCGAGGGTGACCTCACCCCGGATGCCGTGCGGCTTGCCGATGCGGCCGACCACGACCTCGATCGTCTCCACGTGTTCCTCTCGTCGCTGCCTGTGGTTGCTCTGCTTCTGCTGCTGAAATGGCGAACGGGTGCCGTCCCCGGAGGGACGGCACCCATTCAAGCGGTCCTGGGCTCAGCGGCGCCGGTCCACGTCGACGAAGTCGACGCGGGCCCCGCCCCGACCGGCCAGCGCGGACATCACCGTGCGGAACGCGGTCGCGGTGCGGCCGCCACGGCCGATCACCTTGCCGAGGTCGTCCGGGTGCACCCGGACCTCGAGGATCGAACCGCGACGCAGCTGCTTGTCGCGGACGCTCACGTCGTCCGGGTGCTCGACGACACCGCGCACCAGGTGCTCAAGGGCCTCGGCGAGCACGGCGCTCAGGCCTCAGCCTTGTCGGTGCCCTCGGCCGCCTCGGGAGCCTCGGTGGGCTCGTCGGCCTTCGCCTCGTCAGCCGCGGGGGCCTCCTCGGTCTTCGCCTCGTCAGCCTTGTCGGCCTTCTCAGCCTTGTCGGCCTTGGGCTCGGCCTTCTTGGCGGCCTTCTTCGTCACGGCGTCGCCCTTGGGCTCGGAGTGAGCCTCCTTGAGCGCCTCGTTGAAGATCTCGAGCTTGTCGCGCTTGGGCTCCTTGACCTTCAGGGTGCCCTCGGTGCCCGGGAGACCCTTGAAGGTCTGCCAGTCGCCGGTGACCTTGAGGATCGCCTCGACGGCCTCGGTCGGCTGCGCGCCGACGCCCAGCCAGTACTGCGCCCGCTCGGAGACGACCGCGATGTACGACGGGTCCTCCTTGGGGTGGTACTTGCCGATCTCCTCGATCACGCGACCGTCGCGCTTCTTGCGCGAGTCGACGATGACGATGCGGTACTGCGGCACCCGGACCTTGCCCAGGCGCTTCAAACGGATCTTGACCGACACGTTGGGGTGTCTCCTCGATGAATGGTGTGTGGTGAGGGACCCGCGGACCAGGTGGGGACACCGGGTCGGGCTCCTCGATGGGCTCTGCGGCGTCCGGGTGAGAGGGTCCGGGCGCACAGGACTCAGCCGGAGATTCTGCCAGACCTGACCGGTCCGGGCTAAATCGGGCGGCGGGACGGCCCTCAGGCGACCACACGACCCCGCAGCACCACCCGGGCCGGCGTGCGCAGCACGGAGAGGTCCTCGAGCGGGTTGCGGTCGAGGACCACGAAGTCGGCGGGTGCGCCCTCGTCGAGCCCGGCGTTCCAGCCGAGCCAGGCGCGGGCCCGCCAGGACGCTGCCCCGAGGACGTAGTCGGCGGGCAGCCCCAGGTCGACCATGGCCTCGATCTCGCCGGCCAGCTCGCCGTGCCGGGCGACGCCGCCGCCGTCGGAGCCGACGTACAGCGCGACGCCCGCCTCGTAGGCCGACATCAGCGTCTCGCGCCGGCGGGCGTAGAGGTCCTCCATGGTCGCGGCGTAGTCGGGGAACTTCTCCCGGCCGGCGTCGGCGAACCCGGGGAACTTCGCGGTCTGCATCACCGTCGGCACCAGCGCGACCCCGGCCGCGGCCATCTGCTCGACCTGGTCGACCGCGAGGCCGGTGCCGTGCTCGATGCAGTCGATGCCGGCGTTGAGCAGGCCCTGGAGGACGTCGGGGCCGAAGCAGTGGGCGGTCACCCGGGCGCCGGCCTCGTGGGCGGCGGCGATGGCGGCGGCGAAGGCGTCCTCGGGGAACGACGGCGCCAGGTCGCCGGTCTCGCGGGAGATCCAGTCCCCCACGAGCTTGACCCAGCCGTCGCCGGCGCGGGCCTCGCGGGCGACGTACGCCGTGAGGTCCTCGGGCTCGACCTCGTGGGCGTAGTTGCGGATGTAGCGCTTCGTCCGCGCGATGTGGCGCCCCGCCCGGATCAGCCGCGGGAGGTCCTCGCGCTCGTGCACCCAGCGGGTGTCGGCCGGCGAGCCGCAGTCGCGCAGGAGCAGCACGCCGGTGTCGCGGTCCAGGACGGCCTGGCGCTCGACCTCGTCGTCGCCGACCGCGCCGTGGTCCTCGAGACCGAGGTGGTTGTGGGCGTCGACCAGGCCGGGGACGATCCAGCCGCTGCCGGCCAGCTCGGAGCCGGCCTGCTTCTCGTAGGTGACGCGACCGTCCACGACGTACAGCTCACGCGTCTCCCCGTCGGGGAGCACCGGACCGCTGAACCTCAGGACAGTCATGCCGGAGGACGATAGTCCGTCACGTTTCCGTTGTCCGGAGGCCGGTGCAGCAACAGAAACGTGCCGGACTATCCCAGCTGGTCGAGCAGCCAAGAGGGGCTCAACGCCATGGCGCCCACGCCCTCGCACCGCGCCCGCAGGAACCGGTCGGCGGTCACCACCGTGACCCGGTCGCCGCGCTCGGCGGCCGCGCGGGTCTCGGCGACGATCGTCTCGTCGCCGCTGCCCTGCGCGTGCACCACCCGGACGTGGCCGTCCCGGCCCGCCTTCACCCCGCCCTTGGCGGCACCCTCCAGCACCAGCACGATCACGTCGTACGGCGTGTCCGCGACCAGCAGCCCCTCGTGGAGGCGGCGGGCCGCACCGGCCCGGTCCTTCCACCAGCCGTCGGGGCGGGAGCCCACGACGTTGGCGGCGTCGACGACCAGGGTGGTCACTTCAGGAACTTGGAGAAGTCCTTGGGCAGGTCCAGGGCCGCGGCGGCCTTCTCGTAGTCGATGTCCTCGGTGGGCTGGCCGAAGGGGTTGGCCGAGGCGGCCTTCTCCTTCTCCGCGGCGGCCTGCTGGGCGGCCTTGGCCGGGTTGCCGGAGCGCTTGGCCCCCTTGCCCTTCTTGGGCTGCGCCTTGGTCTTGCCGCGCTTGCCGCCCATGCCGGGCATCCCCGGCATGCCGGGAATCCCGGGCATGCCGCCGCCGCGCGCCATCTGCATCATCATCTTGCGGGCCTCGAAGAACCGGTCGACGAGACTGTTGACGTCGGAGACCTGGCGGCCCGAGCCCTTGGCGATGCGGGCCCGGCGCGAGCCGTCGATCATCTTGGGGTTGGCGCGCTCGGCCGGCGTCATCGACTGGATGATCGCCTGGATCCGGTCGATCTCGCGCTCGTCGAAGTTCTCGAGCTGCTCGCGGAACTGCCCCATCCCGGGCAGCATCCCCATGATCTTCGACATCGAGCCGAGCTTGCGGACCTGCTGCATCTGGTTGAGGAAGTCGTCGAGCGTGAACTCGCCGCCCTGGCCGCTCAGCTTGGCGGCGGCCTTCATGGCCTCGTCCTGGTCGAAGGCCTTCTCGGCCTGCTCGATCAGGGTCATCACGTCGCCCATGTCGAGGATGCGCGAGGCCATGCGGTCGGGGTGGAAGAGGTCGAAGTCGGTCATCTTCTCGCCCGCGGAGGCGAACATGACCGGCTTGCCGGTGATCGAGGCGATGGACAGCGCCGCACCACCGCGGGCGTCGCCGTCGAGCTTGGTGAGGACGACGCCGTCGTACCCGACGCCGTCGAGGAACATCTGGGCGGTCGTGACGGCGTCCTGGCCGATCATCGCGTCGACGACGAAGAGCACCTCGTCGGGCTGGACGGCGTCGCGGATGTCGGAGGCCTGCTGCATCAGCTCGGCGTCGACGCCGAGGCGGCCGGCCGTGTCGACGATGACCACGTCGTGCAGCTTGCGCTTGGCCTCCTCGACCGAGGCGCGAGCGACGGCGACCGGGTCGCCGACGCCGTTGCCGGGCTCGGGGGCGAAGACCGGCACGCCGACCCGCTCACCGTTGACCTGGAGCTGCTTGACCGCGTTGGGGCGCTGGAGGTCGGCCGCGACGAGGATCGGGGTCTTGCCCTGGTCCTTGAGCCACAGGGCCAGCTTGGCCGCGAGCGTCGTCTTGCCGGCGCCCTGGAGGCCGGCGAGCATGATGACGGTCGGGCCGGTCTTGGCGTAGCGCAGCCGGCGGGTCTCGCCGCCGAGGATGCCGACGAGCTCCTCGTTGACGATCTTGACGATCTGCTGGGCGGGGTTCAGCGCCTGGCTGACCTCCTCGCCGCGGGCGCGTTCCTTGACCGCACCGACGAACTCCTTGACGACCGGGAGCGCGACGTCGGCCTCGAGCAGGGCGATCCTGATCTCGCGGGCGGTCGCGTCGATGTCCGCCTCGGAGAGGCGGCCCTTCCCCCGGAGGTTCTTGAAGGTGTCGGCGAGCCGGTCGGAGAGAGTGGCGAACAAAGAGGCGTCCTCGTCGAAGAGTGGGTCAGTCGAGGGCCAAGACTACGTGACGTCCTCGCCGGTCAGCGCGGCGCGGACGGCATGCGCCGCCTGGGCGGCCCGGTCATCGTGGAGGGCACCGGCCGAGGACTCCTGCAGGTAGAACACGTCGACGGCCTGCGGACCGAGGGTGTCCACGTGTGCACTGCGTACGGCGATCCCGAGCCGCGCGAGCGCCGCGCACACGAGGTAGACGACCCCGGGCCGGTCGGCCGCGCGCACCTCGAGCACCGTCGCCTGCGCGGAGGCCTCCGGCCGGACCGCGACGCTGGGCGCCAGCACCTGGGCGTCGGCCGGGCGCAGTCGCCCCGCCGCGTCGAGCCGGCCCTCGACGATCGCCTCGAACCGCTGCCGCAGCACCGCGGCGTCGAGGTGCTCGTCGGCGGTCTCCCACACGACCACGCCGTACTGCTCCTGCGCCCAGGCCCGCGCGGCGCGCACCGGGGCCCGCTGCAGGGCGAGCATCGCCGCCATGTCGGCCATCAGGCCGACCCGGTCCAGCGCCACGACGGTGACCCGGGAGCCGTCCTCCGCGGGCTCGACGCGCACCGACACCCCGCCCTTGCGCACGTCCTTGGGGATGTCCACGACCTCGTCGGGGACGTCGGGCTGGGCGAGCCCGGTGTCCATGACCGCCCGCGTCCGGCGTGCCAGGTCGCGGATCAGGCCGGAGCGCCAGGTCGACCATGCCTTGGGCGAGGTGGCCCGGGCGTCGGCCTCGGTGAGCGACGTCAGCAGCGAGAGCGCCTCGACGCTGGGCATCCGGGACGCGACCAGGTCGACGGTGGCGGGGTCGTCGGGGTCGCGGGTGGTCGCGGTCTCGGCGAGGAGCAGGTGCCAGCGCACCAGGGTCGCGACCAGCTCGACCGAGGACTCCTCGAAGCCCATCCGGGTCGCGATGTCCCGGGCCAGGGGCTCCCCCGCCACGCTGTGCTCGGTCAGGCTCCCCTTGCCGATGTCGTGCAGCAGCGCGGCGACCATGAGGACGTCGGGGCGCGAGACGTTGCGGATCAGGGTCGAGGCCTCGATGCAGGTCTCCACGACGTGGCGGTCGACGGTGTACCGGTGGATCGCGGAGGCGTGCGGCAGCAGCCGGATCCGCTCCCACTCCGGGAGGATCCCGCTCAGGGCCCCGGTCTCCTCGAGGGTCTCCCAGACCGGGAGCAGCCCGCGGCCGGAGGCGAGCAGCCGGACGAGCAGCTGCCGGGCCTCGGCGGGCCACGGCTCGGGCAGCGCGGGGCACTCCCGGACCAGGCGGGCGGCCGTGGGCGGGGCGAGGACGGCGTCGTGCTCCGCGGCGGCCGCGCAGGCGCGCAGGAGCAGCAGCGGGTCGTCGGCGGCCTTGACCTTGCCGTCGAGGACCACCTCGCCCGAGGAGAGCGCGACGCCGTGCGCGAGCGGTGACAGGGAGGGGCGACGGGCGCCCTTGACCGAGACGGGCCGGGACAGCACGCCGTCGACGCGACGCCAGGTGAGCCGGGAGAGGTGGGTGATCCGTCGTCCGAGCTCGCGCACGTGCACCTGCGCGGCGCGGGCGTCCGCGACGCCGAGCTCGGTCGCGAGGTCGGACCACATCTCTGGGGCGATCCGGTCGGTCGCCCGGCCGGCGCGGCCCTGGACCAGGTCGCGCACGTCCAGGAGCGACTGCCGGCAGCGCTCGAGCTCCACGTGCGGCACGTCCACCAGCCACGTCGCGACCAGCGCCTTGAGCACGGTCGCGTCGCGCAGTCCGCCCTCGGCCTCCTTGAGGTCGGGCACGGACAGGTGGGCGAGCTCGCCGATCAGGTCGTGGCGGGAGCGCACCATGGCGTGCAGCGCCGGCAGCCGCTCGCGGGACTGCCGACGCCAGTTGGCCAGCATGGTGGTGCGCAGGCGCAGGGTCAGGTTGGGGTCACCGGCGAGGTGCCGGAGGTCGAGCAGCCCCAGGGCGACCTTGAGGTCCCCGTCGGCCGCGGCCACCATCTCGGGCAGCGTGCGGACCGAGTGGTCGAGCTTGGACCCGGAGTCCCAGAGCGGGTACCAGACCTTCTCGGCCACCTCCCCCAGCGCGACGCCCTCGTCGGAGACGAGGACGACGTCGAGGTCGGAGTGCGGCGCCAGCTCCGAGCGCCCGTAGCCGCCCACCGCCACGAGCGCCGCGCCGACCTCGGGTCCCCCGCAGTCGTCGTACGCCGAGGCGCACAGCGCATCCGCCGCGGCGGTGCGCTGCGCGCGCTCGGTGGCGGTCATGGGTCAGGTGCCGCGTCAGATGGCGGCGTCGTCGCGGTCGCCGGTGCGGACCCGCACGACGGAGTCGACCGGCGCGACCCACACCTTGCCGTCACCGATCCGGCCGGTGGCGGCGGTCCGCACGATCGCGTCGACGATGGCGTCCACGTCGGCGTCGGCGACCACGATCTCCAGACGGATCTTGGGGACGAGCGCGATGTCGTACTCCGCACCGCGGTAGACCTCCGTGTGCCCCTTCTGGCGGCCGTAGCCGCTCACCTCGGACACGGTCATGCCGGTGACGCCCACGGTCTCGAGCGCGACCCGGGTGTCCTCCCACTTGTGCGGCTTGATGACTGCGGTGACCAGCTTCATCGAGTTTCCTCCCGTACGTTCAACACTCCGGTCCCCGACGAGCGGGCGCCCGCGGTGGCATGCAGGTCGTAGGCGGTCTCCGCGTGCACGACGAGGTCGATCCCGTTGATCTCGTGCTCCTCGTCGATGCGGAAGCCCATGAACCTCTGCACGACGAGACCAAGGATGCCCGACATCACGAACGCGTAGGCGAGCACCGCGCCACCGCCGAGCAGCTGTTTGCCGAGCTGGTCCACGCCACCGCCGTACAGCAGCCCGTCGACGCCGGTCGGGGCGGCCGCGGTGGCCAGCAGCCCGATGCCGAAGGTGCCCACGAGACCCCCGACGAGGTGGACGCCGACGACGTCGAGGGAGTCGTCGTAGCGGAAGCGGTACTTCAGGCCGACGGCCAGGGCACAGACGCCACCGGCGACGGCGCCCATCACGATGGCGCCGACCGGGGTCAGCGAGCCGCAGGAGGGGGTGATCGCGACCAGGCCGGCCACCATGCCCGACGCGGCGCCCAGCGAGGTGGCGTGACCGTCGCGGAAGCGCTCGAGGAGGAGCCAGCCGAGCGCACCGGCGGCGCCGGCGAGGAGCGTGGTGGTGAAGACGACCGCGGCGGCCTGGTTGGCGCCCAGGGCGGAGCCGGCGTTGAAGCCGAACCAGCCGAACCACAGCAGGCCGGCGCCCAGCATCACGAGCGTCAGGTTGTGCGGACGCATCGGGTCCTTGCCGAAGCCGACCCGGTGACCCAGCACGACCGCGAGGGCCAGGCCCGAGGCTCCGGAGCAGATCTCGACGGCGGTGCCACCGGCGAAGTCGACCAGGCCGACCCGGTTGGCCAGCCAGCCGCCGACGTGGTCGCCGGAGGAGAAGTCGAAGACCCAGTGCGCGACCGGGGCGTAGACGACGAGGGTCCACAGCGAGACGAAGACCATCCAGGAGCCGAAGCGGGCCCGGTCGGCGATCGCCCCGGAGACCAGCGCGCCGGTGATCACGCAGAAGAGGCCCTGGAAGACGGCGAAGAGGATCACCGGGACCGTCGAGCCGCCGTTGCTGTCCGGGGACATCAGCTGGCCGAGGCCGGCGTACTGCGTCGGGTCGCCGAGCAGGCCGAGGCCGACGTCGTCGCCGAAGGCCAGCGAGTAGCCGACCAGGACCCACAGGACGGCGATCGCGGCCAGCGCGCCGAACGTCATCATCATCATGTTCAGCACGCTCTTGGACCGGACCATGCCGCCGTAGAAGAGGGCCAGGCCGGGGGCCATGAGCAGCACCAGGGCGCTGGAGGCGAGGAGCCAGGCGGTGTCGCCGGTGTCCAGCGAGGGCGCGGCGAGGAGGACGGTCGCGGCGGGGGTCATGGGCGCCCACCCTCGCCAGCGGCTGTTACGAGCGCGCTGCCCGATTGTTTCAGGCATGTTAACGACCCGCCTCTCCCGTGTGAGATGAGTCGGGTCGGACCCTCCCGGCGGCCGGCTCGGCGTACGTGCCGACCGCCGGGAGATCAGTCAGAGTGCTGCTTCGTCGCGGTCGCCGGTGCGGACCCGGACGACGGTCTCGATGGGGCTGACCCACACCTTCCCGTCCCCGATGCGGCCGGTCTGGGCGGTCTTGACGACGATGCCGACGACGTCCTCGGCGTCACCGTCGTCCACGACGATCTCGATGCGGATCTTGGGGACCAGGGCGATGTCGTACTCCGCCCCGCGGTAGACCTCCGTGTGACCCTTCTGGCGGCCGTAGCCGCTGACCTCGGAGACGGTCATGCCCGTCACCCCGAAGGTCTCGAGGGCCTCACGGACGTCCTCCCACTTGTGCGGCTTGATGACCGCGGTCACGAGCTTCATGCGTTCACCCCTTCGGTGACGGTGCTCTTGGCCAGGACGGAGGTCGACGAGCCGCTGCCGCCGCCGCCGAAGCCGCTGTGCAGGTCGTAGGCCGCCTCACCGTGCTGGTCGCTGTCGATGCCCTCGACCTCGGACTCGGCCGTGACGCGCCACCCGATCGTGTACTTGATGAGCAGGGCGATGACCGTGGTCAGCACACCGGTCCACACGACCGTGAACAGCGCGGCGAGGGTCTGGTGGCCGAGCGACGTCAGGCCGCCGCCGTAGAACAGTCCGTCGATGCCGCCCGGGGCGGTCGAGGTGGACACGAAGCCGATCAGCAGGGTGCCGACGAGACCACCGACGAGGTGGACGCCGACGACGTCGAGCGAGTCGTCCAGGCCGAACTTGAACTTCAGGCCGACCGCGGCGGCGCAGGCCATGCCGGCGACCGTGCCGACGATGATCGCGCCGACCAGGTTCACCGCCCCACAGGCGGGAGTGATGGCGACCAGGCCCGCGACGATGCCGGACGCGGCGCCGAGCGAGGTGGCCTTGCCGTGCAGGATCCGCTCCATCAGCAGCCAGCCGAGCATCGCGGCGCAGGTGGCGATCGTGGTGTTCATGAACGTCACGCCGGTCTCGCTCTGGAACTGCGCGGAGAAGGCCTCCGGGCTCGCCAGCGAGTCGCTCGTGAAGACGATGGAGCCGACGTTGAAGCCGTACCAGCCGAACCACAGCAGGCCGGCGCCGATCATGGTGAGCGTCAGGTTGTGCGGCTTCATCGGCTCCTTCATGAAGCCGACCCGCTTGCCGATGATCAGCGCGAGCACACCACCGGCGATACCGGCGTTGATGTGCACCACGGTGCCACCGGCGTAGTCCTGGGCGACCCAGTGGCTCGCGAGCCACCCGCCGGCCCAGACGTTGTGGGCGATCGGGAAGTAGCACAGCGTCAGCCAGATCGGGACGAACACGATCCAGGACGACAGCTTGACGCGGTCGGCGATGGCGCCCGAGATCAGCGCGACCGTGATGGCTGCGAACGTGAGCTGGAAGAGCACGTAGATGTAGTTGATGTGCGAGACGCCGTCGAGCCCGAACATGTCGAACGGGTTGGCGATGAGCTTGCCGTTGGCGTTGCCGGCGCCGTCGGCGCCCCAGCCCTCGGACCAGCCCCACAGCACGAACACGATGGCCGCCACCGCGAAGGCGGCGTACGACATCATCATCATGTTCAGGACCGACTTGGAGCGGGTCATGCCGCCGTAGAAGAGCGCCAGGGCCGGAACAGTCATCATCAGGACGAGAGCCGTCGCCACCAGCATGAAGGCGTAATAGCCGTCCACAGAACCTCCAGGAGTTGCCAGTTTCGAGACGTTTCCCCTGGTCGACTGCTCTGTCTACGAGGTTCGCATCCCACTTGCCGGCAACACTCCGGTGAGGAGGTTTCACCGCTCGTGTCCCTGTGTTGCGGTCAGGAAACGAGTTCCGCCCCTGTGTTACTTCCGTGTGAACGGGATCTCAAGGCCGAGTCGGCGCACCTGGCGGCTGGCTCAGCCGAGGAGGGCGTCGACGAACGCCCCGGAGTCGAACGGCGCGAGGTCGTCGGCACCCTCGCCGAGCCCCACGAGCTTGACCGGCACGCCGAGCTCCCGCTGGACGGCGACCACGATGCCGCCCTTGGCGGAGCCGTCGAGCTTGGTCAGCACGATGCCGGTGACGTCGACGACCTCGCTGAAGACGCGGGCCTGGATCATGCCGTTCTGGCCCGTGGTGGCGTCCAGGACGAGCAGCACCTCGGTCACGGGCGCCTGCTTCTCGATGACGCGCTTGACCTTGCCGAGCTCGTCCATGAGGCCAGCCTTGTTCTGGAGGCGGCCGGCGGTGTCGACGATGACGGTGTCCACGCCCCGGTCCACGCCCTCCTTGACCGCCTCGAAGGCCACGCTGGCGGGGTCGGTGCCCTCCGGGCCGCGGACGACCTCGACGCCGACGCGCTCGCCCCAGGTCGCGAGCTGCTCGACGGCGGCGGCGCGGAAGGTGTCGGCGGCACCGAGCACGACGGAGCGGTCCTCGGCGACGAGGATGCGGGCGATCTTGCCGACGGTGGTGGTCTTGCCGGCGCCGTTGACGCCCACAACGAGTACGACGCCGGGCTTGCCGTCCGCACCGCTGACCTGCAGGCGGCGGTCCATGGTCGGGTCGACGAGCGCGAGCAGCTCCTCACGGAGCACGCTGCGGGCGTCACCCGCGTCGGAGCCGTCCACGCGGAGGCGGGTGCGCAGCTTCTCGACGAGCTGCTGGGTGGGAGCGACGCCGATGTCGGCGGTCAGCAGGGTGTCCTCGATGGACTCCCAGGTGTCCTCGTCGAGCCGGTCGCGCGAGAGCAGCGCGAGCAGGCCGCGCCCCAGGGTGCCCTGGGAGCCGGACAGGCGCTGACGGAGCCGGACGAGTCGGGAGGCGGTGCCCTCGGGCTTCTCCAGGACCGGGGCCGCGGGCTCGACCTCGACGGGCGCCGGGGGCGCTGCAGCGGTCGGCCGCTCGGTCGGTGCCTCGGTCGGAGGCGCGATGACGTCGGTGCCGCCGCGCGGCGGCTCGACGCGACCGCGCCGGGAGCTCACCAGGAAGGTGACTCCGAGGCCGATGAGGGCCACGGCAACCACGCCGATGAGGACGAACAGCACCAGGAGTGTCATGGCGCAATCCAATCAGAGAGCCGCTGCTCCCCCGGCATCGCGCAGGGAGGCGGCCGGCGTCAGGAGGCGCGGTCGGCGGCGGGGCGCCACCCGCCTGCGGGCTCGGCCTGCTCGGGCGCGGTGTTGTCGATCGTGGGGGCGGCCTCGACGGCCTTGGTCATCGCCTCGCCCAGCCAGGGCGCGTTGGGGACCTCTTCCCCGCGGTGCGGGAAGGCCACGTAGGTCACGACGAGCCCGGCGAGCGCCAGGATCACGAGCATCACGACGATGATGACGAGCACGGTGGGTTCCTCCCGGGGTGGGTCACAGGTGTCTTACCCCGTGGCCCACGCTGTCACACCCGTGGTGACGTGCCGGATCAGGGAGTCCGGTGCAGGGGCTCCACTGCGGCGCGGATCACGTCGGGCATCGGGGTGACCGGCCGGGCCGGGTCGGTGTTGTCGACGTAGACGTGGACGAACCGCCCCTCGGCGGCCGCCTCGTCGCTGTCGCCCTGGAAGAGCCCGATCCGGTAGATCACCGACGAGGTGCCGACTTTGTCGACCACCATCCCGGTCTCGATGGGCGCCGGGAAGCCGATCTCGCGGAAGTAGCGGCACGACGTCTCGGCCACGACCCCGATCTGCGGAAGCCGCCGGACGTCCAGCCCGGTCGCCTCGTAGAGGTGGGCGTTGACGGCGGTGTCGAAGAGCTCGTAGTAGGTCGCGTTGTTGAGGTGGCCGTAGGCGTCGTCGTCGCGCCAGCGCGTGGTGACGGTGCGCCAGGCGACGTAGTCGGCGCGGGTGGGGCGGGCGGACATCAGGCTGGTTCCGCCTCGCGGAGCCGCTGGCTGATGACGGCCGAGACGCCGTCGCCGCGCATGGTGACGCCGTAGAGCGCGTCGCCGACCTCCATGGTCCGCTTCTGGTGGGTGATCACGAGCAGCTGGGAGTTCTCGCGGAGCTCCTCGTAGATCTCCAGCAGGCGGCCGAGGTTGGTGTCGTCGAGCGCGGCCTCGACCTCGTCGAGGATGTAGAACGGCGAGGGGCGCGCCTTGAACAGCGAGACGAGGAAGCAGACCGCCACGAGCGAACGCTCGCCACCGGACAGCAGCGAGAGCCGCTTGACCTTCTTGCCGGCGGGGCGGGCCTCGACCTCGATGCCGGTGTTGAGCATGTCGTCGGGCTGGGTGAGGACCAGGCGGCCCTCACCGCCGGGGAAGAGCCGCGCGAACGTCGCGTCGAAGGCGCGGGACACGTCGGCGTAGGCCTCGGTGAAGACCTGCTCGACGCGGTCGTCGACCTCCTTGACGATGTCGAGGAGGTCCTTGCGGGTCTTCTTGAGGTCCTCGAGCTGCTCGGTGAGGAACTTGTGCCGCTCCTCCAGCGCCGAGAACTCCTCGAGGGCGAGCGGGTTGACCTTGCCGAGCATGGCCAGGGCGCGCTCGGCCGTGCGGAGCCGCTTCTGCTGCTCCTCGCGGACGTAGGCGACCGGCTCGGGGAAGGTGCCGTCCTCGTCGGGCGAGGTGGCCGGGACGAGCTGGTCGGGGCCGTAGTCGGCGACCAGGCCCTCGGGGTCGAGGCCGAGCTCCTCGAGGGCACGCTCCTCGAGCTGCTCGATGCGCATCCGCTGCTGGGTGCGGGCCATCTCGTCGCGGTGGACGGAGTTGACCAGCTCGTCGTGCTCGCGGCCGAGGTCGCGGAGCCGGGCGCGGACGTCGAGCAGCTCCTGCTCGCGGCCCTGCCGGGCCTGCTCCACGGCGGTCCGGGCCTCGGTGGCGCGGTGGATCGAGACCTCGAGCCGGCCGAGCACGAAGCCGACGGCGACGCCGACGGCCTCGGCGGCGCGGCCCTCGCGGAGCAGCCGCTCACGACGCTCGGCGGCCTTGGCGCGGGCCTCGCGCTCGGCGCGGGCGGCACGCACGAGGGAGTCGGCGCGGCCGTGCAGGGCACGGGCGCGCTCCTCGGAGGTGCGCAGGGACAGGCGGGCGTCCATCTCGGCCTGGCGGGAGGTGCGGGCCTCCTCGACGAGGCGCTCGCGGTCGGCGGTGTCGGGCTCCTCCTCGGAGACGTCCTCCGCGCGGGCGAGGCGCTCCTCGAGCTCGGCGAGGCCGGCGAGGTCCTGGTCACGGGCCGCCTGGGCCTTCTCGATGGCCGCGGCGACCCGCTCGGCCTCGCCGCGGGCGGCGCGGGCCTGGGAGCCGTACTGGCCGAGCTCCTCGGCCACCGCGGCCAGCGTGGCGTCGGACTCGTGCAGCTTGGCCAGCGCCACGTCGACGCGCTTCTGGGCGTCGAGGCGCTCGGCCTCGAGGCGGGACATGTCGAAGCCGAGCCGCTCGGAGGCGGCGATGGCCTCGGCGAGCTGGGTGGCGGCCTCGTCGACCGCGGCCTGGATCTCGATGAGGCTGGGCTGCTTGGAGGAGCCGCCGGAGGCGAAGTGGGCGCCGAGCACGTCGCCCTCGCGGGTGACCGCGGTGACGTCGGGGAGCTGGGCGACGAGGAGCTGGGCGTCCGCGAGGTCGTCGACGACCGCGACCTTGAACAACAGCCGGGCCAGTGCGCCGCCGAGGGCGTCGGGGCACTCGACCACGTCGACGGCGTACGTCGCGTGGCCCGGGAGGCCCGGCCAGTCGCGGTCGGCGTCGCCGGCGCCGCCGAGGATCAGGCCGGCCCGACCGAGGTCGTCGTCCTTGAGGTGCCCGATGGCGGCGATCGCGGCGTCGGCGTCCTGCACGGCCACCGCGTCGGAGGCCGACCCGAGCGCGCCGGCGACGGCGGCCTCGTAGCCGGCGCGGACCGAGAGCAGCGCGGCGACCGAGCCGAGCAGGCCGGAGACCTGGTCGCTCGCGGCGAGCAGCGCGCCGGCGCCGTCCTTGCGGTTGAGGCCCATCTCGAGGGCGTCCTTGCGGGCCGCGAGCGTGGACCGGTCGCGGTCGGCCTGCTGGGCCTCGTCGCGGGCCTTGGCGAGCCGCTCCTCGATGTCGTCGAGCAGGCCGCTGGCGGCCTCGTGCTCTGCGTCGAGGCCCTCCTCGCCGGCGTCGAGCCCGGCGACCTTGGTCTCCAGCGCGGTGAAGTCGCGCTGGGCGCGCTCGGCACGACGAAGGGCGTCCTCGCGGGCCACGCCCAGTCGGCCCACCTCGTCGTCGGCGGCGGCTGCACGGGACTTCAGGGCGTTGACCTGGCCGTGCAGGCGGGCGAGCCCCTCGCGGCGGTCGGCGGCAGCCCGCTGGAGGCCGGCGACGCGCCGCTCCTCCTCGGCCGCGGCCTCCTCGGCGCCGCGGCGCGCGGTGACGGCCAGCTCGAGCGCCTGGCGGTGGGCCTCGACCTCGGCGCCGATCTGCTGTTCCTGCTGGCGGACCCTCTCGGCCTCCGCCTCGAGCTGCTCGGGGTCGCGCCCGGAGTGCTGCTCCTCGGAGTCGCGGGTGCCGGCGGCGTTGCGGACCCGCTCGGCGGCCAGCGACTGGGTGCCGCGCAGCCGCTCGCGCAGGCCCGACAGGGCGAACCACGTCTCCTGGGCGGCGGCCAGCGCCGGCAGGTCCTCGCGGAGCGCGGCCTCGAGGGCGGCCTCGGCCTCCCGGGTGCGCGCCAGGGCTCCCTCGACCTCCTCGCGCCGCTGGAGCAACACGGACTCGTCGGCCATCTCCTGCTCCAGCGAGGTGCGCGCCGTGGCCAGGTCGTCGGCCATCAGGCGGGCGCGGGCGTCGCGCACGTCGGCCTGCACGGCCGCGGCCTTGCGGGCCACCTCGGCCTGGCGGCCGAGTGGCTTGAGCTGGCGACGGATCTCGCTGAGGAGGTCCGAGAGGCGGGTGAGGTTGCCCTCGGTGGAGTCGAGCTTGCGGAGCGCCTTCTCCTTGCGCTTGCGGTGCTTGAGGACGCCGGCGGCCTCCTCGATGAAGCCGCGGCGGTCCTCGGGGGTCGCGTGCAGGATCGAGTCGAGCTGGCCCTGCCCGACGATCACGTGCATCTCGCGGCCGATGCCGGAGTCGGAGAGCAGCTCCTGGACGTCGAGCAGGCGGCACGAGCTGCCGTTGATGGCGTACTCGGACCCGCCGCTGCGGAACATCGTGCGGCTGATCGTGACCTCGGCGTACTCGATGGGGAGCGCCCCGTCGGAGTTGTCGATGGTCAGCAGCACCTCGGCGCGGCCCAGCGGGGGGCGGCCGGAGGTGCCGGCGAAGATGACGTCGTCCATCTTGCCGCCGCGCAGCGACTTGGCGCTGGCCTCGCCCATGACCCAGGCGAGGGCGTCGACCACGTTGGACTTGCCCGAGCCGTTGGGGCCCACGATGCAGGTGATGCCGGGCTCCAGCTGCAGCGTGGTGGAGGAGGCGAAGGACTTGAACCCCTTGAGGGTCAGGCTCTTCAGGTACAACGCGGGCTCCTCACATCCTCGGACCCACCGGGGGTGGTCGGTCCGTGCACGACACTGCATCGATGGCTGCATGGTTCACAGCCACGAGGGGGAAGCCCGGTGACGGGTACAGCGCCGCTCACCCTACCCGGCGGCGCCCCCGGTTCAGGGGAGGCTCGAAGGACTGGTGCCGACCGGCTCCTCGTCGGCGTGGGCGATGTGGGTGAGCTGGCGCCAGATCAGGACGACGAAGACGGCCGACCCGACGAAGGCGAACCAGAACGGCGCGGTCACGCCCCACTGCCGCGCGATCACGCCGCCGATGCCGGAGCCGATCACGAGGCCGCCGAAGACGCCGACGCCGTTGACGGCCCCGACCCGTCCCTGGAGGTCGGTCGGCACGGCACGCTGGCGGACGGTGATCGAGGTGGTCCCCCAGATGAACGCGTGGGCGCCGAAGACGAAGAAGATCACCAGGGCCACCCACGGGACGGTCGTGAGCGCGAGGAACAGGTGCGTGAAGGTCTCGATCACCAGCCCGATGCGCATGATGTTGCCGAGGCTGACCCGGGCCGTGATCCACGTGTAGGACAGCGTGCCCGCCAGGCCGCCGACGGCCGAGACCGTGGTGAGCAGGCCGAAGCCGACCGCGCCCATGCCCAGGTGCACCGTGGCGTAGAGCACCAGCACCGACCAGGCGGCGCCGAAGGTGATGTTGAAGGTGAAGATCGTGAGCACCAGCGTGCGGACGGCCGCGTGGTGCCAGACCCAGCGGAATCCCTCGGCGATGTCCTCGCGGATCCTGGTCGGCGTCTCGGTGGCCCGGCCGTGCTCGGGCAGCACCACGCGCGAGACGAGCAGTGCGCCCGCCGCGACCAGCACCGCCTGGGTCAGGAACGGCGTGGACATCCCCGCCGCGAACAGTGCGGCGCCGATCGGCGGCCCGGCCAGCTGGTTGACCGTGATGAAGCCCGTCTGGAGGCGCGAGTTGGCCACGGCCAGGTCGTCGCGGGCCACGATCATCGGCAGCAGCGTCTGCGAGGTGTTGTCGGCGAACACCTCGGCCGTGCCGAGCAGGAACAGCCCGAGCAGCACGACGGCCACCGACACCGTGCCGGTGATGACCGTGAACCCGATCAGCACCAGCACGACCGCACGGAGCAGGTCGACGGTGACCACGATGGCGCGGCGGTCGAGCCGGTCGGACAGCGCGCCGGCGTACAGCCCGAAGAGCATCGGCGGCAGCCACTGCAGCAGCGCCGCGAGCGCGACGACGAAGGGGTCGTGCGTCTGGGAGGCGACCAGCAGCGGGCCGGCCGCGATGGCGATGCCGTCGCCGAGGTTGGAGATCCACGAGGAGGCCAGCAGCCACCGGAACCCGCTCCCGAGGCGCGACGGGACGACGGCTTCGACCAGGCTGCTCACAAGCAGGAAACCCTAGCCCCGAGCGGCCAGGGTTTCCTCCGGTTTTCGACTCAGGCGCGCGTGCGCTGGCGGCGGCGCACACCGATGGTGAGGGCCATCGCCGCACCGACCAGCCCGATCGGGACGACGCCGTCCTGGGCCCGGTCGACCAGCGTGCTGTCGGGGACGACGGAGGTGGCCGGCCGGGCGCCGATCCCGTCGCCGGGGAGGTCGACGGCGTAGACGTCGAGGCCGCGGACCAGGTCGATCGCGTAGGCGACGTTGCTCTTGGCGCCGGTCTGGTGGCCCTGGGCGTCGTAGACGGGGACCCACATGGTGTCCCAGACCTCCGAGGAGCCCCACACGGCGTAGCCGTAGGACTTCAGGTGCCGCGGGTCGCGCGCGTCGACGAACTGCGTGCCGCCGCCGTAGAAGCCGACCGCGACGATGCCGCTGGGGTGGAAGTCGAACCAGTGCGAGGAGCAGAAGGCGCCCTGCGGCAGCGGGAAGTCGCCGAGGTCGGAGAGCTCCACCTTGTCCAGCGGGACGATCGCCGACGGGGTGCCGTCGAGCCGCTTGACCCACCAGGTCTGGAAGGACCCGGCCTGGGTGCAGTCGGTCTGCTCGTAGTCCTCCTCGGTCGTCAGCAGCACGTTGCCGTGCGCGAACGACGGCGAGGCTCCCGCCTTGAACGCCCGCGCGTTGGGACGGAAGGAGTTGTGCTCGATGAAGTTGTTCCAGCCGGGGTACGCCGGGTCCTTGCCCTTGCCGGCCAGCCCGGTCGTGGTGACCAGGTGCGGCTTGGCAGGGTTGTCGGTGCTCCAGATCGAGGCGCCGTTCCAGCCGGTGTGGGTGCCGTAGCCGGCGGCGTCGAAGTTCCACTTGTGGCCCGCGGTCGGCGACCAGAACGGCTGCACGCCCTCCTCGCCGGGCTTCGCGTCGACCTCCTGGGGGTGGTCGAGGTCGCGCAGGTCGAAGATCGAGAAGTGGTTGCCCTCGCCGGCCGAGTAGACGTAACGGCAGTTGGCCGACGTCACGCAGGCCACCGTGTGGGTGCTCGTCGTGCCGGGCGCGCGGGAGCGGATCACGGGGTTGGTCGGGTCGGTGACGTCGACGACGATCATCTCCCCGCCCCCGACGTTGGAGTGCTGGATGTCGCCCGGCGAGGACTGCACCGAGTCGACGCCGATCAGCGCGAAGCGCGCGATGCCGTCAGCCGTGCGGCGCTCGCCGCAGTTCATCGCCTCGTTCTCGAACAGCACGTTGGGCAGCACCCCGACCAGCGCGGGGTGGGCGGCGTCGGTGACGTCCCAGACCCGGACCGAGTCGGCGCCGCTGGTCACCAGGACCGGCGCGGTGCGCATGAAGCACCCCGAGATGCCGACCTGGGAGGGGTTGGCCGACAGGTGCGTGACGTTGGGGCTCGAGAGCAGCGTGCTGCCCGTGCCCGGCACGAGTGCCGTCTGGTTGCCGTGGGGTGCCGTGTGGTCACCGTGGGCAGACGCCGGAGCGGCGACGCCGACGGCGGCACCCAGCGTGAGCGTGGCAGCGAGCGAGGCGAGGAGGCGCATGACGCTCCAACGGCGCGAACGCCGGATGGTCACGCGCGCAGCTGGCCTAGGCGGGCTGCATCTCCTGAAGTGCTGCGGACTCGAGGTCGAGCAGCTGGGCGGCCTGGGAGGCCGTCAGCCGGTCGTTCTCCTCGCTGAGCCGGAGCACGAGCGACTCCAGCTCGCCCACGCGCGCCCGCAGCCGAGCATTCTCGGCGGTGAGACGAGCCGGGGTCCGCAGGTCGCTGTTCATGTAGCCGATCAGCGCCTTGGCCATGGACAAGCCTTCCGAGGGGAGGGACAGCACGCGGTAGCGGGCCGTCTTCAAGAGTCCCACCAGAGCGGCGTCCGGTCAATCCGCGGTCGGCAAATGCTGGGGTACGGGCCGGCGGGCCGCCGGCGTACGGCGGGTGCGCGGGACCGGCTGGCAGACCGGGCAGAAGTACGACGACCGGTTCATGAACGCGACCCGGCGGATGGGTGTGCCGCACCGGTCGCAGGGCTCGTTCTCGCGCCCGTAGGCGTGCAGCGAGCGGTCGAAGTAGCCCGACTCTCCGTTGACGTTGACGTAGAGGGCGTCGAAGGACGTGCCGCCCTGGCCGAGGGCGTCGGTCATGACGGTGCGGGCGTGGCCGAGCAGCTCGCGGACCTGGGTCGCGGTCAGCCGCTCCCCCGGCCGCTCGCCGTGCACGCGGGCCCGCCAGAGCGCCTCGTCGGCGTAGATGTTGCCGACGCCGCTGACGAGGTTCTGGTCGAGCAGCTGGCGCTTGACGCCGGAGGCACGCGTGCGGACCTTGCGGACGAACTCGTCGTCGTCGAACTCCGGGTCGAGCGGGTCGCGGGCGATGTGGGCGATCTCGGGCGGGAGCACGGCTCCGCCGGCGGAGACCGACAGGCCGCCGAACATCCGCTGGTCGACGAAGCGGAGCTCGCGGCCCTCGGCCGCGCCCGCCAGCGCAAGTCGGACCCGGAGGTGCCGCTCGTCGGGGGCCTCGGGCGGCTGGACCAGCATCTGGCCGCTCATGCCGAGGTGGCCGAGCAGGGCGTCGCCGTTGTCGAGGGGCAGCCAGAGGTACTTGCCGCGGCGACGGGCGGCCTCGATCCGGCGCCCGGTCAGGGCGGCGGCGAACCCGGCGGGACCGCGCAGGTCGCGGCGCACCGGCCGCGGGTGGAGCACGTCGACGCGGGTGATGGTGGCGCCGAGGACGTGGCGTTCGAGGCCGGCGCGGACGACCTCGACCTCGGGCAGCTCGGGCACGGGAGGCCCGGCGTCAGTTCTTGCGGGCGGCCGAGTGGGCCGCGCCGATCGCGGGGTCCTCGACCCCGAGGTCGGCGGCGATCTCGCCGTAGGCCGTCTCCGCGGCGGCCTGCTCGGCCTCCTTCTTGGAGCGGCCGACGCCGTTGCCGTAGAGGCCCTCGCCGACCCGCACCTGAGCGGTGAAGGTCTTCATGTGGTCGGGGCCCTCGTCGGCGATGACGTACTCGGGCACGCCGAGGCTGTGCTCGGCGGAGAGCTCCTGGAGGGAGGTCTTCCAGTCCAGGCCCGCACCGAGGGCGGACGCGGCCTCGATGAGCGGGTCGAAGAGGCGGTGGACGACCTCGGCGGAGGTCTCGAAGCCACCGCCGGACAGGTGCACGGCACCGATCACGGCCTCGACGGTGTCGGAGAGGATCGAGGCCTTGTTGCGGCCCCCCGTCGACTCCTCGCCGCGCCCGAGCTTGACGTGGTCGCCGACGCCGATCCCGCGGCCGACCTCGGCCAGGGCACGGGCGTTGACGACCGCCGCACGCAGCTTCGCCAGCCGGCCCTCGGAGAGGTCCGGGTGGGCGCGGTAGAGCGTCTCGGTCACGACGACGCCGAGCACCGAGTCGCCCAGGAACTCCAGGCGCTCGTTGGTCGGCAGGCCGCCGTTCTCGTAGGCGTACGACCGGTGGGTGAGGGCTCGCTCGAGCAGCTCGGGGTCCAGGATCGGATCCCCGAGCGCTGCTCGCAGCTCGCCGTAGTTGCTCAGTGGACCGGCGGGATCAGAGAACCTGACGACGGTCAGCGCGAGCGCCGTACTGGCCGCACTCGCCGCACGCACGGTGCGGGAGGTGCTTGGCACCGCAGGCGGGGTTCGCGCAGGTCACCAGGGTCGGCGCAACGGCCTTCCAGGCCGAACGACGGTGACGCGTGTTGCTGCGCGACATCTTCCGCTTCGGGACAGCCACAGTTTTCTCCTCTACCAGGACCGGAACTTCCGGCCGCGTGTGAATTACTCAGATGCTTCGGGGTCCTGCTGGAGCGTGGTCAGCCCTGCCCAGCGGGGGTCGATCGGTGCCGCGTGGTCGTGCTCGGGATCGTCGGCCAGGCGCGCACCACACTCGGTGCACAGTCCGGGACAGTCGTCCTCGCACAGCGGCTGGAACGGCAGTGCGAGCACCACCGCGTCGCGCAGTGCAGGCTCCAGGTCGAGCAGGTCGTCCTGGAGCTTGCTGACCTCATCATCCTCCTCAGGAGAGGAATGCTTGTCGTGAGGGTCGTCGTAGACGTACAGCTCCTGGAACGTCGCGGACATCTCGTCCTCGATGGGTTCCAGGCACCGCACGCACTCGCCCTCGAGCGCGGCTTCCGCCGTGCCCGTGACCAGCACTCCCTCCATGACCGCCTCCAGCCGCAGGTCGAGTTCGACCGGCGAGCCTTCGGGGACACGAAGGACTTCGATGCCCAGATCTGCAGGTGCCGGAACCGTGCGTGTCACCTCGCGCTGGGACCCCGGGCGGCGGCCGAGCTCGCGGGTGTCGAGCACGAGCGGCGCTCTCGGGTCCAGTTTGCTCAGGAGATCACTTCCGGTTCGAGGCACAACAGATCGCCCAGAATGTTAACGGTCTTGGGGTTGCGCGACCAAACTGCGCGCATCACGCGTCGCCGTCGGCCCGGCGCTCGGCCAGGCGCGCGACGAGCGCCTCGTGCACGAAGCCGGGGATCAGGCTCGACACGTCGCCGCCGAACATCGCCACCTCCTTGACCAGGCTGGAGGCCAGGAACGACCACTCCGGGCTGGTCGGGACGAAGACCGTCTCGACGTCGGTGAGCGAGGAGTTCATCTGCGCCATCTGCAGCTCGTAGTCGAAGTCGCTGACCGCGCGCAGGCCCTTGACGATGGCGTGGATGTCGCGTTCCTTGCAGAAGTCGGTCAGCAGCCCGGTGAAACCGTCGACGCGGACGTTGTCGAAGCCCGCGCACGCCTTCTCGAGCATCGCGATGCGCTCCTCGGCGCTGAACAGCCGGTTCTTGGACTTGTTGACGCCCACGGCGACGACGACCTCGTCGAAGAGCGTCGAGGCCCTCCGGACGATGTCGAGGTGCCCGTTGGTGACCGGGTCGAAGGATCCGGGGCAGACGGCTCGGCGCACGATTACTCCTCGGGGTCCGTCGGGGGCGCGGCGGCGTGACCGTACCAAAGCACCGTCTCGCCGTACTTCTTCTCGCGGGTGCCGGTGATGCCGTCGGGCCACGTGGGCTCGGGGCTGCGCACCGAGCGCTCCACCACGACCATGGCACCCGGGACGAGCCAGCCGTGCTCGACCAGCGCGCCGAGGTCGTCGGCCACCTCGTCCTCGCCCAGGGGGTAGGGCGGGTCGAGGAACGCCACGTCGTACGGCGCCGTCGGGAGCCGGCGCAGCGTGCCCGAGACCGCGGCGGCCACGACGTGGGCCCGCGGGTAGCCCAGGCTGCGGGCGTTCTCGGCGATCAGGGAGGCGGTCTTGCGGTCCTGCTCCACGAGCGTCACGACACCCGCGCCCCGGGACCAGGCCTCGAGGCCGACGGCGCCCGATCCGGCGTACAGGTCGAGGAAGCGCAGGCCGTGGAGCGAGCCGCACCACGACTCGACGGCCGAGAAGAGTGCTTCCCGGACGCGGTCGCTGGTGGGACGGGTGCTCGAGCCGCGAGGGGTGACGATCCGGCGGCCCCCCGCTGAGCCGCCGATGATCCGCGTCATCGGGGAACGTGGTCCCCGGTCGCGAGCAGACGGCCCCTCATGACTTCTCCATGAAGTCAGACTGCCGTGATTGCTCCAACGATTCCACCGCGGCCCCCAGCAACGGGCTCTCCAGGAGGTCCGGGTCACGGTCGAGGAGGTCCTCGGCGGCTGCACGGGCGGCCAGGATCGTCTTCTCGTCCCGCAGCACGCGCAGGGTCTGGAGACTGGACCGGAAACCGCTCTGGGACGCACCCAGGACGTCGCCCTCGCGGCGCTGCTCGAGGTCGACGCGGCTGAGCTCGAAGCCGTCGGTGGTGCTCGCCACGGCGTCGAGACGGTCGCGGGCGGGCGTGCCGACCTCGGCGCGCGAGACCAGGAGGCACAGGCCGGGGTGGCCGCCACGACCGACCCGGCCGCGCAGCTGGTGGAGCTGGCTGACGCCGAACCGGTCGGCGTCCAGCAGGACCATCGCGGTGGCGTTGGCGACGTCGACGCCGACCTCGATCACGGTGGTCGAGACCAGGACGTCGATCTCCCCGGCCGCGAAGGCCCGCATGGTGCGGTCCTTCTCGTCGGGCGGGAGCTTGCCGTGCAGCATCGCGACCCGCAGGCCGTGCAGCGGCCCCTCCGAGAGCTCGGCGACGACGTCCTCGACGGCGGCCAGCGAGCCGGCCGGCGCGGCGGTCTCGTTGCCGTCCTCGTCGAGGTCGCGCTGGTCGGCCTCGCCCTGCTCGAGCTCGTCGCCGGTGATCCGCGGGCAGACGACGTAGGCCTGGTGGCCCTTGCCCACCTCCTCGCGGACGCGCTGCCAGACGCGGGCGATCCAGGCCGGCTGCTCGGCGAGCGGCACGACGTTGGTCTGGATCGGGGCGCGGCCGGCGGGCAGCTCGGTGAGGGTGGAGGTCTCGAGGTCGCCGAAGACGGTCATCGCGACGGTGCGCGGGATCGGGGTGGCGGTCATGACGAGGACGTGGGGCGGGGCCCCGGCCTTGGAGGTGAGGGCCGCGCGCTGCTCGACACCGAAGCGGTGCTGCTCGTCGACGACGACCAGGCCGAGGTCGGCGAAGGAGACCCGCTCCTCCAGCAGCGCGTGGGTGCCGATGACGATGCCGGCCTCGCCGCTGGCGATCCGCAGCATCGCCTCGGCCCGCTGGGCCTTGGCCATCGAGCCGGTCAGCAGGGCCACGGTCGTGGCGTCCTCCGAGCCGCCGAGCATGCCGCCGGCGGCGAGGTCGCCGAGCAGGGCGCTGATCGAGCGGTGGTGCTGCTGGGCGAGCACCTCGGTGGGGGCCAGCAGCGCGGCCTGGCCGCCGGAGTCGACGGTGCGGAGCATCGCGCGCAGGGCGACGAGGGTCTTGCCCGAGCCGACCTCACCCTGCAGGAGGCGGTTCATCGGGTGTGGCTGGGCGAGGTCGTGCTCGAGATCGGCGCCGATCTCGGCCTGGCCGGCGGTCAGCTCGAAGGGCAGCCGCTGGTCGAACGCCTCGAGCAGCCGCCCCTGGTCGCCGGTCCGGGCCCGGGCACCGAGAGCCTGGGTGGCCCGCCGGCGGCGCATCAGCACCAGCTGGGTGACCAGGGCCTCCTCGAAGCGATAGCGCCGGTGGGCGGCGCCGACCTGCGCGTAGTCGTCGGGGGCGTGGATCCAGTCGAGTGCCTGACGCGCGTCCACGACGGCGTACTGCTCCCGGACGGCGTCGGGCAGCAGCTCGGGGAGCTCGTCGAGGACCGTGCGGGCGAACGTGATGGCGCGCTGGAGGTCCCACGAGTCGACGCCCTTGGTCAGGGGGTAGATCGGGTAGAGGTCGCCGATCGAGTCGAGGGTGGCCTGCGCGCTCTCGTCGCCGGCGTCGTCGGGGCCGAACAGCGCCATCTGCGGGTTGGTGAGCTGCCACTCCTGGCGGAAGGAGCTGACCTTGCCGACGAAGATGCCGCGACGGCCGACCGGGAGCCGCCGGGCGTGCCACTCGCCGACGTGCTGGGACTTGGCGAAGAACGTCATCTTCAGGCTGGGGCCGTCGGTGGAGACGACGGTGTCGAGGCGGTACGCCGTCCGGCCGGTGCGTCGGTCGGTGTAGGTGTTGACCTTCGAGCGGGTGATCTGGCCGACGATCGTGAGCATCTGGCCGTCCTCGAGCTCGGCGACCTTGGTGAGCTCGCCGGTCTTGACGTAGCGGCGCGGGAAGTGGCGCAGCAGGTCGCCGACCGTGCGGAGGCCGAGCCCCTCGACGATCTTCTTGCGCTTGGTCGCCTGGTCACCGAGGACGGTCTCGATGGGCGAGTCGAGCCCGATCACTCGACGGCCACCAGCAGCGGGTAGCGGTCCTGGCCGCCCTCGTAGGACACGACGTCCACGTGGGGGTGGTGCTCCTCCACCCAGGCGGCGCAGCGCTCGGCGAGGGCGCCGTGGCCCTCCCCCGCGCCGGCCACGATGGTCACGAGCTCGCCGCCACCGCCGAGGAGGCGGTCCAGGACGTCGGTGGCGACCCGCTCGAGGTCGTCCCCGATCACGGCGAAGTCGCCGGCGATGACGCCGAGCACGTCGCCGGGCTCGCACGGACCGGCCATCGTGATGGCCTGCTTGGCGGCCACGGTGACCGCGCCGTGGCGGGCGTGCCGGGCGGTGGCGGTCATCTCGAGGACGTCCTGGTCGAAGCTGCGTCCGGGCTCGTGGACGGCCAGCGCGGCCAGGCCCTGGACCTGCGCCTGGGTGGGGACGACGGCGACGCGCATGCCCTCGTCCTCCTCGGCCGTGCGGGCCGCGATCTGGGCGACGCGGACCGAGTCGGCGTCGTTGGGCAACACGACGACCTCGGCCGCCCCGCACGCCGTGATGGCCTCGAGGAGCTGGCCGGCGGACGGGCGGCGGCCCGGCCCGCCCTCGACCACGACGGCTCCGGCCTCCTCGAACAGGGCCGTGAGCCCGGGACCGGCGGAGACGGTGACGATGCGGCGACCGGTGCGGGAGCTGGCGCGCTGGGCGGACTCGGCCACCTGCTCGGCGAAGTGGGTCACGCGGACGCGGTGGGGGCGGCCGGCCTCGATGCCGGCCTCGATCGCGGCGCCGACGTCGTCGACGTGGACGTGGACGTTCCACAGCCCCTCGTTGCCGACGACCACGAGGGAGTCACCGAGCCCGGCCAGGGTCTTCTTCAGCACCGGGATGCGGTCGTCCTCGGCATCGAGGAGGTACATCACCTCGTACGACGGGCCGTCGGCCGTCAGGTCGCCCTCGACGACCTCGGCGGACTGTGGGATCGGGATGGCGTACTGCCCGAAGGGACTGGTCACCGGGATCGGGCGCCGGCCGGTCAGCACGGTCTCGGCCGCGTCGAGGATGACGCTCAGGCCGCGGCCACCGGCGTCGACGACCCCGGCGTCGGCGAGCGTCTTGAGCTGCTCGGGCGTGTGGGCCAGGGCGGTGCGGGCACCCGCGGCGGCGGCGACCATCACGTCGCGGGCGCGGGCGTCCTCGCGGGCCGCGCACTCGTTGGCGGCCACGGCCGCCGCCCGGGCGACCGTCAGGATCGTGCCCTCGACGGGGGTGCCGACCGCGGCATAGCTCGCGTCGGCGGCCTCGGTCAGCGCGTCGGCCATGATCTGCGCGTTGCGCTCCCCCTCGGTCGAGGAGGCGATCCGGCTGCAGACGGCGCCGAGCATCACGCTCAGGATGACCCCGGAGTTGCCGCGGGCGCCGAGCAGCGCGCCACGGCTGCACGCGGCGAGCGACGTACGGCGGTCGGCGTGGGGGTCGCCGGCGCTGGCCTCGCGGATGGCCTCGCGGGCGGCGGAGACGGTGAGGTACATGTTGGTGCCGGTGTCGCCGTCGGGCACGGGATAGACGTTGAGGGCGTCGATCTCCTCGCGCGCCTCGGCGAGGGCGTCGGTCGCGATGTCGACGAACAGCAGCACGGTCGCGAGCTGGATGCTGCCGCTCTCGGGTGCTTCCATCGCCTGCCTCGTGTCGCCGATTCGGGTGATCCGCCGGATGTCTGACACCTTTGCCGTTGCCCACCCGGTTGAGGGCCACAGATTAGTGGCTCTGCATCGATTCGCACCGGAGCGGGGCAATCGGATACTCTGGCTCGGTTGCCCGCTCGTTCGGGCCCCTTTTTCTCGTACCTCGATTTTTCAGGAGTTCACGGTGGCTGCCGTCTGCGACATCTGCGCCAAGAAGCCTGGCTTCGGCAACAACCGGCCGTGGTCGCGCAAGATCACGAAGCGTCGCTTCGACCCCAACATCCAGCGCGTGCGTGCCACGGTCAACGGCACCCCCAAGCGCCTCAACGTGTGCACCGGCTGCCTCAAGGCCGGCAAGGTCACCCGCTGATCTGAGTCTTCACGGAAGGCCGTCACCCCCTCGGGGTGGCGGCCTTTTCCGCGTTGTCGCCGTGTGGGTCAGGGTCGGGCCGGGGCGCACCACCTGCACCACGCGCATCACCGCCCGGGCACTCCCGGACGTTCTGGAGGGGGCGGGCTCAACCGGTCTTAGCAACGGTCATGCTGCTGCCGGGTTGGCGAGCAGTCGGGCGAGTGCTTGGGCTGGGGTCTGCATGTCGAGGGTAGGACGGGGCCGGGCGTTGAGCTTGGCGGCGACACGGGCGAGGTCGTCTGGGGTGTGGGTCGCCAGGTCGGTGCCCTTCTCGAACCAGAACCGCAGCAGCCGGTTGGTGTTCTCGTTCGACCCGCGCTGCCAGGGCGCGTGGGGGTCGCAGAAGAAGATCGGCATCTCCAGGGCGACTTCGATGTCGCGGTAGAGGGCGAGCTCGACGCCACGGTCCCAGGTCAACGAGCGACGCAGGTGGATCGGAAGCTGGCTCATCTCTCGGATCATCGCCTCGGCCACGCTGGTGGCGTCGTGACGGCCCGGGAGATGGAGCAGGATCACGAACCGGGTCGAGCGTTCGACCAGGGTCCCGATCGCGGACTGGTTGCCGGCGCCCATGATCAGGTCGCCTTCCCAGTGCCCTGGCACGCCGCGGTCGGCGGCCTCCTCGGGCCGGTCCCGGATGGTGAACGCTTCGCGGTACAGGCTCTTCCCGCGGCCGTCGTTGTGCCCGTGGGGTTTGCGGGCACGTCGTTTGGTCAGCAGCTGCGCGGCCAGGTCCTTGCGCAGGCTGCCGCGGGTTTGGACGTACAGCGCCCGGTAGATCGTCTCGTGCGACACGCGTGCCATCCTCGCCTGCCCGTCACTGCCTGGATGGTCGGCCCGCAACGCCGCGGCGATCAGCTCGGGTGACCAGCCGTCGTCCATCCAGGTCTCGATCCGGCGACACAGCCCCGGGTTGTCGTGCAGCTTGAATGCTTTGGGGCGTCGGCGACGTTCGTGCGCGGCACGGTGGGCGACCGCACCCCAGTAGGAGCCGTCGGGGCCGCGGTTGCGGGTGACCTCGCGGCAGACCACCGACCTGTCACGGCCGATAAGCCGCCCGATCTGGGCGTAGGAACAGCCACACATCAACCCGACCGCGATCATCGAGCGGTCCTCGCTGGTCAACGGGCGCCGTGCCCGGGCCGGCTCGTCGGGTCCGCTCGCACCGGGCACCATCGACGGCACGGTCCCGGGCAGGCCGCCCCTCGCGCCGAACCGGATCACTGGAGTCACAAGACCCGAGGATCGCCACCACGACGACGCAGTCTCTCGCGACACACCGACTCCGTCCGCGGCCCGTGACAGCGATGCACCGCCACAGACCAACTCGAAGAACTCAGCACGGGTCTCGTAGGAGAACAACGTCGGCACAACAACGCTCCCATCGGGTCAGCGTTGCTTCGACCGATTGAGCCCGCCGGGTTGCAACCCCCCAGAACGTCCGGGATCACCGGTTGACCGGTGATCCCGCCCGCCGACGTTCAGCTCAGAAGTGCGTCCAGCCGGTCGGGCCGTCGTACGCCGCCCCGTCGACGGTGACGCGCGGCCCGTCGTCGCCGGCCTCGGCCACTTCGCCGATGACGTGCCAGCCCTCCGGGACGCTTCCGGCCGGGAAGGTGGCGAGCAGGGCGTGGTCGTCCCCGCCGCCGAGGATGAACTGGAGCGGGTCGGCGCCGAGGGCCGAGCCCACGGCCTGGAGGGGCTCGGCCACGTCGAAGGCCGAGCGGAAGATGTCCATGGACACCCCCGAGTCATCGGCGATGTGGCCGGCGTCGGCGAGCAGGCCGTCGGAGATGTCGATCATCGCGGTGGCACCGGCCTCGGCGGCCACGGCACCGGCGTCGTACGGCGGTTCGGGGCGGCGGTAGGCCTCCACGAGCACGCGCGGCGAGCGGAAGCCGCGCCCGAGGACCGCGAGCCCGCCGGCCGCCCAGCCCTGGCGGCCGAAGATCGCGACCACGTCGCCGGGCTCGGCGCCCGAGCGGACGACCGGTGCCTGGGTGCAGGCGCCGAGGACGGTCACGGCGATGACGAGCTGGTCGGAGCGGGTCAGGTCTCCCCCGACGACGCTGGCGCCGACCAGGGCGCACTCGTCGGCGAAGCCCTGCGCGAACTCCAGCGCCCACGCCACCGGCAGGTCGGCGGGGGCAGCCAGCCCGATGGTCAGCGAGGTGGCGCGGCCGCCCATCGCGTTGATGTCGGAGAGGTTCTGGGCGGCGGCGCGGTGGCCCACGTCGGAGGCCGATGCCCAGTCGCGGCGGAAGTGCCGGCCCTCGACCATCAGGTCGGTCGAGACGACCACGTGTCCGGTCTTCACCCGCAGCACGGCGGCGTCGTCGCCGGGGCCGATCAGGACGTGCGGTCCCTGCGCGAAGAGGTCGGTGAGCGCACTGATGAGGCCGAACTCGCCCGCGTCGGCGAGCGTGGCGTCAGGGGGGAAGGCCATGCGCCCATCCCACCAGATCGGAGGGCGACTCGCGGGTGCGGCACCCCGAGACTCCCTATCGGCACGGCATCGGGCAGGGTAGGTTGGCGAGCACAGAAGCCGGTCAACGCACCGGATCTCAACCCCGGTAACAACAAGGAGTCCACGATGGTCGTCCAGGCGTACATCTTGATCCAGACCGATGTCGGCAAGGCCGCCGAGGTTGCCACCGCCATTGCCCAGGTCAAGGGCGTCACGCTCGCCGAAGACGTCACCGGACCGTACGACGTGATCGTGCGGGCCGAGGCCCGCAACGTCGACGAGCTCGGCAAGCTGGTGGTGTCGAAGGTGCAGAACCTCGACGGCATCACGCGCACCCTGACCTGCCCGGTCGTGCACATCTGAGCCCACTGACGGGCCCCGTGCACACCCACGCACGCTGTCGGCGCCCCGTGTCCCTCCGGACGCGGGGCGCCGTCGCGTCTGCCCTGCTCGTCCTGGCCGCCGGTTGCTCGTCGGGCGGTGGTGACGTCGAGGTCGACGGCCCCTCGCTCGGCGCCGACGACGCGGCCGCCTGCGACCGTCTCGTCGCGGCGCTCCCCGACACCCTGGCCGAGCAGGACCGCCGCACGGTCACGCCCGCGGACGCGCCGGGCGCGGCCTGGGGCGACCCGGCGATCACGCTGACCTGCGGGGTCGACGTACCCAAGGGGTTCGACGAGTTCTCATCCTGCGAGGTCGCCAACGGCGTGGGGTGGTACGTCGATCCCGCCACCATCGACGACCAGTCGGCCGACGTGACGCTCACCGCCGTGGGCTACCGGCCGATCGTCCGGGTCGAGGTCCCGGCCGACTACCGCCCGTCCGGGCCGGCGGCCGTCATCGCCGAGCTGGCCGGGCCGGTGCGCCGGTCACTCGAGCTGGTCAAGCCCTGCCACTGAGGCAGGAGCCGGTCAGCGCAGGCCGGTGTCGCGCTGGAGCGCGAGCTGGATCAGCCGGTCCACCAGCGCCGGGTAGTCCAGGCCGCTGGCCGCCCACATCTGCGGGTACATCGACGTCGGGGTGAAGCCCGGCATCGTGTTGATCTCGTTGACCACGAGCGAGCCGTCGGGGAAGGCGAAGAAGTCGACCCGGGCCAGGCCCTCGCAGCCGACGGCCTCGAAGGCCAGCGCGGCCAGCCGGCGGAGCTCGGCCGCCACCTCGTCGGTCAGGTCGGCGGGGATGTCGATCTCGGTGTGCTCGCCGGGGAGGTACTTGGCGGCGAAGTCGTAGAACTCGTGGTCGCCCCCGACGCGCAGCTCGGCGGGCATGCTCGTCTCGGGCGTGCCGTCGAGGGACTGGAGCACGCCGCACTCGACCTCGCGCGCGCCCTCGGCGGCCACCTCGAGCAGCACCTTGGGGTCCTCGCGCAGCGCCGTCTCGACGGCCTCGTCGAGCTCGGAGGGGTCGTGGGCCTTGGAGATGCCGATGCTGGAGCCGCCCCGCGCGGGCTTCACGAAGAGCGGGTAGCCGATGCCCGCAGCCTGCTCGCGGCAGCCCTGGGCGTCCTGGTCCCACTGGCGCCGGGTGATCGTCACCGACGGCATGACCGGCAGGCCCGCGGCCTGGAGCACGACCTTCATGTAGGCCTTGTCCATGCTGACGGCCGAGGCGAGCACGCCGGCGCCGACGTAGCGGACCCCGGCCATCTCGAGCATCCCCTGGATGGTGCCGTCCTCGCCCCACGGCCCGTGCAGCACCGGGAAGACGACGTCGACCTCGCCGAGCGTCTGCGGCGGCTGCGAGGGCTCGTGGACGACCAGGTCGGTGGAGGTGCTGTCCTGGGCCAGGACGATGCTGGCGCGGTTGCCGTCGACGGCCGGCAGCCGGTCGGCGCTCTCGATCCGGAGCCGCTCGGGGTCGCCGGACTCCAGCACCCAGCGACCGTCGGTGGCGATGCCGATCGGCACCACCTCGTACGCCGTGCGGTCGATGGCCCGGAGCACGCTGCCGGCCGTCACGCACGAGATGCCGTGCTCACTGGAGCGACCGCCGAAGACGACGGCGACGCGGGGCTTGCGGGAGGCGGCGGAGGGCTCGTTCATCGGGCACGACCCTACCGGCCTAGTGTTGCGGCCATGCCCGAGGACTCTTCCGCCCCCCAGCCCTCGCCCGCGCCCGACTGGAAGCCGTCGACGGTCGCCGTGACGGCCGGCCGGCCGGGCCACGAGCCGGACCAGCCGCTGAACGTCCCGATCACCATGGCGTCGACGTACGTCGCGGGCGGCGACCTGGAGTACGGCCGCTACGGCAACCCGACCTGGACGGCGTTCGAGGACGCGCTGGGGGCGCTCGAGGGCGGCCGCTGCCTCAGCTTCGCGTCCGGGCTCGCGGCCGTCGCGACCGTGCTGGACCTCGTCGGCAACGGCGCCAAGGTGGTCGCGCCGCGCCACTCCTACAACGGCACCGTGCTGCAGCTGGCCGACCTCGAGTCACGCGGCCGGCTGCGCACCGAGCTCGTCGACATCACCGACACCGACGCCGTCGTCGCGGCCTGCGCCGACGCGGCCCTGGTGTGGCTGGAGTCCCCCACCAACCCCGCACTGGAGATCGCCGACATCGAGACGATCACCGTCGCGGCCCACGAGGCCGGCGCCTACGTCGTGGTGGACAACACCTTCGCCACTCCCCTGCTGCAGAAGCCGCTCGAGCTCGACGTCGACCTCGTGGTGCACTCGGCCACGAAGTACCTCTCCGGGCACAGCGACGCGCTGATGGGAGCCGTCGTGACCTCCGACGACGAGCTGTACGCCGTGCTGAAAGGCCGCCGCGACCTGGTCGGCGCCGTCCCCGGCACGCTCGAGTCCTACCTCGCGCTGCGCGGACTGCGCACCCTCCACCTGCGGGTCGAGCGTGCCCAGGCCAACGCCCAGGAACTGGTCCGCCGGCTCGAGGAGCACCCCGCCCTCGCGGAGGTCCGCTACCCCGGCTTCGGCGGGATCGTGTCGATCGTGCTCGCCCAGGGCGCGATCGCCGCCGACCTGCTCACCCGCAAGACGAAGCTGTGGGTGCATGCCACCTCGCTCGGCGGCGTGGAGTCGACCTTCGAGCGGCGCCGCCGCTGGAAGTCCGAGCCCGCCACCATCCCCGACGGCCTGGTGCGGCTGTCGGTGGGCATCGAGGACGTCGACGACCTGTGGGACGACCTGCGCGGAGCGCTCGACGACCTGGTGGGGTGACTAGGTCACTCCACCTCCGCCTTCGTGTCGCGGGCGATGAAGGAGTCCATCATCTGCTGCGCGGTCATCCGGCCGGCCACGACGGCGTCGACGTGGTGGGCGATGGGGGCGTCCACGCCGGTGCGCTCGGCGAGGGCCAGCAGCGAGGAGCAGGACTTGGCGCCCTCGGCGACCTGGCGCGTGGAGGCGTAGATCTCCTCGGTGGTCATGCCCTGCCCGAGCTTGACGCCGAAGCTGCGGTTGCGCGAGAGCGGTGAGGAGCAGGTGGCGACCAGGTCACCGAGGCCGGCGAGCCCCATCAGGGTCAGCGGGTTGGCGCCGAGCCGGGTGGCGAGGCGGGCGGTCTCGGCGAGGCCACGGGTGATGACGGAGGCGGTGGTGTTGTCGCCGAAGCCCAGGCCCACGGCCATGCCGACCGCGAGGCCGACGACGTTCTTGTAGGCACCGCCCAGCTCGCAGCCGAGCACGTCGGTGCTGGTGTAGGGGCGGAAGGCCGGGGCATGGCAGCGCTGCTGGATCAGCTTGGCGACGTCCTCGTCGGCGCACGCCACGACCGAGGCGGCGGGCTCGCGACGGGCGATCTCCATGGCGAGGTTGGGGCCGCTGATGACCGCGATCCGCTCGGGACCGGCGCCGGTGACCTCGGCGATCACCTCGCTCATCCGCTTGAGGGAGCCGAGCTCGACGCCCTTCATCAGCGAGACGATCACGGCGTCCTCGCGGATGTGGGGCGCCCACTCGACCAGGTTGCCCCGCAGGCTCTGCGACGGCGTGGCCAGCACGACCATGTCCGCCCCGTCGAGGGCCTCCTCGACGTCATGGGTCGCCCCCACCGACGGGGGCAGCTCGATGCCCGGCAGGTAGTCGGGGTTCTCGCGCTGCTCGTTGATCGACTTGGCGACCTCTTCGCGACGCGCCCAGAGCGTCACGTCGTTGCCGGCGTCGGCCAGCACGATCGAGAAGGCCGTGCCCCACGACCCGGCACTGAAGATCGCGACCTTGCCCTCGCGGCTCATGGACGCTCCTTCTTGGGTTTCTTGTTGGGGTTGCCGATCAGACTGACACCCGCGGCCCGCGCGTCGAAACGCTCGGCCGGGGCCTGCTCGCCGCGGATCTCCTCCACGAGGCCGGTGAGGGCCGCCATGATCCGGTCGGTCGCCTGCTGCACGACCGCGTGCGTGTGCTCGAGGGCCAGGAGGTCGGAGAGGTCGACGGGGTCGCCGGCCTTCATCGTCACGTGCTTGCGCGGGAGGAAGTCGGGTCGGCCGTAGGGCGGCAGCAGGTCCTGCGGACCCCACTGACCGACGGGGATCACGGGGCAGCCGGTCGCCAGCGCGATCCGCGCCGCACCGGACTTGCCGGTCATCGGCCACAGGTGGGGGTCGCGGGTGAGGGTGCCCTCGGGGTAGACCACGACGCACTCGCCGGCGTTGACGGCCGCCACGGCGGCGTCGTACGCCCCGACGGCGCTGCGCGTGAGCCGCTCGACGGGGATCTGGCCCGCGGCACTGAGGAAGCCGCCCAGCGCCTTGTTCTTGAACAGGCCGGACTTCGCGAGGTAGCGCGGCAACCGGCCGTGGTCGTAGACGAAGTGGGCCGAGAGCAGCGGGTCGACGTGCGAGAGGTGGTTGAACACCACGACGCAGCCGCCGCTGGCTGGCAGCTTCTCGCCGTCGATCCAGGTGCGGGAGGCGACCCCGAGCAGCAGGGGCTTGAGCAACGGCACAGCGATGTTCCAGGCCCAGCCACGCTTCTGCTGCAGCTTGCGAACGGTCACCAGCAACCCTGTCGTTCCTCGCGGCCACCGGGCCGTGACGCGCCGTGCGTCGAGTGCAGGTTACTCGCAGTCGGGGTGCATCCGTCTCGTGGCGACACACCCACGGAGGCCGACTTCTCACCGCCTGACAGGATCGGGGCGATGACCAGCCAGCAGTACGCCGTGGTCGTGCCGGTCAAGCCTCCGGCGCGCGGCAAGTCGCGCCTCGTGGGCCTCGACGACGACCGTCGCCGGGCGCTCGCCGCGGCGTTCGCGCTGGACACGGTCACGGCGTGCCTGGCGTGCGCACAGGTGGCCGAGGTGCTGGTCGTGACCGACGATGCGGCGTTCTCCGCGCAGCTGGCCGCGCTCGGCTGCACGGCGATCCCCGACGGCGTCACCGGGGACCTCAACGCCAGCCTGGCCCAGGCCGCCGCGGAGTCCAGCCGCCGCTGGCCCGTGCTCCAGCCGGTCGCGATCTGCGCCGACCTGCCGGCCCTCGTGCCGGCCGACCTCACCGTCGCGCTGAGCCGCGTGGTGCCGGGCACCCCGTGCTTCGTGGCCGACGCCGACGGGATCGGGACCACGCTCTACACCGCACCGCTGGGTCTCTTCGAGCCCCGGTTCGGCGTGGAGTCCCGGGCCGCGCACCTCGAGCTCGACGCCACCGAGATCGAAGGCCGGCTCCCCACCCTGCGTCGCGACGTCGACGACCTCGCGGACCTCGACGCCGCCCGGGCCCTCGGCCTGGGGCGGCACACCGCCGCGCTCGCCTGACCCGGACACGACCGTGGGCCGTCCCCCACCGGGAGACGGCCCACGAACGGGTGTGCGGATCAGGCCTTCTTGGCAGGGGCCTTCTTCGCAGGTGCCTTCTTGGCAGCCGGTGCCTTCTTGGCGGCCGGAGCAGCCTTCTTCGCCGGCGGCGCCTTCTTGGCAGGAGCCTTGGTCGCCGGGGCCTTCTTCGCGGCCGGCGCCTTCTTGGCTGCGGCGGTGGTCTTCGCCGGAGCTGCCTTCTTGGCGGCGGGTGCCTTCTTGGCCGGGGCCTTCTTGGCAGGAGCGGCCTTCTTGGCAGCCGGGGCCGCCTTCTTGGCGGGAGCGGCCTTCGTGGCAGCCGGAGCAGCCTTCTTGGCCGGGGCCGCCTTCTTGGCCGGAGCCTTCGTGGTCGCCTTCTTGGCGGCAGCCGCGGCCTTCTTCGCCGGGGCGGTCGCAGCCTTGGCCGACGAGCCTGCAGCAGCGAGCGTCAGCTTGGGCAGCTTCTTGGCGCCGGAGACGACGTTCTTCAGGTCAGCGCCGGGGCTGAACTTCGGGACGGCGGTCTTCTTCGCCTTGATGCGCTGGCCGGTCTGCGGGTTGCGGACCCAGCGCGCCTCGCGGATGCGCTTCTCGAAGGAGCCGAAGCCCGTGATGGCGACCTTCTCGCCCTTCGCCACCTCGCGCGTGATCGTGTCCAGGACGGACTCGAGTGCGTGCGCGGCAGCCTTGCGATTCCCCTCGTAGCGCTGAGCCAGGGTGTCGATGAGCTGTGATTTGTTCACTAGCTTCCCTTCCAATGAACCCATGGGCCGAGCCGATGCTCGACTTTCTTCAACGCACGCTAGGGAAAGGTGGTCACCGTCACAATCGCCACGCCGAACATTCCGGGGTTTTCTTCGTGTGGAGTGGACCTGACCAGACGGGTCTGGTAGCGGCACTTCGGCGATCCGGGTCCGCTAAGTGAAGACTTTCCCCAACCCCGCTTGACGATTCTCGTCGCGCGCGGAGTGTCGCCTTGTGCCGAAAGTGCGTCTGGGCCCAAAGGCGGTGCGTGGCAGGTCGGGCGGCCCTAGTGTCAGTGCGTGGAACGGGAGACGGAGGACTTCGTGGACTCCTGGTGGGCCGACGTGTTCGGCATCGCCGGTGACGAGGTCTGGAAAGCGCTGACCGTGCAGCCCCATGCGCAGCTGGGTGAGTACGCCGGCTTCTTCGTCGCGTGGCGGGGTGACGGCGTGCACGTGTCGACACCCACGGGCATCGACGCCGGCCTGCCCAGCCGGATCGCGTCGGCGAGCCTCAACGTCCTGCAGTCGGCGACGTTCTGGCAGTCGCTGGCCGACGACCTGGGCGGTCGGCTGATCGGTCCCGCCACCCACCACTACCTCGATCTCGACCCCGGGTCCGACCCCGACGTACGCATCGGCGAACCCTCTGCCGCCCTGCCCCTCCGTGAGCACGTGACGTCGGAGGAGTGGGAGGAGTCGGGGCTCGGCAACGACGACGTCACGGTGACGTTCATCCTGGGCCCGTCGGACCAGCCGGTCGCCGCGGCGGCCCTGAGCAACTGGGCCGACGCCGCCCGCGACGTGTGCGTGCTCGTCCACCCCGACCACCGGGGCCGGGGACTCGTGGACCGGGTGGCTCGTGGACCGGGTGGCTCGCACGGCAACGTCCTACGCCATCGCCCGGCACGACGTGGCCCGGTGGACGGCACGCTCGGAGAACCACGCGTCCATGCAGGCCGCACGCCGCCTGGGCTTCCAGGCCTGGTGCACGCAGCTGGCGGTCCGGCTCCCGGACCAGGGCCTGTCCTAGAGGGTCGCGGGCTTCCAGCTCGGACGGGTGGCCTCGAAGGCGGCGATGTCGGCGTCGTGCCCGAGCGTGATGCCGATGTCGTCGAGGCCCTCGAGCAGCCGCCAGCGCGTGTAGTCGTCGATGTCGAAGGAGTCCTCGATGGCGTCGGGTCCCTCACCGGCACGGACCGTGCGCGACTCGAGGTCGACGGTGACGGTGGCGCCGGGGTTGGCCTCGAGGTGGTCCCAGAGGCGCTGGACGACCTTCTCGTCGACCTGCGCCGCGACGAGCCCGGCCTTGCCGGAGTTGCCGCGGAAGATGTCGGCGAAGCGCGGCGAGATCACGGCCTTGAAGCCGTAGTTCTGCAGCGCCCACACGGCGTGCTCGCGGGACGAGCCGGTGCCGAAGTCGGGGCCGGCCACGAGCACCGAGCCCGCGGCGTACGCCTCGTCGTTGAGCACGAACGTCGGGTCGTTGCGCCAGGCGGCGAACAGGCCGTCCTCGAAGCCGGTGCGGGTCACGCGCTTGAGGTAGACCGCCGGGATGATCTGGTCGGTGTCGACGTTGCTGCGGCGCAGCGGGACGCCGACGCCGGTGTGGCTGGTGAACTTGTCCATCGGTCACTTCGCTTTCGGTGATCGAGCCTGTCGAGATTCAGTCCAGGTCGGCGGGCGACGAGAGCGTCCCGCGGACGGCGGTGGCGGCGGCGACGGGCACCGAGACGAGGTGCGTGCGACCGCCCTTGCCCTGGCGGCCCTCGAAGTTGCGGTTGGAGGTCGAGGCGCTGCGCTCGCCGGGGGTGAGCTGGTCGGGGTTCATGCCCAGGCACATCGAGCAACCGGCCCCGCGCCACTCGGCGCCGGCCTCCTTGAAGATCACGTCGAGGCCCTCCTCCTCGGCCTGCAGGCGCACCCGCACCGAGCCGGGCACCACGAGCAGGCGGGTGTCCTTGTCGACCTGGCGGCCCTCGATGATCGAGGCGGCGAGGCGGAGGTCCTCGATGCGTCCATTGGTGCACGAGCCGACGAAGACGGTGTCGACCTTGACCTCGCGCAGCGGCGTGCCGGCCTCGAGGCCCATGTATTCCAGGGCCTTCTCGCAGGCGATCCGGTCCTGGGCGTCCTCGAAGTCCTCGGGCGCCGGGACGTTCGCGCCGAGCGGCACGCCCTGGCCGGGGTTGGTGCCCCAGGTGACGAAGGGGGTCATGGTGCTCGCGTCGAGCACGATCTCCTTGTCGAACTCGGCGTCCTCGTCGGTGACGAGGGTCTTCCAGTGCTCGACCGCGGCGACCCAGTCTTCGCCCTTCGGCGCCTCCTTGCGGCCCTCGATGTAGTCGAAGGTCGTCTGGTCGGGCGCGATGAGGCCGGCCTTGGCGCCCCACTCGATGCTCATGTTGCACACGGTCATCCGGGCCTCCATCGAGAGCTCCTCGATGGCCTGGCCGCGATACTCCACGATGTAGCCCTGACCGCCACCGGTCCCGGTGTGCGCGATGAGGGTGAGCACGAGGTCCTTGGCGGTGACGCCCGCGGGCAGGCTGCCGTTGACGGTCACGGCCATGGTCTTGGGCCGGGCCTGCATCAGCGTCTGGGTGGCGAGCACGTGCTCGACCTCGGAGGTGCCGATGCCGAAGGCGATCGCGCCGAAGGCGCCGTGGGTGCTGGTGTGGCTGTCGCCGCAGACGATGGTCATGCCGGGCTGGGTCAGGCCGAGCTGCGGGCCCACGACGTGGACGATGCCCTGCTCGATGTCGCCGAGCGGGTGGAGGCGTACGCCGAACTCCGCGGCGTTGCGGCGCAGGGTCTCGACCTGGGTGCGCGACACCGGGTCGGCGATCGGCTTGTCCCAGTCGATGGTGGGGACGTTGTGGTCCTCGGTGGCCAGGGTCAGGTCGGGGCGACGTACGCGACGGCCGGCGAGGCGCAGGCCGTCGAAGGCCTGCGGCGAGGTCACCTCGTGGATGAGGTGGAGGTCGATGAAGAGCAGGTCCGGCTCTCCCTCGGTCGACCGGACGACGTGCTCGTCCCAGACCTTCTCGGACAGGGTCTTGCCCATGTCTGAACTCCCTCTCTGCCAGGTGTGCTGCACTGCGTGGTGACGACGGGTTCCACCCTAACGCTTGCATCCCAAGTTCTGAGACGGCAGTATTGCCATATGGACAACACCAGCGGAGTCGGCGTCCTCGACAAGGCCGCCCTCGTGCTCACCGCCCTCGAGTCCGGTCCGGCCACCCTCGCCGGGCTGGTCGCCGGCACGGGTCTGGCCCGACCGACCGCCCACCGCCTCGCCGTCGCCCTCGAGCACCACCGGCTCGTGGCGCGCGACATGCAGGGCCGCTTCGTCCTGGGGCCGCGGCTGGCCGAGCTCTCCGCCGCCGCCGGCGAGGACCGGCTGCTCGCGACCGCCGGCCCGGTGCTGGCGCGGTTGCGCGACATCACCGGCGAGTCGGCCCAGCTGTGGCGCCGCCAGGGCGAGCACCGCGTGTGCGTCGCCGCGGCCGAGCGCCCCTCGGGCCTGCGCGACACCATCCCGGTCGGCTCGCAGCTGACCATGCGCGCCGGCTCGGCCGCCCAGGTGCTGCTCGCGTGGGAGGACCCCGAGCGCATGCACCGCGGCCTGCAGAACGCCGCCTTCTCCGCCGCCGCTCTCTCCGGCATCCGCCGTCGCGGCTGGGCGCAGTCGGTCGGCGAGCGCGAGCAGGGTGTCGCGTCCGTCTCGGCCCCCGTCCGCTCCCCTGGCGGCAAGATCATCGCCGCCGTCTCGGTCTCCGGCCCGCTCGAGCGGCTCTCGCGGCAGCCGGGCCGGATGCACGCCCCCGCCGTGCTCGCGGCCGCCGAGCGGCTCTCGGAGTCGTTGCGGCGGGCTGCGGCAGAGTAGGCGCGGAGCCTGCGCCCAGTCGACGCGGTCAGAACAACCCGTCGGCCTCAAGGTCGAGCAGGGTCTGCTTCCGCTCCAGCCCGCCGGCGTAGCCGGTGAGGGTGCCGTTGGCGCCGATGACGCGGTGGCACGGGATGACGATCGGGATCGGGTTGCGGCCGTTGGCCAGGCCGACGGCACGGGAGGCCGCGTTGGTCATGCCGAGGCGGTGCGCGATCTCGCCGTAGGACGCGGTCGCGCCGAAGGCGATCCCCTGCAGCTGCGTCCAGACCCGCTGCTGGAAGTCGGTGCCCTCGGGGGCGAGCGGGAGCTCGAACTCCTTGAGGTCGCGGTCGAAGTAGGCCCGCAGTTGACGGACGCACTCCGCGAGGACGGGGTGGTCGTCGGCGCGGTCGCCGCGCACGCGGCCGTCGGGGTCGCGGTAGGGCGTGAACTCGATCGCGGTGATCGCCCCGTCCTTCTCGACGATCCGCAGCTCGCCCACGGGTGAGTCCATCAGGGTCCACATGTCAGTTCTCCTTGCCGGTGGCGGTGGTGGGTGCGAGCGTCTGCCAGAGGTGCACCTGGGCGTAGGACCGCCAGGGTGCCCACCCCTCGGCCAGGGCGGCGGCCCGGGCCGGGTCCTGGCCGAGGCCGCGCAGGGCGTCGCGGATGCCGATGTCGGTCGGCAGGAAGACGTCGGGGTGGCCGAGGGCGCGCAGCGCGATGTAGTCGGCCGTCCACGGCCCGATGCCGGGGATCGCCAGCAGGGCACGGCGTACGTCGTCGCGGTCGGGCCCGCGGTCCAGGGCGAGGTCGCCATCGGCCAGCGCGGCGCACAGGGCGACGAGCGCCCGCCCGCGGGCCCGCGGCATCGGCAGCTCCTCGGGGGCCAGGCCCGCCAGCGTCGCCACGTCGGGGAACGCGTGCGTGAGGCCCTCGGGCATCGAGTCCGGGGGCGGTGCGACCGGCCGGCCGTGGGCCGCGGTCAGCCGGGCCGCGACGGTGCGCGCGCCGGCGACGCTGACCTGCTGGCCCAGGACGGCGCGGACGGCGATCTCGTTGCCGTCGACGTGGCCGGGCACGCGCAGCCCGGGATGGCGGCGGACGAGCGGTCCGATGACCGGGTCACCGGCGAACGCCTCGGCCACCGCGACCGGGTCGCAGTCGGCGTCCAGGAGGCGACGGACCCGCTCGACGGCCGCGGCGGTGTCGCGCAGGTCCTCGAGCGCGAAGGCCGCGGTCACGAACGCCGTCTCCCCCGGCTCGGCCACGTCGGGGATCTCGAGCCGGACGGTGCCGGTGCCATGTGGGAGCGCGAGGGTCCGGGCATACCACCCGTCGCCCGCGACCTCGACGCCCGGGATCGCGCGGAGGGCCAGGAAGGCGAGCAGCGCGCGCCCGGCGTACGGCGTGCGTACGGCGAGCCGCATCGTCACCGTGCCGGTCGTGACCCGGCCGCCGCGCCGGCCGCGGAGGTCGGTCGGGGTCGAGGCATAGACCTCGCGGATCGTGTCGTTGAACTGGCGGACGCTGGAGAAGCCGGCCGCGAACGCGATGTCGGCGTAGCCGAGCTCCGTGGTCTCGATCAGGACCCGGGCCGTCTGGGCCCGCCGGGCCCGCGCGAGGGCGAGCGGCCCCGCGCCGAGCTCGGCGCCGAGGATGCGGGTCAGGTGGCGCGGCGTGTAGCCGACGTGGCGGGCCAGGCCCTCCACGCCCTCGCGGTCGACGACGCCGTCGGCGATCAGCCGCATCGCCCGGCCCGCTGCGGTGGCCGCGACGTCCCAGTCGGGGCTGCCCGGAGTGGCGTCCGGCAGGCAGCGCTTGCAGGCGCGGTAGCCGGCCGCCTGGGCGGCGGCGGCGCTGGGGTGGAAGGTGACGTTCTGGAAGGCCGGGGTCCGGGCCGGGCAGGACGGCCGGCAGTAGATCCCCGTCGTGCGGACGGCGGTGTAGAAGACGCCGTCGAAGCGCCGGTCGCGCGATTTCACCGCGCGGTAGCAGGACTCGCGGTCGAGCCGCTCCTCGTGCCGGGTGCTGGTGGACATGGCCCCATCCTCACCCATGACGCCGACAAGTTCTCGCGGGAATCGGACACCGTCGCAATGTCTCCCCGACCTCCTGAGTGACCGCCCGACCGGGGTCGAAGTCACTCGGTGACTGCGCCTGGGTCTACGACCGGACCCACGCCACCGACGTCGTACGCACTCCGAGGGACTCAACTCACCTCGTCGCTGACCAGTACGTCGCTAGACCGTGTCCGCCCTGCGAAGGTCGGCAGGCCGGCCGTCGGGGTCATAGATGGTGCGATACAACGGTGCGGCCCAGGCAATGGTCCACCGGGAGAGCTGCGGGGTTCGATACGTCCGGAGTCGTCCGGGCGGACGGGGTCCTTGTCGTCCGCTGGTGTGCCAGCCGTCGAGCGAGACTGCGGATTGGGCGAAGGCGGCGAACGCGGCACGTGGGTCACAGAGCTCCAGGTCCTGCCCGACGGGACGGTCGAGATGTTCGCGCGCCAGAGTCAGCCGCAGGTCCCGCGCGTACCGGCGCGCAGGATGCTCCTGTTCCCCAGATCTGGGTGGTTCTCGTTCATCGGCGGTGTCGTCGAGCACGGCGCAGCTGAGCTCGGAGTCATGGGTCCAGGACCGGCGGTTGAAGTTGTCCGAACCCACCGAGGCCCAGACGTCGTCAATGATGCAGGTCTTGGCGTGCACATAGACCGGTGTGCCCGCGTGGTTCTCGATTCCGTACACCGCGACCCGTGGGCCGCCGGCGCGGTAGAGAACCTCCAACGCCAGTTGGTGGCCCAGCAGGTTGGGTGGGCCCGAGAACCTCCCGTCGGCGTCTGGGTAGCGCGGCAGGACCATCATCAGGTGAAGGTTCGGGTTTGCGGCAAGAGCGGCAGCGAATGGTCGCGCTACCTGGGCGGACCAGAAGTACTGGTCCTCGATGTAGATCAGCGATCTGGCTCTCTGCAACACCTTGATGTGCGCGCGGGCAACGCTCCGCTCGCCATCCGGAGCAAAGGGATAGCCCCTGCGCCGGGCGGGATAGGTGCGGAGCAGCTGGACTGTGTGGGCGCCGCGCGGTGCTGGATCCGGCAGCTGCGCTGGCAGCGTGCCCGCTTGCCTGTCGTCCCTGCGCAGGATCGAGGACAGACGCCTGACCGGGCTGCGGGTCAGTGGAGCCGGGTCCTGCCAGCGCTCGCGGAAGACGGCCTCCACATCGCCCACCGCGGGGCCGCGGATCGCTACCTGGAGGTCGTGCCAGGGCGGTCGGTCACCGTATGCGGCTGCGATCGGGCGCGCCTGCTGGTCTCCCCCGTGCAGGGCGTCGTCGCGCCGGCCGTGGCACAGGTCGATCCCACCGACATAGGCCACGTCCCGCTCGGCCCGCCCGGGGTGACGGAGTACCACGAACTTCTGGTGGTGCGAGCCACCGGCGCGGACCCTCATGTCGAGCAGACCTTCTCCGCCAGCCGCATCGATGTACTCCCCGAGGTGTCTGTTCTCTCGTGAGGTGAACCGGGCCAGGTCGAGATGGGAACGCCACACCAGTCCCTTGACGATCGCACCACGGCGGGCCGCCGCGCACAACACGTCGGCGATCGCACTGTCCCGCACGACGGCCAGCCGTTGGTCCGGATCGCCGGACCAGTCACTGAACAACAGCAGGTCGCCGGCGACCAGAGCGTTGACCTGCTCGAGCAGCTCCGCGAAGTAGACGGCTCCGTGCACCAGCGGACGGACTTCGTTGCCTCGGGTCCAGGCCGCCCCGTCCGCGTGCCGGTTGTCGAGACACGTTGCCGGGTTTCCCCGCTCCTGCGCGCTGAGCAGCCAGCTCTCCACGTCCGGTGGCGACGGCGCTTCAGGCATGTCGGGTCGCACTGGCCGGGCTGGATGGTGCGCCAGCCGGCCGCGCGGCCGAGCGGAATGACTGCAGGTTCCCGAGCATCTGAACCACCTTCGAAGGTGCCGATGGCCAAGGCGGAGGTTGGGCCCCTCCTTGATGACAGGTCTAGCACCAGGCCCCCCACCTGTCCATGACGCAGGTGCGATGAGATCGGGTTCTCGATCGGGCATCCTGCCGGCCAGTGTGAGGCAAGGGTCTAGCCGAGGAGGCTGACTCCCCGTGCGATCACGAGCACCGACAACATGATGGCTGAGACCGACTCCACCGCCATGAGCATCTTCGCCCGATGCGAGAGTGGCATCGTGTCGGTCGGGCTGAACGCCGAGGAGTTCGTCACCGATACGTAGAGGTAGTCCAGGAATGCGGGCGACCAGTCCGAGACTGCCGACGAGCGGGCCGCGACCTCAGTGATGGCGTCCTGGTCCTCGTCCTGGGGAAACCGGAAGTCGGCCGGCGGGAGCTTGCCGCGTGGGGTGCGGGTCCGCGTCACCGGACCACCTCGGTCCAGCTCCCAGAACGCCAGGGCGAAGACGATCATGTTGGTCACCCACACCTGGCCGGCGCCGACCAGCAACACGGTCCCCTTGCTGGAGGACTTGGTGACGAGCTGGTCGATCAGCAGGACGAGCGCGACCGCGTTGGCCACAGCGATCAGGAGCACCAACCCGATGGAGAGCAGCCGAAGGCCCCTGGTCTCGCGCGTCATCCGTGTGGGGTTGGCCAGCCACAACGGGAGGAACAACACCAGCTCGAGTGCGGGGATCGCCACCCTCGGGCCGAACAGGAGCGGGCTCGGCAACAAGAAGTACAGCCCGGTCGCGACCAGCACGGCCACAGCGGCGGGAATCCTCGACTCTCCCGGATGCTGCCGCGGGCTCCCGGGGCCGTCTCCCGCGGAGGTCTTTCGCGGCTCGCGGGTCATCGGCCAGGCTTCCTCAGCACGAGGTGCACGACTCCCGCACGGGCCCTGCATCGCGGTCGGCTGAGACGCAGCTGTTGAGGTGTGATGGCGCTATCGATCACCACGGTGGCACGCTCCTGAAGGAGCCCGATGGTGACCACGTCGGCGAGCGCCTGCTCTGTCTTCACGGTGCTGCCCCCTCTGTGCGACGGGTGCTGCGGATCGGCCGGAACGGACTACTCATGATCGGCCACTCATGGGATGCATGCGAAGAGTTCCCGCGTTCAGGAGCGATGTCAAGCGGTCTGCTCGGAAGTGCCGCCGAGCCGGCCCGCCTGCGCCCGACGGCGCCTTGGTTTCGAGGCTGGCTGCGCTCACACCTCAACCAGCACCGAGAACGACGAAGGGCCCGGATCCTGGTGGATCCGGGCCCTTCGTGGGATGTACCCCCGACCGGATTCGAACCGGCGCTACCGCCTTGAGAGGGCGGCGTGCTAGGCCGCTACACAACGGGGGCTTGTCCTGCTTTCGCTGTCCTGTTCAGGCCTCTCGGCCTTCGTGGGACAACCCGCGAAACTCTAGCGAACGCTGTCGTGACGCACAAAATCGCGGCCTTCAGAACGGACGGACCGCGATTCGCTGGGATACTAGGACTCGAACCTAGAATAACTGGACCAGAACCAGTCGTGTTGCCAATTACACCATATCCCACTGGCATTGCCGGCCCCGGAGGACCGAGAAGAAACCTTACACGGAGGGTTCCGGGGCCACCAAAACGCCCCGGTCCATGGTGGTTTCCAGGCCCTTGCGACGGGCCGTCCAGACGACCAGCGCGAGGTAGACGAGCGACTGGGTGAGGGTCGCCGGGATGCTCCACCAGCTGCCCCCCGAGGGGTTCAGCGTGGAGCCCATGTTGCCGAACGCGAGGGCCAGGCCGAAGGCGAGCCAGTTGTTCAGCACGTGCATCGCGATGCCGGCCTCGAGGCCGCCGGTGAGGATCACCAGGATGCCCGCGACGATGCCGAACGCGAACCGGTCGAAGAACACCGGCGCGCTCTGGGCGCCGTGCGCCAGGGCGAAGAGCAGGGCGGGCCCGAGGACCGCGGCGTACGGCGTGCGGAACAGGCCGCCGAAGGCCTGCGTGAGGTAGCCACGGAAGGCGTACTCCTCCCCCGCGGCCTGCAGCGGCGTCAGCAGCAGCACGACGAGGGCGAACTCCTGCGTGGTGCGGCCGAAGTCGTTGAGGTGCCCGCTCATGTCGGTGCCGTCGCCCTGCGAGGGCAGCAGCGAGGAGACGACGAGGGTCGCGAAGAGCCCGATGAACGCGAGCCCGAAGCAGGTCAGCAGCCAGCGCCAGCGGATCCGCGGCATCACCGACGCGAGCCAGCGCGGCCGCAGCCCGTGCATCACCCGCGTGAGCAGCCAGGTCACGGGGATCGCCGAGGCCACCACCAGGTTGAGGTAGGCCAGACCCGCGGGAGTCGGGTCGCCGAGGTCGAGCAGCTGCGTCATCGAGTCACCCAGCGGGCGCCCCTGGATCGCGAAGCCGATCGCGAACGGCACCTGCCAGACGATCGGCACCACGACGAGCATCAGCGCGATCAGCATCGTCGTGCCGACGACGGGCCGCCACCAGGCGACCCGGCCGGCGAGGTGGACCTGCTGGTAGGGCAGCCGGCCGGGAACGGCCGCCCCGGCCGGCTCCCCCCTCACGCCAGTGCGCTCTTCAGACGACCCAGACCGCGCTCGCGACCGAGCAGCTCGAGCGACTCGAACAGCGGGGGCGAGACCTTGCGGCCGGTGACGGCCACGCGGACCGGCCCGAAGGCCACGCGGGGCTTGAGGCCGAGCTCGTCGACGAGCTTGCCCTGCAGGGCGTCCTGGATCGCGGCGGTCGACCAGGTGTCGAGTCCGGCGAGGGCGTCGTACGACGCCTGGACGACCTCGCGGCCGGTCTCGTCGAGCAGCTTCGCCACGTCGGCCTCGTCGCGCGTGAAGTCGGCCTCGTCGACGAAGAGGAAGCCGAGCATCTCGGGCACCTCGGTGAGCTTGTTGATCCGCTCGGCGACCAGCGGCATCGCGAGCTCGAGCAGCTGCGCGTCCGCGTCGGAGACCGGGTCGGAGACGACGCCCGCGGCCTTGAGGAACGGCAGCACCCGGTGGGTGATCTCCTCGACCGACAGCAGGCGCATCTGGGCGACGTTGATCGCGTCGGCCTTCTTGAGGTCGAAGCGCGCGGGGTTGGGGTTGACGTCCTTGATGTCGAACGCCTCGACCATCTCCTCCATCGAGAAGATGTCGCGGTCCCCGGCGATCGCCCAGCCGAGCAGCGCGAGGTAGTTGAGCAGGCCCTCGGGGATGAAGCCCTGGTCACGGTAGGCCAGCGCGTGCGCCTCGGGGTCGCGCTTGGAGAGCTTCTTGTTGCCCTGGCCCATGACGTAGGGCAGGTGGCCGTAGGCCGGCACGGACTTGGCGATGCCGAGCTCGACCAGGGCGTCGAAGAGCGCGAGCTGGCGCGGGGTGCTGGAGAGAAGGTCCTCGCCACGCAGGACGTGGGTGATCTCCATCAGGGCGTCGTCGATCGGGTTGACCAGCGTGTAGAGCGGGTCGCCGTTGGCGCGCGAGAGCGCGAAGTCCGGGACGTTCTCGGTCTCGAACGTGATGTCCCCACGGACCAGGTCGTCCCACGTGATCGAGCCGTCGGGCATCCGGAAGCGCACGATCGGCGCGCGGCCCTCGGCCTCGAACGCCGCCCGCTGGTCGGCGGACAGGTCGCGGCAGAAGCCGTCGTAGCCCTGCGCCTTGGAGCCGGACGCCTTGCGGCGCGCATCGACCTCGTCGTTGGTGCAGAAGCAGTCATAGGTGTACGACGAGTCGCGCAGCCGCTCCAGCACGTCGCGGTAGATGTCGCCGCGCTCGCTCTGCTTGTAGGGGCCGTGCGGGCCGCCGACCTCGATGCCCTCGTCCCAGGTCAGGCCGAGCCAGCGCCACAGGTCGAGGATCGCGTCGTAGGACTCCTGGGTGCTGCGCTCCTTGTCGGTGTCCTCCATCCGGAAGACGATCGAGCCGCCGTGGTGTCGGGCGAAGGCCCAGTTGAACAGCGCGGTGCGGACCAGGCCGACGTGCGGGGATCCCGTCGGGGAGGGGCAGAAACGGACGCGGACGTTGCTCAACGCTGGGCCACCTTGTTCGTGAGAGTGCCGAGACCGGCGATCGAGACCTCGACCTCGTCGCCGACCTGCATGGGACCGACACCCTCGGGGGTGCCGGTGAGGATGACGTCGCCGGGGAGCAACGTCATCACGCTGGAGACGTGCGCGATCAGCGCGGGGATGTCGAAGATCATGTCGGCCGTCGAGCCGTCCTGGACGACGTCGCCGTTGAGGAACGTCTGGAGGCGGACGCCGTCGATGAAGGTCTGCGGGTCGAGATCGGTCTCGATCCACGGGCCGAGCGGGCAGAAGGAGTCGAAGCCCTTGGCGCGGGTGAACTGGACGTCGGACTTCTGCAGGTCGCGGGCCGTGACGTCGTTGGCGATCGTGTAGCCGTGGATCACGTCGGTCGCCTGCTCGGGCGGCACGTCGCGGCAGATCCGGCCGATCACGACGGCGAGCTCGCCCTCGTAGTGGAGGTCCTGGGTCTGGCGGGGGTAGAAGATCGGGTCGCCGGGGCCGACCACGCTGGTGTTGGGCTTGAGGAACATCAGCGGCTCGGCCGGGACGTCGTTGCCGAGCTCGGCGGCGTGGGCGGCGTAGTTGCGGCCGATGCCGACCACCTTGCTGCGCGGCAGCACCGGCGCGAGCAGCCGGACGTCCTCGAGGCGGTGCTCCTCGTCGAGCAGCTTCACCCCGACGTACAGGGGATCACCCGCCAGGGCGACGATGACGGAGTCCTCGGCCGGCTGGCCGAACTGGTCGACCTCGCCGGTCACCACGCCGTACTGGGGGTCTTCTCCGGTCGTGAATCTCGCGATACGCACTCGGGGAGCCTATCGACCTAACCTTGGGCGCCATGGAGGTGCTGTCGCGGGAGGAGTGGCAGGCGTGCGCCGCGGCACACGCGGCCCGCATCGACGCCTTCGTGCAGCCGCACCTCGTGCGGCGGGAGTCGCGGGTCAAGCACCCCGTCCACGACTTCCTCTTCACCTACTACTCCCAGCGGCCGGCCCAGCTGCGGCGGTGGCACCCCGGGTACGGCGTGGGGCTGGCCGACGGGGCGTCGTACGCGGGGTTGAAGGGGTACGCGGTCTCGGCAGGCTCGACCACCGAGTGCGTCGCCGTGACGGCCGAGCACGTCGCCTCGCAGCGGGTGCTGCTGGAGACCCTGCGGCGGCTGCTGTCGGCGACGGCGGGACGGGCCGCCAACTTCGGGTGCTTCGGGCTGCACGAGTGGGCGATGGTCTACCGCGCGGCCGAGCACGGGAAGCGTCACGACTGGCCGCTGCGGCTGGGTGGCGGTGGCACCGACGCGGTCGTGGAGTCGCACCGGATCGCCTGCTCGCACTTCGACGCCTACCGCTTCTTCACCGAGCCGGCGCGTCCGCTGAACACGCTCTCCCCCACCTCGACCGACCGGCCCGACTTCGAGCAGCCGGCCTGCCTGCACGCCGGGATGGACCTCTACAAGCACGCGTTCCGGCTCACGCCGATGATCAGCTCGGACCTGGTCGCCGACTGCTTCGAGCTCGCCCGCGACATCCGCATCCTCGACATGCGCGCGGCGCCGTACGACCTCAGTGGGCTGGAGATCGACGGCCACGAGTTCGAGCCGGTGCGGATCGAGACCGCGGCGGGCAAGGCGGCGTACGCCGAGGCGCAGCGCGGGTTCGCCGAGCGGGGTGCGCCGCTGCGTGCTCGCCTGGTCGCCGAGTGCGAGCGGCTGCTCGCCGAGTGACGGTTACGGTGTGCCGCATGGACGAGCGGGTGCTACGGAACTTCATGACGCCCGAGGGGCGGCTGCACACGATCCCGAGCAAGCAGGCCAAGCTGCTGGTGGTCCTCGACCACCTGGCGCAGTCCTTCGAGCCGGGCCGGCACTACCCGGAGAAGGACGTCAACGAGATCCTCGAGGGCTTCCACCCCGACTACGCCGCCCTGCGCCGCTACCTCGTCGAGAACCTCTTCCTGACCCGCGAGGACGGCGTCTACTGGCGCAGCGGCGGCAGCTTCGATGTCTGAGCCGCGGGTGGGCGTCGCCTTCACTGGTGAGGACTGGTACGCCGAGCCGTTGGAGGCCGCGCAGTTCGTCGAGTGCACGTTCAGCGACGTCGACTTCTCGGAAGCCACGACAGCGGGGGCGCTCTTCGACCGGTGCACCTTCCACGGCTGCCGCTTCAACGCCTCGACGCACACCAGCTCGGCGTTCGTGGCCTGCGACTTCCGGCGGACCAGCTTCTTCGACGCGACGTTCGACGGCTGCAAGCTGGTCGGCTCGGTGTTCGCCGAGTGCACGCTGCGGCCGGTCGCGATCCGCGGCGGGCAGTGGCAGGGCGTGACGATCCGCGGCACCAACCTGACGAAGCTGGACCTCACCGGCCTCGACCTGCGCGAGGCGGACCTGTCGCTGTCCGACCTCACCGGGTCGGTGCTGCGCGACTGCCGCCTCGACGGCGCCAACCTCCGCGAGACCAACCTGGGCGGCGCCGACCTGCGCGGCGCGAGCCTGGACCGGGTCGACCTCGCCGCCGCCCGGCTCCGGGCGACCCGGTTGGACCTCGAGGGCGCCGTACTGCTCGCGGAGCTGCACGGGGCGTCGGTGGACACGAGCGTCTAGCGCGGAGCCGGTCGGGATCGCCGGTTCACCGGTGGTCTTGGACGTTCTGGAGGGTTGCAACCCTCCAGAACGTACGGGAACGCCGGTTAACCGGTGATCCCTCCCGTCGGCGGGGCTAGGTGTACCCGGCCGGGACGTTGGTGACGGTGCAGGTGTCTTGACGTGAGGAGAGCCCCCGGTTGGGGTGTGGCTTGTCTAGGTCCCACTCCAAACCGGAGGCTCTCGTGTCCCACGCTAATGCGCGGCTGACCTTTCGTGGTCGGCTGCTGATCGTCGAACGTCACCAGCAGGGCTGGAAGAAGGCCCACATCGCCGACGCGATGGGGGTCTCCCGCGGCTGCGTGCTGAAGTGGATTGGGCGGTATGCCGCCGAGGGCGAGGCCGGCCTGCACGACCGGTCTTCGCAGCCGCACACCATGCCCACTAAGACCGCGCCAGAGATTGAGGAACGGGTGCTCCGGGCCCGCGCCGAGCATCGTCGGGGTCAGGACTGGCTCGGCCCCGAGCTCGGGGTGCCAGCGCGGACGGTCGCCCGGATCCTGCGCCGGCACGGGGTGCCCTACCTGCGCGAGTGCGATCCGATGACCGGCGAGGTAATCCGGGCGTCAAAGACCACCGCGGTCCGCTACGAACGCGGCCGGCCCGGCGAGCTGGTGCACATGGACGTCAAGAAGCTCGGCAAGATCCCCGACGGCGGCGGCTGGGCCGCCTGGGGTCGCGCGGCCACCGTGGATCAGCGGCACAAGAAGCAGCGAATCGGATACGACTACGTGCACTCCCTGGTCGACGACCACTCCCGACTGGCCTACTCCGAGATCCTGCCCGACGAGAAGGGCACCACCTGCGCCGACTTCCTGGCCCGCGCGGTGGCCTACTTCGCGGTCCACGGGATCACTCGCGTCGAGGACCTGATCACCGACAACGCCTTCGCCTACCGGCACTCGACCGCCATGCGCCAGACCTGCGCCGACCTGGGCGTGCGGCAGCTGTTCATCAAGCCGCACTGCCCCTGGCAAAACGGCAAGGTCGAACGGTTCAACCGCACCCTGCAAGACGAGTGGGCTTACTGCCAGGTCTTCGTCAGCAACGACGAACGCGCCGCCGCACTTGCCCCCTGGCTCGAGCTCTACAACACTCGACGCCGCCACAGCGCACTCGGAGGCCTACCGCCGATCAGCCGCCTGTGACCAACCTGGTGGCCGGGTACAGCTAGGACGTCAGTACGCCGTGCTCCACGCACTCGGCCGACCAGCCACGGGGGGTGACCTGGACCTTCATGCGCCGACGGCAGCTGGTGCAGAAGCGCGGGGGCTCCATCACCAGCTGCACGTCGCACACGGTGTGGTCGCGGGCCTCGACGGGCTCTCCGCAGTGACCGCAGAAGTCGTTCATCTCCGCCGGCTCACAGGGTCTTCGCGAGTTCCTTGATCGGCATCTTCAGGTCCGAGAGGAGGGTGAGGTCCTCGTCGGCGTTGCGGCCGAGCGTCGTCAGGTAGTTGCCCACGATGACGGCGTTGATGCCGCCGAGCAGGCCGTCGCGGGTGCCGAGGTCACCGAGGGTGAGCTCACGGCCGCCGGCGTAGCGCAGGACGGTGCGCGGCATCGCGAGGCGGAAGGCCGCGATCGTGCGCAGGGCGTCGGCGGAGTCCATGATCGGCAGGTCGCCGAAGGGGGTGCCGGGGCGCGGGTTGAGGAAGTTCAGCGGGACCTCGTGGGGGTCGAGCTCGGCGAGCTGCGAGGCCAGCTCGGCGCGCTGCTCGAGCGTCTCGCCCATGCCGACCAGGCCGCCGCAGCACAGCTCCATGCCGGACTCGCGCACCATCTCGCACGTCTCCCAGCGCTCCTCGTAGGAGTGCGTGGTGACCACCGAGGGGAAGTAGGACTTCGCGGCCTCGAGGTTGTGGTTGTAGCGGTGCACGCCCATCGCCTTGAGGTCGTCGACCTGCTCCTGCGTGAGCATGCCGAGCGAGCACGCGACGTTGATGTCGACGGCCTCCTGGATGGCCTTGATGCCGTCGCGGACCTGCGACATCAGGCGCTCGTCGGGCCCGCGGACGGCGGCGACGATGCAGAACTCCGTGGCGCCGGTTGCCGCGGTCTCCTCGGCAGCCTTGACCAGCTGCGGGATGTCCAGCCACACCGAGCGGACCGGCGAGGTGAACTGGCCGGACTGGCTGCAGAAGTGGCAGTCCTCGGGGCAGCCGCCGGTCTTGAGGCTGATGATCCCCTCGACCTCGATCTCGGGGCCGCAGTGCTTCATGCGGACCCCGTGGGCCAGCTCCAGCAGCTCGGGGATCTGGTCGTCGGGGAGCTGGAGGACCTCGACCAGCTCGTCGTACGACAGTCCTTCGCCGTCGTCGAGGACCTTCGTGCGGGCGCGCTCCAGGATGTCAGTCACGCAAGGCAGGTTAACCGCCGTGGGGACGCGCGGCGTACGCCGGTCGGTTACTGGAACGTACGCCGGACGTGCAGGTCGGCGCGCGTGTCGCCGCTCGTAGACTGCCGGGGCGATGACGGCCTCCCCCACTCAGATCCCCGCGCCGGGCGCGGGCACCGCCCCAGACCTGCTCGCGTTCGACCGCGAGCACGTGTGGCACCCCTACACCTCGATGACCGACCCGACGCCGACGCGGCTGGTCACCGGGGCCTCCGGCACCCGGCTGACGCTGGCCGACGGCACGGAGCTGGTCGACGGGATGTCGTCGTGGTGGGCCGCGATCCACGGCTACAACCACCCGGTCCTCAACGCCGCGCTCGCCGCACAGGCGGCCGACTACGCGCACGTGATGTTCGGCGGGCTCACCCACGAGCCCGCGATCCGGCTGGCGCAGCGGCTCGTCGACCTGTCCCCGGTCGGGCTCGAGCACGTCTTCCTCGCCGACTCCGGGTCGGTGAGCGTCGAGGTCGCGCTCAAGATGGTCCTGCAGTACCAGCGCGGTGTCGGCCACCCCGAACGCACCCGGCTGCTGACGATCCGTGGCGGCTACCACGGCGACACGTTCGGCTGCATGAGCGTGTGCGACCCGGTGGGCGGCATGCACTCGATGTTCAGCGGCGTGCTGCCGCAGCAGGTCTTCGCCGACCAGCCGCCGTCGTCTCCCGACGGCGTCGCGGCCTGGGCCGCCGGGTTCGAGGCGCTGGCCGCCGAGTACGCGCACGAGCTGGCCGGGATCATCGTCGAGCCGCTGCTGCAGGGCGCGGGCGGCATGTACGTCTACCCCGCCGAGTGCCTGCAGGTGATGCGCGAGGTCGCGGACCGGCACGACCTGGTGCTGGTGTTCGACGAGATCGCGACCGGCTTCGGCCGCACCGGCACGCTCTTCGCCGCCGACGCCGCCGGGGTCTCCCCCGACATCATGTGCGTCGGAAAGGCGCTCACCGGCGGCTACCTGACGCTGGCGGCCGCGCTCTGCACGTCGCGGATCGCCGTCGGCCTCTCCCACTCGGAGTCCGGCGTGCTGATGCACGGCCCGACGTTCATGGGCAACCCGCTCGCCTGCTCGGCCGCCCTCGCCTCGCTGGACCTCCTCGAGGCCAACGACTGGGAGGCCCAGGTCGCCCGGATCAACGCCGGGCTCGTCGTCGGGCTCGCACCGGTCCGGCACCTGCCCGGCGTCGCCGACGTGCGCACGCTCGGCGCGGTCGGCGTCGTCCAGCTCGACCACCCCGTCGACATGGTGAAGGCCACCGAGGTCGCGATCGAGCACGGCGTGTGGCTGCGACCCTTCCGCGACCTGATCTACACGATGCCGCCCTACGTCTCCTCCGACGAGGACGTCGCGACGATCTGTGCGGCGATCGCGGCCGCGGCGGTGGTGGCATGACGACCCCGTCGGGCTGGGACGCGTGGCTGGCCGCCGAGGCGGCGGCGCGCGACGAGGCCGGACTGACCCGGCGCCTGGTCCCGCGGGAGGCGGACGACCCGACCATCGACCTGGCGGGCAACGACTACCTCGGCCTGTCCCGGCACCCCGACGTCGTGGCCGGGGCCGTGGCCGCGGCCCGTGCCTTCGGCGGCGGCGCGGGAGCGTCGCGGCTCGTCACCGGCACACTGACGATCCACGCCCGGCTCGAGCGCGCCCTCGCCGACTACACCGGCCAACCGGCCGCGCTGGTGTTCTCCACCGGCTACCACGCCAACCTCGCGGTCGTGACCGCGTTGGCCGACCGGACGGCGTACGTCGTCTCCGACGCCCACGTCCACGCCTCCCTCGTCGACGCCGTGCGCCTGTCGAGGGCCGCGCTCGAGATCGTGCCGCACAGCGACGTGGCGGCGGTGCGCGAGGCGCTGGCGCGAGCCGACGGCCGCCGCACGCTGGTGCTGGCCGAGTCGGTCTACTCCGTGCTCGGCGACGAGGCCCCGCTCGTCGAGCTGGCCGCCGCCTGTGAGCAGTACGGCGCCCTCCTGGTCGTCGACGAGGCGCACGGGCTGGGCGTCCACGGGCCCGGCGTCGTGCACCGGCTCGGCCTGGCCGGACTGCCGCACGTCGTCCTCACGGCCACCCTGTCCAAGTCGCTGGGCAGCCAGGGCGGGGCCGTCCTCGGCTCGCCCGAGCTGGTCGAGCACCTCGTCAACCGGGCGCGCCCCTTCATCTTCGACACCGGCCTGGCCCCCGCGGCCGCCGGTGCCGCGCTGGCCGCACTCGAGCTGCTGCGCGGCGACCCGGCGCTCCCCGGTGTGGTCCGGCGGCGGGTCACCGACCTCGCTGCCGCGCTCGGCGTCGAGCCGCCGGCCGGCGCCGTGCTGTCGGTCCCGATGGCCTCCCCGCAGGTCGCCCTGGCCGCGCAGGCCGCCGTCCTCGAGCAGGGCGTCCGGGTCGGGTGCTTCCGGCCCCCGTCCGTCCCCGACGGCATCTCCCGGCTGCGGATCACCTCCAGCGCCGGCCCGTCCGACGAGGACTGGGCGCGCGCCGTCGAGGTGCTCGTCGCCGTCGTGAAGGAGTTCAGGCCATGAGCCCACGCATCATCGTCGTCACCGGCACGTCCACCGGGGTCGGCAAGACCGTCGCCACCGCGGCGCTCGCGCTGCGTGCGGCCGGGTCCGGCACCGTCACCGTCGTGAAGCCCGTGCAGACCGGGATCGTCGACGGCGACAGCGACGCCGGGGAGGTGCACCGACTGACCGGCTGCGGCGTGCAGGAGTACACCGCGCTCGACGAGCCGCTCGCGCCCGACACCGCCGCCCGCCGACAGGGCGTGCGGATCCCGCCCGTGGCGGAGTACGCCGACCGGATCCGGGTGCTCGCGGAGTTCCACGACACGGTCGTCGTCGAGGGCGCGGGCGGACTGCTGGTCCGCCTCGACACCGACGGCGGCACGATCCTCGACCTCGCCGCCGAGCTCGCCGAGACGCTGTCCGTCGACCTCGTCGTCGTGGCCGGGCCGCAGCTCGGGACCCTCAACCACGCCGAGCTCACCGTGGGTGCGATCCGCGCCCGCGGCCTGGAGCCGGCGGGCGTGGTGATCGGTGCCTGGCCGGCCGAGCCCGGCCTGGCCGAGCGCTGCAACGCCGAGGACCTGCCCCGCGTCACCGGCCTGCCGGTGCTGGCGACCATCCCGGCCGGCGTGGGCGCGCTGGACCGTGAGGCCTTCCGCGAGCAGTCGCCGACCTGGTTCGCCTGAGCGTCACCAACCGGGCGGCCGCCGGTCGGCCCACGGCGCGGCCTCCTCGACCTGCGCGGAGAGCGACAGCAGCAACGCCTCCTCGGCGGGACGGGAGGCCAGCATCACCCCGACCGGCAGCCCGTCGGGCGTCCAGTGCGTGGGGAGCGAGACCGCCGGCATGCCGGTGACGTTCCAGGCCGAGGTCCACGGCGTGAAGTCCTTCTGCGCCTGGAAGTCGGCGGCCGGGTCGGCGTCGTTGCGCAGCGCGCCGACCGGCAGCGGCGGGGTGGCGAGCGTCGGCGTCAGCACCGCGTCGTACGGCGCCAGCGCGGTCAGCGCCTCGGCCGCGAACCGTCGCATCGCGCCGATGGCCAGCCCGAACTCCGGCCCGCTGACGGCGTTGCCACGCTCGGTCAGCCAGCGGGTCAGCGGTCGCAGCAGGTGCTCGCGCTCGGACGGCACCACCGACAGCGCCGTCAGCACCGACCAGCAGGTCTCGAAGACCGGCACCGCCTCGCGCGGCAGCGGGACCGCGACGTCGACGACCTCGTGGCCGAGCGACTCGAGCAGGACCGAGGCGTCCTCCCAGGCCCGGACGCACTCCGGGTCGACCGGCACGTCGGCGATGACGGGCTCGACGAAGCGGGCGATCCGCAGGCGGCCCGGCGGCCGGTCGCAGGCCGAGAGGAAGGGAGCGTCCGGCGGTGGCGCCCACGACGGGTCGCCGGGCCGGCGTCCCTCGAGCACGTCGAGCAGCGCGGCCGCGTCGCGCACCGTGCGGGCGAGCGAGCCGGCCGTCGCGAGGCCGACCGGGTCGCCGTACATCGGGTGGCCGCTGATCCGGCCGCGTGTGGGCTTGAGGCCGACCAGCCCGCAGCAGGAGGCCGGGATCCGGATCGACCCTCCCCCGTCGGAGCCCTGGGCGACGGGCACGAGGCCGGCCGCGACCGCCGCGGCCGCACCACCCGACGAGCCGCCGGCCATCCGGGTGCGGTCCCAGGGGGTCACCGCCGGCGGCAGGCCGTCGGGCTCGGTGTAGCAGGGCGACCCGAACTCCGGCGTGCTGCTCTTGCCGATGCTGACCATCCCGGCGGCCTCGATCGACAGCGTCACGCCGTCGGAGACGTCGGGCACGAAGTCGTCGAACGCCGCGGAACCGAAGGTGGTGCGCACCCCGGCGGTCATGTTCAGGTCCTTGATCGCGGTCGGGACGCCGTAGAGCGGCGACGTCCCGGTGCCCAGCGACAGGGCCCGGACCCGGGCCAGGTCGGGGGTGAGCGTGACGAACGCGCCGACCGAGTCGAGTCGGTCGGCGCGTTCGAGGTAGTGCTCGGTGAGCTCGGCGGAGGAGACCTCACGACGTCGGACGAGGTCGCCCTGCTCCAGGGCGGTCAGGTCGTGGAGGTCAGCCATGCCTCCGAAACTACGCTGCCCGCGGGCAGCGGTCCGATCAGGCCGCGGCGGTCTCCGCGTCGAAGTCGACCAGGGTCTGCACGGCAGCGTTGAGCTTGGCCAGCACGTCGGCGTCGGTCAGCACGTCGACCTCGAGGGCCGACTGCGAGACGGTGACGTCCTCGACCACGACCGCACCGGCGATGCCGGCCGAGCGGGCGGTGTCCTGGTGGGCCCACTTGCCGCCGTACGGCGTGGGGGTGGCGCCGACGACGCCGAACGGCTTGCCCTTGATGGCGCCGACGCCGTAGGGGCGCGAGAGCCAGTCGATGGCGTTGTTGAGCACGGCCGGCATGGTGCCGTTGTACTCGGGGGTGACGGCCAGCACGCGGTCGGCGTTGGCGACGCGGGCGCGCAGGTCGGCGGCGGCAGCGGGGACGTTCTCGCCGTCGAGGTCCTCGTTGTAGAACGGGAGCGCCTCGAGGTTCTCGGCGATCTCGACCGTGACGCCGTCGGGCGCCTGGTCGCGCAGGGTCTCGGCGATCTTGCGGTTCAGGGAGTCGGCGCGAAGGCTGCCGACGAGGACGATGACGCGGGTGTCCGACATGGGGTGCTCCTACGGGGGGTCGAGTTCAGGGCCGTTCACGGGTTCAAACGGACCGCGGTCCGGTTCTTATTCCGGATCGGCGAACTTTTTTTGCCGACCCCCTGATACCCACTCCTCCTAGAGTTGACCCCTGATGTCCGAACCCCGCCTCCTGCCGCTGCTCGACGCTCCCCACCCCGAGCGTCGTGACGCCGCGCGCAACCGCGAGGCGCTGCTGCTCGCCGCCCAGCGGCTCGTCGACCACTGCGGGGTCGACGGCGTGACGATGGACGCCGTCGCGCACGAGGCGGGTGTGGGCAAGGGCACGGTCTTCCGCCGCTTCGTGTCCCGCGAGGGCCTGATGGCGGCGCTGCTGAACTTCTCCGAGACCGAGTGGCAGGCCGCGGTGATGTCCGGCCCGCCGCCGCTCGGCCCGGGCGCCGAGCCATGGGACCGGCTGATGGCCTTCGGCCGCTCGCGCCTGGAGACGACGATCAAGCACGCCGACCTGATCCGGCACGCCGGCCGCGCCGGGTCGCGGTCGTTCGCGGCGTACTCCTTCGTGGCCATGCACGTGCGCTACCTCCTCGGCGAGCTGCACGTCACCGGCGACCTGCCGCTGCTGGCCACCGCGCTGATGGCCCCGCTGGAGGCGCCGATCCTGGACCAGCAGGTGCGGATCGAGGGCCTCGACGTCGACCGCGTGTACGCCGGATGGGTCGACCTCGCCCGCCGGGTGGTGCGGTCGCCGTAGCGCGGGGATGGCCACGTCGTGGAGCCTTCATGTTCCGCTCATGTTCGGGCCCCTACGGTGCGTCCATGACAGAAGCGCTGGCCGTGGACGCCGTGGGTGTGACCAAGGCCTTCGGGTCCCTGCGCGCGGTGGACGACATCACCGTCCGCGTCGCCCCCGGTGAGGTGTACGGCGTGCTCGGGCCCAACGGCGCCGGCAAGACGACGTTCCTGCGGATGCTCTTCGGCCTGATCCGCCCCGACGCCGGCACGATCCGCGTCTTCGGCCGGACGTGGGAGGAGGACGGGACCGCCGTGCTCGACGGCGTCGCGGGCTTCATCGAGAGCCCGAAGTTCTACCCCTACCTGACCGGACGGGCCAACCTCGAGGGCCTCGCGCTCCTCGACGGCGGCGCCCGGCCCGGCCGGCTCGAGGAGGTGCTGGCCATCGTCGACCTGGCCGACCGCGCCGACGACAAGGTGGGGGGCTACTCCTACGGCATGCGGCAGCGGCTCGGCGTCGCCGCCAGCCTGCTGCGCGACCCGCACCTGCTGATCCTCGACGAGCCGGCCAACGGCCTCGACCCGGCCGGCATCCGGGACATGCGGGCCCTGGTGAAGCGGCTCGCGGCGAGCGGGCTGACGGTCCTGCTGAGCTCGCACCACATGGACGAGGTCGAGGAGATCTGCGACAACGTCACGATCATGCGACGCGGCAGTGTCGCCTTCCACGGCACCATCGCCGACCTGCGCGCGATGGCCCCCGACCCCGGCCACCTGCTCGCCACCACCGACGACGCGCGGGCGCTCGCGCTGGCCGCCGACCGGCCCGGCATCGAGGTCGAGCGCGACCCCGAGGCGGCGCTGGTGGTCACCGGTCCCCAGCACGAGGTCTCGGCGTACGTCGCGGACCTGGTGCGCGCCGGCCTGGACCTGCGCGCGTTCACCCCAACCCGGACGCCGCTGGAGGCGCTGTTCTTCATGCTCACCGACGCGACTCCCGACCTGGAGGCAGTCCGATGACGACCACGCTGGAGGCCGTCGCCGCGACCACGCGGACGCGCCCCGGACTGGGGGCCGTGCTGCGGTGGGAGACCCGCAAGCTGCGCGCGCAGTACCGCGCGAAGGCCGTGCTCCTCGGGGCGCTGCTGGGCCCGATCCCCGTCGTGTTCATCATCCACGGACAGTCGCGGCCGCCGAAGGACACGCTCTTCGGCCGGTTCGCCACGGAGAACGGCTTCGCCCTCGCGCTGCTGGTGCTCGGCTTCGCCTCGCAGTGGGTGCTGCCGCTGCTGACCGCGATCGTGGCCGGCGACGTCTTCGCCAGCGAGGACCAGCACGGCACGTGGAAGACCGTCCTGACCCGCTCGACGAGCCGGGCCCAGCTGTTCTGGGCCAAGGCCCTGGTCGCCAGCGGGTTCGCCGCCCTCGTGCTGGCCGTCCTGGCCGCCTCCACGATCGTCTCGAGCCTCCTCGTCGTGGGCCACCAGCCGCTGATCGGCCTCTCCGGCCAGACCGTCGACCCGCGGTCCGCCCTGGAGCTCGTGGCCGCCAGCTGGGCGACCACGCTCCCGCCCATGATCGGCTTCACCTGCCTGGCGATCCTGCTGTCGGTCTGGGCCCGCAACCCCGCCGTCGGCATCGCCGCCCCGGTCGTGGTCGGCATGGTGATGCAGCTCGTCGGCGCGCTCGGCGGCATCGAGGCCGTGCGGCCGCTGCTGCTCACCACGCCGTTCGAGTCGTGGCACGGCCTGCTCACCCAACCGGCCTTCACCGGTCCGCTCGTCCAGGGGGTGGTGGTGAGCGTGGTGTGGAGCCTCGCGTCCCTCGCCGTCGCCTTCGTCCTGCTCCGCCGTCGCGACATCACCGGAGGCTGACGCCATGCGTCGCAGCATCATCGCCGTCCTCACCACGCTGCTCGTCGTGGCCGCCATCGGCGCCGCGGCCGTGGCCGGCGGCAACGGCAGCACCGTCACCAAGGCCCGCCTCGAGCGCGCCCTGCCGGTCGTGTTCGCCAACATGTACGTCCAGCAGGCCCACCTGCTGGGCCGCACCGACATCAACGCGGCGTCCCTCAAGCCGCAGGCCATGTGCGACAAGCACGGCCCCGACGTGGCCGACGTCGGCCCCGGCGGGGACTGGATCTGCCTGATGAGCTGGACCGACCCGCAGGTGCCGATGCCCTCGGAGGGCTACGGCAAGTTCGAGCTCAACGTGCACAGCAATGACTGCTTCACCGCCGCCGGGCCGAGCAAGCTGACCGGCTTCCTCACCCTGACCGACAAGCAGGGCCGCGAGGTGACCAACCCGCTCTTCGAGTTCGACGGCTGCTTCGACCCCGCCACCGACGACACCCCGACGGGCACCACGTTCCCCTCGGTCTTCGCCATCACCAGCCCGTCGGTCACGCCCGACGACCAGGGCCTGGTCAGCGCCCAGGTCACCTGCGGCACGGGGAGCCAGGGCTGTGCCGGCACGATCACCGCCATGGCCGGGAAGACCTCGCTGGGGGTCGTCCCCTACCGGCTCAAGGAGGAGGCGACGGCCCGGATCCCCTTCCCGAACGCGCTTCCTGCCGGGACCAAGGAGGTCTCGTTCCAGGTGACCCCGGCGACCGGCTACAGCTCGGACTCGCCCGTGGTGCTGCCGGTCCAGAAGCAGTAGCTCAGCGACGCGTCACGAGGCGTCGTGGTGCTTGCGCAGGCCGAAGGTGAGTCCGTCGACCAGCGCCCCCCACGACGCCTCGATCACGTTGTGGCCGACCCCGACGGTCACCCACGACGACACCCCGTCGCTGGTCTCGATCAGCACGCGGGTGATCGCGTCGGTGCCGTGCCCCTGGTCGAGGATCCGGACCTTGTAGTCGATCAGCTCGAACTTCGCGACCTCGGGGAACGCCTGGCCGATCGCCGAGCGGAGCGCCGCGTCCAGCGCGTTGACCGGACCGTTGCCCTCCCCGGTCACGACGTACCGGACGCCCTCGGCCTTCAGCTTCACCGTCGCCTCGGAGACCGCCTCGTCGTCGGCACCGCGGTTGCTGAGGGTCTCGGTGATCACCCGCCACGACTCGACCTCGAAGTACGACGGGCGCCGGCCCTCGACCTCCTCGACCAGCAGCAGCTCGAAGGAGGCGTCCGCCGCCTCGAAGGTGTAGCCCCGGGACTCCAGTTTCTTGACGCGGTCGGTGACGCGGGTGACGAGGTCCTTGTCCCCGCTGAGGTCGAAGCCGAGCTCCCGTCCCTTGAGCTCGATCGACGCGCGGCCGGCCATGTCGGAGACGAGCAGCCTCATGTCGTTGCCGACGCCGACCGGGTCCATGTGCTGGTAGAGGTTGGGGTCGACCTTGATGGCGCTCGCGTGCAGCCCTGCCTTGTGCGTGAAGGCCGACGTGCCGACGTACGGCTGCCGGGACGCGGGCGGGAAGTTGGTGACCTCGGCGACCGCGTGGGCGATCCGGGTGGCGTCGCGCAGCAGGCCCGGCGGCAGCACCTGGCGGTCGAGCTTGAGCTCGAGGTTGGCCACGACGGAGACGAGGTCGGCGTTGCCGGTGCGCTCGCCGTAGCCGTTGATGGTGCCCTGGACGTGGGTGGCGCCGGCATCGACCGCGGCGAGGGTGTTGGCCACGGCGCACCCGGTGTCGTTGTGGCAGTGGATGCCGACGCGCACCTGGGCGGTCTCGAGGACGTCGTGGACGACGTCGGCGACCCAGCCGGGGAGCATGCCGCCGTTGGTGTCGCAGAGCGCGATCACCTCGGCGCCCGCGTCGTACGCCGTGCGGAGCACCTCGAGGGCGTAGTCGCGGTTGGCGCGGTAGCCGTCGAAGAAGTGCTCGGCGTCGAGGAAGACCTGCTGGCCCTCCGCGCGGAGGTGGCTCACCGTGTCGCGGATCATCGCGAGGTTCTCCTCGAGCGTGGTCCGCAGCGCGAGCTCGACGTGCCGGTCGTGGGACTTGGCGACCAGGGTGACCACCCCGGCGCCGCTGTCGCGCAGCGCCGCCACCAGCGGGTCGTCGGCGGCCCTCACGCCGGCCCGGCGGGTCGCGCCGAAGGCCGCGAGCCGGGCGTTGCGCAGGTCCAGCTCCTGGCTGGCGCGGCGGAAGAACTCGGTGTCCTTGGGGTTGGCGCCCGGCCAGCCGCCCTCGATGTAGCCCACGCCGAGCCCGTCCAGCTGCCGCGCGATGCTCAGCTTGTCGGCGACGGAGAGGTTGAGCCCCTCCTGCTGCGCGCCGTCGCGCAGGGTGGTGTCGTAGACGTGGAACGAGCCGTGCAGGTCCATCGGGGTACTTCCTTCAGGTGTGGTCTCGACAAGCTCGACCAGCGAGGGCGGTCCGGGCACAAAAAAACCTCTCGGGGGTGCGAGAGGTGGCGCGTCGAGGTGGTGCTCGACGCGCTAGGGAATGATCGCCTGCTGGTGCTGCATGTCCTCCATGCTGCCACCGCGTCCCGGTCCGTGGGCCCGGATCTCGGGATCTGAACGCGTGGTGGGTGTGGGGTCGGGCTGGCGGGGGTCGGAGATCACCCCATCGGCACGTGGAGCCCCGAGAGCCGGTCGGGCACCGACCAGTGGGCGAAGGGTCGGCCGTTGCCGGGCAGCCAGCTGGTGCCGGCCGTGTCGACCCGGAAGCCGATGACGGCCGCGACCGCGAGCACGACCACGAGCCCCACGAGGAACCGCCGGCCCTCCGCGGCCAGCGGGTTGACCACGCGTCCCAGCGGGGACCGGACCCGGGAGCCACCGGGGCCGAACCAGAACGACGCCGCCAGCACGAGACCGCTGACGAACAGCGTGACCTGCGTGCCCGCGGTCGCGCCGTAGCAGAGGAGCGCGCCGGCGGTGGCCAGCCCGGCGCTCCACAGCGTCAGCAGGACGGTGCCGGGGATCGAGCGGACGAGGTCCCAAGGTGCGCCGAGGAGGAGCTGCGCGCCGTCGTACCACTTCCGGCCGCGCCGCGAGCGGCGGTTGCCGACCGCGCTGGCCGCCAGCGAGCCGCTGCGCAGCAGCCACACGAGGACGAGGACCAGGGCCACGGTCGGCCAGGGGTACGCCGCGGCGCCGGCGCCCACGGTCACGGCACCGGCCACGAGCAGGGCGAGCCGGCGCAACCGGACCAGGACCGGGACGCGGGGCTGGCCGAACTCGACCGGCTCACCCCACTCGTCGATCCGCTCGGTCTCGTACATCCGGGTGGCGCCATCGGAGCCCACGCCCTCCCCGTCCCGGAGCACGTCGGTCTCGTCGTGGCCCCACGCCTGCGCGGCGAGCGCGAGCGGGACGGTGTAGTCGTCGCCCGGGCCGGTGGGCGGCGGCGGGACGACGGCCTGCACGCGGGTGGTCTGTGGGCGCAGCCACTCCAGGATCGCTCCCAGCGTCGGGCGCTGGCCGGGGTCGGGGTCGAGGGCGGCCGCGACCACGTCGTGCAGGTCACGGGGCAGCCCGGAGAGGTCGTGCTGACCGCGGCGGACGCGGTCCATGATCGCCATCGACGGGCCGCGGCCGAACGGTGCGTGGCCGGTGCCGGCGTAGGCCACGGTGGCCGCCCAGGAGTGCACGTCGGAGGCGGCGCTTGCGTCGTCGCCGTAGAGGATCTCGGGCGCGAGGTAGCCGGGGGTGCCGAGCAGCCAGCCGGTGTGGGTGAGCTTGGGGTCGTCGGCGACGCGGGCCAGGCCGAAGTCGATGAGGATCGGCGTGCGGCCCTCCATCAGCACGTTGGTGGGCTTCACGTCGCGGTGCAGGACGCCGACGTCGTGGACCGAGGCGAGGCCCTCGGCCAGGCAGCCGGCGAACCAGACCAGGTCGCGGCCGGTGATGGCACCTTCGTCGACGACGTGGTCGTGCAGGGAGAGGCCGGGCACGTAGCGGGTCGCCACGAAGGGGATGTCGCCCCACGGGTCGGAGTCGACGATCTCGGCGACCCAGCGGCTGCGGATCCGGCTCAGGGAGTTGACCTCGCGGGCCAGCCGGGCGCGGGCCTCGTCGTCACCGACGATGTGCGGGCGCAGCACCTTGAGCGCGACCCGCTCGCCACCGGGCCTCTGGGCGAGGTGGACGACACCCATGCCTCCCTCACCGATGCGGGAGAGGAGGGAGTAGGGACCCACGGTCAGGCCCGGCGGGGCCTGCTCAGGGCGGCGCCCGTCGTGGCGCGGCGTGGTCGTCACGGCTCGAGGCTACTCGGGCCGATGCCTCCTGCCGCGCAGGCGGGAGGTAACGATGTCGACGCCGTGGCGCCGGGCACGACGGGGCTCAGACGATCCGGTGCATCCACCCGAAGCTGTCCTCGGCGCGGCCGTACTGGACGTCGACGAGGGCCGAGCGGACCTTCATGGTCAGGTCGGTGCTGGCCGGGGCGGGCACCTCTCCCCCGTCCCACTTCAGGGCGCCGACCGGGGTGACGACGGCGGCGGTGCCGCAGGCGAAGATCTCGACGATCCGGCCGCTGGTCACGCCGTCGCGCCACTCGTCGATCGAGAACTTCCGCTCCTCGACCTGGTGGCCGAGCTTGCCCGCGAGCTCGATGATGCTGGCGCGGGTGATGCCCTCGAGGATCGTGCCGGTCTCGGGGGTGACGATCGAGCCGTCGTCGTAGACGAAGTACATGTTCATGCCGCCGAGCTCCTCGACGTAGGTGCCCTCCTGGGCGTCGAGGAAGACGACCTGGTCGCACCCGTGGCGGGTCGCCTCCTGCTGCGCGACGAGCGAGCTGGCGTAGTTGCCGCCGGTCTTGGCCGCGCCCATGCCGCCGCGGCCGGCGCGGGTGTACTCCTCGGTGAGCCAGAGCGTGACCGGCTTGACGCCGCCCTTGAAGTAGGCGCCGGCGGGGCTCGCGATCACCATGAACGTGACGTGCTGCGAGGGGCGGACGCCGAGGAACTTCTCGGTGGCGATCATGAAGGGGCGGATGTAGAGGGACTTCTCGCCCTCCGGGTCCGGCACCCAGCGCTGGTCGATCTGCACCAGGGCGTCCACGGCCGCGACGAAGTCCTCGACGGGGAGCTCGGGGAAGGCCAGGCGCCTGCTGGAGCGCACCATCCGCGCGGCGTTCTCCTCCGGGCGGAACGACCAGATCGAGCCGTCGGCGTGCCGGTAGGCCTTCATGCCCTCGAAGGTCTCCTGCGCGTAGTGCAGGACGGCGGTCGCCGGGTCGAGGGTGAGCGGGCCGTAGGGCTCGATGCGGGCGTCGTGCCAGCCCGCGTCGGGCGTCCACTCGACCGTGAACATGTGGTCGGTGAAGAACTGTCCGAAGCCGGGGTTGCCGAGGATCTCGGCGAGGCGCGCGTCGTCGACGGCGTTGGTCGACTGGGTGGTGCTGATCTGCATGGAAGGCACGTTATCCGACAGTCCTCGGGGGGTCAGCCGCCCAGTCGGGCGGCGATGGCGTCGCCGACCTCCGACGTACGACGCGTGGTGCCGGCGGTGCGCGCCGCGAGGTCGTCGATGACGGCCGTCTCGATGGCGGCCGCGGCGTCGGCGTACCCGAGGTGGTCGAGCAACAGCGACGCCGACAGGATCGCGGCGGTGGGGTCGGCCTTCTGCTGGCCCGCGATGTCGGGGGCCGAGCCGTGGACGGGCTCGAACATCGACGGCGCGGTGCGGTCCGGGTTGATGTTGCCGGACGCGGCGAGGCCGATGCCGCCGGTGATGGCGGCGGCGAGGTCGGTGATGATGTCGCCGAAGAGGTTGTCGGTGACGATCACGTCGAACCGCTGTGGGTCGGTGGTCATGAAGATCGTCGCGGCGTCGATGTGCAGGTAGTCGACGGTCACGTCGGGGAACTCCCGGCCCACCTCGGCCACCAGGCGCGACCAGACGGCCCCGGCGTTCACGAGCACGTTGGTCTTGTGGACCAGCGTGAGCTTCTTGCGGGGACGCCGCTGGGCGCGGGCGAACGCGTCGCGGACGACCCGCTCGACGCCGAAGGCCGTGTTGAGGGAGACCTCGGTGGCGACCTCGTGGGGGGTGCCCACCCGGATCGACCCGCCGTTGCCGGTGTAGGGCCCCTCGGTCCCCTCGCGGACCACCACGAAGTCGACCTCGCCGGGGGCAGCCAGGGGCGACGCGACGCCCGGGAAGATCCGGGACGGCCGCAGGTTGACGTAGTGGTCGAGCTCGAAGCGGAGCCGCAGCAGCAGCCCTCGCTCGAGGATGCCCGGCGGCAGGTTCGGGTCGCCCGGCTTGCCCCCGACGGCGCCGAGCAGGATGGCGTCGTGCTCGCGGATCTCGGCCAGCACGGAGTCGGGCAGCACCTCGCCGGTCGCGAGGTACCGCTCCGCACCGAGGTCGTAGCGGGTCGGCTCGAACTTCACGCCGGCCGGGGCGGCGACCTCGAGCACCTTGAGCGCCTCGGCCGTCACCTCCTGGCCGATGCCGTCCCCGGGGATGACGGCGAGCTTGAGGGTGCCCGTGTTCGAGTCGGAAGTCATGCCCGCAACGCTAGTTGTCGTCGGGGCGCTCGCCGCCGTTGTCTCGCAGGTCAAGCGAGCGCTGGACGGCCGCCCGGATGTTCTCGGCGCTGCGCGGGTTCTCGGGGTGGTGGCTGGCGGGGCCCCACTCGGGGTACATGTCGTACATGGGTCGTCTCCTGGTCATGTGATGGGTCTGTGACGGGTCATGGCGGTGCTGCGGAGGAAGACGCCCCGCGTCGGGGGCGCTGGCCGCTCATGGGTCACATGAGGGAGAGGAACCAATGCAGAGGGCGGGTCGCGCGTGCTGTGGTCGCGCATCCGCCGCGGAGGCGTCTTCAGTGAGGACGGTGGGCCGAACAACGCCGAACTCCGCGGCGAGGTGGCTCCACCTAAGAAGCCTCGCCGCGGCGCTCGATGAGTACGAACACGCTCCGCATGGTCCGAAAACCGTACGACGTGCGCACGCCGAGCGACACGCCTTTTCCGATCCTGCTCAGGATGCGAGACGGCATTCCCAGGATGAAAGACTCGCAGCATGAGTGCCCCGCCCGATCTCCCCGACGTCGTGTCCCGTGCCTTCGACGTGTCCCGCAAGGCGGGCTACGTGTCGTTCTGCCGCAACGAGACCGGTCGGCTGCTGGCCACCCTGGCCGCCACGCGCGGCGGCACGATGGCGGAGTTCGGCACCGGCTGCGGGGTGGGGACGGCCTGGCTGCGCAGCGGCGTACGCGGGGAGGCCCGGATCGTGACGGCCGAGCTCGATGCCCGGCTGGCCGGCGCGGCGGCCGAGATCTTCGAGGACGACCCGCAGGTCGAGGTGCTCTCGGCCAACTGGTCGACGCTGCTCGACAAGGGCCCGTTCTCGCTGCTGTTCCTCGACTCGGGCGAGCCCACCGAGGTGGGCGTCGACGCGATCGCCGACCTCGTCGAGGCCGGCGGGATCGTGGTCCTCGACGACTTCACGCCGTGCGAGATGTGGCCGCCGATCACCCACGGCCGGGTCGACACGCTGCGCGAGCGGTGGCTCACCGACGAGCGCTTCACCGCCGTCGAGGTGATGGTCGCCTCGGACGCCTCAGCCCTGATCGCCACCAAGCGCTGAGCGCGGCGCCGGTGCCGTCACCTCGACGGTGAACCACGGCAGCAGCGCCTGGGTGATCGGCCCGATCGCCAGCGCGAACAGCAGCGTGCCGAGGCCGGCGACCCCACCGAGCAGCAGGCCGAGCACGACCACGGCGACCTCGAGGCCCGTGCGGACCAGGCGCAGCGAGAGGCCGGTACGCCGGTGCAGGCCGGTCATCAGCCCGTCGCGCGGGCCGCGGCCGAGCTGCGCGCCGATGTAGAGCGCGGTGGCCAGGCCGCACAGCCCGACCCCGCCGAGCATGAGCGCGATGCGTGCCACCAGCAGGTCCGGGCGGTCCAGGAGCGCCAGCGTCGCGTCGGCCGAGAAGCCGACGACGAGGGCGTTGGAGATCGTCCCGATGCCCGGGGTCTCGCGGAGCGGGATCCACGCGACCAGCACCACGAAGCTCATCACCACGACGGCCTGGCCCAGCGTGATCGGCACGTGCCGGATCAGGCCGGAGTGCAGGACGTCCCACGGCGCCAGGCCGAGGTCGCCGCGCACCATCATGGCCAGCGAGACGCCGTAGAGCAGCAGGCCGACGTAGAGCTGGCTCAGGCGCCGGACGAGCCGGCCGGCCCGCAGCTGGGCGATCGGGCCGAGGTCGGTCAGGCCGCGACGGGCAGCTCCGGCGGGGGCGGTCAGGCTCATGGTGACCAGTCTGCGGCCGATTGGCCTTCTCCCAAATAGCCAATCGTGGGACAGTGGACTGCATGAGTGGTGCCATCAGCGCCGCCAGGGTGTCCACCCTGGTCGGCGACTTCGACCGCAGTCCCGCCTATGCCGGCCTCGCCGACGCGCTGGTCCTGCTGATCGGCGACGGCCGCATCGGGCTCGCCACCCGGCTGCCCAGCGAGCGTGAGCTCACCGAGGCCCTCGGGGTCTCGCGCACGACGGTGACCCGCGCCTACGCCGCCCTGCGCGACGCGGGCTACGCCGAGGCGCGCCGCGGCGCCGGCACGTTCACCCGCGTCCCCGGCGGGCGCAGCCGCGCCCACGACCGCGCGTTGCTGCCCCGGCCCGGCGACCACGAGGCGATCGACCTCAACTGCGCGGCGGCGACCGCTCCCCCGGGCCTCGCGGCGGCGTACGTCGAGGCGGCGGCCGACCTTCCGGCCTACCTCGGCGGGCACGGCTACTTCCCCGCCGGCCTCCCCGAGCTGCAGGCGGCCGTGGCGGCGTCCTACGACGCCCGGGGACTGCCCACGGCGCCCGAGCAGATCATGGTCACGCCGGGAGCCCTCAGCGCCGCGTCGATCGTGGCCCGGGCCTGCGCCGGCCCCGGCGACCGCGTGGTGGTCGAGAGCCCGGTCTACCCCAACGCCACGCAGGCGATCCGGGACTCCGGCGTGCGCCTCGTGGCGTCGCCGGTGGACCCCGACGGGTGGGACCTCGACGCTGTCGGTGCCACGCTGCGGCAGGCCTCGGCGAAGCTGGCCTACCTGATCCCCGACTTCCAGAACCCCACCGGCCACGTGATGACCGACGCCCAGCGCGAGGAGTACGCCGGCCACCTCCGCCGCACGCGCACGGTCGCGGTCGTCGACGAGGCCCACCAGGCGCTGGCCCTCGAGGGGCAGGAGATGCCCCGCCCGTTCGCGTGCTTCGCGCCGGAGACGATCACGATCGGCAGCGCCAGCAAGAGCTTCTGGGGCGGGCTGCGGCTCGGCTGGGTCCGCGCGCCCGAGGGACGGATGGACGCACTGACGCACGCCCGGGTGGCGATGGACCTCGGCGCCCCGGTCATGGAGCAGCTGGTCCTGACCCGGCTGCTGGCCCAGGGGCCGGTGCTCCCCGACCACGTCGCCCGGCTGCGCGAGCAGCGCGACGTGCTCGCCGCCGCCCTGCGCGAGCACCTCCCAGAATGGCGCTTCGTGCTGCCCACGGGCGGCCTCGCCGTCTGGTGCCAGCTCCCGGCTCCTCTCGGCACGGCCGTCGCCGACGAGGCCGAGCGGCTCGGCCTGATCATCACCCCCGGGCCGGTGTTCGCCGCCGAGGGCGGCCTCGACCACTTCGTGCGGATCCCGTGGACTCGCCCCGGCGCCGAGCTCGAGGAGGCGGTGCGCCGGCTCGCGGCCGCCTGGGCCGTCGTACGGGACCGGCAGTCGCAGCGGACGCGGCCCGGGGTGCGGGTGATGGTGGCCTGACCCTGCCGAACGGCCCTTGTCGATCGCCGCGGACGTGGGCGACGCTGGACCACGTGGGAACGCGCATCCGCGTCGTGGTGGCTGCTGCACTGCTGGCCACGGCGACCGCCTGCGGCAACGCGCCGGCCCCACCGGCGGCCCGTCCGTCGTCCTCCGTGGCATCGCCGGCCACCCCCACCGGGTCGCCGGCCCCGAGCGCCCCGCATCCCAGGGCCGGGCACGAGCTCGCCGTCGGGGACAACGCGTGGGTGGCCGTGGCGGTCGCGCGGCTGTGGCAGTCGCCGTCGGCACCGTGGCCGGTGGACGCGCCGGCCCTGCGGAGCCCGGTCCGGTTCCGGGCGTGGTTGCAGGCCATGACGCTGGACCAGCGGCGCGCCCTGTTCGAGCGGAGCGACACCGAGGCCCTGCTCGGCGACCGGGTCGTGGTCCGCGAGCTCCGGCCCCGCTGGGTCCGTGTCGTGGTCCCGTCACAACCCAGCCAAAAGGCCCGCGGCGGCTACCCCGGCTGGATCCCCCGCCGCCAGCTCAACGCCCGCGTCCCGGCCTGGACGGCGAAGGTCGCCACCGTGACCCGGCGCACCGCCTGGCTCCGCACCGACGACGCCGCCAGCGCGAGGACGACCGAGGTGAGCGCCGGGACCCGGCTGCACGTGCTGGGCCGGACCGGGCACTACCTGCGGGTCCTGACACCGCGCGGTGAGGTCCGCCGGCTGCTCGAGGGGGTCGCGGTCGTCCGTGCCCCGCACGAGGCTGCCCTCCCCGCCACCCGCACCGGCCTGCGACGCACCGCGAGGTCGTTCCTCGGCCTGTACTACCTGTGGGGAGGCCTGTCCGGGTTCGGTCTCGACTGCTCCGGCCTGACCTGGCTCGACTACCGCCTGCACGGCACCCGGATCCCCCGTGACGCGCTGCCGCAGTCGCAGCACGGCCGCCGCACCGCACCCCACGTGGGCGACCTGCTCTTCTACGCCAGCGACGGGCTGGTGCACCACGTGTCGATGTACGTCGGCGACGGGCTGATGATCCACGCGCCGCGCACCGGCGAGCAGGTGCAGGTCGTGTCGTTCGAGCAGGAGCCGCTGCGCAGCGAGTACGCCGGGGCCCGGCGCTACCTGCCCTAGCGAACGACTCAGACCAGGTCGACCGCCCGCACCAGGTCGGCGTCCATCGCGGTCTGGATCTCGGCCAGCGCCTCGGTCGGGATCGCGGAGTCGACCGACAGTGCCACCAGCGCGTGGCCGCCCTTCGCGTCACGCGCGACCTGCATGCCGGCGATGTTGACGCCGGCGTCGCCGAGGATCCCGCCGACGGTGCCGACCATGCCGGGCCGGTCGGCGTAGCGGAAGAACGCGAGGTGCTCGGTGGGCTCGATGTCGACGTCGAAGCCGTTGACCTCGACGAGCCGCTCCTTCTGGTTGATCCCCACGAGGGTGCCGCTGACCGAGACCTGCGAGCCGTCGGCGAGGGTGCCGCGGAGGGTGATCAGGTTGCGGTGGTCGGGGCTCTCGGGGTCGGTCACGAGCCGGACCGCGCAGCCGCGCTCGGCCGCGAGGAGCGGCGCGTTCACATAGGAGACCTGCTCCTCGACGATGTCGGTGAAGACGCCCTTGAGGGCGGCCAGCTCGAGCACCTTGACGTCGAAGTCGGTGATCTCGCCGCGCACCTCGACGTCGATCGACTCCGCCACCTGGCCGGCGATGCCGGTGAAGACCCGGCCGAGCTTCTCGGTCAGCGGGATGCCAGGACGGACGTCCTCGGCGATCACACCGCCCTGCACGTTGACCGCGTCGGGCACGAGCTCGCCGGACAGCGCCAGCCGCACCGACCGGGCGACCGCGAGACCGGCCTTCTCCTGGGCCTCGTCGGTGGAGGCGCCGAGGTGCGGGGTGGCCACGACGTTCTCGAGCTCGAAGAGCGGGCTGTCGGTGCAGGGCTCCTCGGCGAACACGTCGAGGCCGGCGGCCGCGACCCGGCCCTCCTTGAGGGCGGAGTAGAGGGCGGTCTCGTCCACGATGCCGCCGCGCGCGGCGTTGACGAGCACCAGCGACGGCTTGACCTTGGCCAGCGCCTCGGCGTCGATCAGCCCCACGGTCTCGGGGGTCTTGGGCAGGTGGACCGACATGAAGTCGGCCTCGGCCAGCAGGGTGTCGAGGTCGACGAGCCGCACCCCCATCTGTGCGGCGCGGCCGGCCTGCACGTAGGGGTCGTAGGCGATGACCTTCATGCCGAAGGCCGAGAGCCGCTGGGCGACGAGCACCCCGATCCGGCCCAGCCCCACGACGCCGACGGTCTTCTCGTAGAGCTCGATTCCGGTGTAGCGCGACCGCTTCCACTCCCCGCCCTTGAGCGAGTGGTGGGCCGGCGAGACGTGCCGGGCGGCGGCGAGCATCAGCGCGACGGCGAGCTCGGCGGCGGAGACGATGTTGGAGGTCGGGGCGTTCACGACCATCACGCCGGCCTGGGTCGCGGCCCGCACGTCGACGTTGTCGAGGCCGACACCGGCCCGCGCGACGACCTTGAGCCGGGTGGCCGCCTCGAGCACCTCGACGTCGACCTTGGTGGCCGAGCGGACCAGGAGCGCGTCGGCGTCGACGATCGCGGCGAGCAGCTGCCCCCGGTCCGCGCCGTCACAGGTGCGGATGTCGAAGTCGGGACCGAGAGCCTCGACGGTGGCCGGGCTGAGCTCTTCGGCGATGAGTACGACGGGCTTGCTCACAGCGATTCCCTCGTTTGGTGGTCCATGCGGTGGAAGGTGGCCGGTCGGAGCGGCCGTGCACGACGCTGTGCCCGAGTTGTGAACTCTACCCCCACCAACTCGAGGAAACCCGTGGCGTCCGCACGTCGTCGGCCCTACGATCCGTGTCGTCACATCCCCTCCCGCAGGCTGGTCCGTTGAACTTCTGAGGTCGCGCCGTCGTCGCCGTACGACGTCATCCGCGCCGGTCGAGCGAGCCCGCTCCCGGCGCGTCCCACCGCATCCTCGAGCCACTCACCGGGAGACCTCCATGCCTGCTCCGACCTCCGTCATCACCCTGTCCGGCCTGCACTTCGCGTGGCCCGACGGCACCCCCGTCCTCGAGGGCCTCGACCTGCTCATCGGCCCCGGCCGCACCGGCCTGGTCGGGGTCAACGGGTCCGGCAAGTCGACGATCCTCCGGCTGGTCGCCGGCGTCCTCGCGCCCACGCGCGGTCACGTGCAGGTCACCGGCGAGGTCGGCTACCTGCCCCAGGACCTCACCCTCGACACCACGCAGGGCGTCGCGGACTTCCTCGGCGTCGCCGCGGTGCAGCGTGCGGTCGCCGCGGTCGCGGCCGGCGACCTCGACGAGGACGCCCTCGCCGACGCCCTGGCCGTCATCGGGGACGACTGGGACGTCGAGGACCGCGCCGTCGCCGAGCTCGAGCGGCTCGGCCTCCCCGGCTCGATCCTCGAGCGCCGGCTCGGCGAACTGTCCGGCGGCGAGGTCACCCAGCTCGGGCTCGCCCGGCTGCTGCTGCGCCGTCCCGACGTGCTCGTCCTCGACGAGCCCACCAACAACCTCGACGCGCGAGCCCGGGACCGGCTGTACGACGTCGTGTCGTCCTGGTCGCGCACCCTCCTCGTGGTGAGCCACGACCGCGAGCTGCTGGAGCGCGTGGACCGGATCGGCGACCTGCGCGGTGGCGCCGTGCGCTGGTACGGCGGCGGCTACTCCTCCTACGCCGAGCAGGTCGAGGCCGAGCAGCACGCCGCCCGCACCGCGGTGGCGGCCGCCCGGTCCGACGTACGCCGCCAGCGCAACGACGTGCTCGAGGCCGAGCGCTTCCTGGCCTCGCGGGCCCGGATCGCCAAGAAGCAGGGCGTCGGGATGAGCAAGGCCGAGCGCGACTGGCGCAAGAACCGCTCGGAGAAGTCGACCGCGAAGTACCGCCAGACCCATGCCGACCGGCTCGAGGACGCCCGCGGGAAGCTGACCGAGGCCGAGGCCCGGCTCCGCGACGACCGCGAGATCCGGATCGACCTGCCGGGGACCGCGGTGCCGCGCGGCCGCGTGGTGCTCGAGGGCGAGCTGCCGATCAGCGGCCCCGACCGGATCGGTCTCGTCGGGCCCAACGGGTCGGGCAAGACCACGCTCCTGCACCGGCTCGTCGACCAGGCACGGGTGCCCGTCGGGCTGCTCCCCCAGCGGCTCGACCTGCTCGACCCCGACGACACGGTCGTCGGCAACGTTGCGCGCCGGGCACCCGGCGCGGACATGAACGAGGTCCGGGCCCGGCTCGCGCGGTTCCTCTTCCGCGGCTCGGCGGCCGACAAGCGGGTCGGCGACCTGTCCGGCGGCGAGCGCTTCCGGGCCACGCTCGCGGCGCTGCTGCTGGCCGACCCCGCACCCCAGCTCCTGCTCCTCGACGAGCCGACCAACAACCTCGACTTCGCGTCGTACGACGCCCTGGTGTCGGCGCTCGCGTCCTACCGGGGCGCCCTGGTCGTGGCCAGCCACGACGAGGCGTTCCTCGCCGACATCGAGGTGGAGCGGAGCGTCGACCTGGCCGCGCCGTAGGGTCGGACGCATGACGATCTCGGACGAGAAGTACCTCGCCTTCACGACCTACCGGAAGACCGGCGACGCGGTCAGCACCCCCGTGTGGGTGGTGCCGGTCAGCGACGGGCGGATCGGCTTCTGGACCGCCATGGGCACCGGCAAGACCAAGCGGCTGCGCAACGACCCGCGCGTGGCGGTCCAGCCCTCCGACGTGCGCGGCAACGTCAAGGACGGGAGCGACGCGGTGTCCGGCACGGCCGAGATGGTGCAGTCCGGCCAGCTGTTCGACGAGGTGCACAGCAGGGTGCGGGCGAAGTACGGCTTCATGACCAAGCTGACCAAGGTCTTCGCCTGGGTCGGGGGCCAGGGCCGCAAGGGGCTGACGTACGCCGACACCGTGGTGCTCGTGCGGCTCGACGGGTAGCCCTCAGGCGAACAGCGCCTGGCCGACGTACTCGCCGTCGCCGGCGCCCGGCGGCACGGCGAACAGCGCCGACCCGGTGAACTTGAGGTACTCCATCAGCGCGTCCAACTTCGCCATCCGCAGCTGCATCGGGATGAAGTGCGTGCGCGGGTCGCGCAGGTAGGCCAGGAAGAACAGGCCGGCGTTGAGGCCGCCGAGCTGGTCGGTGCCGTCGACGAAGTTGTAGCCGCGCCGCAGGATCCGCACCCCGTCGTTGTGGTCGGGGTGGACCACGCTGACGTGGGAGTCCTTCGGGATGACCGGACCGTCGTGGCCGGGCATCGAGAAGTCGGGCTCGGAGAACTCTCCGCCGCCGGACAGCGGGGCGCCGGTGTCCTTGGTGCGGCCCACAAACGCCTCCTGGTCGCCGAGCGGCTGGCGGTCCCAGACCTCGATGGTCATGTTGACCCGGCGCGCGACGAGATAGGAGCCGCCCGCCATCCACCCGGCCCTCGCGTCGTCGGAGGACGAGACCCAGACGTGCTCGGCGAGGTCGTCGGTCTCCTCGGCCTTGACGTTGGCCGTGCCGTCCTTGAAGCCGAAGAGGTTGCGGGGCGTGGACTGGGCCGTCGAGGTGGTCGACGTACGCCCGAAGCCGAGCTGCGACCAGCGCACCGCGACGGTGCCGAAACCGATCCGGGCGAGGTTGCGGATCGCGTGGACCGCGACCTGCGGGTCGTTGGCGCAGGCCTGGACGCAGAGGTCGCCGTGGGAGCGCATCTCGTCGAGGTTGTCGCCCGGGAAGTGCGGGAGCGGCGCCAGGGCGGCCGGCTGGCGGTCGGCGAGGCCGAAGCGGTCCTTGCCGTCGGCGTCGCGGAAGAGGGTCGGGCCGAAGCCGAAGGTGATCGTCAGGCCGCTCGGCGAGAGGCCGATCGCCTCGCCGGTGTCGTCCGGCGGGAGGTTGGCGGCCCCCTGGACCGGACCGATCTCGCCGGCCGGCCGGCCGCGGGTCATCCGGTCGGCCGCCTCGGTCCAGGCCTTCAGCAGCGCGACGAGCTGGGCCCGCGACCCCGTGGTCACGTCGAACGCCGCGAAGTGCAGGCGGTCCTGGGCGGGCGTCACGATGCCGGCCTGGTGCTCGCCGCGGAAGGGATAGGTCAGCGCCTCACCCGAGGCGGCGTGGGCGGACTCGCTCTCGCGACCGGCCACGAAGGCGCCGGCGACCCCGGCGACGGCGACGCCGCCACCGATCAGCCCGCGCCGGGAGACCCGCCCGGCGCCGTCGGCGCTCAGGAGAGCACCGCCGCGGTGAGCTGGGACAGCGGCTCGGAGACGGCGTTGACCGCGTCCGCGAGCTTCTTGACCTCCTGCGGCGTCAGCTGGTCGTAGGTCTTGAACCCGTCGCCGACCTTCTGCTGGTCGAGCAGCGCCTGCAGGGTGGTGAACCGCTGGTCGAGCGTCTTGGCGAGCTCCGGGTCCTTCTGCTCGAGCACCGGCTCGAGCAGGTCGACGGCCTTCCGGGCCCCCTCGACGTTGGCCTGGAAGTCCCAGAGGTCGGTCCGCGACCAGTACTCCTCCTCGCCGGTGACCTTGCCGGTCGCGACCTCCTCCATCAGGGCCCGCGAGCCATTGGCGATCTGGTCGACGGTGAAGTCGAGGTCCTTGATCCGGCCGTCGAGGGTGACGGTGTCGGCGAGCAGGTCGTCGGCGTACGTCGCCCGCTCCTTCATCGACAGGGCGGCGTACTTGCCGGCCCGCGCCGGCCACAGGTCCTTCTCGAGGCGGTGCCAGCCGGTCCACTTCTGGCCGGGCTCGAGGTCGGCCTCCCGGGCGTCCATCTTCGGGTCGAGGTCACCGAAGGACTCGGCGACCGTCTCGATCCGCTCCCAGTGCGTGCGCGCCACGGGGTAGAGCGCCTTGGCCCTGCGGTCGTCGCCGGACTTGTACGCCGCGACGAACGCCCTGGTCTGCGCCAGGAGCTGGCCGGACTCGTCCTGGACCCACTCCTGGTACTCCTCGGTCGCGTGCGCGACCTGCTCGTCGTCGCTCTGGGCCGCGACCTTGGCGCCGCTGTCGGAGACGGTGAAGTCGGCGCGGATGCCCGTGCCCTTCATCCCCGGCTTGCAGGCCGTGACGTAGGTGCCGGGGGCGACGCTGACCGTCAGCTCGCGGGACAGCCTGGGGCCGACGTTCTCGACCTCGCCGAGGATCCGCTTGCCGTCCTCGGCGTAGAGGTAGAACTCGGTGACCTCCGAGCCGTCGTTGGTGACCTCGAAGGTCAGCGTGCCGGACGGTGCGTCGAGCGGCGAGACGTCGCAGGCGTCGTCGGTCGAGGTCACCACGATCGTGCGGTCGTCGCCGGCCTTGACCGTGGCGTTCTGGGTGCACGCGGCCAGGGCCGGGGTGGCGACGAGGGCAGCGAGCAGCAGGGGGATGCGCATCGGAGGGTGTTCCTTCGGTTCGGTTCGGGTCAGCGGGCGACCGGCGCCGGGGCGGGCTTCGCAGCCGGCGGAGTGGCCGCGCGGCGGCGTACGCCGGCGATGAAGAGCAGCAGGGTCGGCACGACGTAGAGGACCCAGACGACCGCCTCGAGGACGGTCGTGACCGGGGAGAAGTTGAAGACGCCCTTGAGGAGCACGGCGTACCACGTGCTCGGGTCGATCGTGTCCGAGACGTCGAAGGCGATGGTGTCCAGGCCGGGCAGGATGCCGGCCTCCTGGAGGTCGTGGACACCGTAGGACAGCACGCCGGCGGCGACGAGGACCAGGAAGTAGCCGGTCCAGGTGAAGAAGCGCGACAGGTTGATCGAGATGGCACCGCGGTAGAGCAGGTAGCCGATGACGACCGCGGTCGCCAGGCCGAGGGCGGCGCCGAGCAGCGGCTCCCAGGTGGGGGTGGCCGAGCCGGCCGCCTCGCGGGTGCCGGCCTTGGTGGCTGCCCAGAGGAAGAGCGCCGTCTCCAGGCCCTCCCGGCCGACGGCCAGGACGGCCACCAGGACCAGCGACCAGCGGTTGCCCTCGGCGGCCTTGTCGACCTGGCCGCGGAGCTCCCCACTCATGGCACGGGCGGCGCGGGCCATCCAGAAGATCATCCAGGTGACGAAGCAGACCGCGACGATCGAGAGCGTCCCGCCGATGGCCTCCTGCGCCTCGAACGTCAGGCCGCTGGGGCCGTAGGTCAGCAGGGCGCCGAAGGCGAGGCTGACACCGACGGCCAGGGCGACGCCGACCCAGATGCGGGTGAGCAGGTGCCGCCGCTCGGACTTGACCAGGTAGGCCACCAGGATGCTCACGACCAGCGCGGCCTCGAGTCCCTCGCGGAGCCCGATCAGGTAGTTCGCCAGCATGTCAGTCCCTTAGGTGAGGCAACACTTACTTAGGTGCGCCTTACCTTACACAAGACTGGCAGGTTGCCGGCAGGGGGTCCGCCGGGGCGTGCGTCACACGGCGCAGCCGTCGGGGCCGCAGGCCTCTCCCCCGGGCGCCATCTCCAGGGTGGGGCGGGCCTCGGCCCACGCCCGCTCGAGGACCTGTGCGAAGACCTCGGCCGGCTGGGCGCCGCTGATCCCGAACTTCTCGTCGACGACGTAGAACGGGACGCCGGTGGCGCCGTACGCCCGCGCCTGCGCGATGTCGGCCTGCACGGCAGCGGCGTACGCGTCGCCGGTCAGCACCTCCTTGACCCGCACGTCGTCGAGGCCCACCTCCGTGGCTGCCGCGTGCAGCACGTCGTGGTCGCCGACGTCCTCGGCGCGCACGAAGTACGCCGCGAGCAGGGCCTCCTTGAGGTCGCGTTGGAGCGCGGGGCCACCCTCGTCGAGGGCGAGGTGCAGCAGCCGGTGGGCGTCGATGGTGTTGGTGTGGACGTTCTCGAGGAGCCGGAACGCCAGCCCCTCCTCGGCGGCCACCTCGGTCAGCTGCAGCTGCATCTGCCGCATCTCGTCCTCGCTGCGGCCGTACTTGCGCGCGAGCACGGGGGTCGTGAGCTCGTGCCCGTGCTGCGGCGCCGAGGGGTCGAGCTCGAAGGAGCGGTAGACGATCTCCACGTCGTCACGGTGCTCGAAGCCCGCCAGGGCGGTCTCCAGCCGGCGCTTGCCGACGTAGCACCAGGGACAGACGACGTCGGACCAGATCTCGATACGCATGGCTGGTACAACGTTCAACCGCTCCGGACATTCCCGACCCGTCGCTCGTTGACGCAGAAACGCGTCGACCCGTCGTCCATGGACGACGGGTCGACGCGTTGGGTGGTGAAGAAGCGACGGGTCAGTGCGCGACCGGCGCCATGCCCTCCTCGGGCTCCTCGACCTCGCCGATCATCTCCTCGATCTGCTCGGTGCTCAGCGCGACGGCCATCGCCCAGTAGTAGACGACCAGGCTCCAGGCCGCGACGACCAGGGCGTCCCAACCGAACGGGATCAACGCGTTGTCGCCCTTCGGACCGAAGTCACTGATGTAGACGATCACGCCCATGCCGATGAGGTAGGGGATCAGCCAGGACGCGGCCTTCCAGTCCAGGGTCGGCTTGTGCTCGTTGAGCTTGAAGACGCGGTTGGCGACCAGGATGGCGTAGCCGATCAGGATCGTGATGCCGAGCTTCCAGATCGTGTCCCAGCCGGTCCACAGGATGATCAGGTTGGCGATGATGAACGCCACCGGCGACAGGAACCCGGCGGCGGGCAGCCGGTAGGGGCGCTCCGCGTCGGGCAGGCGACGGCGGAACGCGCCCAGCGAGAGCGGCGCACCGCCGTACATCAGCACCGACGCGCTGGTGATCAGGCCGACCAGCGACTGCCAGCTCGGGAACGGCAGGAAGCAGATGCAGCCGGTGATGAAGGCGGCCAGCAGGCCCACCCACGGCACGTTGCGCTTGTTGGTCCACTCGAAGGCCGAGGGGACGTAGCCGTTGCGCGAGAGGCCGTAGGCCAGGCGCGAGCTGCCGGTCGTGTAGATCAGGCCGGTGCCTCCGGGGCTGATGATCGCGTCGGCGTAGATGATCGCGGCCAGCCAGCCGATGCTGAGCAGGCTCGCGATCTCGGCGAACGGGCCGGTGAAGGTCGTGTAGAGGCCGTTGCCGACCTGGTCCCAGGTGTCGCCGATCGCGCTCTTGGGGAGGGCGAAGAGGAAGACCAGCTGCAGCAGGATGTAGAGGATCGTGCCGAAGACGACCGAGCCGATGATCGCGAACGGGACGTCGCGCTTGGGGTTGGCCGACTCGCCCGCGAGCTGGTCGGCCTGCTCGAAGCCGAGGTAGCTGAAGATGATGCCGCCGGTGGAGACCGCGGCGAAGATGCCCTTGAGGCCCGCCGGGTTGAAGCCGTTGGCGGCCGTGAGGTTGCTGGTGTCGAAGTTGGCGATCGCCAGCACCAGGATGGTGAGCAGCGGGATCGCGATCTTCCACCAGGTCGCGGCACTGTTGGTGGCCGCGAGCTTCTTGACGCCGAGGAAGTTGATGGCCGTCAGGATCGCCATCAGGATGATCGCCACGACGATGCCGGTGAAGCTGAGGACGCCGTTGTCGGGGTTGATCCAGCCGTTCGCGAAGTCGTAGTGACCGGCGTACGTCAGCATCGCCGACACCTCGATGGGGGCGACGGTCGCGGCGTTGAGCCAGGCGAACCAGCCGAACGAGGCACCCGCGACACCGCCGAAGGCGTAGTGCGGGAAGCGGGCCGTGCCGCCCGAGACGGGGTACATGCCACCGAGCTCCGCGTGCACGAGTGCGAGGACGACGATGGCCACGCCACCGATGACCCACGAGATGATCGCGGCCGGTCCGGCGGCGATCAGGGCCTCCTGCGGGCCGAACAGCCAGCCGGAGCCGATGATCGAGCCCATCGAGGCCCAGGTGAGGCCGATGATGCCGACCTCACGGACCAGCTTGGTGTTGCGCTTCTTGGGTGGTGCCGGCGCCTGGGTGCTTGTCATGCGTCCTCCGAGTTACAGGGGATCGAAGATGGACGAAAGGGGCCGGTGAGGCCCCCAACAACCACCTCTACCCACTCGTCGGCGGATCACTCCTGCGAAATGGCAGATCTGTTCCGAAAGGCGACCGACCCGCCCCGGTGTCCGGGACGGGTCGGTGCACGCGTTGCTGTGGGTCAGCGGGTGGCGGTGCCCTCGGTGTAGTCGGAGTCGTGCGACTTCACCCAGGCCATCAGCTTGCGCAGCTCGCGTCCGGTCTTCTCGATCGGGTGGTTCTCGCCCTGCTCGCGGAACTTCGTGAACTCCGGCGAGCCGTTGTCCATGTCGGTGATGAAGCGCTCGGCGAAGGAGCCGTTCTTGATGTCCTCGAGGACGCCGACCATGTTCTGCTTCACGCGCTCGTCGATGACCCGCGGGCCCGAGACGTAGTCGCCGAACTCCGCGGTGTCGGAGACCGACCAGCGCTGCTTGGCGATGCCGCCCTCGTACATCAGGTCGACGATGAGCTTGAGCTCGTGGAGGCACTCGAAGTAGGCGACCTCGGGCTGGTAGCCGGCCTCGGTGAGGACCTCGAAGCCGTACTGCACCAGCTGGCTGGCGCCGCCGCACAGGACGGCCTGCTCGCCGAACAGGTCGGTCTCGGTCTCCTCGGTGAACGTGGTCTTGATGCCGCCGGCACGCAGGCCGCCGATCGCCTTGGCGTAGGACAGCGCGAGCGGCCAGGCGTTGCCCGACGCGTCCTTCTCGACGGCGACGAGCACGGGCACGCCGCGGCCGTCGACGTACTCGCGACGCACCAGGTGGCCCGGACCCTTGGGGGCGACCATGAAGACGTCGACGCCCTCGGGCGGGGTGATGTAGCCGAAGCGGATGTTGAAGCCGTGGCCGAACACGAGGGTGTCGCCCTCGGCGAGGTGCGGCTCGACCTCCTCGGCGTAGAGCTTCCGCTGGTGCTGGTCGGGGGCCAGGATCACGACGACGTCGGCCTCCTGGACCGCCTCGGCGGGGGTGAGGACGCGCAGGCCCTCGGCCTCGGCCTTGGCCCGGCTCTTCGAGCCCGGCTGCAGGCCGATGCGGACGTCGACACCGGAGTCGCGCAGCGACAGCGCGTGGGCGTGGCCCTGGCTGCCGTAGCCGATCACGGCCACGTTCTTGCCCTGGATGAGGGACAGGTCGGCGTCGTCGTCGTAGAACATCTCAGCCACGGGGGCTCTCCTTCTGGTTGGAATTCTCTGGGTACGTCGGGTGGTGACTCACCGGGCTGCGGTGGCCGCGGGCGGGGCAGGGATCGGGACGGGACGGAGCGTGCGCTCGCTGATGGACCGGGAGCCGCGGCCGATCGCGACCATGCCGGACTGCACGAGCTCACGGATCCCGAAGGGCTCCACGACCTTGAGGAAGGACGCGAGCTTGTCGGCGTTGCCGGTGACCTCGATCGTCACGGCGTCGGTGGCGACGTCGACGACGCGCGCGCGGAACAGCGAGACCGCGTCGAGGACCTGGCCGCGCGACTCGGGGTCGGCCTTGACCTTGACCAGCAGCAGCTCGCGGTTGACCGAGGCGGGGCCGTCGAGCTCGACGATCTTGATCACCTCGACCAGCTTGTTCAGCTGCTTGGTGACCTGCTCGAGCGGGGACTCCTCGACGTTGACCACGATGGTCATCCGCGAGACCTCGACGTGCTCGGTCGGGCCGACCGCGAGCGACTCGATGTTGAAGCCGCGTCGGCTGAAGAGGCCGGCGATGCGGGCCAGCACGCCGGGCTTGTTCTCGACCAGCACGGACAGGGTGTGCTTGCTCATCAGAGGTCGTCCTCCTCGAACTGGGGAGCAAGGTCGCGGGCGTACTTGATCTCGTCGTTGCTCGTGCCGGCCGCGACCATCGGCCACACCATCGCGTCGCGGTGGACGCGGAAGTCCACGACCACGGGGACGTCGTTGACCTCCATCGCCTTGTTGATCGTGGCGTCCACGTCGTCGGGGCTCTCGCAGGCGAGGCCGACGCAGCCGTAGGCCTCGGCGAGCTTGACGAAGTCGGGGATCCGCTTGGAGTGCAGGTCGGTGTTGGAGTAGCGCTCGTTGTAGAACAACGTCTGCCACTGCCGCACCATGCCGAGCGACTCGTTGTTGATGATCGCGACCTTGATCGGGATGTCGTTGATCGCGCAGGTGGCCAGCTCCTGGTTGGTCATCTGGAAGCAGCCGTCGCCGTCGATCGCCCAGACGGTGGAGTCGGGCATCCCGACCTTGGCGCCCATCGCGGCCGGCACGGAGTAGCCCATGGTCCCGAGACCGCCCGAGTTGAGCCAGGTGTTGGGCTTCTCGTAGCCGATGAAGTGGGCCGCCCACATCTGGTGCTGCCCGACACCGGACGTGAAGATGGTGTCGGGTCCCGCGATCTTGCCGAGCCGCTCGATGACGTACTGCGGGGCGAGGCCCTCGGCCGGCTTGTCGTAGCCCAGCGGATAGGTCTGCTTCACCCCGGCGAGGAACTGCACCCACGCCTCGTAGTCGCCGGTGTGGCCGGCGTCGGCCTCGGCCTTGAGCGCCACGATCAGGTCGCTGATGACCTCGCGGCAGTCCCCCACGATCGGGACGTCGGCGACGCGGTTCTTGCCGATCTCGGCCGGGTCGATGTCGGCGTGGATGACCTTGGCCCCGGGCGCGAACGAGTCGAGGTTGCCGGTCACCCGGTCGTCGAAGCGGGCGCCGAGGCTGATGATCAGATCGGACTTCTGCAGCCCGGCCACCGCCGCGACAGTGCCGTGCATGCCGGGCATGCCGAGGTGCTGCGGGTGGCTGTCGGGGAACGCGCCGCGAGCCATCAGGGTCGTCACGACCGGCATGCCGGTGAACTCCGCCAGGACGCGCAGCTCGCGGGAGGCGGCCGCGCGGATCGTGCCGCCGCCGACGTACAGGACGGGCCGGCGGGCCTCGAGGATGAGCTTGGCCGCCTCGCGGATCTGCTTGGCGTGCGGCTTGGTCACCGGGCGGTAGCCGGGCAGGTGCAGCTCGGTCGGCCACCGGAAGGTCGTCATCGACTGGAGCGCCGACTTGGCGACGTCGACGAGGACCGGGCCGGGGCGGCCGGTGCTGGCGATGTAGAACGCCTCGGCGACCGTGCGCGGGATCTCGGCGGGGTCGGTGACCAGGAAGTTGTGCTTGGTGATCGGCATGGTGATGCCGCGGATGTCCGCCTCCTGGAAGGCGTCGGTCCCGATCATCGAGGCACCGACCTGGCCGGTGATCGCGACCATCGGCACCGAGTCCATGTGGGCGTCGGCCAGCGGGGTCACCAGGTTGGTGGCGCCCGGGCCGGAGGTGGCCATGCAGACGCCGACCCGACCCGTGGCGGCGGCGTACCCCTGCGCCGCGTGGCCCGCACCCTGCTCGTGGCGGACCAGAATGTGCCGGATCGAGCTGTCCATGAGGGGGTCGTACGCCGGAAGGATCGCCCCACCCGGGATGCCGAAGATGTTGTCGGCCCCAGCCGCCTCCAGCGACTTGATCAGGCTCTGTGCGCCCGTGATCTGCTCGCTCATCGCCGTGCTTCCCTCTCCTGTGCTGCCGTTGACCTGTGCCCGTGTGGCCTGTGCCCATAAAAAAGCCCCTCGGCCCGTGGGCAACGAGGGGTGACGCGCTGGCTGGTTCGGTGTGAACTCAGCTCACGCGTCGCGTGCATACAAGAAGAATCTCGCGCATGCCGCCACGGTAGCCGTCGGCTCCCTCGTGCGTCACCCGAGTGTGACAGGCGTCCCACGATGCGGGACGCCTGTCTCACTCTATGTCAGTCGACCCGTCAGTCACGGCCGGCGCTGGTGCACACGCACGCCTTGTTGCCCTCGGCGTCGGCGAGGATCGTGAAGGCCGGCTCCCGGGCCGCACTGACCAGCGTGCCCCCGGCCGCCAGCGCTGCCTCGATCCGGCCGGGCGCGACCTCGGGCGGCACGGTGATGTCGACGTGGAAGCGCTGCCGCGGCTCGTCGTGGGGATCGGTCTCCTGGAACCACAGCGTCGGCAGCGAGCCGCCCTTGTCGACCAGCTCGTCGGGGCTGGCCGTCTCCGACATCCCGAGCGCGGCCAGCCAGAAAGGCCGCACCCGCTCGAGGTCCGCGGTGTCGAGCGCCAGCTCGAGCACCTGCACGGACGCGGGGTCGGCCGCGACCCCGGCCTCGGCGGCCAGCTCGCTGATCCGGCGGGCCAGGCGCAGGTCGCGGTCGGTGACCCCACCGACGTCGTGGCTACTGAGCCGGACGTTGAGGTGGGGGTAGCGCAGGTCGAGGTCGGGGTGGTGGTCCATCTCCTCGGCGGCCTCGGTGATCGCGGTCGCCAGCCGGAGCCCGGTCACGAAGTCACCGGTGCGGAAACGGGCGTGGAGGGCGCGCAGCATCCAGCGCCAGTCGTCGAGGCCCTCGGCGGCGACGGTGTCGGTGTGGGTCCGCAGGGTCCTGTCGCTCACGGGAGCACCTCCTGCCCGATCGGGCCGGGGTTGGTGGCGATCTCCCAGCGGAAGCCGTCGGGGTCGCCGAAGTAGCCGGTGTAGCCGCCCCAGTCGCGCTCGACCGCCTCGGTGACGGGATCGGCCCCCGCCGCCCGGGCGGTCCCGAGGATGGCGTCGACCTCGGCCTCGGTGCGGACATTGTGGGAGAGCGTCAGCGGTGCGACGCCCTCGCCGCGCCGGATCGGGCCGACCTCGGCCTCGAAGCCGGCCTCGCTCCACAGCGAGAGGACGAGGTGCTCCCCCGCCTTGATCATCAGCACCTCACCGGGCACGTCGAGCGCGGCCGCCCAGCCGAGGCCGTCGAGGTAGAAGGCACGGCTGCGGTCGAGGTCGGCCACCGCCAGGGTCACGAAGCTGATCCGTTGGTCCATGCCGTCCACCCTGCCACGGTCCGGGGACACCGACTCGTGGCGTCAGGCGAGGGTCTGGGTGACCTCGTGCCGGTCGCCGTCGACCACGACCCGGCCCAGGGCGTGGTTGACCAGCGGCAGGAACGGCTGGGTGTGGCCGATCTCCATGTCCAGCACGATCGGGACGTCGAGCATCCCGAGGGCGTCGATCACGGCGTCGTGCTGGCTCATGTCGTCGTGGCCGGGCGCGGGGGTGCGGCCAATGAGGATGGCGTTGGCGTGCTCGAACCACCCGGAGAGGCGCAGTCCGTGCAGGGCGCGGCAGACGTCGTAGGACCCGTGCTCGGCGGCCTCGAGGTAGACCAGCAGCCCCTCGTCGGCGTGGGCGCGGCCGTGGGCGGGCACGTCGGCGTACGGCGTGCCGGCCAGCGGCATGACGCACTCGATGCAGCCGCCGACCAGCCGACCGGACACGTCGAGGTCTCCGCCGCCGACGACCGTCCACGAGCCGGGCGCGTCGAGCTGCATCTCGGAGATCTCCGGCGTGGCGCGGTAGTCGCCCCAGCCGACGCGGTGGCGGCCGGGGCTCCGCTGGGTGAAGGGCTCGGTGGCCGAGGCGACGTCGACCCAGTGCAGGAGCCCGTCGGGAGCGGCGTACGCGGTGTCCATGAGGTTCCAGCCGTGGATGCTGGCCCAGCCCAGTCGGAGTGACAGCGGCAGCATCCACGACGTCGAGTCGGACCAGCCGACCGTCCAGGTGGGCTCGGCGGCGGCGAGGGCGTCCCAGTCGAGCTGGTCGAGCAGGTCGATCGCGAGCTCGCCGCCCCAGGGCGGGACGACCGCACGGATCGCCGGGTCGAGCAGCATCGCGGTCAGCTCCGCGGCGCGCTGCTCCTTGGGGGCCGACGTGACGCGCTCCCCGTCCATGCAGTCGCCGACGACGACCTCGAAGCCACGCTCGCGCAGCGAGGCCACGCAGACGTCGAGCCGTGGACGCAGGTTGTCGGGGACACCGCTCGAGGGCGAGGTGACGCCGATCCGGTCACCGGGGCGCAGCGGGCGCGGGAACTCCATGGCGCTCAGGCTGTCAGGGCGTCCAGCGTGGCGCGAACGATTTCCACCCCGCGCTCGACCTCGCCGAAGGACGTCGACAGCGGCGAGAGGCCGAGCCGGAGACCGCCGGGATCGCGGTAGTCCGGGATGACGTCCTGCGCCCACAGCCGCGCGGTCACCTCGCGCATCGCGGGGTGGTTGACGGTCACGTGGCCGCCGCGACGGTCGGCCTCCCGCGGGCTCGCGAGCACGGCGCCCGCGGGGACGAGGACCTCGTCGGTGAGGTCGATGGCGTATTGCGTGAGGGCGACCGACTTGTCCCGCACCGCGTCGATGCCGGCCTCGTCGAGCAGCTCGAGCATGTCGCGCACCGCGAGCATGCCGAGGATCGGCGGGGTCCCGGAGAGGAACCTGCGGATGCCCGGCGCGGGGGTGTAGGAGGGACCCATCAGGAACGGGTCGTCGTTGCCGATCCAGCCGCGGATCGGCTGGGTCAGCTCGTCGATCAGCCGGCTCGCGACGTACACGAAGGCCGGCGCGCCGGGGCCGCCGTTGAGGTACTTGTACGAGCAGCCGACGGCGATGTCGACGTCCCACGCGTCGAGCGCGAGCGGGACCGAGCCGGCCGAGTGGCACACGTCCGCGAGGATGAGGGCGCCGGCCTCGTGAGTGATCCGGACGAGCTCCGGCAGGTCCGCGAGCCAGGCCGAACGGTAGGCGACGTGGCTGACCACGACCAGCGCGGTGGCCGGGCCGACGGCGTCCGCGAGCTGCTCGACGGTGACGCCCTCGGTGGTGTCGACCTCGATCCACCGCAGCGTCAGGCCGAGCTCGTCGGCGATGCCGGCGGCGACGTAGCGGTCGGTCGGGAAGTTGTCGCGGTCGATCACGATCTCGGTGCGGCCCGGCCGGGCCGCGACCGCGGCCCGCATCATCTTGTAGAGCAGCACCGTCGTGGAGTCGCCGACCACGGTCTGACCCGCGGCGGCGCCGAGGCAGATCCGGCCGAGGTCGTCGCCGATCCGGTGCGGCAGGTCCATCCAGCCCTCGTCCCAGCCGCGGATCAGCCGGCCGCCCCACTCCTCGTCGACGAACCGCTGGATCCGCGGGCCCGTCGCGCTCAGGGGTCGGCCGAGGCTGTTGCCGTCGAAGTAGACGAGCGGGTCGCCGGCGCCGACGAACCGCTCGCGGAAGCCCGCGAGCGGGTCCTGGCGGTCGAGCTGGGCGGCGAGGTCGGTGGGCGCGCTGGTCACACGGACATGTCTACCGCAGCGCGCCCTCCGGTCAGCTCGTGACGGCGCCGTGGGCGGCGGACTGGACGACCTTGGCGTACTTGCCGAGGACCCCGCGGGTGTACTTCGGCGGCTTCGGGCTCCAGCCCTCCTTGCGGGCCTCGAGGTCGTCGATCTCCACGTCGAGGCGGCGGTTGAGCACGTCGAGGGTGATCTTGTCGCCGTCGCGGACGAAGGCGATCGGGCCGCCGTCGGAGGCCTCGGGCGCGACGTGGCCCACGCACAGGCCCGTCGTGCCTCCCGAGAACCGGCCGTCGGTCAGCAGCAGCACGTCCTTGCCGAGGCCGGCGCCCTTGATGGCGCCGGTGATGGCGAGCATCTCGCGCATGCCGGGGCCGCCCTTGGGGCCCTCGTAGCGGATCACGACGACGTCGCCGGCGGTGACCTGCCCGGCAGCGAGGGCGTCCATCGCGGCGCGCTCCCCGTCGAAGACCCGGGCCGTGCCCTCGAAGACCGACTCGTCGAAGCCGGCGGACTTCACGACCGCACCCTCCGGGGCCAGCGTGCCCTTGAGGATGGTCAGGCCGCCGGTCTTGTGGATCGGCCGGTCGAGGTCGCGGATCACGTCGTCGTCGACGGCCGGCGGGGCCAGCGCCTCGAGGTTCTCGCGCATCGTCCTGCCGGTGACGGTCAGGCAGTCGCCGTGCATGAGGCCGGCGTCGAGCAGCGCCTTCATGACCATGGGGATGCCGCCGACCTTGTCGACGTCGTTCATGACGTACTTGCCGAAGGGCTTGAGGTCGCCGAGGTGCGGCACCTTGTCGCCGATCCGGTTGAAGTCGTCGAGGGTCAGGTCGACCTCGGCCTCGCGGGCGATCGCGAGCAGGTGCAGGACGGCATTGGTGGAGCCGCCGAGCGCCATCACGACCGTGATGGCGTTCTCGAAGGCCTCCTTGGTCAGGATCTGGCGGGCGGTGATGCCCTTCCGCAGCAGGTTGACGACCGCCTCGCCGGAGCGGTGGGCGAAACCGTCGCGTCGGCGGTCGACCGCCGGCGGCGCGGCGGAGCCGGGCAGCGACAGGCCGAGGGCCTCGCCGACGGCGGCCATCGTGTTGGCGGTGTACATGCCGCCGCAGGCGCCCTCGCCCGGACAGATGGCCCGCTCGATCCGGTCGACCTCGTCGCGGGTGATCTTGCCCGCCAGGCAGGCACCGACGGCCTCGAAGGCGTCGATGATCGTCACGTCGTTGCCGTCGACCTGGCCGGGCATGATGGAGCCGGCGTACAGGAACACGGCGGCGAGGTCGAGGCGCGCGGCGGCCATCATCATGCCGGGCAGCGACTTGTCGCAGCCGGCGAGCAGCACCGACCCGTCGAGCCGCTCGGCCATCATCACGGTCTCGACCGAGTCGGCGATCACCTCGCGGGAGACCAGCGAGAAGTGCATCCCCTCGTGGCCCATCGAGATGCCGTCGGAGACCGAGATCGTGCCGAACTCCAGCGGGTAGCCACCCGCCGCGTGCACGCCGTTCTTCACGGCCTTCGCGAGCCGGTCGAGCGAGAGGTTGCAGGGGGTGATCTCATTCCAGCTCGACGCCACGCCGATCTGGGGCTTCTCCCAGTCGTCGTCGCCCATGCCGACCGCGCGGAGCATGCCGCGGGCCGCGGCCCGCTCGAGACCGTCCGTCACGTCGCGGGAACGGGGCTTGATGTCGATCTGGCCGGTCTCGTCGCTCATGGAGCCGAGGTTAGTCGCGTGGGGCGCACGGGGTCCTGACGGGACCGGCCCGCGAGAAGGCACGGCGTACGCCGGCAGTTGCGCCAGTGAGACTTGTGTCGGTGTCGTGGAGGACGTGCTGACCCGAGTTGCGCCCTGTCGTCGCTGACTGACTTTGAGTCGATTCGATCGCGCGTTCTCCACGACCCAGCTCGATGCGCATTCAGGGCGCGCCGGCCGGGCTCGTGACTTGATAGGAGCCTGGCTGAGGTCT
>NZ_BIFF01000007.1:0-309765 GCF_003865225.1 Nocardioides sp. LS1
CTGAATGCGCATCGAGCTGGGTCGTGGAGAACGCGCGATCGAATCGACTCAAAGTCAGTCAGCGACGACAGGGCGCAACTCGGGTCAGCACGTCCTCCACGACACCGACACAAGTCTCACTGGCGCACCTGCCGCGCGCGAACCTCGTCCTGGCGACCGGGCTGGTCCTGCTCCGGAGACGGCGTCGGGGACCACACGCGTCACACGGGACCCACCGACCGGGCACTCCCTGACGTTCTGGAGGGTTGCAACCCCCCGGAACGTCCGGGATCGCCGGTCAACCGGCGATTCCAACCGGTCGCCGCCAACCTCAGCGAGTGACCAGCACCGGGATCCGGGCGCGCGACCCGTCGGCGCCGGCCCACGTGATCCAGCCGTCGTCGAGGGGCGAGACGCCGGGGCCCGAGACGCGCACCGTGAAGGTGACGCTCGCGCCGGGCGCGAGTCGCACCGCCGCGGGCGTGACGCGGACGGCGTGCCGCGTGAAGCCGGCGACGGCGCTCGAGAAGTACATCGGCCGGGCGCCGACGTTGGTGATCGTCCGGTGCGCGACCCGCGCCGTGCCGGCGAGGACGAGCGAGGGGGTGTTGACCGCCCGCGACATGAGCCGGCCGTCGAGCCAGCGCCGGTAGTCGCCGGGGCGGACGGCGTAGGCGACGCCCGGCCGGTCGGCGACGAGCGGGCGGACCCGCCCGGCGCCTTCGCGGAGCAGGGTGGGCGCGCGGTCGACGGGCGCCGCGGTCGTGGCGAGCGCGGACCGGACGACGTCGGCCGACCAGTCGTGGCGGGCGAGGAGCACGGCCGCCGCTCCGCTGGTGTACGCCGTGGCCGCGCTCGTGCCGGACGCGAAGTCCCAGCGGGTGCCGTGGACCGACGGCGGCACCGCACCGAGTACGCCGGCTCCCGGTGCCACGACGTCCGGCTTCAGCAGACCGCCGGTCGGGTCGCCGCCGCTCGACCAGGGGGTGACCCGCGCAGGGGTCTCCTCGGTGCCGAGCGGCTGCAGCGAGACGCGACCGTGCGGGTGGGCGGCCAGCCAGTGGCGCAGCGTCCGGCCGGCGACCCGGTCGACGTGCACGGTCGGCACGCTGTGGAAGTCGGCGTCGACGGACCCGGGTCGGACGTTGGCCAGCACCATGCCGACGCCGTCGGCGCGCTGGACGGCCAGTGACTTGTCGACTCGGCCGATCTCGCCGCGCTCGCACAGCACGACCGCTCCGGCCACCCGCGCCGCGTCGAGGCTGCCGGGCGCGCACACGCGGGCGTCCACTCGGGTCGCGCCGGGCGCGGCCACGTCCGCACCGACGACCAGTCGGGCCGGGCGGGTGCCGCGGGTCGAGGCCATCGCGCCGGTCAGGGTCGGGCCGTCGGGGCCGAGCCGCACGCGGCCGCGGCGGACCTCGCCGGTGGTCGCACCGACGGTGGTCACCCACGGCGTGGTGTGGGCGGCGAAGGTGCGGGCGCCGTTGCCGGCGGCGGCCACGACGACCACGTCGTCCTCGGCCGCACCCAGCAGGGCCCGCTCGACGGTGTCGAGGCCGGGCGAGCCGGCCACGGAGAGGTTGAGGACGTCCACGCCGTCGGCGGTCGCCTTGTCGATGGCGGTGACCAGGTCGGCGGTCGCGCAGCCGTCGTCGTCGGGGTCCGGGGCGGTCCAGCAGGCCTTGTAGACGGCGAGCCGCGCCTGCGGTGCCACACCGCCGTAGCTGCCCAGCCGCTGGCCGTTGACCTCGACCGAGACGCCGGCGTCGCCGGCGGCGATGGAGGCGACCTGCGTGCCGTGCCCGTCGTCGTCGAGCGGCGACAGCGAGGCCGAGGACCGCACGCGGTCGGCGCCGAAGCCCTCGACGAACCAGCGCGCCCCGACCAGCTTGCGGTTGCACGACGACGCCGGGAAGTCGGTGGCCCCGTCGCAGCCGCCGGTGAACCCGGCAGGCCGGTGACCCAGCCGCGGCACCGAGGAGAAGAGCGGGCTGTCGGGCCAGATCCCCGAGTCGACGACGCCGATCACCACGCCGGCGCCGCCGCGCTGGCGGCCCGGCCCCACCATCCCGGAGGCGGTGTGGCTCGGGGTGCCGGCGAGCCGGCGGACGGAGTTCTTCTCGACCAGGGCGACGTGCGGCTGGGTGTTCAGCGTCTCGGCGTCGGCGCGGTCGAGTCGTACGGCGAAGCCGTTGAGCGCGGTCGTCCACCGGTAGACCGGCGCCGGCGAGCCGACCGAGGCGAGCACCACGTCCTGCTGGTGACGCATCGCGAGCTGCTCGATCCCGACCGGCACGACCCCGCGGTAGCCGGCGGTGCCGGGTCCGTCGAGGGTCACGAGGTAGAGGGCGTCGTGGGTGGCCGGCGCCGCGTGGGCCGCGCGGGCCGGTGCGGACACGGCGATCGACGTACCGAGGAGGGCGCAGGCCAGCGCGGCCGCACCCGCAGCCACCAGCCCGGTCCGTCCCACCACGTTCCCCTTCCGTCCCATCCGCATCGAAGCCGACATTCTGACCCACCCGACAACGACGTGGCAGTCGATTGGGTCACCTTCGACGTGCCTGCCTACCCTGACACCATGCAGGAGACCCCCTCGACCGAGCCGCTGGTGGTGGGGTTCGACCTCGACATGACCCTGATCGACACGGTGCCCGGCTTCGCCCGGGTGCTGGTCGCCCTCGGCGGCGAGCTCGGCGTCGACTTCCCGGTCGAGCAGATGACCAGCAAGCTGGGTCCGCCGCTCGACCTCCTCCTCGCCGACCACCTCGACGAGGAGCGCATCCCGAGCGCCTCCGACCGGTTCCGCGAGCTCTACCCCGACCACGCGATCGAGTCCGTCCCCGCCCTGCCCGGCGCCCACGACGCCCTCGCCGCCGTACGACGCCACCGCGGGCGGGTCGTGGTGGTCACCGGCAAGTTCCCGGCCAACGCGCGCCGCCACGTCGACCACCTCGGCCTCGACGTCGACCACCTCGAGGGCTGGGTCTGGGGCGTCGGCAAGGCCGAGGCGCTGCGCCGCGAGGGCGCCAGCATCTACGTCGGCGACCACGTCCACGACGTCGAGGGCGCGCTCGCCGCGGGCGTGACCAGCGTGAGCGTGCTGACCGGCGGGTGCACCCGCGAGGAGCTGCTCGCCGCCGGCACCCACGTGGTGCTCGACGACCTCGCCGACTTCCCGGCCTGGCTGGACGCCCACCTCCTCGAGCGCCGCGTCGGCGCCCTGCTCGCCGACCTCGAGCGGCGGGGCTCGGTGCTGGTCGCCTACAGCGGCGGCGCCGACAGCGCGTTCCTGCTGGCCGCCGCCGTCCGGGCGCTGGGTCCCGACCGCGTCGCCGCCGCGACGGGCTACTCCGACTCGCTGCCGCAGGTCGAGCGCGACCCGGCCCGGGCGTTCGCCGAGTCGCTGGGCGTCGACGTGCTCACCCCGCAGACCCACGAGATGGAGCGCGAGGGCTACCGCGCCAACGCCGGCGACCGCTGCTTCTTCTGCAAGGCCGAGCTGCTCGACGTGCTCACCCCGATCGCCGCCGAGCGGGGCATTGCCCACGTCGCCACCGGCACCAACGCCGACGACGCGGTCGCGGGCTTCCGGCCCGGCATCCGCGCGGCGGCCGAGCGCGGCGCGATCACCCCGCTCCGCGACGCCGGCCTGACCAAGGACCAGATCCGGGCCGCCTCGCAGGCCTGGGGCCTGCCGACGTGGGACAAGCCCGCGGCCGCATGCCTGTCCAGCCGGGTCGCCTACGGCATCGAGGTGACCCCGCACCGGCTCGCCCGGGTCGAGCGGGCCGAGGCCGCCGTCCGCGCCGCCCTCGCCGGCACCGGCCTGCTCAACCTGCGCGTGCGCGACCTGGGCGAGCGGGCCAGCATCGAGATCGACGCCGCCCTGCTCCCGCTCGACCCGGCCCTCGAGGCCTCCGTGCTCGACGCCGTCCGCGCGATCGGCTTCCCCGACGCCGCCGTCGACGCCCGCGGCTTCCGCTCCGGCTCCCTGAACGACGCCCTTCGCTGACCGTGGAGCGCATCTGGCACCGGGTCCTCGCCGAGCAGCCCGTCCCGTCCGCGACGGTCGTGCTGCTGACCGGTCTGGTCGCCCTCGCGCTGGTCCTCGCGCCGGGCACCTGGCCGCGCGTGCGGATGGGGGTCACCATCGTCCACGAGGCCGGCCACGCGGCGATCGGCGTACTCGTCGGTCGGCGGCTCACCGGCATCCGCCTGCACTCCGACACCTCCGGCGTCACCATCACCCGCGGCAAGCCCCGCGGCCCCGGCATGGTCGTGATGCTGCTCGCCGGCTACCTCGCGCCCGGCCTGCTGGGGTTGGGCGCGGCCCTGCTCCTCGCCGCCGGGCACAGCGTCGCCCTGCTCTGGGGCCTGGTCGCCCTGCTGGTGCTGATCCTGCTCTGGGTGCGCAACCTGTACGGCGTCCTGGCGGTGCTCGTCACGGGCGGCGCCGTCGGCCTCGTCAGCTGGTACGCCCAGCCCGACCAGCAGTCCGTCGTGGCCTACCTGATCGCGTGGCTGCTGCTCCTCGCGGCGCCCCGCCCGCTGGTCGAGCTGCTCGCCGACCGGCGCCGCTCGCGCACCTCCGACCCCGACCAGGTCGCCCGGCTGACCCACGTCCCTGCGGTCGTCTGGATGGTGCTGATGCTGGCCGCCAACCTCGCCGGGCTCGTCGTCGGCGCCGGCACGCTCGCCCCGCGCCTGCTCTGAGCCGGCCCCGGGGCAATCCCGTTCGCCACCCACAGCGGCGTCCCCTAGGCTTTGCCGTCGCACGCGGCACCCGGCCGCGCGCACGAGCAGGTTGTGAGGTCGAGACCGTGCCCACTGGCAAGGTGAAGTGGTACGACGCCGAGAAGGGCTTCGGCTTCCTGTCCCAGGACAGCGGCCCGGACGTCTACGTCCGCTCCGAGGCGCTGCCCGAGGGCACCACGACCATCAAGGCCGGCACCCGCGTCGAGTTCGGCATCGCCCAGGGCCGCCGCGGCGACCAGGCGTTGCAGGTCCGGATCATCGACGCCCCCGCATCGGTCTCCCGCAGCCAGTCGGCGGCCCGCCGCAAGAAGCCGGAGGAGATGGTCTCGATCGTCGAGGACCTCATCCGCCTGCTCGACGACGTCGGCGAGGGCTACCGCCACGGTCGCCACCCCGACGCGCGGACGGCGAAGCCGACGGCCAAGCTGCTCCGCGCGCTCGCCGACGAGCTCGAGCTCTGACGCAGGTCAGGCTCGGACCTCGACCGACCGCGGTCGCGTGACCAGGACGAAGGCGAACCACGCGGTCAGCACGGCGGCGGCCACGCCCAGGCCGAGCCGGGGCCACAGCGGCAGGGCGATGCCCAGGAAGCCGCCCAGGACCCACGCCAGCTGGAGCGTGGTGTCCGAGCGCGCGAACGCGCTCGACTGCACCCGCTCCGGCACGTCGCGCTGGATCGTCGCGTCCAGCGACAGCTTGGCCAGCGACTGGGCGAGGCCGGCAGTGAGGCCGAGCAGCGCGACGGTGACCACGCCGTAGAACAGGGCGGCGAGCAGCACCAGCACGGCGTCGGCGGCCAGGGCCAGCACCACCGTGACGGCGGGGTTGACCTGGCGCAGCACCGAGCCGAGCCCGATCCCGACGGCGTTGCCGAGCCCGGCGGCGCCGACCACGATCCCGAGCAGCACCTCGGGTCGCCAGTCGCCGATGGGGTTCTCGCGCAGCAGGAACGCCATGAACATGATGAGGAAGCCCGACAGCCAGCGCGGCCCGCAGTTGGCACGGAGCGCGAACGCCACGGCCGGCGGCACGTGGGCCCGGACCTTGGTCGAGGACGCGGTGCGTGAGCTCGGCCCCGGACCCAGCGCGAGGCGCACCTCGCCCTGGCTGACGTCGACCTTGGGTGGGAGCAGGATCGCCAGCACCGTGGCGATCACGAACAGCACGAACGCGTAGCGCAGCGACCACTCGGGTCCGAACGTCGAGGCCAGGCCGGCGATCGGCGCGGACACGGCGGCGCCGACGATGCCGGACAGCGAGATCCGGGCGTTGGCCTTGACCAGGGTGAAGCTTGCGGGCACGAGCCGCGGGACGGCCGCGGCCCGGGTGACGCCGTAGGCCTTCGAGGCGACCAGCGCCCCCAGGGCGGCGGGGAAGAGCCAGGCCGACTTGTCGATCACGGCGGTGGCGAGCACCCAGCACAGGAAGGCACGGATCGCCATCGTCGCGCCGATCGCCCACCGGCGGCCGTGGCTGAAGCGGTCGAGGAAGGGGCCGATGAGCGGCGCCACGATCGCGAACGGCAGCATCGTCAGGCCCAGGAACAGCGCCACCTGGCCGCGCGCCTCGCCGGTCGGCACCTGGAAGAAGAGCGTGCCGGCGAGCGAGATCGCCAGGGCGGCGTCGCCGGCGGTGTTGAAGGCGTGCATCTCGATCAAGCGGAAGAGCCCCGAGTCGCCGGCGCCCTCGGCCCGGGCCGCCCGCCGGGCCTGGCGCAGCGTGAAGCCGCCGGCCCGGCCGGTCACCCGCGCCACGCCGCGCAGGCCCCTGCCGGCCGCCCTGGCGCCGGTCCCGAGGCCGCGGCCGACCGCCTTCGCCCGGTCGGCGCGCCCGACCCGCACGGTGGGATCCGGGGCCTCGTCGGGCCGGGTCGGATGGGTGTCCCGCCAGCGCTGCTCCTCGGCCGAGGAGTCGGGGCGGGACGTCGTCATGTCCCTATCCTGCCCCCTGCGACCGACACCCACGGCCAGCAACACGAGGGCCGCGAATGGCCCCGACCTGACAGCGCACCCGGTCATGGGCCATGATTTCGCCCGTGATGACCATCGTGCGCGCCAAGCCCGACACCGCAGCCGTCGCGGCCGTGGACGCGGCCCGTGCCGCGCTCCTCGAGGAGGTCGACGCCGCGGACGTGGGCGCCCACCTCGGCCACGTGGTCGAGGGCGAGCGCCTCGTCACCCACCTGTTCGCCTGCGAGCGCGCCGGTTACGTCGGCTGGCGCTGGTCGGTCACGATCACCCGTGCGCCGCGGCAGAAGACCGTCACCGTCGACGAGGTCGTGCTGATCCCCGGCGACGAGGCGATCGTCGCCCCCGAGTGGGTGCCCTACCGCGAGCGGATCAAGCCCGGCGACCTCTCGCCCGGCGACCTCCTCCCGGTCGAGGAGGACGACCCGCGCCTGGTCCCCACCTACTCCTTCGGCGACGACCCGCTCGACCCCGACGAGCAGGCCCAGGTCCGCCGGGTCGCCCAGGACCTCGGCCTCGGCCGGGTCCGGACCCTGTCGCTCGAGGGGCGCGAGCTCGCCGCGCAGCGCTGGTACGACGGCGACGGCGGCCCGCAGGCCCCGCTCGCCCAGTCGGCTCCCGACAGCTGCACGACGTGCGGCTTCCTGATGCGGATCGCGGGGCCCCTCTCGGAGATGTTCGGCGTCTGCGCCAACGGCGACGCCAACGACGACGGCCGTGTGGTCTCGCTGGACCACGGCTGCGGCGCCCACTCCGAGGTCCGGCTGGCCAAGAAGCACGAGCCGGTGCCGCTGCCCGAGCCGGTCGTCGACACGATCACGCTCGACGACCTCGAGCAGTTCTGACCGGTCACGCCTCCGGCGACAGCACCCACACGGCGTACGTCTCCAGGGGCGGGTGCAGCTCGTAGGTCCCGAACCGCAGGTCCACCCGCAGTCCCGACGCCTCGGCGTCGGCGACGAACTCCTCCGGCGGGTAGGTCCGGCTGTTGGTCGGACCGTCCACCGGGTGGAAGCCGACGAGCATCCGCCCACCCGGTGCCAGCAGCGACCGCAGCCGCGCCAGCACGGCCCGCTCGGTGCCCTCGGCGAGGTAGATCATCACGTTGCCGACGCACACCACGAGGTCGAACAGGCCCAGCTGCTCGGCCGTGACGCCGAGGATGTCGCTCTCAACGACCTCGAGCCCGGGGAAGGTGTGCCGGCACTGGGCCACCAGGGCCGCATCGGGCTCGATCCCCACGACCCGGTGCCCGCGGGCGGCGAGCGCGGCGGACACCCGGCCCATCCCCGAGCCGGCGTCCAGGACGCGAGCGCCGCGGGGGAGGAGAGTGTCGGCGAGTCGGGCCTCGCCGTCGACGTCGGTCCCCGCCGAGACCAGCTCGCCGAACATCCGGCCGTAGCCGTCGTTGCCGGCTCCGCCCACCGCCCAGCGGGTCAGCGGCGCCGCACCGGGACGGGGCTCGGACTCAGACATCGTCGGCGGGCAGCCCGTCGCGCGGCTCGTCCCGCATCTCGGTGCGCACCTTGCGGCGGCGCCGGCAGTACTCCAGGCCGAAGAGGCCGAGCCCGAAGCCGGCCAAGCAGGTCCACAGCCACCACAGCCGGCCGGAGTCCTCGAGGCGGGAGTAGAAGGGGAGCAGGGCGATGAAGCCGATCAGCCACAGCGCGACGCCGACCTCGACCGTGCGGACCCCGTCGACGTCGAGGGGCTCGACATCGGCCACGATGAACGTGCGCTTGCCGATCTCGTGCTGGGTCGGCTGGTCGTCGCGGAGCTCCACGGGATGCACGCTAGTCGACCGGTCACGTCCGTGAAACGTCGCGGGCATGCGTCGTGCCACGTCGTCGTGCCAAGATGCCGCGCGTGACCAACCAGAGCGAGACCGACGCAGCGGTCAGCAGCAGCCCCAGGGCCACCGGCATCGACGGCTTCTTCCACATCAGCGAGCGCGGCTCGACCGTCGCGCGCGAGGTCCGCGGCGGCCTCGTCACGTTCTTCACGATGGCCTACATCATCGTGCTCAACCCGCTGATCCTCGGCTTCGCGGCCGACGCCGACGGCAAGTTCCTCGGCGGCGGCACCGGCCACGGCGAGAACCTCGCGATCATCGCGGCCGGCACCGCCCTGGTCGCGGGCCTGATGACGATCCTCATGGGCGTGGTGGCCAACTACCCGCTGGCGCTGGCCACGGGCCTGGGCCTCAACGCGTTCGTCGCGTTCTCCATCGCCACCCAGATGACCTGGGCCGACGCGATGGGCCTGGTCGTGATCGAGGGCCTCCTCATCCTGGTCCTCGTCCTGACCGGCTTCCGGCAGGCGGTCTTCCACGCAGTGCCGGCCCACCTCAAGGTCGCGATCTCGGTCGGCATCGGCCTGTTCATCGCGCTCATCGGCTTCGTCGACGCGGGCTTCGTCCGTCCCGGCGCCGGTACGCCGGTGCAGCTCGGCCCCACCGGAGAGCTGGCCGGATGGCCGGTCGTGGTCTTCATCGTCGGCCTGCTGCTGGTGATCACGCTGTGGGTGCGCCACGTCAAGGGCGCGATCTTGATCTCGATCATCGCCACCACCGTCGTCGCGGTGGTCGTCGAGGCGATCGGCGACCTGGGCCAGAAGTCCTCGGACAACCCGCTCGGGTGGAGCCTGAGCGTCCCGAGCTTCCCCGACAAGGTCTTCGACACCCCGCACTTCGACACCCTCGGCCACTTCTCACTGCTCGGCTCGTTCCAGTCCGTCGGCGTGGTCACCTCGGTCCTGCTCATCTTCACGCTGATGCTGGCCGACTTCTTCGACACCATGGGCACGATGACCGCCATCGGCGCCGAGGCCGGCCTGCTCGACGAGGAGGGCACCCCGCCCCACAGCCAGCGCATCCTGGTCGTCGACTCCATCGCCGCAGCGGCCGGTGGCGCCGCGGGCGTCTCGTCGAACACCTCCTACATCGAGTCGGCCTCGGGCGTCGGTGAGGGTGCCCGCACCGGCCTGGCCTCCGTGGTCACCGGCGTGCTGTTCCTGCTCTCGATCCTGCTCGCGCCGCTCGTGGCGATGATCCCGTCCGAGGCCGCCGTCCCGGCCCTGGTCCTGGTCGGCTTCCTGATGATGCAGCAGGTCAAGGGCATCGACTGGGACGACCTGGAGGTCGCCATCCCGGCGTTCCTCACCATCGTCCTGATGCCGTTCACCTACTCGATCACCGTCGGGATCGGCGCGGGCTTCCTGGCCCACGTCCTGATCAAGCTGGTGCGCGGCAAGGCCTCCGAGGTCCACGCGCTCCTGTGGGTCGTCGCGGCGCTCTTCGTCGTCTACTTCGCGATCAGCCCGATCACCGACTGGCTGAGCTGACCCCGAGCCCAGGAGAGCGCCCCGCGGCCCGGCCGCGGGGCGCTCTCTTCGGTGGAATAGTTAGCAAGGCTAATGAGTTACGCTCACGACATGCCCACCGTGGAGAAGGTTGCCCGCACCGACGCCGGACTGGCGTCGGAGCTCCGGCTGTCCGTGATGCGCCTGCGTCGACGGCTGGCCAACGAGCGACACCCCGACAACGAGCTCAGCCTCAACCAGATGGCAGTCCTGGGGGCGCTCTACCGCGCCGGCGACCTCACCATCGGCGAGCTGGCCGGCCGCGAGCGGGTGCAGCCCCCGAGCATGACCCGGACCGTCAACTGCCTCGAGGGGGACGGGTACGTCGCCCGCCGCCCCCACGAGACCGACGGCCGCCAGGTCCTGGTGACGCTGACCGACTCCGGCCGCGCGACCGTCCTGGCCGACCGCGCCCGGCGCGACGCGTGGCTGGCCCGCCGCCTCACCGACCTCTCCCCGGAGGACCGCGCCGTCCTCCGCGCCGCCGCCCCCATCCTCGAACGACTCGCCCAGAAGGACTGATCGGCCTGAGCCCCACCTTCCGCTCGCTCTCCAACGCCAACTACCGGCGCTACGCCGCCGGTGGTGTCGTGTCGAACGTCGGCACCTGGATGCAGCGCGTGGCCCAGGACTGGCTGGTCCTCCTCCTCACCGACAACTCCGGCACGGCGATCGGCATCACCACCGGCCTGCAGTTCTTGCCGTTCCTGCTGCTCTCGCCGTGGGCCGGCCTCGTGGCGGACCGGATCCCCAAGCGCCGCCTTCTCCAGCTGACCAACCTCGGCATGGCCGTCCCGGCCCTCGTCCTGGCCGCGCTCGCCCTGACCGGCAGCGTCGAGATCTGGCACGTCTACGTCCTGGCCCTGGTCCTCGGCACGGCCGCGGCGTTCGACGCCCCGGCGCGGCAGTCGTTCGTGTCCGAGATGGTCGACCACGACGACCTGACCAACGCGGTGGGCCTCAACTCGGCGAGCTTCAACGCCGCCCGCATCGTCGGCCCGGCGGTCGCCGGCGTGCTGATCGCGGCGTTCGGCGGGGGAGTGGGGGCGACCGGGCTCGTCATCCTCTTCAACGGCCTGAGCTACGCCGCCCCGATCTTCACGCTCCACACCCTCGACGGGTCCCGGCTGGCCACCCCGGCCCTGGTGAAGCGCGAGAAGGGCCAGATCCTCGCCGGCGTCGCCTACGTCCGTGGCCGGCCCGACCTGCTGCTGATCCTCGGGATCGTGTTCTTCACCGGCACCTTCGGGCTCAACTTCCAGATGACCTCGGCGCTGATGGCCACCCAGGTGTTCCACAAGGGCTCGACCGAGTACGGCCTGCTCGGCACGTTCATGGCGATCGGCTCGCTCACCGGCTCGCTCATCGCGGCCCGTCGCGAGCGGGTCCGGCAGCGGCTCGTGGTGGGCGCGGCGATCATGTTCGGCGCGGTCGAGGTGGTGGCCGGCCTCGCTCCGTCGTACGTCGTCTTCGCGCTGCTGTGCCCGCTCCTGGGGATCAGTGCCCTGACCATGATCACCAGCGCCAACGCCTTCATGCAGCTGCACACCGACGCCGGGATGCGCGGCCGCGTGATGGCCCTCTACATGATGATCTTCATCGGCGGCACGCCGCTCGGATCGCCGTTGATCGGCTGGGTCGGGGAGGCGTTCGGCGCCCGGTGGACGCTGCTGGTCGGAGGGGCCCTGACGATGCTCGGCGCAGGCGTCTCCGGACTGCTCTACCTGCGCGGTCGGCGCGTTTTGACCCCCGACGCAGGCCCGAGTAATCTCTTTCCTCGTGTCTGGGACAACCAGACCGTTGCGCGTGCTCGGAAATAGCCAGCGGCCAGATCGTGGTCGCCGAGAGGCGTCCAGCACTCACTTCAGGCACACAGATCGCTTCATCATCGTGCCCGGCAAAGCGCCGGGTTCTGACTAGAGGAAAAGAAGGGGAACCAACAAGGTGCCCACCATTCAGCAGTTGGTCCGCAAGGGCCGCCAGGACAAGGTGTCGAAGAACAAGACGCCTGCCCTCAAGGGTTCGCCCCAGCGTCGCGGCGTCTGCACGCGCGTCTACACCACCACCCCGAAGAAGCCGAACTCCGCTCTCCGCAAGGTCGCCCGCGTGCGCCTGTCGAGTGGCGTCGAGGTCACCGCTTACATCCCGGGTGTCGGTCACAACCTTCAGGAGCACTCCATCGTGCTCGTCCGCGGCGGTCGCGTGAAGGACCTCCCCGGTGTTCGCTACAAGATCATTCGCGGCACGCTCGACACCCAGGGCGTGAAGAACCGCAAGCAGGCCCGCAGCCGTTACGGCGCGAAGAAGGAGAAGAGCTGATATGCCGCGCAAGGGTCCCGCTCCCAAGCGGCCTATCGACGTCGACCCGGTCTACGGGTCGCAGCTGGTCACCCAGCTCGTCTCCAAGGTCCTGATGGACGGCAAGAAGCAGGTTGCTCAGCGCATCGTCTACACCGCGCTCGAGGGCTGCCGCGAGAAGACCGGCACCGACCCCGTCGTCACGCTCAAGCGTGCGATGGACAACGTGAAGCCGGCCATCGAGGTCAAGTCCCGCCGCGTCGGTGGCGCGACCTACCAGGTCCCGATCGAGGTCAAGGGCACGCGTGGCACCACGCTCGCGCTGCGCTGGCTCGTCGGCTACGCCCAGGACCGTCGCGAGAAGACGATGTCCGAGCGCCTCATGAACGAGATCCTCGACGCCTCCAACGGCCTCGGTGCCGCTGTGAAGAAGCGCGAGGACACCCACAAGATGGCCGAGTCCAACAAGGCCTTCGCGCACTACCGCTGGTGACCACGGGCGGGGCGGTTCACCCGTGCGGTGCGCCGTCCCGCTCCACCTGACTTTCCACAAACTTTCTAAGGACGCTGACCACAGTGGCTGTCGACATCACCACGGACCTCAACAAGGTCCGCAACATCGGCATCATGGCGCACATCGACGCCGGCAAGACCACCACCACCGAGCGCATCCTCTTCTACACCGGCATCACCTACAAGATCGGTGAGGTCCACGAGGGCGCGGCCACGATGGACTGGATGGAGCAGGAGCAGGAGCGCGGCATCACCATCACGTCGGCCGCGACGACCTGCTGGTGGAAGAACCACCAGATCAACATCATCGACACCCCCGGCCACGTGGACTTCACCGCCGAGGTCGAGCGCTCGCTGCGCGTCCTCGACGGCGCCGTGGCGGTGTTCGACGGTGTCGCCGGTGTCGAGCCGCAGACCATGACGGTGTGGCGTCAGGCCAACAAGTACTCCGTGCCCCGCATGTGCTTCGTGAACAAGCTGGACCGCACGGGTGCCGACTTCTTTCGTTGCGTCGACATGATGGTCGACCGCCTCAACAGCACCCCGCTGGTCCTCCAGCTGCCGATCGGTGCCGAGTCGGACTTCCTCGGTGTCGTCGACCTCGTGGGCATGCGCGCGCTGACCTGGCGCGGCGAGACCACGATGGGTGAGGACTACACCGTCGAGGACATCCCCGCGGACATGGCCGAGCAGGCCGCCGAGTACCGCGAGAAGTTCCTCGAGACCCTCTCCGAGGCCGACGACGCCATCATGGAGAAGTACCTCGAGGGCGAGGACTTCACCGTCGAGGAGCTCGAGGCCGCGATCCGTCGCGCCACGCTCGCCGACAAGCTCAACCCGGTCCTGTGCGGCACCGCATTCAAGAACAAGGGCGTCCAGCCCCTGCTCGACGCGGTCGTCAAGTACCTCCCCTCCCCGCTCGACATCGAGGGCATCATCGGCCACTCGGTGAAGGACGAGGACGAGGAGATCGTCCGCAAGCCCTCCGACGACGAGCCGTTCTCCGGCCTGGCGTACAAGATCGCCTCCGACCCGCACCTGGGCAAGCTGATCTACGTCCGCGTCTACTCCGGCAAGCTCGAGGCCGGCTCGACCGTGGTCAACTCGGTCAACGGCCGCAAGGAGCGCATCGGCAAGGTCTACCAGATGCACGCCAACAAGCGTGAGGAGATCGCGTCGGTCGGCGCCGGCCAGATCGTGGCCGTCATGGGCCTCAAGGACACCAAGACCGGCCACACGCTCTGTGACCCGCAGAACCAGGTCATCCTCGAGTCGATGACGTTCCCGGCCCCGGTGATCGAGGTCGCCATCGAGCCGAAGACGAAGTCCGACCAGGAGAAGCTGGGCATGGCGATCCAGCGCCTGTCCGACGAGGACCCGACCTTCACGGTCAAGTCCGACGAGGAGACCGGCCAGACGATCATCGCCGGCATGGGCGAGCTCCACCTGGAGATCCTCGTCGACCGCATGAAGCGCGAGTTCCGCGTCGAGGCGACCGTCGGCAAGCCGCAGGTGGCCTACCGCGAGACCGTCCGCAAGGAGGTCAAGAACCACAGCTACACGCACAAGAAGCAGACCGGTGGTTCGGGCCAGTTCGCGAAGGTCGTCATCTCCCTCGGCCCCAACATCGACCCGGAGACCGGCACGGGTGCCGGCTACGTGTTCGAGAACAACGTGTCCGGTGGTCGCGTGCCGAAGGAGTACATCCCCTCGGTCGACCAGGGTGGCCAGGACGCCATGGAGTTCGGTGTTCTCGCCGGCTACCCCATGGTCGACGTGAAGTTCTCGCTCGAGGACGGCGCCTACCACGACGTCGACTCGTCCGAGCTCGCGTTCAAGATCGCCGGCAACCAGGCCTTCAAGGAGGCCGCACGCATGGCCAAGCCGGTGCTGCTGGAGCCGATGTTCGCCGTGGAGGTGACCACCCCCGAGAGCTTCCTCGGCACGGTCATCGGCGACATCAACAGCCGCCGCGGCCAGATCCAGGCACAGGAGGAGCGTCACGGTGACATGGTCATCAACGCCCTTGTGCCGCTGTCCGAGATGTTCGGGTACGTTGGCGACCTGAGGTCCAAGACCTCCGGCCAGGCTTCGTACTCGATGGAGTTCGACTCGTACGCCGAGGTTCCGACGAACATCGCCGACGAGATCATCAAGAAGGTCCGCGGCGAGTAATCGTCAGGACCCTCGGCACCACCCCTTGCAAGTACGAGTCAAGTAACAACCACACCAGGAGGAGCCCCAGTGGCTAAGGCGAAGTTCGAGCGGACCAAGCCGCACGTCAACATCGGCACCATTGGTCACATCGACCACGGTAAGACGACGCTGACCGCAGCGATCACGAAGGTGCTGCACGACAAGTACCCCAACCTGAACGCCGCTTCGGCGTTCGACGAGATCGACAAGGCTCCCGAGGAGCGTCAGCGCGGCATCACGATCTCGATCGCGCACGTCGAGTACCAGACCGAGGCGCGTCACTACGCCCACGTCGACTGCCCCGGTCACGCCGACTACATCAAGAACATGATCACCGGCGCGGCGCAGATGGACGGCGCGATCCTCGTGGTCGCCGCCACCGACGGCCCGATGCCGCAGACGCGTGAGCACGTGCTGCTCGCCCGCCAGGTCGGCGTGCCGGCCCTGGTCGTGGCGCTCAACAAGTGCGACATGGTCGACGACGAGGAGCTCATCGAGCTCGTCGAGATGGAGGTGCGCGAGCTCCTCTCCGAGTACGAGTTCGACGGCGACGACATCCCCGTCGTGCGCGTTGCTGCCTTCCCGGCGCTCCAGGGCGACGAGAAGTGGGGCGAGTCGATCATCGAGCTGATGAACGCGGTCGACGAGGCCATCCCGACCCCGGCGCGTGAGACGGACAAGCCGTTCCTCATGCCCGTCGAGGACGTCTTCACGATCACCGGTCGTGGCACCGTCATCACCGGTCGTATCGAGCGCGGCATCGTCAAGGTCAACGAGGAGGTCGAGATCATCGGCATCCGCGAGAAGGCCCAGAAGTCGACCGTCACCGGTGTCGAGATGTTCCGCAAGCTGCTCGACGAGGGCCAGGCCGGCGAGAACGTCGGGCTCCTGCTCCGTGGCACCAAGCGCGAGGACATCGAGCGCGGCATGGTCGTCATCAAGCCGGGCACCACGACCCCGCACACCAACTTCGAGGCCTCGGTCTACATCCTCTCGAAGGAGGAGGGCGGCCGCCACACGCCGTTCTTCAACAACTACCGTCCGCAGTTCTACTTCCGTACGACGGACGTGACGGGCGTTGTGACCCTGCCCGAGGGCACCGAGATGGTCATGCCGGGTGACAACACCGAGATGTCGGTGGAGCTCATCCAGCCCATCGCCATGGACGAGGGTCTCCGCTTCGCGATCCGCGAGGGTGGCCGCACCGTCGGCGCCGGCCGGGTCACCAAGATCACCAAGTGATCTGACCTGGTGGTCGAGCCTGTCGAGACCACCAGCTGATCCACCAGAACGGCCCCGGACCTCGGTCCGGGGCCGTTCTGCATGCCCCCTGCAGTGCCCCGCGCCCCGAGGAGAATGGGACCGATGAACGAGCGAGTGCGCCCCGCGCGCCCCCACCACAAGCTGACCGAGGACGGCCGGCCGATGCGTGAGGTCCTCAGCTACTCCCGGCGCGGCAGCCGCTTCACCCCCAACCAGCAGGCGGCCTGGGACGCCCACCACGAGGCGTGGTGGGTCCCGGACGACGTCGTGGACCGCGACGACTTCGACCTCACCGCGTGGTTCGGCCGCGAGGCCCCCCTCGTCGTCGAGATCGGCTGCGGCATCGGCGAGTCGACGGCGGCGCTGGCGGCGACCCGCCCCGGCACCAACGTGCTGGGTATCGAGGTCTGGGTGCCGGGCATCGCCGACACCCTGGGCAAGGTCGGCGAGGCGGGCCTGGACAACGTCCGGATGATCGGCGTGGACGCCGCGTGGTCGATGGAGCACCTCTTCGAGCCCGGTTCGCTGGCCGGGGTGTGGACGTTCTTCCCGGACCCGTGGCACAAGAAGAAGCACAACAAGCGCCGTCTGGTGAACGCCGCCTTCGCGGCCGTCGTCGCCAGCCGGCTCGAGGTCGGCGCCGAGTGGCGGCTGGCCACCGACTGGGCCGACTACGCCGAGCAGATGGTGGAGGTGCTCGACGCCGAGCCGCTGCTCGAGGGCGGCGTCACCGAGCGCTGGGACGAGCGGCCGCTGACCCGCTTCGAGCGCAAGGGGCTCGACAAGGGCCGCGACATCACCGACCTCTGCTACCGCAGGGTCTGACAAACCCTAGGCCGCGTCGTCCAGGTGGAATCCGAAGTCGTCGAGCAGAAGCTCGATCCGGTAGCGCTCGGCGTCCCGCTCGCTGCCCGGGGGCAGCACGTCGAAGAGGTGCTCGTGGCCCAGCGCCCGGCATGCCTCCGCGAGCACCGCGTCGTAGGCGCACCGCAGTCCTTCGTACTTCGCGAACCGGAGCCCCCGGGGCGGGTAGCGGTAGCGCACCCGTAGCCGACGGGCGTCCACGGCAATCAGCTCGATCGGGCGCCCCGCGGGCTCGGGGCGACGGGCGCGGTGGAGCCGGTCGTTCAGGCGCCCGCAGGCGCGCGCCACGTCCTCGCTGTGCGCGACACCCACGTGCAGCGCCACCAGCAAGGCCATGAGGACCAGGACGCCCACGGTGGAGCCCATGCCGAAAACGGTACGTCCGCCACCGTCCACCGGCAACGGATCGGGCCGGGTCAGCCCTCGAGCAGGGCGAGCTCCTCGTCGACGTACGGGTCGTGCTCGCCGGCGGCCTCGAGGTCGGCCTTGAGGGCCCGCTGCAACGCCAGCGCCTCGTCGGTGCGGCCCAGGTTGCGCAGCGCCCAGGCGACCATCCAGCGAGCGGTGCGGGTGCGCGCCGCCACGCCGATCCGCTCGCGCGCGGCGAGAGCGTGCTCGAAGGAGTCGAGAGCCTCCCCCCAGCGCCCGGCGTCCGCGTGGACCATGCCGATGTTGTTGAGCAGGGAGGCGTCCCAGTCGCGCGCCGCCGGGTCCGAGGCGTTGCGGGCGACGGCCAGGGCGCGCTCGTTGACGGCGAGCTGCTCGGCGGGGTCGGCGACCAGGGCCAGCATGTGCAGGGCGTCGACGTGAAGCGCCTCGAGCCCGGCCTGCGACGCGGTCGCGACGGCCGCCTCGAACGACGGTCGGGCCTCGTCGGGCGAGCCGGCCGAGCGGAACAGCCGGCCACGCTCCAGCACGATCCGGACCGCGACCTCGTCCTCGGTCGGGGAGAGGTCGTCCAGGACGGCATGGCCCTCGTCGTACTTCTCCTGGAGGCCGAGGGCCCGCGCCACCTGGGTCATCAGCACCAGGCGGTCCTCGGGGTCGGCGGCCTCCGCCTCGGCGCGGAAGCGCTGCTCGGAGCCGGTCGGGTCGTCGAAGTCCCACAGGGGCGTCGGGTCGATCATGGCGCCCATCCTGACAGCCGGAGGCTGGCGGGAACTCGGCGCCCGGTGGCTGCCGGCGGGCTCCTGGCCGGGACCTGCCGTCCCTAGGATCGGCGGGTGACCGTGCACGCCCCGATGTCCCCCTCTCCCACACGCGGTCTCCACCGGGCCTGGCTCGTCGCCGCCGTCACGATGGGCGCCTTGATCGCCGCCGCCGGCTTCCGGTCCTCGACGGGGGCGCTGCTCGAGCCCCTCGAGGCCGACTTCGGCTGGAGCCGCGCCACCACCAGCGGGGCCGTCAGCCTCAACCTGGTGGTCTACGGGCTCACCGCGCCCTTCGCCGCCGCGCTCATGGAGCGCTTCGGCGTACGCCGCGTGGTGGCGGCCAGCCTCGCGCTCGTGGCGCTCGGGTCCGGCCTGACCCTGGTGATGACGCAGGCGTGGCAGCTGTGGGTGCTGTGGGGCTTCGCGGTCGGGATCGGCACCGGGTCGCTGGCCCTCGTGTTCGGCGCGATCGTGGCCAACCGGTGGTTCGTGGCGCACCGCGGCCTCGTGGTGGGCGTCTTCTCCGCCGCCAGCTCGACCGGCCAGCTGGTGTTCCTGCCGGCCATCGCCCACCTCGCCGACGGGCCCGGCTGGCGCTGGGCCGGCGGCCTCGTGACGGCGTTCGCCCTGCTGCTGGCCCCGCTGGTCTGGCTGGTGATGCGCGACCACCCCGCCGACCTCGGCACCACGCCGTACGGCGCCCCCGCGGGCTGGACCCCGCCGCCCGCGCCGCCGGTGGAGCGCGGCGCCGCCCGGGTCGCGCTCGGCACGCTGGCCGAGAGTGCGCGGTCGCGGACCTTCTGGGCGCTGTTCGCGACGTTCTGGATCTGCGGCTGGTCGACCAACGGGCTGATCGGCACGCACTTCATCCCCGCTGCCCACGACCACGGCATGCCCGAGACCACGAGCGCGAGCCTCCTGGCGCTGATCGGGGTCTTCGACATCGTCGGCACCATCGCCAGCGGGTGGCTCACCGACCGCGTCGACAGCCGCTACCTGCTCTTCGGCTACTACTTCTTCCGCGGCCTCTCGCTCCTCTTCGTGCCCGCGCTGCTGGGGCCGCACGTGCACCCGAGCCTGTTCCTGTTCGTGCTGTTCTACGGGCTCGACTGGGTGGCGACGGTGCCCCCGACCGTGGCGCTGTGCCGCCAGCACTTCGGGGTGGAGAAGGCCGGCGTGGTCTTCGGGTGGGTCTTCGCCAGCCACATGGTCGGGGCCGGCGTGGCCGCGAGCTTCGCGGGCTGGGTCCGCCAGGTCAACGGCGACTACTTCGCGGCGTGGATGACCGCTGGCGGGCTCTGCGTCGCCGCGGCCGTGGTGTGCCTGACGATCCCGCGGCGACCGGTGGAGGTGGCGCCGGCCCACGAGGACGCCGAGGTCGGCGACTGCGTGACCGACTCGATGTAGGTTCTCAACCTTTCCGGGCCGTCGACCCGACGACCCCACCGGCACCCTCACCCTCGGCTCCCAGGACCAGCTCACCGTCCCGGACGCCGGCTGAGCCGTCGGGTCGGGCTCACCGGCGGGCGGTCAGCCGGGCGCGCAGGTCGGCCTCGCGGGCCAGCCGGGCCCGGTCCCGCTCGCGGCGGGACGCGACGACCGCGGCGAGGAACGCCTCGGGCGGCGTGCCGGGCGGCGGCGGAGGAGCGACGTACTCGCTGACCTGGTTGGCCAGCCGCCCGCCGAGCGAGGCCCGCGATGCGGGGTCGATCTGGGGCAGGCGGGACAGGAACTGGCGGACCGCGAGCGCCAGTCCGGTCGGCAGCGAGGCCATGTCGGCGCCGGCGGCCCACTGCGCGAGCGGCGGCGGCATCAGCGGCGGCGGGGCCAGCCGCAGCCGGACCCGCTCGCGGACGACGTAGGTGCCGGCGGCGTAGTCGCCGAGCCGCTTGCCGCGCCCGCTGAGCAGCGCCGAGAAGAACGCCGGGGCACCGGAGAAGAGATAGATCTCCACGATCCCGATCAGGGCCCGGACGAAGGCGTGCTGGAAGGAGATCGGGCCGGCGTCGTCGCGCACGGTGCGCAGGCCCAACGCCCACTTGCCCAGCGACTTGCCGCGGGTGAGGGTCTCGACGGTGGTCGGGAAGACCAGGAACACCAGGATCATCGTGCTGACGAAGGCGACCCACAGCAGCGCCTCGTCGGTCTGGAGCGCGGCCACGGTCAGCAGCAGCACCACCCCGACCAGCAGCAGCACGGTCACCACCACGTCGATCAGCCCGGACGCGATCCGCGGGCCGAGCCCGGCGGGGGGCAGGTCGAGGGCGACCGCCTCACCCGTCACCAGGTCGTCGGTCGTCAGCGTCGCGAACTCCGGTGTCGACATCGGTCCCACCATAGGGTGACGACGTGGACCTCGATGCCTACGTGCTGGCGCAAGCCCACGAGTGGCAGCGCCTGGAGAAGCTGACGCGCAAGCGCCGGCTCACCGGCGCGGAGAGCGACGAGCTCGTCGAGCGCTACCAGCAGGTCGCCACCCACCTCTCCGTCGTGCGCACCTCGGCACCCGACGCCTCGCTCATCGCGCACCTCTCCTCGCTGCTCGCCCGCGCCCGCAACCGCGCCGCCGGCACCCGCGTCAGCACTTGGCACGGCCTGGCCGGCTTCTTCGTGCACCGCTTCCCGGCCGCGCTCTACCGCCTGCGCTGGTGGTGGCTCGGCACGCTCGCGGCCAACGTCGCGGTCACCGCCGTGATGATGCTGTGGCTGCTCGACCACCCCAACGTCGAGCAGAGCATGCTGTCGCCGGCCGAGATCGACCAGCTGGTCAACCACGACTTCGAGGGCTACTACAGCGAGTACGCCGCCGGGCACTTCGCCGCTCAGGTCTGGATCAACAACGCCTGGGTCTCCGCGCTGTGCCTGGCGATGGGAGTGCTGGGCTTCCCGGTGGTCATCGCGCTGTTCCGCAACATCGCCAACTTGGCGGTGATCGGATCGATCATGACCCGGCACCACCAGGGCGGGCACTTCTGGGGGCTGATCCTCCCGCACGGCCTGCTCGAGCTGACCGCCGTCTTCGTCGCCGGCGGGGTCGGGCTGCGGCTCTTCTGGTCGTGGGTCGAGCCGGGCGAGCTGACGCGCGGCCAGTCGCTGGCGCGTGAGGGGCGCACGGCCGGCACCGTGGCCCTCGGGCTCGTGGCGGTGCTGTTCGTCAGCGGCCTGATCGAGGCGTTCGTGACCCCCTCACCGCTGCCGACCTGGGCGCGCATCGGCATCGGGGTGCTCGCGGAGTCGTGCTTCCTCGCCTACGTCTTCGTCGTCGGCAGGTCGGCGTACCTCCGTGGGCACACCGGGGACCTCGACGCCGCGCTGCTCGAGGACCGGGTCGCCACGCAGGCCTGACCGATGGTTGCCGCTCGGTGCCAGTCCGGCGGTTCTCTGGACCGTGCCGAGCGGAGCGGGATAGGTTCGCGCGCAACGCACCGTGTCCCGGCCGACTTCGAGAGGGAACCCATGAGCGACAAGTCCGAGCTCGAGTCCAAGCTCGCCGCACTCCCCATCTTCGCGGGCCTGAGCAAGCGCAAGGTCGCCAAGCTCGTCGACCAGTCCCGCACCGTCGACCACCAGGCCGGCCGCGAGGTGGCCACCGAGGGCGAGGGCGCGCTCGCCCTGCACCTGATCGTCTCCGGCGAGGCCGAGGTGTCCCTGCGGGGCGAGAGCAAGCGCACCCTGCGTGAGGGCGACTACTTCGGCGAGATCAGCATGATCGACGGCAAGCGCCGCTCGGCCACCGTCACGGCCGTCACCCCGATGACGACGCTCGCGGTCCAGCACGTCGTGTTCGAGAAGATGCTCGAGGACGACGCCAAGTTCGCCGCGGAGCTCCTCAAGCTGCTGTGCGCCCGGCTCCGTGAGGCCGAGTCGGCCTGACCCGGTCCCTCAGGCCAGCTCCGCGATCCGGGCCGCCAGCCGCGGGTCGTAGAGCGTGATCTCCTTGACGCGGTAGAGCCTGCGCGCGTCCTCGAGCAGCCGCCGCTCCGCGTCGCGGTCCCCGCGCAGCCGCGCCACCTCGCTGAGCCACCGGGTGCAGTCGGCCTGCTGCCACGCCTGGTCGGTCCGGCCGACCAGCTCCAGCGTCTCCCGGGCGATGGCCCAGGCACGATCCAGGTCTCCGGCCCGGGCCGTGACGAGCGCGCGGCAGCAGGCCACGAGCACGACCGAGATGATGTCGTGCTCCGAGGTGTAGCGCTCGGCCTCGTCGACCAGGGGCGCGACGACCTCGACGGGGTCGCCCCGCTCGAGCATCGCGGCGCACTGCATCGCGATGTACGTCGACGCGTGGGACAGGTCGCCGAGCGCCCGGAACTCGTCGTTCACCCGCTGCAGGAAGGCGATCCCGCTGTCCAGGTCGTCGCTGATGAAGTAGGCGTGCGCGAGGAACGGGTGGCTGAAGTGCCGCCCGTCGGCCTCCAGCGCGTCGATCCGGGCGAGCGCGGCCGCGCAGGTGGCCGCGGCCTCCGGTGAGCCCGCCGCCGCCGCGACGATGGCGCGCATGCACTCGATGCGCACGAGCGCGCGCTCGGTGAGGCCGCCGTGGGAGGCCTGGCTGTCCATCACCGCGGCCGCCTCGCGGAGTGGAGCCCGACCGTAGAAGAGGGCGGCCCCGCGCTGCATGTGCGCCATCCGGACGTCCTCGGCCCCGCCGATGTGGAGGATCTCCTCGACCACCTCGGCCCCCTCGGTCCACCGGGCCCGCATCATGCAGGTGTCCGCCCTGGCCCGCAGGCCGCGGACCACCAGCCGGGGGCGCCCGGCCGCCCGGGCCAGGGCGATGAGCTCGTCGGCCGCCTCGACGACGTCGGCCGGGTCCATCGCGCCACCGGCGTCCATCGTGACGAGGCGTCGCAGCGTGGTGAACAAGGCACGGTCGAGGTCGGTGGCCGTCTCGTCGAGCTCCGCCTCCAGGAGGGCGAGCGTCGGCTCGAGCTTCTCGAGCTCGAGAAGGTCCTGCTGCAGCTCGGCGAGGCGCTCCAGGAGGTCACGGCGGCTGGCGGAGGTCGCGGGACGCAGCTCCAGCGCCCGCTGCAGCAGGACCACCCCGGCCTCGTGCTGCTCCCGGTCACGCGCCTGGCCGGCGGCCCGGGCCATCGCGGTCGTGGCCCGGTCGACGAGCGCCTCGACCTCCGGTCCGCGGACGCCGAGCTCGCGCCGGTAGCGCGCGGCCTGCTCCAGGTGGTGGGCGACGAAGGACATCGTCTCGCCGGCCGCCTGCTCGCCCCCGGCCTCCAGCCCCGTGGCGAAGCGCTCGTGCAGCTCGGCGCGCAGGGACTTGGCCAAGCCGTCGTACGCCGCGTCGCGCACCATGAGGTGCTTGAACGCCCAGGTGTCGCCGCCGGTGCCACGCACCCGGCGCAGCAGGTCGCGGCGGGCGAGCGAGGCCAGCCGCGAGCCCAGGTGGGCGACGGCGTCGGGCTCGACCAGCAGGGTCGCGTCCTCGGTGCCGAACTCCAGGCCGATCACCGACAGCCGCTCGAGCAGGTCCCGCTCCTCCGCGGGGAGACGGTCGAGCCGGGAGGCGAGCAGGGCCGCGACGGTCGGCGGCATGTCGGTCAGGCTCAGCTCGCCGGTGAGCAGCCAGGAGCCGTCCCCGTCGCGGGCGAGCACCCCGGACTCCACCAGGTGCGCGACGATCTCCTCCACGAAGAGCGGGTTGCCACCCGACCACGCGGCGACGGTGTCACCGAGGCCGCCGGGGAGGTCGGCCCCCAGGAGCGCGGCGACGGACTCGTCGGTCTCGCTCGGCGTGAGCGGGTCGAGCCCGAACGTCAGGGAGTTCAGGGCCCCCGACCCCCAGCCGGGGTTGTCCTCGAGCAGCTCGGGGCGGGCCTGGCAGAGCAGCAGGAGGGGCAGGTCGGCGACCTCGTCGCGGACCCGTTCGAGCAGGTCGAGGAGGGTGGGCTCGGCCCAGTGCAGGTCGTCGACGGTCAGCACGAGGGGATGTCGGGAGGCGAGCTCCTCGAGGAGGCGTCGTACGGCCCAGACGGTGTCGGACGTGCCGCCCGGGGTGCCGGACTTGCCGAGCAGCGGCATCAGGAGGTCGGCCACGTCGCCACCGTCGCCGGCCGCCGTGAGCGCCTGCTCGAGCGCGTGCCGGGTGATCTCGTCGGACTCCGTGCCGTTGAGGTGCAGAGCGCCGCGGAGGGCCTGCACGAGCGGCCAGTAGGTGATGCCCTGCCCATAGGACACGCAGCGGCCCGACGCGACGGCGGCGCGGTCCCCGACCCGGGCGAGGAACTCGGTCACCAGCCGCGACTTGCCGATCCCGGCCGGTCCCAGCACGGTCACCAGGTGGCTGCGCCCGCTGCTCAGCGTCCGCTCGAGGGCGTCGTCGAGGGCGCGCGTCTCCTGCAGCCGGCCCACGAGCTGGGCGTCCTGGCGGCGCCGACGTCCCCGGTCGACGTCGAGGACCTCGCGCAGGAGGTACGCCGCGACCGGCTCCGACTTGCCCTTGGCGAGCACCGGCTCGGCCGGCTCCACGTCGACCGCGTCCCGCACCAGCGCCCACGTGTCGGCCCCCAGCAGGATCCGGCCGGGGGGAGCGGCCTGCTCCAGGCGTGCGGCGGTGTTGACGGCGTCGCCGGTGGCGAACGAGCCACCCGCCCGGGCGGCACCTGTGACGACGGAGCCCGTGTTGACGCCGGTCCGGATCACCAGCCGTACGCCGATCTCCGCGGCCAGGTCGTCGGAGAGCGCCGCGACGGCCTCGCCGAGCTCCTGGGCCGCCCGGACCGCGCGGAGGGCGTCGTCCTCCCGCACTTCCGGCACCCCGAAGACGGCCAGCACGGCGTCGCCGACGAACTTCTCGACCGTCCCGCCGTGCCGTTCGACGGCCGCGCGGGCCACCTCGAAGTAGCGGGTCATCACGCCCCGGTAGGCCTCGGGGTCCAGCCGCTCGCCCAGCGCGGTCGAGCCGGTGACGTCGGTGAACAGCAGCGTGACGGTGCGCCGCGTCTCGCGCTCGGCGCCGGTCGGCACGGGCGTCCCGCAGGACAGGCAGAAGCGCGCCTTCGCAGGGAGCTCCTCCCCGCACTGGGCACAGCTGAGACCACCGGGGTCCGGTGGCTGCCCGTCCGCCATGCATCGGATCGTAGGCCCGAACGCGGCCCGTGGCGTCCCCTATCGGAGTTCGGCCTCAGAGCAGGCCGCGCGCCTTCAGGGCGAGGTAGTGGTCGGCCAGCGCCGGAGGCAGCCGCTCCGCGTCGGCGTCGACGACGTCCACGCCGAGCGCCTGGAGGAGGTCGGCCGTGTGCCGGCGTCGCACCAGGACCTGCTCGGCCGCGGCGGCGTCGTACACCTCGTCGACGGTGCCGCGCGTCGCGGCGAGCTGCTCCAGCGCCGGGTCCTTGACCGAGGCCAGCACCACCCGGTGGTGCCGGGTCAGCGCCGGGAGCACCGGCAGCAGCCCCTCCTCGACGGCCGATGGCTCGAGCGGGGTGAGCAGGACGACCAGGGCGCGCTGGCGGCCGAAGCCGGTCACCGCACCGGCCAGGGAGGTCCAGTCGGCCTCGGCGATGACCGGCTCCAGGTCCGCCATGGCCTCTTGCAGGTTGGCCGAGACGTCCCGGGCCCCGGCGGAGCGCAGCCGCGCGCGCACCCGGCGGTCGCCGGCGACGAAGTCGATCCGGTCGCCCGCGCGGGCGGCGAGCGCGGCGAGCAGCAGGGCGGCGTCCATGGCGGAGTCGAGGCGCGGCACGTCGTCGACCCGGCCGGCCGACGTCCGGGACGTGTCGAGCACGAGCACGACCCTCCGGTCGCGTTCGGGCTGCCAGGTCCGCACCACGACGTTGCGGTTGCGGGCGCTGGCCCGCCAGTCGATCGAGCGCACGTCGTCCCCGCGGACGTACTCCCGGAGCGAGTCGAACTCCGTCCCCTGCCCGCGCACCCGGACCGCCGCCCTGCCGTCGAGCTCGCGCAGCCGGGCGAGCCTGCTGGGCAGGTGCTTGCGGGACTCGAAGGGCGGCAGTGACCGGACCGCGCCGGCGACCTCGATCGTCCGCTGCCGAGCCGCCAGGCCAAGCGGTCCGCGGCTACGGACGGTCACGCCGATCGCGCGGAGGTCGCCCCGCCGACGGGGCTGCAGCGGCGTGCGCAGCAGCACCCGGTCACCCGGCCCCAGCCGGACCCGGTGCCGGTTGTCGCTGGCGCCGGCGGTCGGCTGCCACGCGTCGCGCACCAGGGCGGTCACCGTGCGGCGGCCCCCGTTGGTGGCCACGACGAGGGTCTCGGTCGGGTGCCCCATCCGGACCGTGCCCACCGGCCGGCGGTGCATCGTGACCGACGCCGGTGCCGGCGCGACCAGCCAGTCGACGAGGACCGCGACCCCGACCGCGAGCACCCACAGCCAGACCGTGCCCAGGGACGGTCGCAGCACCACCGGGACCAGGCCCAGGAGGAGCAGGAGGGGGACGCGGCCGGAGAGTGCCATCAGCGGGGGACCGGCACCGAGCCGAGGGCGCTGGCGAGCACCTGGCCGACGTCGACACCCTCGAGCTCGGCCTCGGGCCGCAGCCCCAGCCGGTGCACCAGGGTGGCGTGCGCGAGCGCCTTGACGTCGTCGGGCGTCACGAAGTCGCGCCCCGTCAGCCACGCCCAGGCCCGCGCGGCCCGGAGCAGTGCGGTGGCGCCGCGGGGGCTGACGCCCAGGCTGAGCGAGGGGGAGTCGCGCGTCGCCCGGGCGATGTCGACGATGTAGCCGGCCACCTCGGGGGACACCTGCACCTGCCCGACGGCTGCCCGCCCGGCCGCGATGTCGTCGGCCCCCGCCACGGCGCGTACGCCGGCTCCGGCGACGTCGCGTGGGTCGAAGCCGTCGGCGTGCCGCCGCAGGATCTCGAGCTCGGCGGTCCGCTCCGGGATGGGCAGCACCACCTTCAGCAGGAACCGGTCCAGCTGTGCCTCGGGCAGGGGGTAGGTGCCTTCGTACTCGACCGGGTTCTGGGTCGCCGCGACCAGGAAGGGTCGCGGCAGGGGACGCGAGACCCCGTCGACCGAGACCTGTCCCTCCTCCATCGCCTCGAGCAGCGCCGACTGGGTCTTGGGCGGCGTCCGGTTGATCTCGTCGGCGAGCAGCAGGTTGGTGAAGACCGGCCCCTCACGGAAGGTCAGCTCGCCCTGCCGGCTGTCGATCACCATCGACCCGGTGATGTCGCCGGGCATCAGGTCGGGGGTGAATTGCACCCGCCGGGTGTCCACCGACAGCGACGCGGCCAGGGTCCGGACCAGCAGGGTCTTCGCCGTGCCCGGCACGCCCTCCATCAGCACGTGGCCGCCGCAGAGCAGCGCCACGAGCAGGCCGGAGACCGCAGCGTCCTGCCCGACGACGGCCTTGGCCACCTCGGCGCGGACGGCGGCCAGCCGTTCGCGGGCCGCCTCGCCGGCGGGGGCCGCCACGGTGGTGGTGGGGGATGGCTGCTCGCTCATGAACGGCGTACCTCTCTGTCGAGTGCGGCCAGCTGGGTGGCCAGGGCGATCAGGTCGTGGTCGTTGCCGGGGGCCCGCGCGCCCGGCCCGAGGAGGGCCTCGACGTCGCCGACCGGGCGGCCGGTGTGCCGGGCCACGTCACGCACGAGCGTGGCGGGATCGGGATGACCGAGCCGGAGCCGCTCGGCGGCCCGGGTCCGGGCGGCACTGCGCAGCGCCTCGGCGGCGTGGGCGCGGTCGCCGGCCTTGCGGTAGAGCCGGCCGCGGCTGCGGGTGGTCTCGATGGCCTTCACGACCACCGGCAGCGGCTCGGTGGCCAGCGGCCCGAGCCGGCGCGCCCGCCACAGCACCAGCGCCACCACGGCGATGGCGCCGAGCCACAGCCCGGGCCGGATCCAGCGGGGGAGCAGGGTCTGCAGGCTCACGCCGTCGTCGCCGACGAGGTCGTCGACGCTGGGGACGTACCAGACGAGCCGGTCGTGCCCGCCCAGCAGGCGCAGCACCACCGCCGCGTTGTCGGCCCGGAGGATCTCGCCGTTGTCCAGCGCGTCGGCCGCCCCGAGCAGCACCACGCCCGGCCGGGCCTCGGCCAGCAGCGTGCCGTGCTTCCCGGGGAAGCAGCCCCCGTCGAGGGGGTACTCCAGGGCGTGGTCGACCTGCAGCCGGAGCCCGTCGTACGTCGGGTCGGAGCAGTCCGCGGCACGCGGGGAGCCGACGGAGACCTGGTAGGGCAGCTTGCTCACGCCGAACGCCTTGGTCGTGCCCGGTCCCGGGCCGGCGAGCACGAGGTCGGCGTCGCCGGTCGCGCGGAGCAGGCGCCGGGTCGTGCTCGCGCCGAGCTGCTCGGTCGAGGTGACCAGCACGGTCGTGCCGGGCCCGGTGTCGGCGGCGTCGAGCGCGTCGGCGCCGCGCGCCACGGACACGTCGACGCCGTGGTCGGCCAGGACCCGGGCCAGGGCCTGGGCGCCCGCCGGGTCGGGGTTGTCGGGGTCGAGCGGCGTGGTGGTGCGGACCCCCGAGCCGAGCAGGACCACCACGACCAGCGCGGCCACGAGCCCACCCGCGATCAGGAACGAGGTGCGCCGCTCGCGCACCCACGTGCCGGCCCGGCTCACCGGACCGCCGCCAGCTCGTCGTCGAGCGCCAGCACGCCGCCCGCCTGGTCGGCCGTCGCTGGCCGGTGGCCGTAGAGCACCGAGTCGAAGAGCAGCGCCGAGCCGTCCACCCGCTCCCGCTGCTGGGGGTACGTCGACCCCAGCTGCCCGGCGACCTCGTGCGCGGTCGCGCCGGGGGCGTCGTCGAGGCGTCCCCGCTCGACCTCCCGGGCCGTGAGCGCCCGGAAGCCGTCGACGAGGGCGTCCTCGTGGCGGCCCTGCGCCAGGGCCTCCTCGGCCCGGCGGCGCAGCTCGGCCGCCGTCACGGCCTCGTCGGTCAGCACCGACCGCGACTCCGGCTCCGCCTGCGGAGTCCGGCGGGCCCGGGACAGCAGCCAGCCCAGCCCGAGCGCGAGGGCCAGGAAGACCACGATGGCGGCGAACGTCGACAGCGGGGGTGCCTGCGAGGCGGCGTCGATGCCGCGCCCGACCTGGCGCTGCAGCCAGCCGATCACCTGCGCGACGACGTTGGTGCGGTGGTACTCGGCGTGCAGCAGCTCGCGGCGCAGCCAGGACCGGGCCTCGTCGGCCGAGGGGTCCAGCGGCGGGGCGGGCAGCATCACGAGGCGGTCAGCCCTGCCCGGGTCATCAGCTCGACGTCGTACGCCTCCTTGCGCATCCGCTGGTCGAGGTACTGCAGGGAGGCAACCGCGGTGGTGAACGGGGCGACGAAGGCGGCCGAGATGACCGAGGTCAGCGCGTTGGTGAGCACCAGGCCGAGCACCGCGAACTTCGTCGACCCGGCCCCCGCGAGGATGCCCTGCCCGACGAGGGAGACCGGCATGGCCAGCATGCCGCCGGCGATCTGGCCGATGACCACGGTCAGCAGGGCGATGCCGAAGGTCCGCCAGAACTGCCTGCGGGTCAGCCGGAAGCCGCGGCCGATGGCCCCGCCGATGCCGACGTCCTCGAGCATGAGCGCGGGAACGGGCAGGTAGTAGACGCGGATCCAGAACCAGCACATGCCGGCCAGGAAGAGCGGCACGCTGACCAGGCCGTAGACCACGATCTGCCAGGTCTTGAGGAAGAGGACGACCGGCACCCAGCTGAGCGCGTAGACCAGGAGGATCCCGGTGACCATCAGCCCGAGCAGCACGGTCAGCCCGATCAGGCGCCACCGCTTGCCGCGGGTCGCGGCCCAGGCCTCGCCGAGGGTCAGGCGCCGGCCGATCGCCGCCGCCGCGGTCACGTGGGCGATCATCCCCGTGACCAGCACCAGGCCGATCGTCTGCAGGATCGAGCCGAGCCCGAGTGAGCCGAAGGACCCGATCAGCCCCGCGACGTCGGCGGTCGAGGTCGAGCCGCCGGTGCGGTCGAGGGAGAGGTCCACCGTCCACGTCAGCACCGCGGTGACCAGCACCGGGATCGCCATCGACACCGCGGCGACGAGCACGGCGCTGCCGACGGTCGCCTTCGGGTTGAAGCGGATGATCCGGAACGCCGCGTCGTACATGTCCGAGAGCCCCAGCGGTCGCAGCGGCATCGCGCCGGGCTTGTGCGCGGCGCCGAGCATGCCGGGCGCCCAGCCCTGGGCGGGCACCTGGCCAGGCACCGGTCCCGGCAGCTGACCCGGCACCGGGGGCCCCGCGGGCGGCCCCCACGGGGGCGGCGGCGGGGGGGCCTCCCGGCCCGGGGTGCTGCCCCCCGGAGGGGGGTACCACTCGTGCCCGGACATAGGATTCCCCCTCGTGACGTGCGCCTTTCCGGCGGGCCCACATCCTGTCAGGTCGGGCCCTTTCGGGCGCCACCGATCGGATTTGGCCTGAGGCGGGATGTCTGCCAAGATAGTCCGGTTGCTCCGGCGGGTTGTCGGAGTGCGGCACATCTTGACTACTGAATCGCGTCTCCTGGACTGAATCGGTGGTTGGCGTGCGGCCGCACCGTTCCTGCAGCGATGCAGGGGGAGACCCGATGAGCCCGACGAACCCGTCGGGCGCCCACAACGAATGAAGCAGGACCGCGGTCTTGTGTTGCGCCTTTTCAGTTCCACCAGGTGCGACACGCCCGACCGCGGGGGTCGGCCAAGAGGCCGGCGCTTCACGGGCGGAGCAGGGCGGCAGGGCCTCACCCGGGGGCCTGTCGAGAAGGCACAGCACGCGGTACCACCCGGTACAGACTGACTAAGGACGAGAGAGACCTATGGCGGGACAGAAGATCCGCATCAGGCTCAAGGCCTATGACCACGAGGTGATCGACACCTCGGCGCGCAAGATCGTGGACACCGTCACCCGCACGGGTGCCAAGGTCGCCGGCCCCGTGCCGCTGCCGACCGAGAAGAACGTGTACTGCGTCATCCGCTCGCCCCACAAGTACAAGGACAGCCGCGAGCACTTCGAGATGCGCACCCACAAGCGCCTCATCGACATCATCGACCCCACGCCGAAGACGGTCGACTCGCTCATGCGCCTCGACCTGCCTGCCGGTGTCGACATCGAGATCAAGCTCTGAGGTCTGACGAGATGACTTTCGAACGTAACGTGAAGGGCCTGCTGGGCACCAAGCTCGGCATGACCCAGCTCTGGGACGAGAACAACCGCGTCGTCCCCGTGACCGTGATCGCCGCGAGCACCAACGTGGTCACCCAGGTCCGCCAGCCCGAGACCGACGGCTACAACGCCGTCCAGGTCGGCTTCGGCGAGATCGAGGGCCGCAAGGTGACGAAGCCGCAGGCCGGTCACTTCACCAAGGCCGGTACGACCCCGCGTCGTCACCTGGTCGAGATCCGCACCGCCGACGCCTCCACCTACTCGGTGGGCCAGGAGCTCGGTGTCGACACCTTCGCCGCTGGCGAGGAGATCGACGTCACGGGCACCAGCAAGGGCAAGGGCTTCGCCGGAACCATGAAGCGTCACGGCTTCTCCGGCGTGTCCGCGTCGCACGGTGCGCACCGCAACCACCGCAAGCCCGGTTCCATCGGTGCCTGCGCCACGCCGGGCCGCGTCTTCAAGGGAATGCGCATGTCCGGCCGGATGGGTAACGACACCGTCACCACCCAGAACGTCACCGTGCACGCGGTCGACGCCGAGAAGGGCCTGATCCTGCTCAAGGGTGCCGTTCCCGGCCCCAAGGGTGGTCTCGTCGTGCTTCGCTCGGCCGCCAAGAAGACTCAGGAGGCCTGAGCATGGCTACCAAGACCGCCAAGGGTGCGAAGACCGTCAAGGTCGACCTCCCCGCCGAGATCTTCGACGTCGACGTCAGCATCGCCGTGATGCACCAGGTCGTCGTCGCCCAGCAGGCTGCTGCTCGTCAGGGCACGCACTCCACCAAGCGCCGCGGTGAAGTCCGCGGTGGTGGACGCAAGCCCTACAAGCAGAAGGGCACCGGCCGCGCCCGTCAGGGCTCGACCCGCGCTCCGCAGTTCGCCGGCGGTGGCGTCGTGCACGGCCCCAAGCCGCGCGACTACGACCAGCGCACCCCCAAGAAGATGAAGGCCGCCGCCCTGCGCGGTGCCCTCACCGACCGTGCCCGCAACGACCGCATCCACGTGGTCGACGGCCTGGTCTCCGGCGACAAGCCGTCGACCAAGCTGGCGCTGGCCACCCTTGCGGACATCTCGACCCGCGCGCACGTCCTCGTGGTGCTCGAGCGCACCGACGCGATCACCTGGCTCTCGCTGCGCAACGCGCCGCAGGTCCACATCGTCGCCGTCGACCAGCTCAACACCCGCGACGTGCTCGTGTCCGACGACGTCGTCTTCACCAAGGGCGCGTACGACGCACTCGTCTCCGGCACCGCCTCGGCGACCGAGCGCAAGGCCAGCATCGTCGAGGCTCCGGCCGCCGACGCTGTGACTGACGAGGAGGCCTCCAAGTGAGCACCCTGCACAAGGACCACCGCGACATCCTGCTCGCGCCGGTCGTGTCCGAGAAGAGCTACGGCCTCCTCGACGCCAACAAGTACACCTTCATCGTGCGTCCCGACGCCAACAAGACCGAGATCAAGATCGCGGTCGAGAAGATCTTCGGCGTCAAGGTCACCTCGGTGAACACGATCAACCGTCAGGGCAAGACGCGTCGCACGAAGAACGGCCTGGGCAAGCGTGCCGACACCAAGCGCGCGATCGTCAGCCTCGCTGAGGGCCACCGCATCGACATCTTCGGAGGTCCGGTCTCCTGACCGGGCTCCTGACTGAGGACTGAAGACATGGCTATCCGCAAGTACAAGCCGACCACCCCGGGCCGTCGTGGCTCCTCGGTGGCCGACTTCGTCGAGATCACCCGGACCACTCCGGAGAAGTCGCTGACGCGTCCGCTGCCCAAGAAGGGCGGCCGCAACAACCAGGGCCGGATCACCACCCGGCACCAGGGTGGCGGTCACAAGCGGGCCTACCGCATCATCGACTTCCGTCGCTACGACAAGGACGGTGTCCCGGCGAAGGTCGCTCACATCGAGTACGACCCCAACCGCACGGCGCGCATCGCGCTGCTGCACTACGCCGACGGCGAGAAGCGCTACATCATCGCGCCGAAGGGCCTGGAGCAGGGCACCCCCGTGGAGTCCGGCGTGGGCGCCGACATCAAGCCCGGCAACAACCTGCCGCTGCGCAACATCCCCGTCGGTTCGACGATCCACTGCGTGGAGCTGCGTCCCGGTGGCGGTGCGAAGATCGCCCGCTCGGCCGGCAACAGCGCCCAGCTCGTCGCCAAGGAGGGCTCGCGCGCCACCCTGCGTCTGCCCTCGGGCGAGATGCGGTTCGTCGACGTGCGCTGCCGCGCCACCATCGGTGAGGTCGGCAACGCCGAGCAGTCGAACATCAACTGGGGCAAGGCCGGCCGGATGCGCTGGAAGGGCAAGCGCCCGACCGTCCGCGGTGTCGTCATGAACCCGGTCGACCACCCGCACGGTGGTGGAGAGGGCAAGACGTCCGGTGGACGTCACCCCGTGTCCCCCTGGGGCAAGCCCGAGGGCCGCACGCGCAAGCGCAAGGCCTCCGACTCCCAGATCATCCGTCGCCGCAAGTCCGGCAAGGGTAGGAAGTAAACGAGATGCCTCGCAGCCTGAAGAAGGGCCCCTTCGTCGACGGCCACCTGCAGAAGAAGGTGGACGCGGAGAACGACAAGGGCTCTCACAACGTCATCAAGACCTGGTCGCGCCGTTCCATGATCGTGCCCGACATGATCGGTCACACGATTGCCGTGCACGACGGTCGCAAGCACGTTCCCGTGTTCGTGACCGACGCGATGGTCGGCCACAAGCTCGGGGAGTTCGCTCCCACCCGCACCTACCGCGGGCACGTGAAGGAAGACAGGAAGGGACGTCGTCGATGAGCACCACTGAGCGCAACCGCGTCAGCGCGCGCCGCGAGTCTCTCCTCGGCGACCAGCCGGGAGCCTTCGCGAGCGCCCGATTCGTGCGGATCACGCCGATGAAGGCCCGCCGGGTCGTGGACATGGTCCGCGGCATGCACGTCGACGAGGCCCTGGCCCTGCTGCAGTTCGCGCCGCAGGCCGCCTCGGAGACCGTCTACAAGGTGCTCGAGAGCGCGATCGCCAACGCCGAGACCACTGAGGGTCTCGACGCCGGCGACCTGGTCGTCTCCGTCGCCCAGGTGGACGAGGGTCCGACCATGAAGCGCTGGCGTCCGCGTGCCCAGGGCCGCGCGACGCGCATCAACAAGCGCACGAGCCACATCACCCTGGCGGTTCAGCCCGCCGGTGCTGTTGCACTGAAGAAGGGACGGAAGGCCTGATGGGCCAGAAGATCAACCCGAACGGCTTCCGCCTCGGCATCTCCACGGACCACAAGTCCCGCTGGTACGCCGACAAGCTCTACAAGTCGTACGTCGGCGAGGACGTCGCCATCCGCAAGCTGCTCTCCAAGGGCATGGAGCGGGCCGGCATCTCCAAGGTCGAGATCGAGCGCACCCGTGACCGCGTCCGTGTGGACATCCACACCGCGCGTCCCGGCATCGTGATCGGTCGCCGTGGCGCCGAGGCCGACCGCATCCGTGGCGAGCTCGAGAAGCTCACGGGCAAGCAGGTCCAGCTGAACATCCTCGAGGTCAAGAACCCCGAGATCGACGCGCAGCTCGTTGCCCAGGGCGTCGCCGAGCAGCTGTCCGGCCGCGTGCAGTTCCGTCGTGCCATGCGCAAGGCGATGCAGACCTCGATGCGTTCGGGTGCCAAGGGCATCCGGATCCAGTGCTCGGGCCGCCTCAACGGCGCCGAGATGTCGCGCACCGAGTTCTACCGCGAGGGCCGCGTCCCGCTGCACACGCTGCGTGCCGACATCGACTACGGCTTCTACGAGGCCCGCACGACCTTCGGCCGCATCGGCGTGAAGGTCTGGATCTACAAGGGCGAGGTGTCCGGCTCCCGTGCCGAGCGCCAGGCCCAGGCCGCAGCTCGCGCCGGTGTCCCCGGTCGCGGCGGCCGTCCGACCCGTGGCAACGAGCGTGGCGGCGAGCGCCCCAGCCGTGGCTCGCGTGGCGACCGTCCGACCCGTTCGGACCGTGGCACCGACGCTCCGGCGACCGAGGCTCCGGCCGAGGCCGCTGCTCCCGCCGCTGACTCCGGTAAGGAGGCCTGAGCCCCATGTTGATGCCCCGTCGTGTCAAGCACCGCAAGCAGCACCACCCCAAGCGGACCGGTGCGGCCAAGGGTGGCACGAAGCTCGCCTTCGGCGACTTCGGCATCCAGGCGGTCGAGGGTCACTACGTGACCAACCGTCAGATCGAGTCGGCGCGTATCGCGATGACCCGTCACATCAAGCGCGGTGGAAAGGTGTGGATCAACATCTACCCCGACCGCCCGCTGACCAAGAAGCCCGCCGAGACCCGCATGGGTTCCGGTAAGGGTTCCCCCGAGTGGTGGGTGGCGAACGTCAAGCCCGGCCGCGTCATGTTCGAACTTTCCGGTGTTTCGGAGGAAGTTGCCCGCGAGGCCATGCGCCGCGCGATGCACAAGCTTCCGATGAAGTGCCGCTTCATCTCGCGAGAGGCGGGTGAATTCTGATGGCTACCCTCGCCCACGAGCTCGACGAGATGACCAACATCGACCTCGAGGCCAAGCTCCGCGAGGCCAAGGAGGAGCTCTTCAACCTCCGTTTCCAGGCGGCCACCGGCCAGCTGGAGAGCCACGGCCGGCTTCGCACGGTCAAGAAGGACATCGCCCGGATCTACACCGTGGTGCGTGAGCGCGAGCTCGGCATCCGGACCACCCCGGGCTCCAGCAATGAGGATGGTGCCGCATGAGCGAGCAGGCAGTCGAGCGCAACGCTCGCAAGGTCCGTGAGGGCCTGGTCGTCAGCGACAAGATGGACAAGACCGTCGTCGTGTCCGTCGAGGACCGTGTCAAGCACGCGCTGTACGGCAAGGTCATGCGCCGCACCAGCAAGCTGAAGGCGCACGACGAGCAGAACGAGTGCGGCATCGGTGACCGCGTCCTCCTCATGGAGACGCGTCCGCTGTCCGCCACCAAGCGGTGGCGCGTCGTGCAGATCCTCGAGAAGGCGAAGTAACCCTCTCGCCTTGCGGCGAGGACAACCACATCAGTTCGGCCAGGCTCAACAGCACGTGATGCGTTGAGAACCGGCTCGACAACCAGGAGAGACAATGATCCAGCAGGAGTCGCGACTCAAGGTCGCCGACAACACCGGTGCGAAGGAAATCCTTTGCATCCGTGTTCTCGGTGGCTCGGGTCGGCGCTACGCCGGTATCGGCGACGTCATCGTCGCCACCGTGAAGGACGCGATCCCCGGTGGCAACGTGAAGAAGGGTGACGTCGTCAAGGCCGTCATCGTGCGCACCGTCAAGGAGCGCCGCCGTGCCGACGGTTCGTACATCCGCTTCGACGAGAACGCCGCGGTGATCCTCAAGAACGACGGCGAGCCGCGAGGCACCCGCATCTTCGGCCCCGTGGGCCGCGAGCTGCGCGAGAAGAAGTTCATGAAGATCATCTCGCTCGCACCGGAGGTGCTCTGAACATGGCCAAGAGCGTGAACATCAAGAAGGGCGACACCGTCAAGGTGATCGCTGGCAAGGACAAGGGTGCCGAGGGCAAGGTCATCCAGGTGCTCCGTGAGGAGAACCGGGTGATCGTCGAGGGCGTCAACCGCATCAAGCGGCACACCAAGGTCGTGAACCAGGGCGGTCGCGCCGGCAACACCGGCGGCATCATCACCGCCGAGGCTCCGATCCACGTCTCCAACGTCATGCTCGTCGAGGGCGACGGCGTGACCCGGATCGGCTTCCGCCGTGACGAGGTCACCAAGCGCCGCCCGGACGGCTCGACGTACACGTCGACGCGCAGCGTCCGCATCTCGCGCAAGACCGGCAAGGAAATCTGATGACCGAGACCCAGGCCTCCGCCGCGGTGACCCCGCGGCTCAAGACCCGCTACCGCGAGGAGATCCTCCCCGCGCTGCAGGCGGAGTTCGAGATCAAGAACGTCATGCAGGTTCCCGGCCTGACCAAGATCGTGGTCAACATGGGTGTCGGCGAGGCTGCTCGCGACTCCAAGCTGATCGAGGGTGCCATCAAGGACCTCACCGCGATCACCGGCCAGAAGCCGCTCGTGACCAAGGCCCGCAAGTCCATCGCGCAGTTCAAGCTCCGCGAGGGCATGCCGATCGGTGCGCACACCACGCTGCGCGGCGACCGGATGTGGGAGTTCCTGGACCGTCTGCTGTCGCTCGCGCTGCCGCGTATCCGCGACTTCCGCGGCCTCTCGCCCAAGCAGTTCGACGGCCGTGGCAACTACACGTTCGGTCTGACCGAGCAGGTCATGTTCCACGAGATCGACCAGGACAAGGTCGACCGTTCGCGCGGCATGGACATCACCGTCGTGACCACCGCGACCAACGACGACCAGGGCCGCGCGCTGCTCAAGCAGCTCGGCTTCCCGTTCAAGGAGAACTGACATGGCGAAGACCGCACTGAAGGTCAAGGCCGCCCGCAAGCCGAAGTTCGCGGTGCGTGGCTACACGCGCTGCCAGCGTTGCGGCCGGCCCAAGGCCGTCTACCGCAAGTTCGGCCTGTGCCGCATCTGCCTGCGGGAGATGGCGCACCGGGGCGAGCTGCCGGGCGTCACCAAGTCCTCCTGGTGACCTCGAACTTCCACTCTTTTCACAACCAACGATCGCTGCAGGTCGCACCTGAGGTTCAGGTGCGAAACCACGGTGGAGAAAGGGCCTCGCGGCCATGACGATGACTGACCCGATCGCAGACATGCTCACTCGTCTGCGCAACGCCAACCAGGCGTACCACGACGCGGTTTCCATGCCGTACAGCAAGCTCAAGCAGGGTGTCGCCGACATCCTGAAGCAGGAGGGCTACATCACGTCGTACGACGTGACGGACCCGGCCGAGGGCGAGGTCGGCAAGACGCTGACCATCACCCTCAAGTACGGCCGCAACCGTGAGCGCTCCATCGCGGGTGTTCGCCGCATCAGCAAGCCCGGTCTCCGGGTCTACGCCAAGCACACGGGTCTCCCGAAGGTGCTCGGCGGCCTGGGTGTCGCGATCATCTCGACGAGCCAGGGCCTGCTGACCGACCGCCAGGCCAACCAGAAGGGCGTGGGTGGGGAAGTCCTCGCCTACGTCTGGTAACGACGAGACCGAGAAGGAGAAACACAGCTATGTCGCGCATTGGCAAGCTCCCCATTCCGGTCCCGTCCGGTGTGGACGTCGCGATCGCCGAGAGCCTCGTGACCGTCAAGGGCCCCAAGGGCACCCTGTCGCACTCCGTGGCGGAGCCGATCACCGTCGAGAAGGGCGAGGACGGCATCCTGGAGGTCAAGCGTCCGAACGACGAGCGTGAGTCGCGCTCGCTGCACGGCCTGACCCGCACGCTGATCAACAACATGGTCGTCGGTGTCACCGACGGCTACGAGAAGAAGCTCGAGATCGTGGGCGTCGGTTACCGCGTCCTGTCGAAGGGCCCGACCCAGCTGGAGTTCCAGCTCGGTTACTCGCACTCGATCGTGTTCGACGCGCCCGAGGGCATCACGTTCACCGTGGAAGGCCCGACCAAGCTCGGCGTCCAGGGCATCGACAAGCAGCTCGTCGGCGAGACCGCCGCGAAGATCCGCAAGCTGCGCAAGCCCGAGCCCTACAAGGGCAAGGGCGTCCGTTACGCCGGCGAGCACATCCGCCGCAAGGTCGGAAAGGCTGGTAAGTGACCATGGCGATCTCGCTGAACAACAACAAGCACACCGCTGCTCGGGTGAAGTCGCGCCTGCGTCGTCAGGTTCGTGGCCGCAAGAAGGTGTCCGGCACTGCCGAGCGCCCTCGCCTCGTGGTCACGCGCTCCTCGAAGCACATCACCGTCCAGGTCGTCGACGACCTGGTCGGGAAGACCCTGGCGTTCGCGTCGACCACCGAGAAGGACCTCCGGTCCTTCGAGGGCGACAAGACCGCCAAGGCCAAGAAGGTCGGTGAGCTCGTCGCCGAGCGCGCCAAGGCCGCCGGCGTCGCCGGTGTGGTCTTCGACCGTGCAGGCAACAAGTACCACGGCCGCATCGCGGCCCTTGCTGATGGCGCCCGCGAGGGCGGCCTGACGTTCTGATCGCAGTACGCGAGAGAGAGAAGAGGAAACACTCATGAGCGGAGCCCAGCGCGGACAGCGTTCGGGTGGCGAGCGCCGTGGAAACCGCGACGACCGTCGCGGAAACCAGGGTGCTGACAAGACCGCCTACATCGAGCGCGTCGTTGCGATCAACCGTGTTGCGAAGGTCGTGAAGGGTGGTCGTCGCTTCAGCTTCACCGCCCTCGTGATCGTCGGTGACGGTGAGGGTCTGGTCGGCGTCGGCTACGGCAAGGCGAAGGAAGTTCCCGCCGCCATCGCCAAGGGTGTCGAGGAGGCGAAGAAGGCTTTCTTCCGCGTCCCCCGCATCCAGGGCACCATCCCGCACCCCGTCCAGGGTGAGAAGGCCGCCGGCGTGGTCATGCTGCGCCCGGCCGCGCCCGGTACCGGCGTCATCGCCGGTGGTCCGGTGCGTGCCGTCCTGGAGTGCGCCGGTATCCACGACATCCTGAGCAAGTCGCTCGGTTCGTCGAACCAGATCAACATCGTGCACGCCACCGTCGAGGCTCTCCGCATGCTGGAGCAGCCCGAGGCCGTGGCCGCCCGTCGTGGTCTCCCCGTCGAGGACGTCGCCCCGGCGGCGCTCCTCAGGGCGCGCCTGGAGGTCCCGGCTGGTGTCTCCCAGGAGGTGTCGGCCTGATGGCTCAGCTGAAGGTTCAGCAGAAGCGCGGCACCGTGGGCATCAAGTCCAACCAGCGCGAGACCCTGCGGACGCTGGGTCTCAAGCGCATCGGTGACGTCGTCGTCAAGGAAGACCGCCCGGAGATCCGGGGCATGGTCAACACCGTCCGTCACCTCGTGACGGTCGAGGAGGTGGAGTGACATGACGCTCAAGCTGCATCACCTGCGTCCCGCCCCCGGGGCCAAGACCGCCAAGACCCGTGTTGGTCGTGGTGAGGCCTCCAAGGGCAAGACCGCGGGCCGCGGTACCAAGGGCACCAAGGCTCGCTACCAGGTTCCGGTCGCCTTCGAGGGTGGCCAGATGCCGATCCACATGCGTCTCCCCAAGCTGAAGGGCTTCAAGAACCCCTTCAAGGTGGAGTTCCAGGTGGTCAACCTGGACCGCATCAACGAGCTGTTCCCCGAGGGCGGCGTCGTGACCGTGGACGAGCTGGTTGCCCGTGGCGCTGTGCGCGACGGCCACCCGGTCAAGGTCCTCGGCCAGGGCGACCTGTCCGTCAAGGTCGAGGTGAGCGCCAACGCGTTCTCCGGCTCGGCCAAGGAGAAGATCGAGGCGGCCGGCGGCACCACCACCGTGGTGTGACGGTCTCCTGACCTGGCTTCAGTGACAGCACCGATGGGGCGCGGGCGGCGTGAGCCGACCGCGCCCCGTCTGCTTCATCTGGGCACCATCGGACCCTGTGGGGAGCCTGTTAGGCTTCCCCGGGTCTTCGCGGGTGACGTGCGAGGGCCGCACCCCGCTTGGAGAAAGAGGATCTCGTGCTAGCCGCGTTCGCGAACGCATTCCGGACTCCGGACCTGCGCAAGAAGCTGCTGTTCGTCCTGCTGATCATCGCGATCTTCCGGCTCGGATCTCAGATCCCGACGCCGGGCGTCGATGTCGCCAACGTCCAGTCCTGCATCAAGGACGTGGGCAACTCCGGCGTCTACAGCCTCATCAACCTCTTCTCCGGTGGTGCGCTGCTCCAGCTCACCATCTTTGCGCTCGGGATCATGCCGTACATCACGGCGAGCATCATCCTGCAGCTGCTCGTCGTGGTGATCCCGCGGCTGGAGGCCCTCAAGAAGGAGGGTCAGTCCGGCCAGACCAAGATCACCCAGTACACCCGCTACCTCACGCTGGGCCTGGCGCTGCTCCAGGCGACCGGCATCGTGGCGCTGGCCCGCTCGGGCAACCTGCTCCAGGGCTGCCAGAAGCCGCTGCTGCACAGCAACGGCACCGAGACCTTCCTCGTCATGGTCGTCACCATGACCGCCGGCACCGCCGTCATCATGTGGCTCGGCGAGCTCATCACCGAGCGCGGCATCGGCAACGGCATGTCGCTGCTGATCTTCACCCAGGTCGTCTCCCGCTTCCCGACCTCCCTGTGGGCGGTCGGCAAGGAGAAGGGCTGGTGGGTCTTCTCCGTCGTCATCGCGATCGGTCTCGTGATCATCGCCGCGGTCATCTTCATCGAGCAGGCGCAGCGCCGGATCCCGGTCCAGTACGCCCGCCGCATGGTGGGACGCAAGATGTTCGGCGGCTCCTCGACGTACATTCCCCTCAAGGTGAACCAGGCCGGTGTCATCCCGGTTATCTTCGCCTCGTCGCTGCTCTACCTGCCGGCCATGGCCGTGCAGTTCAACCAGAACAGCGACTCCAAGTGGGTCACCTGGATCAACGACTACCTCGTCCGTGGCTCGCACCCGCTCTACATGCTGTCGTTCTTCCTGCTCATCGTCTTCTTCACCTACTTCTACGTCTCGATCACCTTCAACCCCCAAGAGGTGGCGGACAACATGAAGAAGTACGGCGGCTTCATCCCCGGGATCCGGGCGGGCAAGCCGACCGAGGACTACCTGTCCTACGTCCTGTCCCGCATCACGCTGCCCGGCGCGCTCTACCTCGGTCTGATCGCCCTCATCCCGCTCATCGCGTTCGTGTTCATCAATGCGAACCAGAACTTCCCGTTCGGCGGCACCTCCATCCTGATCATGGTGGGCGTCGCGCTGGACACGGTGAAGCAGATCGAGAGCCAGCTCCAGCAGCGCAACTACGAAGGATTCCTGCGCTGACATGAGGCTGATCATGATGGGCCCGCCCGGGGCCGGTAAGGGCACCCAGGCCAAGTTCGTGGCCGAGCACTTCGGGATCCCCGCGATCTCGACCGGAGACATCTTCCGCGCCAACGTCTCGAAGGGCACGCCGCTGGGCGTCAAGGCCCAGGGCTACATGGACGCCGGCGAGTACGTCCCCGACGAGGTCACCAACCTGATGGTGCGCAACCGCATCGACGAGGACGACGCCACCCCCGGCTTCCTGCTCGACGGCTACCCGCGGACGCTCGCCCAGGTCGAGGAGCTCGACGGGATGATCAAGTTCACCGGTCACTCCCTCGACGCCGTCGTCGTCCTGACCGTCGACGCCGAGGAGATCGTGCAGCGGCTCCTCCAGCGCGCCGAGGTCGAGGGCCGCGCGGACGACACCGAGGACGTCATCCGCCGTCGCCAGGAGATCTACACCGAGCAGACCGAGCCGCTCATCGACGTCTACCGCGGCCGCGGCCTCCTCATCGAGGTCGACGGCATGGGCGAGGTCGCCGACGTCACCGAGCGGATCTTCGCGGCGCTGGACACCGTCGCCCAGAGCTGATGGGACTGCTGGACCGCGGGATCGAGATCAAGACCCCCGACCAGATCGACGCGATGCGTCGCGCCGGCCTGGTCGTGGGGCAGACCCTCGAGCTGATGCGCTCGACCGTGCGCGCCGGGATCACCACGGGTGAGCTCGACGCGATCGCCGAGGACAACATCCGGTCGTCGGGGGCCACGCCCTCGTTCAAGGGCTACCACGGGTTCCCGGGCTCGATCTGCGCCTCGGTCAACGAGGAGGTCGTGCACGGCATCCCGGGGGAACGGATGCTGGCCGAGGGCGACGTCATCTCCATCGACTGCGGCGCCATCGTCGACGGCTGGCACGGCGACGCGGCCATCACGGTCCCGGTGGGCACCGTCCCGGCCGAGGTGACCGAGCTGATGCGGGTCACCGAGGAGGCCATGTGGCGCGGCATCGCCGCCGCGCACCTCGGGGGCCGGGTCACCGACATCTCCCACGCCGTCGAGCGGCACGTCCGCTCCCAGGGTCGCTACGGCATCCTGGAGGACTACGTCGGGCACGGCATCGGCTCCCAGATGCACCAGCCGCCCAACGTGCCCAACTACGGCCGTCCGGGCAAGGGCCCCAAGCTGGTCGAGGGCCTGGCGCTCGCAGTCGAGCCGATGATCACCCTGGGCACCAAGGACACCGAGGTGCTCGAGGACGACTGGACGGTCATCACCGCCGACGGCACCTGGGCCGCGCACTTCGAGCACACGTTCACGCTGACCCCGCAGGGCACCTGGGTGCTCACCGCGCTCGACGGCGGCGAGGCCGCCCTCACGGCGCTCGGGGTCCCTTGGGGCGGCAGGTAGGTTGGGGGAGCGTTTGCAGGGAGTTGGCAGGTGCCGACTCCTTCCCTGACCCGACACCGACCTTGAAGAGGCCGACGCCGTGGATGTTGCTCCCTGGATCTGGTGGTCCACCGTCCTCCTGACGACGGCGCTGCTGCTCGTCGACGTGTTCGTGATCGGGCGCCGTCCGCACGAGCCCACGATGGGGGAGTCGGGCCGGCACCTGGCGATGTACGTCGTGCTGGCCGTGGTCTTCGGGCTCGGTGTGTGGTGGTTCTCGGGCGCCCAGTACGGCGGAGAGTTCTTCGCCGGCTGGCTCACGGAGTACTCCCTCTCCGTGGACAACCTGTTCATCTTCATCCTGATCATGGCGAAGCTGAACGTCCCGCGGCAGTACCAGCAGACCGCCCTGCTCATCGGGATCGTCCTGGCGCTCGTGCTCCGCGGCATCTTCATCGGGCTGGGCGCGGCGGCGATCAGCCAGTTCAGCTGGATCTTCTACCTCTTCGGGCTCTTCCTCGTCTACACCGCGGTCAAGCTCGCCCGCGACGACGACCACGACGGCGACCAGTACGACCAGCCCCGGATCGTCGCCTGGGCCAGCCGGCACGTGCGGATGACCGACGAGTGGAGCGGCGTCCACCTCTCGACCAGGGTGAGCGGCTCGCGGGTCTTCACGCCGATGTTCGTCGTGGTCCTGTCGCTGGGCATGACCGACCTGCTGTTCGCGCTCGACTCGATCCCCGCGATCTACGGCCTCACCAGCGAGCCCTACCTCGTCTTCACCGCCAACGTGTTCGCGCTGATGGGCCTGCGCCAGCTCTACTTCCTGATCGGCGACCTGCTCCAGCGCCTGGTCTACCTGTCCTACGGGCTGGCGTTCCTGCTGCTCTTCATCGGCCTGAAGCTGATCCTGCACGCCATGCACGACAACGAGCTGTCGTTCATCAACGGCGGTCACCACATCGAGTGGGCGCCCGACATCCCGATCTGGGTGTCACTGCTCGTGATCGTCGGCACCCTGGCCGTCACGACCGTCGCCAGCGTGCTGAGGGACCGCGCCGTCGCACGCTCGGAATAGCCGCTCCGGCGACGGGGTTGGGTCGGGGTGAGCACCCGACCCCTGACCCTGTCCGTGCTCGACCTGGTGCCGGTGCGCAGCGACCAGTCCACGGGCGACGCGCTGGCCGCGACCCTGGCCCTCGCCCGGACGGCCGACGAGCTCGGCTACCACCGCTACTGGCTCGCCGAGCACCACAACATGCCCGCCGTGGCCGCCACCAACCCGCCGGTGCTGATCGGCATGGTCGCGGGCGCCACCTCGAGGATCCGGGTGGGTTCCGGCGGGGTGATGCTGCCCAACCACGCGCCGCTCGTCGTCGCCGAGCAGTTCGCGCTGCTGGAGGCGGCCTACCCCGGCCGGATCGACCTCGGCATCGGCCGTGCCCCCGGCACCGACCCGGTCACCAGCTACGCACTGCGCCACGGCGCCGGCGGCGTCAGCGACGAGGCGGTCACGCGCTTCCCCGAGTACGTCGACAACGTGCTGGCCATGATGGACGCCGGGGGAGTGCAGGTGGCGGTCCAGGGTCGCAGCCACCCGCTGCGGGCCACGCCGGTCGCCACCTCCGTCCCGGCCATCTGGCTGCTCGGCTCCTCCGACTACTCCGCCCGCCTGGCGGCCGAGAAGGGGATGCCCTACGTCTTCGCGCACCACTTCAGCGGGAGCGGGACCGCCGAGGCGCTCGAGCTCTACCGGTCGCAGTTCCGTCCCTCGGCCGAGCTCGCGGAGCCCCGCACCTTCCTGACCGTCAACGCCGTCGTCGCCGACACCCAGGAGGACGCCGACCGCCTGGCCCTCCCGCAGCTGCTCGCGATGCTGGCCCTGCGCACCGGAGGCCGGCTCGCACCGCAGCAGCTCGTCGAGGAGGCCGAGAAGGTCGAGGTGCCGGAGGCGCACCGGGGCCTGCTCGACGCGATGCGGTCCCGCTGGGTGATCGGCGACCCGGCGAGCGCCCGCGATCGACTGGAAACGCTCGCCGCGACGTATGGTGTGGACGAGGTGATGGTCCACCCGGTCGCGGGAAGCTGGACCGGCACCGAGCCCGGCCGGAGCCCCGCCCGCGAGCAGACCCTGCGCCTGCTGGCCGCTGCGGGTGCCTAGCGGAACCGATTCGTGTTTCCGGGCCGTTTCCCACTAAACTGGCGTGTCGGCCCAACGTGGGTCTGTTGCGTGGCGCCTCGCGGCTGCCCGGACCACAACCAGAACGCTCATTCGAGGGTTCGGTCGTGCGCCCGGGAATGAGGACCATACAGCGGCTTCACGAGGTCCACCGGTCCCCGGACCGGAGGTTCCCGGGCCACCCGGATCCGGTCGACACCGGCTCCGGTGCAAGGAACGGTAGACCGTCGGCTCTCTTCCCGAGGCCGTCCGAACAACAGATTGTGGAGGACATGCCGAAGAAAGAAGGCGTGATCGAGATCGAGGGCACCGTCGTGGAGGCCCTGCCGAATGCCATGTTCCGCGTCGAGCTGAGCAACGGGCACAAGGTTCTCGCCCACATCAGCGGCAAGATGCGCCAGCACTACATCCGGATCCTCCCCGAGGACCGCGTGGTGGTGGAGCTCTCGCCGTACGACCTCACCCGGGGTCGGATCGTCTACCGCTACAAGTAAGCAGCCGACACCTGAAAGGACCTCCTCGTGAAGGTCAACCCGAGCGTGAAGCCGATCTGTGACAAGTGCAAGGTGATTCGTCGCCACGGCCGCGTCATGGTCATCTGCGAGAACCCGCGCCACAAGCAGCGCCAGGGCTGAGGGTCTCGAGACGGTTGCAGAGCAACCTCCTCGACCACCGGATCCTGCACAACTGAACACACCTCAACGTGATCGCTTAGGTCTCGACAAGCTCGACCACCGAGTGGACGAGACCGAACCACCTCCGGAGCAGAAGGCCGGAGCCCGCCCGACGAGGGGCGGGGCGCGACACGACCAGAAACCTCTGTGAAAACCGAAGAGCACCGCTCTTCAAGAAAGGGCCAGTCAATGGCACGCCTCGTTGGTGTGGATCTTCCGCGTGACAAGCGGATCGAGATCGCACTCACCTACATCTACGGCATCGGCCGTACCCGCGCCCAGCAGCTGCTCGCCGAGACCGGCGTCAGCGGGGACCTCCGCGTCCACCAGCTGGGAGACGAAGAGCTGGTCAAGCTCCGCGACGCGATCGAAGCCAACTTCAAGATCGAGGGTGACCTCCGTCGCGAGGTCCAGGCTGACATCCGCCGCAAGATCGAGATCGGCAGCTACCAGGGTCGTCGCCACCGCATGGGCCTCCCGGTCCGCGGTCAGCGCACCAAGACCAACGCTCGCACCCGCAAGGGCCCGAAGCGCACGGTTGCCGGCAAGAAGAAGGCCAAGTGACGGCTCGCCTCACGGCGACCCACTGAGCCCCTCACTCGAACTCACAGCTTCCAGCTACCCCAGGAGAAACTGAATGCCTCCCAAGAGCCGCGCAGCGGCCGGCGCCAAGAAGGTGCGTCGCAAGGAGAAGAAGAACGTCGCTCAGGGCGAAGCCCACATCAAGAGCACGTTCAACAACACGATCGTCACGATCACCGACCCCACTGGTGCGGTGATCTCGTGGGCCTCGGCCGGCACCGTCGGCTTCAAGGGCTCGCGCAAGTCCACCCCGTTCGCCGCGCAGATGGCCGCCGAGGCCGCGGGTCGTCGGGCGATGGAGCACGGCATGAAGAAGATCGACGTCTTCGTGAAGGGCCCGGGCTCGGGCCGCGAGACGGCGATCCGTTCGCTGGGTGCGATCGGCCTCGAGGTCGGCACCATCCAGGACGTCACGCCCACGCCCCACAACGGATGCCGGCCGCCCAAGCGCCGTCGCGTCTGATCACCCGAGACTGAACAGGAGACTTTGAGCTATGGCCCGTTACACCGGCCCCATGACCAAGAAGTCGCGCCGTCTCGGTGTCGACCTCGTTGGTGGCGACCAGGCTTTCGAGCGTCGCCCGTACCCCCCCGGCCAGCACGGCCGCGGCCGCATCAAGGAGAGCGAGTACCTCCTCCAGCTTCGTGAGAAGCAGAAGGCGCGTATCTCCTACGGCATCCTCGAGCGCCAGTTCCACAACTACTACGTCGAGGCCTCGCGTCGTGCGGGCAAGACGGGTGACAACCTGCTGCAGCTGCTCGAGTGCCGCCTCGACAACGTGGTCTACCGCGCCGGCTTCGCCCGCACGCGTCGCCACGCCCGCCAGCTGGTCGTCCACGGCCACTTCAAGGTGAACGGCAAGAAGGTCGACATCCCGTCCTTCCAGGTCACCGCCCACGACGTCATCGACGTCCGGGAGAAGTCGCTGGAGATGACCCCGTTCATCGTGGCTCGCGAGACCCACGGCGAGCGCGTCGTCCCGGCCTGGCTCGAGGCGCTGCCGACGCGCATGCGGATCCTCGTGCACCAGCTCCCGGTCCGGGCCCAGATCGACATCCCGGTCCAGGAACAGCTGATCGTCGAGTACTACTCCAAGAAGTAATCCGGGTCACCGCGCCGGTCGCAGACCGGCGCGGTGTTCCGCTTCCTTTTCAACCACGCAGTTCGGGTCCGTCAAATAGCGGGTGGGCCCGGAAAGGAAAGAATCAGTGCTCATCGCACAGCGCCCCACTCTGTCGGAAGAGTCCGTCGACGAGTTCCGCTCGCGGTTCGTCATCGAGCCGCTGGAGCCCGGCTTCGGCTACACCCTCGGCAACTCGCTGCGTCGTACCCTCCTCTCCTCGATCCCCGGTGCCTCGGTCACGAGCATCAAGGTCGACACCGTGCTCCACGAGTTCTCCACGATCGAGGGCGTCAAGGAGGACATCACCGAGGTCATCCTGAACCTGAAGGGCCTGGTCGTCTCCTCCGAGCACGACGAGCCCGTCACGATGTACCTGCGCAAGTCCGGTGCCGGTGACGTCACCGCTGCCGACATCGCCCCGCCGGCCGGCGTCGAGGTGCACAACCCCGACCTCAAGATCGCGACCCTGTCCGACAAGGGCAAGCTCGAGATGGAGCTGGTCGTCGAGCGCGGCCGCGGCTACGTCTCGGCCGTCCAGAACAAGGGTGCCGACAACGAGATCGGCCGGATGCCGGTCGACTCGATCTACAGCCCCGTGCTGAAGGTGACCTACAAGGTCGAGGCCACCCGAGTCGAGCAGCGCACCGACTTCGACAAGCTGGTCATCGACGTCGAGACCAAGCCGTCGATCCGTCCCCGTGACGCGATCGCCTCGGCCGGCAAGACCCTGGTCGAGCTGTTCGGCCTGGCCCGTGAGCTCAACGTCGAGGCCGAGGGCATCGACATCGGTCCGTCGCCCGTCGACGAGCAGCTCGCGGCCGACCTCGCCCTCCCGGTCGAGGACCTGCAGCTGACCGTCCGCTCCTACAACTGCCTCAAGCGCGAGGGCATCCACACCGTGGGTGAGCTCATCAGCCGCTCGGAGCAGGACCTGCTCGACATCCGCAACTTCGGTGCGAAGTCGATCGACGAGGTCAAGGCCAAGCTGGTCGAGATGGGCCTGTCCCTCAAGGACAGCGCGCCCGGCTTCGACCCGCACGCTGCCCTCGCGGCGTACGGCGACGACGACGACGACGCCTTCGTCGAGGACGAGCAGTACTGATCACCCGGTGAGGGGAGGCCGGCCGGCCTCCCCTCTCACCAAACCGATCGGCGCACGCCGGTCGTCTACCCCGGTACCTGACACGGCCGGAGAGAAAAGAGAGAGCAATGCCTACTCCCAAGAAGGGCAAGCGCCTCGGCGGTAGCCCCGCCCACCAGAAGCTGATCATCAGCAACCTGGCGACCGCGCTGTTCGAGCACGGCCGGATCACGACCACCGAGGCCAAGGCGCGCGTCCTGCGCCCCCACGCCGAGAAACTGATCACCAAGGCCAAGAAGGGCGACCTGCACAACCGTCGCGAGGTCCTCAAGACCATCCGCGACAAGGGTGTCGTCCACATCCTCTTCACCGAGATCGCGCCGACCTTCGCCGAGCGTCCGGGTGGCTACACCCGGATCACGAAGATCGGTCCCCGCAAGGGCGACAACGCCCCCATGGCCGTGATCGAGCTCGTGACCGAGGCCTACAAGCCGGCCCCGAAGGCTGCCAAGCCCGCCAAGACCGAGGCCGCTCCGGCTGCCCCCGTCGAGGAGGCCCCGGCCGAGGACGTCGTCACCGAGGCCGAGCCGACCGAGGCTCTCGAGACCGAGGCCCCGGCCGCCGAGGAGGCTCCCGCCGAGGAGACCACCGAGGACACCGAGGACAAGGCCTGAGCATCTCGCTCTGAGTCAGTCGAACGGCCCGTCACCCGCGAGGGTGGCGGGCCGTTCTGCCTGTCCGGGGGAGGGCCCTCCACTCCATGTAACGCCCTCGGCCGGACAACGGCGCGTTACGGGCACCTCACCGGCCGCTCGGCCAGGCGCGGGCGACGAGGTCCTGGGCCTCCTCCAGCCCGAGGCCGAGCCGGCGTGCGGTGGCGGCGTACGACGCTGCCGCGGTGCCCGCCTCACCAGAGAAGGCGACGTCGGACGGGGCGATGGAGGTGCCGCGGCGGCCCTCGGTGACCACGACCCCGTCGGACTCCAGCTCGCGGTAGGCGCGGGCCACCGTGTTGGCCGCGAGGTGCAGCTCGGCGGCGAGCGCCCGGACCGTGGGCAGGCGGGTCCCGGGGGCCAGCTCGCCCGAGGCGGCCCGACGCGCGATCTGGACCCGGAGCTGCTCGTAGGGCGGCCGGTCCGACGCGGGGTCCGGGGGAGCGACGTGCATGAGACGGACCCTACGCGCGGTTCCGCCCGGGGCCGAGATTCGATAGACAACTCCCCATGGAACACGACGTGCTGGTGGTGGGTGAGTCCCTGGTCGACATCGTCCGGGGGTCCGACGGGAGCACCGTCGAGTACGCCGGCGGGAGCGCGGCCAACGTCGCCGTCGCCCTGGCGCGGCTCGGCCGGTCGGTGCGGTTCGCGACCAGCTATGCCGACGACGCGCACGGCCGCCTGATCGTGGACCACCTGACGGCGGCCGGCGTCGTGCTGGCCGTGGACCCGGCCGCCGTGGCCCGCACGTCCACCGCGCTGGCGACCGTCGGCTCCGACGGGGCCGCCCGCTACGAGTTCGACCTGGAGTGGCGGCTCAACCCGATCGCCGACGCCGCTCCGCCGCTCGTGGTGCACACCTGCTCGCTCGGCGCCGTGCTGCTGCCCGGGGCCGACGACGTGCTGGCGCTGCTGGAGCGGCTGCGGCCGCACGCGACGATCAGCTACGACATCAATGCCCGGCCCGCGATCACCGGCACCGGCCCGGACCTGGTGGCCCGGGTCGAGCGGATGGTGTCGGTGGCGGACCTCGTGAAGGCCTCCGACGAGGACCTGGAGGCGCTCTACCCCGGGCAGGACCCAGTGTCCTCGGCGCGGGACCTGCTGGCCCGCGGTCCGGCCGCGGTCGTGGTCACCCGCGGCGGCGAGGGGGCGACCTGGGTCGGCCACCACGGCGAGATCGAGATCGCCTCGCTGCCGGTCGACGTGGCGGACACGATCGGGGCGGGGGACACCTTCGGGGCTGCCCTCGTGGACGCGCTGTGGGAGCGCGGCCGATTGGGTGGGGCGCTGCGCGAGGCGCTGCGCGACCTGGCCGCCGAGGAGGTCGCCGACGTGCTGGCCCACGCCGCCCGCGCGGCGGCCGTGACGGTGTCCCGGCCCGGGGCGGACCCGCCCTTCCGCCACGAGCTGGGCTGATCCGGGCTACTCCAGCCAGGTGTGGACCAGCGGCACCACCGAGGCGCCCTCGCCGCTGGCCGCCGCGACCCGCTTCATCGAGCCGGACCGGATGTCCCCGACCGCGAAGACGCCGGGCAGCGTGGTGGCGAGGTTGGCCGGCGGCAGCCCGTCGGCCCAGCGCTCCTTCGGCACGTCCCGGCCCGTCAGCACGAACCCCTTGGCGTCGCGCGCGACCTCGTCGGGCAGCCAGTCGCAGTGCGGCTCGGCGCCCAGCAGGAGGAAGAGCCCGCGAGCCGGGAGCCGGCGTACGTCGCCCGTCGTGGTGCCCCGGACCCCGAGCCACTCCAGGCGTCCCTCGCCGCCGCCGTCGACGACCTCGGAGCAGGGGAGCACCGTGATGCGCGGGCTGTGCTCGATCTCCGCGATGAGGTACTGCGACATCGTCTCGGCCAGCCCGGGCCTGCGGACCAGGATCGTCACCGACCGGGCGAAGCGGGCGAGGTGGATGGCGGCCTGGCCGGCGGAGTTGCCGCCGCCCACGACCACCACGTCGTAGTCCTCCATCTCGCGGGCCGCGGTCATCGCGCTGCCGTAGTGGACGCCGAGGCCGGTGAGCTCCTCGACCGCGGGCACGCCGAGCTTGCGGTAGGAGACCCCGGTCGCGACCACGACCGCGCGGGCGCGCACGTCCCCACCGTCGGTGCGGAGCACGTGGGGCGCGCCGTCCGCGCCGGGCTCGAGGGCCAGCACCTCCCAGCCGGTGAAGAAGCGGGTGCCGAACCGGATGGCCTGGTTGCGGGCGCGCTGGGCCAGCCGCATGCCGGAGATGCCGCGCGGGAAGCCGAGGTAGTTGCGGATCATCGAGCTGGTGCCGGCCTGGCCGCCGATCGCCTCGGCCTCGAGGACGACCGTCGAGAGCCCCTCGGAGGCGCCGTAGACCGCCGCGGCGAGCCCGGCCGGGCCTCCGCCGACGATGGCGAGGTCGACGACGGCCTCGACGTCGATGTCGGCCGGCTGGCCGTAGATCGTGATGGCCACGTCGCGGACCGTGCGCGGTGCGATCGGCGGGCGCTGCATGGCCGCGACGAGGGGGTACGCCGGCTCGCCGTCGTACCGCTCCACGATCGCGCGGCCGGTGTCGCTGTCGGGGGCGTAGACGCGGTTGGGCATGCCCATCCGGTCGAGGAAGTCGCGGATCGCGCCGGTGAGCGCGTCGCCGCCGGGCGTGACGATCTGCACCGTGTCGACCTCGGGGGCGGCGACGGTCGAGCCCCAGTCGCTGAGCAGCTCGCACACCGCGGTGTGGAACTCCTCGTCGCGGACGCCACGGGGCATGAGGAGGTAGGCGTCGAACTTGCCCTTGGCGAGCCCGGAACGCAGGCTGTCGGCGTCGGTGAGGAAGCGCGACCAGTGGGCCGCGACGATCCGTCGGGCGGTCGGGACGACCTGCCGCCACCGGGCGAAGGCCTCGAACACGGGGGCGTCCTGCGGGGCCGAGTCGGAGACGAAGAGCGCGACCTGTCCGCCCTCCTCCCGGATCCGGCGCGCGATCGCCTCGGCCCCCGCGACGTCGGTCGCGGTGTGCAGGTCGTAGTCGCGCGCGTAGCGGCCGAACTCGTCGAGGAGGAAGTCGGCGTGCTCGGCCGACATCAGGATCAGCGCGGGCTGCATGCGGCGAGCCTAGGGCGCCTGACAGAATCTCCGGGTGCGGATCCGGATCGACCTTGCCTACGACGGGGGCGACTTCCACGGATGGGCCGGCCAGCCGGGGCTGCGCACCGTCCAGGGCGAGCTCCAGCAGGCCCTGGCCACGGTGCTGCGGGTGCCGTCGGTCGCCGTCGTCTGCGCCGGACGGACCGACACCGGCGTCCACGCTCGCGGGCAGGTCGTGCACGTCGACGTCGACCCCGAGGCCCTCGCGGTGGCGGCGGGCCGCTCCGGCGAGCCACCGCTCGAGGCGCTGCTGCGTCGTCTGAACGGCATCCTCGACCCGGACGTCCGGGTCCGCGGGGTCGCGGAGGCGGCACCGGGCTTCGACGCCCGCTTCTCCGCGCTGTGGCGGCGCTACGTCTACCGCGTGTGCGACGACCCCGCCGGGCTCGACCCGCTCCTCCGCTCGCACGTGCTGGCCTGGCCCCGACCGCTCTCGCTCGAGGCCCTCAACGAGGCGTCCGCGCTGCTGGTCGGGCACCACGACTTCGCGTCGTTCTGCAAGAAGCGCGAGGGCGCCACGACGATCCGGACCCTGCTCGAGCTGTCCTGGGTGCGCACCGAGCCGGGGGTCCTCGAGGCGACGGTCGTCGCCGATGCCTTCTGCCACAGCATGGTCCGTGCGCTGGTCGGCTGCCTGCTGGCGGTCGGCGAGGGGCGCCGACCGGTCGCGTGGGCCGGGGAGGTCCTGGCTGCCGGGCGGCGCGACCCCGCCGTGGCCGTCGTGCACGCGCACGGGCTGACCCTGGAGGAGGTCGGCTACCCCGTGGACGCCGAGCTCGCCGGCCGTGCCGACCAGACCCGCGCCAAGCGAGGAGTGCCCCATGGATGACCACTACTTCAGCGCCGACCCGGCGGTGGCCTTCAAGCGGGCACCCGTCTCGGCGCAGGTGTGGGGCCACGACCTGGCGCTCGTGAGCGGCTCGGGGGTCTTCGCCCAGGGACGCCTCGACATCGGCACGGCGATCCTCTTCCGCGAGACCGAGCCGCCGGCGGCCGGACGGGTCCTCGACCTGGGCTGCGGCTACGGCGTGATCGGCCTCGCGGTCGCCGTCGCCGTGCCGGACGCGGTCGTCACGGCCGTCGACGTCAACGAGCGGGCCGTCCTGCTCGCCAACGAGAACGCCGCGACGCTCGGCGTCACCGACCGCTACGCCGCCTCGACGCCGGACGGTGTCGACGCGGGAGCGACGTACGACGAGATCTGGTCGAACCCGCCCATCCGGATCGGCAAGGAGGCCCTCCACGAGCTGCTGCTGACCTGGCTGCCGCGACTCGCGCCGGGCGGCCGGGCCGTCATGGTCGTGGGCAAGAACCTCGGCGCCGACTCGCTCCAGCGGTGGCTGGGGGAGCAGGGCTTCCCGACCGGGCGGATCGCGAGCGCCAAGGGCTTCCGGGTGCTCGAGACCCGCCGGGCCGGGGACTGACCCGGGCTCAGCAGCAGGCCGTGGCGGTGGGCTCGGCGGCGAAGGTCGCGGAGTCCTCGAGCACGGTGTAGACCTCCCACCGCTCGCCGTTGGGGGCACCCTCGACCCAGAACTTGTCCTGACGGGCGTAGCAGCAGGTCGTGTCGCGCTCGTCGACCGAGGCGAGCCCGGCGGCGGCGAGCCGCGACTGCTCGGCGTCGACGGTGTCGGTGTCGGCGACCTCGACGCCGAGGTGGTTGACCGAGCCGCCGTGCCCGGGGTTCTCGATGAGGACCAGCTTCAGCGGCGGCTCGGCGATCGCGAAGTTGGCGTAGCCGGGCTTCGTCTTGGCCGGGGCGGTGCCGAAGAGGGTGCTGTAGAACGCGACGGACGCTTCGAGGTCGTCGACGTTGAGGGCGAGCTGGATGCGGGACATGGTTCCTCCACTGGAACATAGATGGTTGTCGATGTGTCCCCACCTTGCAACGACGTATTGACGTCTGTCAATATTCACGCATGTCGAATTCTCTCGAGCTGACGCCGGTGCAGACGGTGGCGTGCTGCTCGCCGCTCACCTCCGAGCCGCTCTCGATCGAGCAGGCCGAGCGGATCGCGCCGCTGGTCAAGGCGATCGCCGACCCGGTGCGGCTGCGGCTCCTCTCGATCGTGGCCAGCCACGAGGGCGGCGAGGCGTGCGTCTGCGACCTCAACGACGCCTTCGAGCTGTCCCAGCCCACGATCAGCCACCACCTCAAGGTGCTGCACGAGGTCGGGCTCCTGGACCGGGAGAAGCGCGGCGTGTGGGTCTACTACCGGCTCAACGCGACGGCGCTCTCCGACGTCGGCCTCCTGCTCGGCGGCGTCGCCCGGTGACGCTCGTACGACGCGCCGCGGCCGAGCTGGTCGGCACGGCGTTCTTGGTCATGGCCGTCATCGGCTCGGGCATCGCCGCCACGCGGCTCTCGCCCCACGACGTGGGCCTCCAGCTCCTCGAGAACAGCCTGGTGACCGGCGCCGCCCTGGTCGCCCTGATCCTGGCCCTCCAGCCCGTCTCGGCGGCCTTCAACCCGGTGGTGACCCTGGTCGAGCGGGTGCTCGGTCTCGTCACGACCTCCGACGCCGCCGTCCTCGTCGTCGCGCAGCTCGTCGGTGGCGCGGTGGGCGCGGTGGTCGCCAACCTGATGTTCGGCCTCGACGCGGTCACGGTCGCCACCCACGACCGGAGCGGGGGCGGCCTGTGGCTCGGGGAGGTCGTCGCGACCCTCGGGCTCGTGGCCGTCATCTTCGGCAGCGTGCGCCGCGGCCGCAGCGACAGCGTCGCCTACGCCGTGGGCGGCTACATCACCGCGGCCTACTGGTTCACGAGCTCGACGAGCTTCGCCAACCCCGCCGTCACCGTGGCCCGCACCCTGTCCGACACCTTCGCCGGCATCGCGCCGGGCTCGGTGCCGGTCTTCGTCCTCATGCAGCTGGTCGGCGGCGCCCTCGGGCTCGGCCTGGTCCTCCTGCTGCACCCCGACCCCACGCTCCCCACCGAGGAAGGCGCCTGATGGCCCCCACCGCCAAGCCCACCGACCGGCCCACCGTCCTGTTCGTCTGCGTCCACAACGCCGGTCGCTCCCAGATGGCCGCCGGCTACCTGCAGCACCTCGGGGCCGGTCGCATCGAGGTGCTCTCGGCCGGCTCGGCGCCCGCCGACTCGATCAACCCGGTCGCCGTCGCGGCGATGGCCGAGGAGGGCATCGACATCACCGCTGCGGTCCCGAAGATCCTCACCGACGACGCGGTGCGGGTCTCCGACGTCGTCGTCACGATGGGCTGCGGCGACGCCTGCCCCTACTTCCCGGGCACCCGCTACGAGGACTGGAAGCTCGACGACCCGGCCGGGCAGGGCATCGAGGCCGTGCGGCCGATCCGCGACGAGATCCGGTCCCGGGTCGAGGCACTCGTTGCGGAGCTGCTCCCGGCCTGACCCGCGTCGGCGGCGGGTGGCAGGCTGGTCGCCATGACGAGCTACGCCGCCGCCGACGACCGCTACGACACCGCCGCCACCGGCATGCACTACCGCCACACCGGCCGCAGCGGACTCCAGCTGCCCGCGCTCTCGCTGGGCCTGTGGCAGAACTTCGGCGACGACCGGTCCGAGGACACCCAGCGCGCGATCCTGCGCCGGGCCTTCGACCGCGGCGTGACCCACTTCGACCTCGCCAACAACTACGGCCCGCCCTACGGCCGCGCCGAGGAGAACTTCGGTCGCTACCTCAAGGACGACCTCGCGCCCTACCGCGACGAGCTGGTGATCTCGACCAAGGCCGGCTACGACATGTGGCCGGGCCCCTACGGCCAGGGCGGCGGCTCGCGGAAGTACGTCCTCGCCTCGCTCGACCAGTCCCTGGTCCGGCTGGGCCTGGACTACGTCGACATCTTCTACAGCCACCGCTTCGACCCCGACACCCCCGTCGAGGAGACGATGATGGCGCTGGACCAGGCGGTGCGCTCCGGCCGTGCGCTGTACGCCGGCATCTCGTCCTACTCGGCCGACAAGACGCGCGAGGCGGCCACCATCGCCCGCGAGCTGGGAACCCCGCTGCTGATCCACCAGCCGTCGTACTCCCTGCTGAACCGCTGGATCGAGGGCGGCCTGCTCGACGAGCTCGAGGCCCAGGGCATGGGCTGCATCGTCTTCACGGCGCTGGCGCAGGGCCTGCTGACCGACCGCTACCTCGACGGCATCCCGGCCGACTCGCGGGCCGCCCGGACCGGCTCGACCATCCCCGGCGACCACCTCGACGACACGACGCTCGGGCACGTGCGCCGCCTCAACGAGATCGCGGCCGGACGTGGGCAGAAGCTGGCCCAGATGGCGCTGCAGTGGGCGCTGCGCGACCCCCGCGTGACCTCCGCGGTCATCGGCGCCAGCTCGGTCGAGCAGCTCGACACCAACCTCGACGCGCTGTCGGGGCCGGCGTTCACCGCCGAGGAGCTCAAGGCGATCGACGACGACGCCGTCGAGGCCGGCATCAACCTCTGGGCGAAGGCGACCGAGGACTAAACGGTTCGCCAGCGCCACCGCCCATGACGGAGAATCCTTCGACGTGGGTCATGTGGATGTCGCCGGAGTCCGGTACGAGCTCCCCGACGGGCGGGTGCTGCTCGACGACGTGTCGTTCCGGGTCGGCGAGGGGGCCAAGGTCGCCCTCGTCGGGGCCAACGGCGCGGGCAAGACGACCCTGCTCCGGATCATCACCGGCGACCTGGTGCCGCACGCCGGTGCCGTCACGCGCAGCGGCGGGCTCGGAGTCATGCGGCAGATGGTCGGGGCCGGCCTGGGCGAGGACCCAACCGTCGCCGACCTGCTGCTGAGCGTCTCCCCGCCACGCGTCCGGGCGGCCGCGGCCGACGTGGAGCGCTGGGAGCTGGCGCTGATGGAGACCGACGACGAGAAGACGCAGATGGCCTACGCCCACGCGCTCTCGGAGTTCGCCGACGCCGGCGGCTACGACATCGAGGTCACGTGGGACGTGTGCTCGATGGCGGCGCTGGCGCTGCCCTACGACCGCGCGAAGTACCGCTCGCTGAAGACCCTGTCGGGCGGCGAGCAGAAGCGGCTGGTGCTGGAGTTCCTGCTGCGCGGCCCCGACCAGGTGCTGCTGCTCGACGAGCCGGACAACTTCCTCGACGTGCCGGGCAAGATCTGGCTCGAGGGGCGGGTCCGGGAGTCCGACAAGACGATCCTGATGATCAGCCACGACCGGGAGCTGCTCAACAACACCGCCACGCGCGTGGTGACCGTCGAGCTCGGGGCAGCCGGGAACACCGTGTGGACGCACCCGGGCGGCTTCGCGTCCTACCACCAGGCGCGCCTGGACCGCTTTGCCCGCTTCGAGGAGCTCCGCAAGCGCTGGGACGAGGAGCACGCCAAGCTCAAGCAGCTGGTGCTGCACTACAAGATCAAGGCGGAGTACAACGACGGCATGGCGTCGCAGTACCGCGCCGCCCAGACCCGGCTGCGCAAGTTCGAGGAGGCCGGGCCGCCGACCGAGCAGCCGCGCGAGCAGCAGGTCTCGATGCGGCTCAAGGGCGGCCGCACCGGCAAGCGTGCCGTGGTGTGCGAGGGCCTGGAGCTCACCGGGCTGATGAAGCCGTTCGACCTCGAGGTCTGGTACGGCGAGCGGGTCGCCGTGCTCGGGTCCAACGGGTCCGGCAAGTCGCACTTCCTGCGGCTCCTCGCGGCCGGCGGCAGCGACCCGGACGTCGAGCACCGGCCGGTCGGCGACGTCGTGGTCAAGCACGTCGACCACACCGGCAAGGCCAAGCTCGGCGCCCGCGTGCGCCCGGGCTGGTTCGTCCAGACCCATGAGCACCCCGAGCTGATGGGGCGCACGCTGCTGGAGATCCTGCACCGCGGCGACGGCTCGGCCAACGGTCGCGCCGGCCTGGGCCGGGAGGCCGCCGCGCGCGTGCTGGACCGCTACGAGCTCGCGCACGCCTCGGAGCAGAAGTTCGAGTCGCTGTCCGGCGGCCAGCAGGCGCGCTTCCAGATCCTGATGCTCGAGCTCAGCGGCGCCACGCTGCTGCTGCTCGACGAGCCGACCGACAACCTCGACGTCCAGTCCGCCGAGGCGCTCGAGGAGGGCCTCGAGGCCTTCGACGGGACGGTCCTGGCGGTCACCCACGACCGGTGGTTCGCCCGCGGCTTCGACCGCTTCCTGGTCTACGGCGCCGACGGGGAGGTCTACGAGTCCGACGGTCCCGTGTGGGACGAGGCGAGGGTGAAGCGAGCCCGATGAGCGACATCCGTCCCGTCGATCCCCACGACGACGCGGCCTTCGACGCCTGGCACGAGGTCTACCTCGCCTCCCAGCTGCACGGGCGGGGCGACTGGGCCTCGCCGTGGCAGCGCGAGGAGCTCCGCGCGCAGGTGCAGGCCCCCAGCACGCTCCGCAGCAACGCCGTGTACGCCGGGTGGTCGGCGGGACGGCTGGTCAGCGCCGGCTGGCTGGCGATGCCGCTGCGCGACAACCTGGACCGTGCCTACCTCGCCGTCGACGTGGCCCCCGGGGACCGGCGGAGCGGCCACGGGGCGGCCATGCTCGCCCACCTGGAGCAGCTGGCGCTGGCCGAGGGCCGGACCGTCATCGGGGCCGAGACCTCGTGGGGGCTGGAGTCCGGCGCCGAGGGCGAGGGCGACCCCGGACGGGAGTTCCTCGTCGCCCACGACTACACGCTGATGCTCGGCGACGTGCAGCGGCAGCTCGACCTGCCGGTCGCCGACGGGCTGCTGGACGAGCTCGCCGCGAGCGCGGCGGGTCACCACGCGGCGTACACGCTGCGGTCGTGGGTCGGCCCGGTGCCCGACGACCTGGCCGAGGGCTGGCTGGCGCTGTCCACCACCCTGATGACCGAGGCGCCCACCGGCGAGATGGAGCTGGAGCCGGAGGTCGTGGACGTCGCGGAGATGCGTGTCCACGAGGAGATGGTGGCCAGGCAGGGCCGCACGAAGTACAACACCGTCGCCCTGGACGCCGACGGCACCGTCGTGGCCTACACCGACATCGCGACCACGGTGCACGAGCCGGACCGCGCCTACCAGTGGGGGACGCTGGTGGCCGGCGACCACCGCGGGCACCGGCTCGGGCTGGCGGTCAAGGCCGCCAACCTCGCCCTGCTGCAGCGTGAGTGCCCGGGAGTCACCCGGCTGACGACGTACAACGCCGAGGTGAACGCGCACATGATCGGCGTCAACGAGATGCTCGGCTACCGGCCGGTGGCGCGGCTCGGGGAGTTCGAGAAGAAGCTGGCGTGACGGGGTCCCGCGGCCGGCGGGAGACGGACCGTGGGCCGCGGGACGCCCGTCACATCTGGGGGACCGGTCCAGGTGTGGGCTGGACCGGCTGGATCAGGAGTTGCTGGCGTTGGCGTCGGAGTCGAGCGCGAGCTTGACCGTCTTGGTGGCGCCGTTGTGGTCGTAGGTCACGGTGACGTCGTCGCCGGGCCGGAAGGACCGGATCGTCGCGACGAGGGAGTCGGCGCCGGTGATCGGCTCGTCGTTGACCTTGGTGATCACGTCGCCGGACGACAGGCCCGCGTTGTCGGCCGTCGAGCCACTGGTGACCTCCTGGACCTGGGCACCCTCGGAGACGTCGCTGTTGCTGCGCACGTCGGAGACGGAGATGCCGAGCCGGGCGTGCGTGGGGGTCTCGCCCTTGATCATCTGCTGCACGATCGGCATCACCTCGTCGATCGGGATGGCGAAGCCGAGGCCGATCGAGCCGCCCTGCTCCGTGGCGGAGGAGGACGAGGTCTGGATGGAGGAGTTGATCCCGACGACGTGCCCGTGGAGGTCGACCAGCGGGCCGCCGCTGTTGCCGGGGTTGATCGCCGCGTCGGTCTGGACCGCCGGGTAGACGGTGCTGTTGCCCTGGCCGTCGGATCCGACGTCGACGGGACGGTTCAGGGCGCTGACGATGCCGCTGGTGACCGTCGACTCGAGGCCGAAGGGCGAGCCGATCGCCACGACGCTCTGGCCGACCGCGAGGTCGCCGGACTTGCCGATCGTCGCGGGGGTGAGCCCGTTGACGCCCTCGGCCTGGATCACGGCGGTGTCGGTCAGGGGGTCCGTGCCGAGCACCTTCGCCCTGGCCGAGGAGCCGTCGTTGAACGACACGGTGATGGAGCCGGAGCTGCCGGCGATCTCGACCACGTGGTTGTTGGTCAGGATCTGGCCGTCCGAGCTCAGGATGATGCCCGAGCCCGAGCCGGACTCCTGGGGGCCGGAGACCTCGATCTTCACCACCGAGGGCAGCACCTGCTGGGCGACCTGCTCGACGCTCTCGTTGCTGGAGGACGAAGGGGTGTCCACCACCTGCGAGCTCGTCGGGGTGCTCGAGGAGGACGACGTGGTGCCGTCCGCCGGGTGCCAGGAGGTCCAGGCGGCGGCGCCGCCCACCCCCGCCGCCCCGCCCACGAGCAGGGATGCGGCCACGACGGACGCGGCGAACGCGCCACGGCGCGGTCGGCTCTCGGTGACGGTCCCGGTCGGGGGCGGCGTCGGCGGGCCGCTGGGGGGAAAGACCGGGTACGCGTAACGCGAGGTGTCGTCGGGCCGATCGCCCGCGGGCGGGACGGAGGGGGTGTCGTTCATGTCATGAACCTTGTCCGGCGTGCCTGTGACGTTCCTGAGACCGCCCTTGGCGTCGCCGAAGAACTCAGGCGATGCTGGCGGGCATGACGAAGAGAATCGCGACCGCGCTCGGGTGCGGCGTCCTGCTCGCGGTCACGGCGTACGGCGCCACCGCGCAGGCGGCCGTGGTCCGGGGCGACGACAACGACAACGTGCTGCGCGGCACGGCCCGGGCCGACAGCATCCGTGCCTTTGCCGGCAACGACCGGCTCTACGGGCTCCAGGGCCCCGACACCATGGCCGGGGGCACCGACGACGACAAGGTCAAGGGCGGCCCCGGCGCCGACGTGCTCAACGGCCAGGACGGCAACGACCGGATCAACACCGGCCACGACGACCAGGCCGACTTCGTGCACGGAGGCGCGGGGAACGACGTCATCTTCATGACTGGCAACGACACGGCGTTCGGCGACACCGGGGACGACAAGTTCTTCGCCTCCTACGCCGGCGACGGCATGGAGATCCAGTGCGGGGCGGGGGAGGACACCGTCATCTTCAACCAGCCGAGCCCGGGCGCGAAGCGCAAGGACTGCGAGCACGTGAAGGTGATCCCGGCCGGGTAGTTGTGCGGGGGTGTGGCGCCGGACACAATCGGGCCCCATGGACTCCCCGCGCTTCATGGACGACCGCCTCGCCCACTGGGCGGGCGCCGAGCCCGATGGTGAGGCGATCACCTACGGCTCCCGCACGTGGACGTGGGCGGAGTGGAACGACCGCGTGCGCCGCAACGCCGGCGGCCTGCAGGCGTTGGGCATCGGGCGCGGCGACGTCGTCGCGTTCCTCGACAAGAACCACCCCGCGTGCGTCGAGACGTCGCTGGGGGCGGGGTCGCTGGGTGCGGCCAACGCGATCATCAACTGGCGGCTGGCCGGTGAGGAGGTCGACTACGCCGTCAACGACAGCGGCGCGCGGGTGCTGATCGTCGGCACCGAGCTGATGCCGCTGGTCGACAAGATCCGCGACCGGCTCACCCACGTCGAGAAGGTCATCGAGGTGACCCCCGACGGGGCGGACGGCGACGAGTACGAAGCGTGGCTGGCTGCCTCCACCCCGGTGTCGCGGCCGGCCGACGTGGAGCCCGACGACGTGTGCCTGGTGATGTACTCCAGTGGCACCACCGGCCACCCCAAGGGCGTGATGCTCACGCACGCCAACATGGTCGCGCACACCCAGAACGCCCACGAGGGCTGGGAGTTCGAGCCCGGCGACAAGAGCATGGTCGCGATGCCGCTCTTCCACGTCGGGGGGTCGTCCTACGTCCTGTTCGGCATCAACGACGGCATCCCGAGCGTCATGACCCGGGACCCCGACGGCGCCTCGCTGGCTGGCGCGATCCTGGCCGGCGCCAACCGCACGTTCCTCGTGCCCGCCGTGCTCGCCCAGGTGCTGCAGGCCGGCCCCGACGCGGTCAAGCTGTTCGGGGCCCTCAAGACCTACACCTACGGCGCCTCGCCGATGCCGCTGCCGCTGCTGCGCGCGGCGATGGAGGCCTGGCCCGACACCGACTTCATCCAGGTCTACGGCCTGACCGAGGTGTCCGGGGTGGCCACCCAGCTGCTGCCCGAGGCCCACCGAGATGCCGAGCACCCCGAGCGGCTGGTGTCGGCCGGCCGGCCGATCCCCGGCTGCGAGCTGCGGATCGTCGACCCTGCCACCCTCGAGGACCTGCCGGTCGGCGAGCACGGCGAGATCTGGCTGCGCACCGCCCAGCTCACGAAGGGCTACCTCGGCAAGCCCGAGGAGACCGCCAAGGTGATCACCGACGACGGCTGGTTCCGCACCGGCGACATGGGCAAGGTCGACGCCGAGGGCTACGTCTACGTCGAGGACCGGCTCAAGGACATGATCATCAGCGGCGGGGAGAACATCTACTCGCCCGAGATCGAGCGGGTCCTGGCCGAGCACCCGGCCGTCATGGAGGTCGCCGTGATCGGCGTCCCCGACGACACCTGGGGCGAGTCGGTCAAGGCGGTCGTCTCCCTCCACCCGGGCGCCGAGGCCACGGAGGAGGAGCTGATCTCCTACTGCCGCGAGCACCTGGCGAAGTTCAAGTGCCCGCGCACGGTCGACGTGATCCCCGCGCTGCCGCGCAACCCCACCGGCAAGATCCTCAAGCGGGAGCTCCGGGCGCCGTACTGGCAGGGCCACGACCGGACGGTCGTGTGAACCTCCGGCCGCTGCGCCACTTCAGCTGGAGCCTGCGCTCCTGTGGCATCCGCGGGCACGTCACCTACAAGCCCGACGAGCAGGACCTCGCCGAGCGCCTGCACACCGAGACCGCGGTGGGGGAGGCTTGGCGGTGCCTGCGCTGCGAGGACTTCGTGCCCGGGCCGCCGCACGGCTCGGGCCCGGCCGAGGACGCCCCGATCGTGCTCAAGGACAAGGCGCTCAAGGACGCCGTGATCCTGCGGCTGCTGGCCGCCGAGCGGCTGGTGCGCGGCATCCTCCTCGTCGCGCTCGCCTACGGCATCTATCGCTTCGACGGCGCCAAGGACTCGCTCCAGCAGGTCTTCGCGGAGTACCTCCCGCGGCTCCAGCCCTTGGCCGAGCGCGCCGGCATCGACCTGCAGAACGCCGGCCCGGTCAAGCTGATCGAGGAGGCCCTCAAGGCGCAGCACTCCACCCTGAAGCTGGTCATCCTCGGTGTCGCGGCCTACGGGGCGCTGCAGCTGCTCGAGGCGGTGGGGCTCTGGTCGATGCAGCGCTGGGGCGAGTACGTCGCCATGGTCGGCACGTCCGCGCTGATCCCGCTGGAGGTCTACGAGCTGCTGCACACGGTCACGCCGTTCAAGATCGCCGCGCTGGTGCTCAACCTCTTCGCCGTGTTCTACCTGCTGTGGACCAAACGGCTCTTCGGCTTCCGTGGTGGCAAGGAGGCCTTCGAGGCCGAGCGGCACGGCATGTCGCTGCTGGAGGTCGAGCGGGCCGCCGTCGACGCCCCGCGCTCTCGCTGACCGGGCCGCTCAGACAGGCAGGCCGCGCTCGCGCAGGTCGACCCGGAGCCGGTGGGCGTCGGTGAACAGCAGTGCGTCCATCCCGGCGGCGTCGGCGGCCGCGACGTTGTCAGCACGGTCGTCGACGAAGACGAGGGTGTGCAGCGGCAGGCCCGTGCGCCGGCGTACGACCTCGAAGATGGCGGGGTCGGGCTTGGCGACGCCCTCCTCTCCGCTGACCACGACGTCGAGCAGGAGCTCGTCGAGGAAGGGGTGGGCGGCGCGGCCGTGCGGGAACAGCTCGGCCGACCAGTTGGTCAGGCCCCACATCGGGACCCCGGCCGCGGCGAGCTCACGGACCAGGTCGACCGACCCGGGGACCTCGCCGGCCAGGGAGGCGGGGAAGTGCCGGCGGTAGGCGCGGGCGTGGTCGAGCCAGTGCGGACGGGTCCGCGCGACCTCGGCCTCCGCCTCGTCCCAGTCCAGGCCGCTGTCCGGGCCGTGGTTGTAGGCGTGGAAGTCGAAGTCGTCCGCGGCCAGGAAGCGCGCGGCCTCCTCCTCGCCGACGCCCGCCGCGATGGCCAGCCGGGGCTGCCAGTCGACCAGGACGTTGCCCAGATCCCACACGACCCCCGCCGGCGAGCCGACGGGGGTCGTGGTGGGGGTGCTCTGTCTGCTCATCTCACCGAGTTTCGACACGCGGGTCACGGCTTCGCAAGCTCAGCCCTGCCGCTGCTCAACCTGGCCCGGGCTCGTCGGAGCGCTGGGCCATCGCTCCGCTCAGGCCCAGCGCTCCGACGCGGGCACAAAGTCCAACGTCCGGTCACCCGTGTAGATCTGCTTCGGACGAGCGATCTTCTGCTCCTTGTCCTGGACCAGCTCGAGCCACTGGGCCAGCCAGCCCGGGGTGCGGCCGATCGCGAAGAGGACGGTGAACATCTCCGGCGGGAACTGGAAGGCCTCGTAGATCAGGCCGGAGTAGAAGTCCACGTTGGGGTAGAGCTTGCGCTTGATGAAGTACTCGTCCTCGAGCGCGATCTTCTCCAGCTCCTTGGCGATCGCCAGGAGCGGGTTGACCCCGGTGACCTCGAAGACGTCGTCGCAGGCCTTCTTGATGATCGTGGCGCGCGGGTCGAAGTTCTTGTAGACGCGGTGACCGAAGCCCATGAGCTTCTCGTTGCCGGCCTTCACGCCCTCGATGAACGCGGGGATGTTCTCCTTCGAGCCGATCCGGCGCAGCATCCGCAGCACGGCCTCGTTGGCGCCACCGTGGAGCGGGCCGTAGAGGGCGCCCACGCCCGCGGCGACCGCGGAGTAGGGGTCGACCTGCGAGGAGCCGACCGAGCGGACCGCGTTGGTCGAGCAGTTCTGCTCGTGGTCGGCGTGCAGGATGAACAGCACGTCGAGGGCCTTGACCAGGCGCTCGTCCGCCTCGAACTTCCGCTCGCTCATCTTGAACAGCATCGAGAGGAAGTTGGCGGTGTAGCCCAGGTCGTTGTCGGGGTAGACGAACGGCTTGCCCTGCGCGTGGCGGAAGGACCAGGCACCCAGCGTCGGCATCTTGGCGATCATGCGGACGATCTGCATGTGCCGGTTCTCGGCGTCGGTGATGTTGCGGGCGTCCGGGTAGAACGTCGACAGCGCGCCGACCGAGGCCATCAGCATGCCCATGGGGTGGGCGTCGTAGCGGAAGCCCTCCATGAAGCTCTTGACGTTCTCGTGCACGAACGTGTGGTAGGTGATCTCGTGGACCCAGGTCTCGTACTCCACCTTGGTGGGCAGCGAGCCGTGGATCAGGAGGTAGGCGACCTCGAGGAAGTTGGACTTCTCCGCCAGCTGCTCGATGGGGTAGCCGCGGTACTCGAGGATGCCCTTGTCGCCGTCGATGAAGGTGACGGCACTGCGGCACGATGCGGTGTTCACGAAGCCCGGGTCGTAGACAGCCAGGCCGGGAGCTTCCTCGGCGGCCTTGATCTTGCCCAGGTCGGAGGCCTTGATGGTGCCGTCGACGATCGGGACGTCGTACTCCTGTCCGGTGCGGTTGTCGCGGACGGTGAGGGAATCAGTCACGCGCCCCAACCTAGTCGGCGTCGCCACGCCGGGCGAATCCGGTGTCCGCACTGTGCGCACGTGGGCCGCTCCCGGACCGGCCGTGCTGTGGGTTGTACCTCGTTTTGACCCGTGCCCACGCGTGCCCGTACATTTGACGGTCGCGACTCCTGCCGCGTTCCGACCAACTGCTGTGACGTCGGGGTGCAGCCCCGGAAGCCAGATCCTTGGCAAGCCGGGCCGTGTTCGTCAGAAGCCGCCGCACCACCACCCGGGAGAGACGTTCCCCCGGGCCCTACGAACGAAGAAGGTTCAACAGCCGTGCGTACGTACAGCCCCAAGCCCGCTGACATCCAGCGCGAATGGCTCGTGATCGACGCCGAGGACGTGGTCCTCGGCCGTCTCGCCGTCCAGACCGCCAACCTGCTGCGTGGCAAGCACAAGGCGATGTTCGCCCCCCACGTCGACACCGGTGACTTCGTCATCATCGTGAACGCCGAGAAGGTCTCCCTCTCCGGCACGAAGAAGACCACGAAGATGGCCTACCGCCACTCCGGTTACCCGGGCGGCCTCTCGGCCACCCCGATCGGCGAGGTCCTCGAGAAGGACGCCCGCAAGGCCATCGAGAAGGCCGTCTGGGGCATGCTCCCCAAGAACCGCCTCGGCCGCCAGATGCTGAAGAAGCTGAAGGTCTACTCGGGTCCGAACCACCCGCACCAGGCCCAGAAGGCCGTCCCTTTCGAGATCTCCCAGGTCTCCCAGTAATCCGCGAAGAAAGACTGAGTGAGGAATACCGTGGCTGAGACCACCGAAAGCACCGAGGTCGAGGAGACCTTCGAGACCAACGAGCAGGGCGTTGCCTACAGCTCCGAGAGCGCGCCGTCGGCCGACGCTCCCGCCCGCCCCGCGACCATCGCCCCCGCTGCGGCCACCGGCCGTCGCAAGGAGGCGGTCGCCCGCGTGCGCATCGTCCCCGGCACCGGCGTGTGGACCGTCAACGGACGCACCCTGGACTCCTACTTCCCGAACAAGCTGCACCAGCAGGTCGTGAACGAGCCGTTCGCGAACCTCCAGCTCGAGGGTCGTTTCGACGTCATCGCCCGCATCCACGGCGGTGGCATCACCGGTCAGGCCGGCGCCCTGCGCCTCGGCGTGGCCCGCTGCCTGAACGCCATCGACGTCGAGGCCAACCGTCCCTCGCTCAAGAAGGCCGGGCTGCTCACGCGTGACGCCCGCGTCATCGAGCGCAAGAAGGCCGGTCTCAAGAAGGCCCGCAAGGCGCCGCAGTTCAGCAAGCGCTAACCAGTTCTATAGTTTGGGTCGCATGTCACCCAAACTCTTCGGCACGGACGGGGTCCGGGGCCTGGCCAACGGTGTTCTCACCGCTGAGCTGGCCCTGGACCTTTCCGCTGCTGCCGCCCGTGTCCTGGCCGACCGGGGCGAGTTCGAGGGCCACCGCCCGCTCGCCGTCGTCGGCCGGGACACGCGCATCTCCGGACAGTTCCTCGAGGCGGCCGTCGTCGCCGGCCTCGCCTCCGCGGGGGTCGACGTACTCCTGCTGGGGGTGCTGCCGACGCCCGGCGTCGCCCACCTCACCGGCTCGCTCGGCGCCGACCTCGGCGTGATGCTCTCGGCCTCGCACAACGCGATGCCCGACAACGGCATCAAGTTCCTCGCCCGCGGCGGGCTGAAGCTCGACGACGCCATCGAGGCCGAGATCGAGCGCCACCTCCACGAGGACTGGGACCGGCCCACCGGCGGGTCCGTCGGTCGGGTCCGCCCGCACCCCACGGCCGTCGACGAGTACGCCGCCCACCTCGACCAGACGATCACCCGGTCCCTGACCGGGCTGACCGTCGTCCTCGACTGCGCCGAGGGCGCGGCCTTCGAGGCCGGGCCGCGGGCCCTGGAGGCGGCCGGCGCCACGGTGATCGCCATCCACGCCGAGCCCGACGGCCTCAACATCAACGACGGGTGCGGCTCCACGCACCTCGGCCCGCTCCAGCGGGCGGTGCTCGCCCACGGCGCCGACGCCGGCTTCGCCCTCGACGGCGACGCGGACCGGTGCCTGGCGGTGGACCACGAGGGCAACGTCGTCGACGGCGACCAGATCCTCGCGGTCCTCGCCCTGGCCCTGGCCGAGACCGGTCGGCTGGTCCGCAACACCGTCGTGGCCACCGTGATGAGCAACCTGGGCTTCGTGAAGGCGATGAAGTCCGCCGGGCTCGGGGTCCGGCAGACGAAGGTGGGGGACCGCTACGTGCTGGAGGCCATGCGGGTCTCGGGCTACTCCCTGGGCGGGGAGCAGAGCGGCCACGTGATCATGAGCGACTTCGCCACGACCGGCGACGGCATCCTCACGGCGCTGCACGTGCTCGAGCGGATGGCCGCGACCGGGCAGTCGCTGCAGTCGCTGGCCGGCGTCGTGACGAGGCTGCCGCAGGTGCTGGTCAACGTCACCGACGTCGACAAGAGCCGCACCGACGAGGACGCGGTCGTCGCGGCCGCCGTCGCCGAGGAGGAGGCGGCGCTCGGGGACAGCGGCCGCATCCTGTTGCGGCCCAGCGGCACCGAGCCGCTGGTGCGCGTGATGGTCGAGGCCGAGACGCAGGACGAGGCGCAGGCGGTCGCGGACCGCCTGGCCGACGTGGTCAAGCGCCAGCTGAGCCTGGCGTAATCCGGTCGCGGGGGCGCGGGGCCGACCCCTAGGGTCGTGGCCCGTGACCATCACGATCCGCGAGATCACGCCCGAGGACCCGTCCGCGCTGCACGCCTGGTGGGAGGTGGGGGCGGCCGCATCAGCGGAGCGGCCCTTCCCCGCGTGGGCCTCGTGGGAGGTCTCGCAGGTGACCTGGTCGCAGGCGCGGACCGACATCGACCAGGTGTTCCTCCTGGCCGAGGTGGACGGCCACGCGGTCGGCGCCGGGCGGCTCGTGTGCTTCCTGTCCGACAACACGCACCTCGCCGACCTGGAGGTGTACGTCGCCCCCGCCGAGCGCCGGCGGGGGATCGGGACCGCGCTGCTCACGGAGCTCGAGGAGCGGGCCGCCTCGGCCGGACGCTCGACGTACTTCATGAGCGTGCCGACACCGGTGGACAGCGACGGCGCGGGCGTGCCGTTCGCGGCCGCGCACGGCTACCCGGTCGCGAGCCGCGAGGAGACCAAGCTCGTCGACCTCGACGACACGCCGGGGTGGGCCGCCCTGGACGGCGAGGTCGCGGCCCGGCTCGGCGACTACCGCCTCGAGGTCTTCGAGGACGTCACGCCCGACCACTGGGTCGACGGGGTCTGCACGATGCTGGGAGCGTTCATCGGCGAGGTCCCGGCCGGGGACCTCGACCTGGAGGCCGCGAACTGGACGCCCGAGCGGCTGCGCGAGCACGAAGCGCGGACGCGGGACACCGACCGGGCCTGGGTGGTCGGCGTGGCCGTGGCGCCGGACGGATCGCTGTGCGGGTTCACCGAGGTGGGGGTCTCCCGCCAGGACCCGCGGCTGGGGAGGATCGGCGGCACGCTGGTGCTGCCCGGCCACCGCGGGCACGCCCTCGGCCTCGGTATGAAGCTGGCGACGCACCGTCGGGTGCGCGAGCTGTTCCCGTCCTGCGAGTCGATCGAGACCACCAACGCCGACGTCAACGCCTGGATGAACGCGATCAACGTGCGGATGGGCTACCGGATCGTCGAGCGGCTGCTCGACGTGCAGAAGAAGGTCAGAGCTTCCTGACCCGGACGTAGCGCACGGAGTGGTCGCGGTCCTTGCGCAGCACCAGGGTCGCGCGGGACCGGGTCGGCAGGACGTTCTGGGCGAGGTTGGGTCCGTTGATGGTGTCCCAGATGCGCTCGGCCTCCGCGACCGCCTCGTCCTCGGTGAGGGCGGCGTACTTGCTGAAGTAGGAGCCCGGGTCGCGGAAGGCGGTCTCGCGCAGGCGCAGGAAGCGGGAGACGTACCAGTCGCGGATGTGGCTGGTGCCGGCGTCGACGTACACGCTGAAGTCGAAGAAGTCGCTCAGCGTCAGGCCGGTCTTGCCGTCCTCGCGCACGCGCGCGGGCTGGAGCACGTTGAGGCCCTCGATGATGACGATGTCGGGCCGCTTGATGGTGACCTTCTCACCGGGCACGACGTCGTAGACGAGGTGGGAGTAGGTCGGCGCCTCGACCTCGTCCTTGCCCGACTTGATGTCGACGACGAAGCGGAGCAGCGCCCGGCGGTCGTAGGACTCCGGGAAGCCCTTGCGCTGCAGGATGCCGCGGCGCTCGAGCTCGGCGTTGGGGTAGAGGAAGCCGTCGGTGGTCACCAGCGCGACGTTGGGGTGGGCCGGCCAGTGGGCCAGCATCTGCTGCAGCACGCGGGCCGTCGTGGACTTGCCGACGGCCACCGACCCGGCGAGCCCGATGACGAACGGGGTGCGCGGCGGGGTCTGGCGGTGGAGGAAGTCCTCCTGCTGGCGGTGCAGCTTGCCCGCGGACTCGACGTACAGGCTGAGGAGCCGGGACAGCGGGAGGTAGACCTCCTGGACCTCCTCGATGCTCAGCTCCTCGCCGAGGCCGCGCAGCCGCGTGATCTCCTCGGGCGTGAGGGGGTTCTCGGTCTCCTGGGCGAGCGCGGCCCAGGCCGAGCGGTCCAGCTCGATGTACGGCGACGTCTCGCGGCCGTTGTCCTCGGGCCCACCGTGGGGGGCGCCGCCGTGGGGAGACATGCGGGAGATTGTTGCAGCCGCTGCGGGCCGGACGGCGTCCGGTCCGGCGTCGATACACTCGCGACCATGTGCGGAATCGTGGGCTACGTCGGTGAGAAGCAGGCGCAGGACGTCGTGGTGGAGGGCCTGCGACGGCTGGAGTACCGCGGCTACGACTCCGCGGGCATCGCCCTCGTCGACGGCGGCTCGATCGCCTCGGCCAAGCGCGCCGGCAAGCTGGCCAACCTCGAGAAGGCCATCGTGGACAGCCCGCTCCCGGAGTCCACGACCGGCATCGGCCACACCCGCTGGGCCACCCACGGCGCGCCCAACGACGTGAACGCGCACCCCCACCTCGGCCGGACCGGCCGGCTGGCGCTGGTGCACAACGGGATCATCGAGAACTTCGACGTGCTGCGCACCGGCCTCGAGGACGCGGGGCACGAGCTGGAGTCCGAGACCGACACCGAGGTCGCCGCGCACCTGCTCGAGATCGAGCTCGGCGCCGGGCACGACCTGACCACGGCCATGCAGAACGTCTGCCGGGTGCTCGAGGGCGCCTTCACGCTGGTGGCGGTCGACGCCGAGGACCCCTCCTGCGTGGTGGCGGCCCGCCGCAACTCGCCGCTGGTCGTCGGGATCGGTGAGGGGGAGAACTTCCTCGGCTCCGACGTCGCCGCCTTCATCGAGCACACCCGCGAGGCGCTCGAGCTCGGCCAGGACCAGGTCGTCACGATCCGCCGCGAGGGCGTGGCGGTGACCGGCTTCGACGGCACCCCGGCCGAGGGCCGCCGCTACCACGTCGACTGGGACCTGTCGGCCGCCGAGAAGGACGGCCACGACTGGTTCATGCGCAAGGAGATCCACGAGCAGCCGCGGGCGGTCGCCGACTCGCTGCTGGGGCGCCGGGACGCTGCCGGGCTTTTGCACCTCGACGAGATGCGGCTGTCCGACCAGGACCTGCGCGACGTCGACAAGGTCATCATCATCGCCTGCGGCACCTCGTTCTACGCCGGCATGGTCGCGAAGTACGCCATCGAGCACTGGACCCGGATCCCGGTCGAGGTCGAGCTGGCCTCGGAGTTCCGCTACCGCGACCCGATCCTCACCGCGTCCACGCTGGTCGTCGCCATCAGCCAGTCCGGCGAGACCGCCGACACCCTGCAGGCGATCCGGCACGCGCGGCTCCAGCGCTCGCGGGTGCTGGCGATCTGCAACACCAACGGCTCGACGATCCCGCGGGAGTCCGATGCAGTGATCTACACCCACGCCGGCCCGGAGATCGGCGTCGCCTCGACCAAGGGCTTCCTGACCCAGCTGGTCGCCTGCTACCTGCTCGCCCTCTACCTCGCGCAGGTCAAGGGCACCCGCTACGGCGACGAGATCGCCGAGATCCTCGACCAGCTCGACCGCGTGCCGGACCAGGTCCAGCAGGTGCTCGACGGCGCCGAGGCCGTCTACGAGCTGGCCCGCCAGCACACCGAGACGCGGTCGGTGCTGTTCCTCGGCCGGCACGCGGGCTACCCGGTCGCCCTCGAGGGCGCGCTCAAGCTCAAGGAGCTGGCCTACATCCACGCCGAGGGCTTCGCCGCCGGCGAGCTCAAGCACGGTCCGATCGCCCTGATCGAGGACGGCCTGCCGGTCCTCTGCGTGGTGCCTCCCCAGGGCCGGGACCAGCTCCGGGACAAGATGATCAGCGGCATCCAGGAGGTGCGGGCGCGCGGTGCCCGGACGATCTGCCTGGTCGAGGAGGGCGACGACGCCATCGGGCCGTACGCCGACGTGCTGATCCGGCTGCCGAAGGTGCCCGTGCTGCTGCAGCCGCTGGTGGCCGTCGTACCTCTCCAGCTGTTCGCCTGCGAGCTGGCCACCGCGATGGGCCACGACGTCGACCAGCCCCGCAACCTCGCCAAGTCCGTCACGGTGGAGTAGACGTGCCCGTCATCGGCGTCGGCATCGACGTGGCCGACCTGGGTCGGTTCGAGGCGTCGCTGGCCCGCACCCCCGGCCTCCGCGACCGGTTGTTCACCCCCGCCGAGCGGGAGCGCCCGATCGCGTCCCTGGCCGCGCGCTTCGCGGCGAAGGAGGCGCTGGCCAAGGCCCTCGGCGCCCCCACCGGCATGGCCTGGCACGACGCCGAGGTGGTCTCGGAGTCGTCGGGGCGGCCGCGCTTCGAGCTGCGGGGGACCGTCCTCGCCCGGGCGTCCGAGCTGGGCGTCGTCTCGGTGCACCTGTCGCTGTCGCACGACGCCGGCATCGCGTCGGCGATGGTGGTCCTCGAGTCGTGACCGCTTTGCCCGCGCCGTGTGCCTCAGGACGCGCTATGCCGCGTCGTCAGGCACACGCGCCCGGACTCCGAGGGCCACGAGGTCGGCGGCCACCTCGCCCGGCTCGTGTCGCAGCTCGTACGCCGTGCACCGCACCACGATCCGCTGCCGGGTCGTGATCCGGCGGGCCCGCTTGAGGTCCTCGCCCCACTGCATGACCTCGGTGTGGAAGCCGCCGTCGACCTCCAGGACCAAGGTCGTCCCGTCGGGGAGGTCCCACTCGCAGTCCGTCCAGCGCCGCCTGCCGCTCCTGTCCGTGCGAGCACGCTGACGCGCGGGGAGCGACAGCCCGAATCGTCGGCACATCCGGTGCACGTCGAGCTCGGCGCCCGAGTGCGCGCCGCCCCCGATGTCCCTGAGGGTGACCCGGAAGTCGGGCGCTCGCCGGAGGGGTCGCAGCAGATCAACCCACCGCAGCAGGCGTGTCGCAGTCGTAACCCGCTGCTGCACGGCGGCTGCCAGGATCCCGTGGGCCGCGCGGATGGGTGCGTCGTACGCCGCGTACATCAGGACGGCGGGTTCGATCCTGCACACGGGAAGCGTGGCACCTGGATCGTGGAGCAGCTCGAAGGAGCGTCGAGAGCGGAAGAAGTCGATACCGGGGACCGGCTCGAACGCGAGCTCGTCGTCGACCAGGACGGTGACCTCGGGACGGGGCCAGCCCCGGAGGCCGTGGACTCCCGCAGCGGTGAGACCACCGAGCAGGCTGCGGGGACCGGCGTGCAGCACGGCCAGCCACAGCCACTGCTCCCAGCTGGGTGGGCCCGTGGTGGTGCTCAGCACGCGTGGGGTCACCTCGACCCAGTGCCCCGACCGGACCCGGTTGCGGACACGGTCGGCGTCGACGCCGTACGTGAGGAGCTGACGGCGCGCCACCATCCCTGCCTGGCGACGGACGAGCTCGGAGAGTTCTTCCATGGCCGGACGCCTTCCCCGATCTCTTGGGTCGCTCATCCGTTCTCCACAGGCCCGGTGCCTCGTGTGCCCCAGGACGCGCCGGGGCGCGTCGTCAGGCACACGACCCGATAACTTGAGGGGGTGAGGAGCGCGCACACCGTCGAGCAGGTCCGGGCAGCGGAGGCCGCGCTGCTGGCCGAGCTGCCGGAGGGCGCGCTGATGCAGCGGGCCGCGGCCGGGCTGGCCTACGCGGTGATCGACCTGCTGGGATCGGCGTACGGCCGACGGGTGCGGCTGCTCGTCGGGTCGGGCGACAACGGCGGCGATGCGCTGTACGCCGGCGCGCTGCTGGCCCGGCGGGGCGCCGCCGTCGACGCGGTGCTCCTCGCCGAGCGGGTCCACGAGGCCGGCCTGGTGGCGTTCCGGGCCGCCGGCGGTCGCCTCGTGTGCCCCACGACGCGCTCTGGTGCGTCCTCAGGCACACGCCGCGAAGGACGCCGACCCGAGGTGGTGGTGGACGGGATCGTCGGGATCGGCGGACGGCCCGGGCTCCGGCCCGACGCGGTCGAGGCGCTGGCCGCGTGTGCGGGGGTCCCGGTCGTCGCGGTGGACGTGCCGTCGGGGGTCGACGTCGACACCGGCGAGCTCGACGGGCCGCACGTCGAGGCGGCGGTCACGGTCACGTTCGGGACGCACAAGGTCGCGCACCTCGTCGACCCGGCCAGCCGGGCGTGCGGCGCGGTCCACCTCGTCGACATCGGCCTCGACCTGCCCGAGGCGCCGGTCGAGGCGCTGCAGGCCGCCGACGTCGCCCGGCTGATCCCGCGCCCCGATCCGGACGCGCACAAGTACACCCGCGGCGTGGTGGGGATCCGCGCCGGCTCGGCCGCCTACCCGGGCGCCGGGCTGCTCAGCGTCGCAGGCGCCTCGACCGGGCTCTGCGGCATGGTCCGCTACGTCGGCGAGGTCGCCGACCGGGTCCGCGAGGCGCACCCCGAGGTCGTGGGGGAGGGGCGCGTCCAGGCTTGGGTCGTCGGGTCGGGCGGCGGCGAGAGAGCCGGCGACGCCCTCGCAGCAGCACGCCAGGACGGCGTACCCCTCGTCGTCGACGCCGATGCCCTCGCCCACGTCGACGGTCCGCTCGGCGTCCCGGCGATCCTGACCCCGCACGCCGGCGAGCTGGCCGCGATGACCGGCGCCGACCGTGCCGCCATCGAGGCCGCCCCGCTCGAGCACGCCCGCCGCGCTGCCGAGCGGTACGACGCCGTGGTGCTGCTCAAGGGCCGCCACACGCTCGTCGCCACTCCCGCCGGCCGGGTCCGCGTGACCACGACCGGCCTGCCCTGGCTCGCCACCGCCGGCGCCGGCGACGTGCTCGGCGGGCTCATCGGCGCGCTGCTCGCCGCCGGCCTCACGCCGTACGACGCCGCGTCGGTCGGCTCCTGGCTGCACGGCGCCGCCGCGACCCTGGCCTCGGGCGGCGGACCGCTCGTCGCGGGCGACGTGGCGCGGTGGGTGCCGCACGTGGTGCGAGACCTGATCGGGGCCGGATCGGGCGGATGGGAGAATCGACCGCTATGACCCCCGCACGCGCCGAGATCGTCGTCGACCTGGCGGCGGTGCGGCACAACGTGGCGACGCTCAAGGCGGCCACCGGGGTCGCGATGATGACCGTGGTGAAGGCCGACGGCTACGGCCACGGCATGGCGCAGGTGGCGGCTGCGGCCCGGCAGGGCGGCGCCGACTGGCTCGGCGTCGCGACGATCGACGAGGCCCTGGCGCTGCGCGCCGCCGGTGACACCGGTCCGGTGCTGTGCTGGCTGGGGGTGCCGGGCGAGGACTACGCCGCCGCGATCGATGCGGACATCGACGTGACCGCCTACTCCGTCGCCGAGCTCGACGAGATCCGGATGGCTGTGGTCGCCGTCGGCCGGCCGGCCCGGGTCCAGCTCAAGGTCGACACCGGCCTGTCCCGCGGTGGGGCGCCCGCCGACCGGTGGGCCGACGTCGTCGCCGAGGCCCGCGCGGGCGAGGACGCCCGGATCTGGACCGTCACCGGCATCTGGTCCCACTTCGCGTGCAGCGACGAGCCCGAGCACCCCGCCAACGAGGCCCAGGAGCGAGCCTTCCGCGACGCGCTGGCGGTCGCCGACGAGGCCGGCCTGCGGCCCGAGGTGCGCCACCTGTCCAACTCCGCGGGCGCCCTGCTGCGGCCCTCGGCACGCTTCGACCTGGTCCGGTGCGGGCTCGCGTCCTACGGCCTGGACCCCGCACCCGGGCACACCCCCGACCTCGGCCTCGTCCCCGCGATGACCGTGCGCGCGCGGCTCGCGATGGTCAAGGACGTCGCCACCGGCACCGGCGTCTCCTACGGCCACACGTGGGTCGCCGACCACCCCACCACCGTCGGCCTGGTGCCGGTCGGCTACGGCGACGGCGTCCCGCGCCACGCCAGCAACGTCGCCGAGACCTGGGTGGCCGGCAAGCGCCGCCCGGTCCGCGGCCGCATCTGCATGGACCAGTTCGTCGTCGACCTCGGGGGCGAGCTGCCCCCGGCCGGGCAGGACGTCGTCCTCTTCGGCACCGGTCGCGCCGGCGAGCCCACCGCCCAGGACTGGGCCGAGGCCTGCGGCACGATCTCCTACGAGATCGTCACCCGCATCGGAGGCCGGATGACCCGCACCTACGTCGACCAGGAGGAACCCGCATGAGCGTCAGGCGCAGGATCCTGGGGGTGGCCGCGGGCGCGTTCGGCGTCGCGGCCGCCGGCACCGCCGTCGGGGTCGCCCGGCAGCGCCGGGTCATCGCGCGCCGCGGTGCGGGGGAGACCTTCGAGTTCGGGAGCCTGCGCTCCAAGCCGCGCACTGTTGTGGCCGACGACGGCGTCCCGCTGCACGTCGAGGTGGACGAGTGCGACGACAGTGGCGCCACCCCGCGCCGCGGTGAGCCCGCGCAGGCGCGGCTGACGGTCGTGTTCTGCCACGGCTACGCCCTCAACCTGGACTGCTGGCACTTCCAGCGCGCCGCCTACCGCGGGCTGGTCCGGACCGTCTTCTACGACCAGCGCTCGCACGGCCGCTCCGGCCGCTCGACGCTCGGCCACGCCACCATCGACCAGCTCGCCCACGACCTCAAGCGCGTCATCGACGAGGTCGTGCCCGAGGGCCCGATCGTGCTGGTCGGCCACTCGATGGGCGGCATGACGATCATCGCCTTCGCCGAGCACTACCCCGAGCTGTTCGGCGACCGGATCGTCGGTGCCGGCCTGATCTCCACCACGGCCGGCGGCCTCGACCCGCACCGGATCCTCTTCCCGATGATCCCGGTGCCGCTGGGCGGGGAGCTCACCCACCGGGTCGTCGCCACGCTGGCCCGCGGGCACCGCGCCGTCGACGGCCTGCGCCGGATCGGCAAGGCCGTGGCCACGGTCGTCACCGACGGGTTCGCGTTCGGTGACGACGTCCCGGCGTCGTACGTCGAGTTCGTCGACGGCATGCTCTCGGCCACGCCCTTCGAGGTGGTCGCGGAGTTCTTCCCGAGCTTCCGCACGCTCGACAAGTTCCACGCCGTCGACGTGCTGGGCGAGATCCCGACGACGATCATCTGCGGCACCGCCGACCGGCTCACCTCGGTCGGGCACAGCCGCAAGCTGCAGTCGATGATCGACGGCGCGAACCTCCTCGAGTGCGAGGGCGCCGGCCACATGGTCATCCTGGAGCGCCACGACCAGGTCGACGCGGCCCTCGACCAGCTCATCGCTGCGGCCGCGGCGACCGTGGAGCTGCCGTGAGCCTCGAGGTACGACGCGTCGGTGCCGAGTCGGCCGGCCGGCTGATGGCCGTCATCCGCGCGGCCTTCGCGGCCCGGCCCCCGCTCGACCCGCCGGCCGCCGCGCTGTCGGAGACCGAGGAGTCGCTGGCCCGGATGCTCGAGGCCGGGGACGGCGGGATCCTGGTCACCCACCGCGGCGTCGACGTCGGCGCGCTGGTGCTCGACCCGGTCGGCACGACGATGTACCTGCGCCGCTTCGGGGTCACCCCCGCCTCGCAGGGACACGGGATCGCCCGGGTCCTCATCGACGCGGCGGTCGACGCGGCCGACGGCTACGACGACCTGACGGTGGTGACCCGCGAGGAGCTGCCGAGGACCCGGCGCTTCTGGGAGCGGCAGGGCTTCCGCGAGGTCTACCGCGACCCGCCCAACGTCGAGCTCCGGCGCCCGCTGCGCACCTTCATCTTCGACGCGCCCGACCCCGACTCCATGCGCGACCTGGGAGTGGCGCTCGCCGAGCAGCTGCGGGCGGGCGATCTGATCGTGCTCAGCGGCGAGCTCGGCGCGGGCAAGACCACGTTCACCCAAGGGATCGGCGCGGGCCTGGCCGTGCGCGGCGACGTCACCTCGCCGACGTTCGTGATCGCCCGTGAGCACCCGTCACTCGAGTCCGGCCCGGGGCTCGTGCACGTCGACGCCTACCGGCTCGCCGGGATAGACGAGCTCGACGACCTCGACCTCGACACCTCCCTCGACGAGGTCGTCACCGTGGTCGAGTGGGGCGAGGGCGTCGCCGAGGGACTGGCCGAGTCGCGCCTGGAGATCCGGATCATCCGGGCCCTCGCCGACGAGGAGCCGGACGGCGAGGACCTCGACCCCCGCCGCGTGCTGATGACCCCGATCGGGCCACGCTGGTACGAGATGGAGGTGCCCGGCACCCACCGGCCGCCGCTCGCCGAGAAGCTCAACGAGAACCTCCTCCTCGACTTCTTCCGCTGCGAGGAGTCCGAGCTGGGCGACCTCGACCCGACGATCCCGCTGCCGCTGTCGCTGATGGTCGCCGAGCACGACGGCCGGGTCGTCATGGTCCACAACGCCTGGCGGCGCGAGTGGGAGCTGCCCGGCGGCGAGATCGAGGCGGGGGAGACGCCGCGCGAGGCCGCCGTACGCGAGTTCCGTGAGGAGAGCGGCATGGCGCCGGGAGCGGACGTGGACTTCGTGGGCGTCGCGACCGTCCAGGTCGGCCACGAGCGGACGATCCAGTTCGCCGCGCTCTACCGGACCACCCTCGACGCGGTGGACGAGCTCGCCCCGCACGAGGAGATCGACCAGATGACCGCGTGGGACCTCGCCTCGGACCTCCCCGGGCTCTCAGCCATCGACGCCCACCTGGCGCGGATCGCGGTCGAGTCGGCCTCCGAGCCCGCCTAGCCTCCCGCTAGCCTCGTCCCGTGCTGCTCGCCTTCGACACCGCCACGCCCCTGGTCAGCGTCGCCCTCCACGACGGGGACGACGTCGTGGTCGAGCTCAGCTCGGACCGGCCGATGAAGCACGGCGAGCAGCTCGCGCCGCTCATCGCCGACGCCCTCGAGCGCGCCGGCATCGTCCGCCAGGACCTCACCGCGATCGCCGTCGGCATCGGCCCCGGCCCGTTCACCGGCCTCCGGGTCGGGCTGGTCACCGCACGCACCCTCGGGTTCGTCCTCGAGATCCCCGTCTACGGCGTGTGCTCGCTCGACGTGCTCGCGGTCGAGGCCGCCGACACCGGTGCGGTCGTCGGTGACTTCGTCGTCGCGACCGACGCCCGGCGCAAGGAGGTCTACCTCGCCCACTACGACGAGGACGGCCGGCGCATCGACGGTCCCGTCGTGGAGCGGCCGGCCGACGTGGCGACCGCGGCCCCGGCCGTGGGCGAGGGCGCCCTTCTCTATCCCGAGGCGTTCCCGACCCCGATGGGCCCGACCCGGCCGAGCGCCGGCTGGCTGGCCCGCGTGGTGACCGAGGAGCGCGCCGAGCTGCACGACCCCGAGCCGATGTACCTGCGCCGCCCCGACGCGGTCGCTCCGGGCAAGCCCAAGAGAGTCTCGTGATCCGTCCCGCCGAGCCGCGGGACGTCGAGGCGGTGGCCGAGCTCGAGCGGGACAACCTCGGCGCGGACGCCTGGTCCGAGGGGCTGGTGGCCGAGGGGATCAACGACCGGCTGCCGACCGTCCACTACCTCGTCGCCGAGCTGGACGGCACCCTCGTCGGCCACGCGGTGGCCAGCGTCGTCGCGGACGTCGCGGAACTGCAGCGGATCGCGGTCGATGCCGGCGTACGACGCACGGGGCTGGCCAGCGAGCTGCTCGACGCGGTCGTGGCCCTGGCGCGCGAGGGCGGTGCGGAGCGCCTGCTGCTGGAGGTGCGCGAGGACAACGACGGCGCGCTGGCGTTCTACGCCGCCCGCGGCTTCGCCGAGCTGGCCCGTCGGCCCCGCTACTACGGCGACGGCGCCACCGCCGTGGTCCTCGAGAAGGCTCTCGGACCGGGGCGGTGACGCCGTCACCTGGTGCTGTGGTGCTGGGTGGTGCGGGGTGCCTTACGGCAGGTAGTACGTCGGGTTCGGCAGCTTGATCACGTTGTCGGAGTGCTGGCCGATCAGGTCGCTGAACTGGTCACCGAAGTTCGCGATGATGTGGAAGCCGAAGTGGTCCTCGACGTACTTGCGGGTCGACGACTTGTACTCGATGGTCGAGCACTTCGTGGCGTCGGAGTCCTGCGCGCAGTCGATGTAGGCCGGCGGGGTGTCGGTGCTGGTCCACTTCGTGAAGTAGTACTGCGACTTGAACAGCGCGTTGTCGTTGTCGTCGTAGTAGTACTTCGCCAGGTTGTCGAGGGTCGCGACGCGCTGGGCGTTGTTGCGGCCCGTGAGCCCGATGATCTTGCAGCCGGCGGCCTTGGCGGCGTTGACGACGGCGGGCATGCCCGGGACGGCCGGGAAGCGACCCTCCTGGACCCAGGTGTTCTGAAGGGTCGGGTCGAAGTTGAAGTGCATCGCCGCGTCCTCCATGTTGTAGGTCCACAACGTGGTGTCGTCGGCGTCGAAGACGACGGCCGGCTTCGTGCCGTGCGCGACCCCGCGGGCGCAGCGGTTGGTGAGCCGCTTCGTCCAGAGGTTCTCGATGTTCGACAGGTCCGAGATGTACGGCGACGTGTCCGCGTTGGCGAGGCCGCTGGGGGCGCCGTAGTAGGTGCGGATCGTGGACTTCACCGAGTCGATGTTCGGGATGTTCTCGCCACCGACCGTCTTCCCGCTGGAGCCGTCCGGCTGCATGTCGAACTCGGTCTTCGGCGTGAGCTGCGAGTCGGTGCTGGGCGCGCCCTGGATGTCGGGGCTCGGCAGGTAGTACGTCGGGTTCGGCAGCTTGACGGTGTGCAGCGCGTAACCGCCCTGGAGGTCGGACCACTGGTCGCCGATGTTCAGGACGATGGTCTGGCCCAGGTCCTGCTCGATGTGCTTGCGGGTGCCGGCTTTGTACTCGACCGTCGTGCACTTGGCCGGGTCGTCGGCCGGGTCGACGCTGGTGTGGCAGTCGAGGTAGGCCGGCTTGGTGTCGGCGCTGCCGAACTTGGTGAAGAAGTTGTCGGCGTTGAACTCGGTGTAGCCGACCTTCGACAGGTTGGCCAGCGTGTCGGCCTCCTGGCTCTCGCCACGGCCGGTCAGGCCGTAGACGTTGTAGCCCTTGTCGGCGACTGCCTTGACGAAGTCGACCATGCCCGGCGTGGCCGGGAAGAGGCCGTCGTGCACCCAGGTGCCCTGGAGGGTCGGGTCGAAGTTGAAGTGCATCGCCCCGTCCTCCATGTCGTAGGTCCACAGCGTGGTGTCGTCGGCGTCGAAGACGACGGCCAGGTTGGGGGCCGGGGCGGTCGGGATCTGCGCGAGGATGCCGGCCTCCATGGCCTTCATCTCGGTGATGTAGGGCGAGTCGGTCTTGTTCGCGATACCGGTCGGGGCGTTGTAGTAGGCCCGGATCGTCGACTTGACCGAGTCGATGTTGGGGATGCCCTTGCCGTGAGCGGTCAGGCCGCTCGAGCCGTCGGCCGCCATCACGAAGTGCGTGGCGGGCGTCAGGGTCGAGTCGTCCGTCATGGCGCCCGCGGTGGCGGGGAGACCGATGAGGAGGGCGGCGGATGCGGTGGCTGCGAGGGCAGCGCGGGTTCGGGTGTGTCCCGAGAGTCGCATGGAGTTGCTCCGATGGAGGTGGATGCCGACAGAAACGCGGACAACCTAATCCCGATGGGGGCCGTTGGGAACGGATTCGGCGAAGTCGGCACAATGCACCCATGGACGAACCGCTGGTGCTCGGGATCGAGACCTCCTGCGACGAGACCGGCGTCGGGATCGTGCGCGGCCACACCCTGCTCGCCGACGCCGTGGCGAGCAGCGTCGAGGAGCACGCGCGGTTCGGCGGCGTCGTACCCGAGGTGGCCTCAAGGGCGCACCTCGAGGCGATGGTCCCCACCATCGAGCGGGCCTGCGAGACCGCCGGCATCCGGCTGCACGACGTCGACGCGATCGCCGTGACGTCAGGTCCCGGCCTGGCCGGTGCGCTGCTGGTCGGGGTGGCCGCGGCCAAGGCGCTGGCGCTCGGGCTCGGCAAGCCGATCTACGGCGTCAACCACCTCGCCTCGCACGTCGCCGTCGACCAGCTCGAGCACGGCCCACTGCCGGAGCCCTGCCTGGCGATGCTGGTCAGCGGTGGGCACTCCTCGCTGCTGCGCGTCTCGGACGTGACGGTCGGCGTGCAGCCGATGGGGGCGACCATCGACGACGCGGCCGGTGAGGCCTTCGACAAGGTGGCCCGGCTGCTGGGCCTGCCGTTCCCCGGCGGCCCGCACATCGACCGCTCGGCACGGTCCGGGTCCTCGGTGGCGATCGACTTCCCGCGCGGGCTGACCTCGCGCCGCGACCTGGAGCGGCACCGCTTCGACTTCTCCTTCTCCGGTCTCAAGACCGCCGTCGCGCGCTGGGTCGAGGCGCGCGAGCGGGCGGGGGAGCCGGTGCCGGTGGCGGACGTCGCGGCGTCGTTCCAGGAGGCGGTCTGCGACGTGCTGACCCGCAAGGCGATCGACGCCGCGGTCAGCGAGGGGATCGAGGACATCCTGATCGGCGGCGGCGTCGCCGCCAACTCCCGCCTCCGGGCGATGGCCGAGGAGCGCGCGACCGCCCGAGGGATCCGGGTGCGGGTGCCGCGGCCGGGCCTGTGCACCGACAACGGCGCGATGGTGGCCGCGCTCGGCTCGGAGATGGTCGCCCGTGGCCGTACGCCGTCGTCGCTCGACCTGCCCGCCGACTCGTCGATGCCGGTCACCGAGGTGCTGGCGGGCTGAGGCGGCGTGAGTCCCGTCAGGGAGTCGCCGCCAGCACGAACTGCTCGGAGGCCGGAACGGGGGTGCCGGCCCGTTCGAGGGAGCCGTCGAGGCCGATCCGGACGAGCACGAGCCGCTTGCCGTCGGGGATGCGGGCGAGCAGGTGGCGGTCGTCCTCCCAGGTGACCGGCACGCTCGTGGCCCCGATCCCGTTGAGGATGCGCTCCACGTCGGTGACCGGGCGGCCGGTAGCGGCGTCGTACACCGCCTGGCAGCAGAAGCCGCTGCCGTGGTCGACGAGCCCGAGGACGTGCCTGCCGTCCGGGCTGAACCCCTGCAGGACCGTGTGCTCCGCGCGCCACGCCACCGCACCGGTGTCCGGGTCGACGACCACCGCGGTCGACGTGTCGCCGACGACCTGCCCGGCGACCTGGCCGGTCGTCGGGCTCACGCCACCGGCACTCGCCAGACCGGGGATCCGCACCGGCGGATGCTGCAGGTCGGTCACGAAGGCGCCCCCGTCGGCGGAGTCGACCGTGAGCACGACCCGCTCGCCCAGCAGGCCGACCACTCGCGCGAACAGGCCGGTGTCCTGGCTGGTCTCGCCGTCGCCCATGCCGCTGGCGATGCCGCGCACGACCACGCTCGAGGGGCTGCCGGTGGCCTCCGAGCAGGGGAACCGCACCCACACGGCGTCGAGCTGGTCGGGGCTCAGCACCGGTGACCCCGTGGTGCAGGACGAGGCGATCTCGTGCCCCTGCCCGTCGTACTGGTGCAGCCCCACCGACGCCCCGACCGTCTGGTCGTCGGCGACCAGGAAGCCCCCGTGGTACGGCGTGATCGCGGTGATCCCGCCGGCGATCGGCAGCGGGTGCCGGGACCCGTCGGTCCCGATGAAGTCATGCCCCTCGACGTAGGAGATCCGCGGCGCGGGGCCACGGGCGAGGTCGCGCAGGTCGATCGAGGACGGCACTGGGTCCGTCGGTCCGGGCGCCGGTGACGCCCCGTGGCCGCGCACGAACACCGCCGTCGGCACGGACACCACCAGCACGGCCGCGGCGGCCAGGACGGTCCGGTTGCGCAGCTGGCGGCGCCGGATGCCGCGCGCCGTGGAGGCGACGTCACCCACCCCCGTCACGTCGTACGACGCGTGATCGGCGCGGCGGTGGAGCGCCTCGGTGAGCAGCCGCTCGGCGGGGTCGGTCATGACTCCTCCTGTCCGGGGTGCGTGATCTCGGGGTGGTCCGCGAGGCGGGACCGCAGCGCGGCGAGGGCGCGGCTGGCCTGGGACTTCACGGTGCCGACCGAGATGCCCAGGACGTCGGCGGTCTCGGCCTCGGTGAGCTCCTCGTAGTAGCGCAGCACGAGCACGGCCCGCTGGCGCGGCGGCAGGGTGGCGACGAACGCCCACACCTCGGCGTGCACGTCGGGACCGCTGCGGGACGACGTCGGAACGTCCGGCACCTCCGCGGTGACGACCTCGCGCCGTCGCCACGGCCGCCGCCAGGCGCTCCGGTGCTCGTTGACCAGGACCCGGCGGGCATAGCCGTCGAGGTGCTCGCGGTCCTCGAGCCGGTCCCAGGCGAGGTAGAGCTTGGCGAGCGAGGTCTGCACGAGGTCCTGCGCGGAGTGCGGGTCGCCGGTGAGCAGGAGCGCGAGCCGCTGGAGGGACGGCTCGCGCGCGACGAGCCACTCCTCGAAGTCGGACCGAGCCGCCACCCTGACCTCCACACCCGCCTACACGCACACCCTGCCCCTACGGTTGCATGGGAAGCCACCGACGAGAGGGAGCACGCATGCAGCAGGTCAAGGCCGTCGTCGCGCGCGGCAAGGGTCAGCCGGTCGAGGTCACCACCATCAACGTGCCCGATCCGGGCCCGGGGGAGGCGTTGGTGAAGGTGCAGGCCTGCGGGGTCTGCCACACCGACCTGCACTACCGCGAGGGCGGCATCAACGACGACTTCCCGTTCCTGCTGGGCCACGAGGCCGCGGGCGTGGTCGAGGCCGTCGGCGACGACGTGACCAGCGTGGCGCCGGGCGACTTCGTGGTCCTCAACTGGCGCGCCGTGTGCGGCGACTGCCGGGCGTGCGACCGCGGCGAGCCGTGGTACTGCTTCGCCACCCACAACGCCACGCAGAAGATGACACTCGAGGACGGCACCGAGCTCTCGCCGGCCCTGGGCATCGGCGCGTTCGCCGAGAAGACCCTGGTCGCGGCCGGCCAGTGCACCAAGGTCGACCCCTCGGCCCGGGCCGCGGCCGTCGGCCTGCTGGGCTGCGGCGTGATGGCCGGCATCGGCGCCGCGATCAACACCGGCCAGGTGACGCGCGGCAAGTCCGTGGCCGTCATCGGCTGCGGCGGCGTGGGGGTGGCCGCGGTGGCCGGCTCGGCGCTGGCGGGTGCGAGCCCGATCATCGCCGTCGACATCGACCCCAAGAAGCTCGCCAAGGCCACCGAGATGGGGGCGACCCACACGGTCGACTCCTCGACGACCGACCCGGTCGCCGCGATCCAGGAGCTCACCGGCGGCCACGGCGCCGACGTCGTCATCGAGGCCGTGGGCCGTCCCGAGACCTGGAAGCAGGCGTTCTACGCCCGCGACCTGGCCGGCACCGTCGTCCTGGTCGGCGTCCCGACGCCGGACATGACGCTGCCCGACATCCCGCTCATCGACGTCTTCGGCCGCGGCGGGTCGCTGAAGTCGAGCTGGTACGGCGACTGCCTGCCCAGCCGTGACTTCCCGATGCTCGTCGACCTCTACCAGCAGGGTCGGCTCGACCTCGACGCGTTCGTCACCGAGGAGATCGGCATCGACGACGTGGAGGCCGCCTTCGCCCGCATGCACGACGGCGACGTGCTCCGCAGCGTGGTGATCCTCAAGTGACCCGCGTCGACCACGCGGTCGTGTCCGGCACGTTCAGCCTCGACGGCGAGACCCACCAGGTCGACAACAACATCTGGGTGGTCGGCGACGACCGGGAGTGCGTGGTCATCGACGCGCCGCACGACGTCGAGGCGATCATGGACGTGGTCGGCGACCGCACGGTCAAGGCGATCCTGTGCACCCACGCCCACGACGACCACGTGCGGGTCGCGCCGGCACTGCGCGAGCGGGTGGTCGCGCCGATCATGCTGCACCCCGACGACCGGCCGCTGTGGGAGTTGACCCACACCGACCACCTGTGGGACCTCGACCTGGCCGACGGCTTCGAGCTGACCGTCGGCGGCACCCAGCTGCGGGTGATCCACACGCCCGGCCACGCGCCGGGCGCGGTCTGCTTCCACGCCCCCGAGCTGGGCTGCGTCTTCACCGGCGACACCCTCTTCCAGGGCGGTCCGGGGGCGACCGGGCGGTCCTTCTCCGACGAGGACCTCATCAAGGAGTCGATCCGGGCCCGGCTCTTCGCCCTCCCCGACGACACCGTCGTGCACACCGGGCATGGCGACGACACCACAATTGGGGCCGAGCGCGCGTCCGGACTCTGACACAGTGGGGCCATGTCCGGGTGGGAGGCCTACTGGACGGCTCTCGCGGAGGGTGATCGCGACCAGGCGATCACCTTGATCCAGCGAGCCCTCGACGAGGGGGCCGCGCCGCGCGAGGTGCTCGACGAGTTCGTGCTCGAGGCCCAGCACCGGATCGGCGAGCTGTGGCTCGAGGGCGAGTGGACGGTGGCCCAGGAGCACGAGGCCACGGCGGTCAGCGAGAGCCTCGTGCACTGGCTGGCCTCGGTCGCCTCGCGGCCGCCGACCCTCGACGGGCGTGCCCTCCTGGTGTCCTGCCTCCCCGGCGAGCGGCACGCCCTGCCCGCTCTCGTCGTGGCCGAGGGCCTGCGGATGGAGGGCCACCGCGTGCACTACCTCGGCGCCGACCCCGAGCCGTCCTCGCTGCTGAGCGAGGTGCTCGACCTCGGGCCGAGAGCCGTCCTGTTCAGCGGGTCGCTCACCTCGGCCCTCGGCACGCAGAAGTCGATGCTGGTCAGCCTCCGCGCGCTCGGGGTGCCCGTCGTCGTGGGCGGTCAGGCGTTCGGACTCGACGCCCGCCGGGCGCGTTCGCTCGGGGCCACGGTCCACGCCCCCAGCATCGAGGCCGTGGTCGAGGTGCTGGACCGGCTCCCCGCCCGGCTCCCACGGCTGCCCGACCTCGAAGCGGTGCCGGGCGAGGCCGAGGGCGCCTGGCTGGAGGATGCCCGGCCCGAGCTGGCGGCGTACGTCGTCCGGCAGGTACGCCGCCGCGTCGGGGACGAGGGCGGCACCCCGGACTGGTGGACCGACTACGAGAGCAACGTCGACCACCTGGTCGGCTGCCTGGGCGCGGCGCTGGTGACCGGGGACGACACGATCATGCTCGAGGTGCGGGAGTGGATGACCCGGATGCTCACGCGTCGCGCCGCCCCGTCCACGGTCATGGAGCTGACCTGGGACACCCTCGCGGGCCGGGTCCGCGGCCACCCGATGGCCCGGCTGCTGCTGGCCTCGGCGTAGCCGTCAGAAGGGTCGGACGAGGAGGGCCGTGCCGCTCCCGGCGACCCGGGTGAGCACGACCGTGGCGGTCTCGTCCCCGGAGAGGTCGAGGCGCTTGCGCAGCTGCTCGGGCACGACCTCGACGCCGCGCTTCTTGATGGTCAGGGCGCCGACGTTGCGCTCCCGAAGGGCCGCGCGCAGGGCCTTCTCGCGGTAGGGCAGCTCCTCGAGCACCTCGTAGCCGCGGGCGAAGGGGGTCCGCATCGCCTCGTCGGAGGTGACGTAGGCGATGTGGGCGTCGACCAGGCCGCCCCGCACCCCGGCGGCGACGGCGGTGACCAGGCCGGCCCGGATCACCGCGCCGTCGGGCTCGTAGAGGAATCGACCGACCGGTACGACGCCGGCGCCCGGGTCGTCCTCCTCGGTGAGGGTGGCCAGCCCGCCGTCGCCGATGACGGTGGCCCGGCGCTCGGTGGTGGCCAGCCGGCCCGACCAGAGCGCGGCCTCCTTGACCTCGCCGTGGTCGCTGACCCACTCGGCCTCGACCCCGGCCGGGATGATCGCGTGCGGGATTCCCGGGGCGACCTTGACGCACGCGTCGCGGCGCAGCAGGCCCTCGACGAACGGCCACGGCGGGGTCCAGTCCTCGACGTCGAACGTGCGGCCGCGGCCGGTGCGTCGCGCCGGGTCGGCGAAGGCCACGTCGAAGGGGGAGTGGTCGACCCCGGTGGCGTCGGCGACCATGACCGCGCCCGGCAGGTCGAGGGCGGCCAGGTTGGCCTCGGCGACGGCCACCCGCACGGGGTCGAGGTCGACGCCGGCGCAGGTCAGGCCGGCGCGGGCGGACGTGATGAGGTCACCGCCGATGCCGCAGCCCAGGTCGACCAGCGTCTCCATCTGCGCGGCCTGCAACCGGGCGGAGCGGTGCGTGGCGACGGGGAGCCGGGTCGCCTGCTCGAGGCCGTCCGGCGTGAAGTACATCCGCGCCGCGAGGTCGCCGAACTTCGCCTCCGCCCTGCGGCGCAGCCCGACCTGGGTGAGCGCCGCGGCGACGTGCCCCGGATCCGCCGTACGACGGAGCTGGGTCTGGGCGTGCAGCGGGTCGGCCGGGGCGTCGGCGGCGCGGGCGAGCAGCTGCTGGCCGTCGTCGGTCAGCAGCCACCGGAAGTCGTCGAGGTCCACGAGGCGATCCTCGCAGAGCGTTGGGCGAACGTTCAGGTGGGCTTCTCTGGCACTCCGCTGGGGCGAGTGCTAACGTCTGATCTGGCACTCTCGCCATGAGGGTGCCAGTGCTTGCGACGAAGAGCGACCCCCGCGACGGCGCCCTTCCCAGCAGGCCCCAACGTCCGGAGGCGCGTCCCGCGCCTTCACCCCAGAGTCAGACAAGTGGAGAAAGTGGAGGTCGACATCGTGTCGGTCAACATCAAGCCCCTCGAGGACCGCCTCGTCGTGAAGCCCCTCGACGCCGAGCAGACCACGGCCTCCGGCCTGGTCATCCCGGACACCGCCAAGGAGAAGCCCCAGGAGGGCGAGGTCCTGGCCATCGGTCCGGGTCGCATCGACGACAACGGCAACCGCGTCCCGCTGGACGTCAACGTCGGCGACAAGGTCATCTACAGCAAGTACGGCGGCACCGAGGTCAAGTACGCCGGCGCCGAGTACCTCATCCTGAGCGCCCGCGACGTCCTCGCCGTCGTTTCCTGATTTCACCGGGTCGTGCTGCCCACGGTGCGCTCCTGCGCACCCTGGGCGGCACGACCCGAACTCGTTTCTAGAGGAGACCAATGCCCAAGATCCTGGAGTTCGACGAGAACGCCCGCCGCTCGCTCGAGCGCGGCGTGGACAAGCTCGCCAACGCCGTCAAGGTGACGCTCGGCCCCAAGGGCCGCTACGTCGTCCTCGACAAGAAGTGGGGCGCCCCCACGATCACCAACGACGGTGTGACCGTCGCGCGGGAGATCGAGCTGGACGACCCGTTCGAGAACCTCGGTGCGCAGCTCACCAAGGAGGTCGCCACCAAGACCAACGACGTCGCGGGTGACGGCACCACCACCGCCACCGTGCTGGCCCAGGCGATGGTCCACGAGGGCCTGCGCGCCGTGGCCGCCGGCTTCAACCCGATGGGTCTCAAGCGGGGCATGGACGCCGCGGCCGAGGCCGTCGGCGACGCGCTGCGCGAGGCGGCCCGCGAGGTCGAGTCCCGCGAGGACATGGCCTCCGTGGCCACGATCTCCAGCCGCGACAGCGTCATCGGCGACCTGCTCGCCGAGGCCTTCGACAAGGTCGGCAAGGACGGCGTGATCACGGTCGAGGAGTCCAACACCATGGGCACCGAGCTGGAGTTCACCGAGGGCATGCAGTTCGACAAGGGCTACATCTCGGCGTACTTCGTCACCGACCCCGAGCGCATGGAGGCCGTCCTCGACGACCCCTACATCCTGCTGCACCAGGGCAAGATCTCCGCGATCTCCGACCTGCTGCCGCTGCTCGAGAAGGTCATCGCCGCCGGCAAGCCGCTCTTCATCCTCTCCGAGGACGTCGAGGGCGAGGCCCTCTCGACCCTGGTCGTGAACAAGATCCGCGGCACGTTCAACGCGGTCGCCGTCAAGGCTCCGGCGTTCGGTGACCGCCGCAAGGCGATGATGCAGGACATCGCGACCCTGACCGGTGGTCAGGTCATCGCCCCCGAGGTCGGCCTCAAGCTCGACCAGGTCGGTCTCGAGGTGCTGGGCCAGGCCCGCCGCGTCGTGATCACCAAGGACAACACCACGATCATCGACGGTGCCGGTGACGCCGCCGCGGTCGAGGGTCGCGTCAACCAGATCAAGGCCGAGATCGAGAACACCGACTCCGACTGGGACCGCGAGAAGCTCCAGGAGCGCCTCGCGAAGCTGGCCGGCGGCGTGTGCGTGATCAAGGTCGGCGCCGCCACCGAGGTGGAGCTGAAGGAGAAGAAGCACCGCATCGAGGACGCCGTCTCCGCGACGCGCGCCGCGATCGAGGAGGGCATCGTCCCCGGCGGTGGCTCCGCGCTCATCCACGCGGTCTCCGTCCTCGACGGCGACCTCGGCCTCACCGGCGACGAGGCGGCGGGCGTGCGCATCGTGCGCAAGGCCGCCGACGAGCCGCTGCGCTGGATCGCCGAGAACGGCGGCGTCAACGGCTACGTCGTCACCTCCAAGGTCCGCGAGCTCGGCATCGGCAACGGCTACAACGCCGCCACCGAGGAGTACGGCGACCTGGTCGCCCAGGGCGTCCTGGACCCGGTCAAGGTCACCCGCTCCGCGCTGGTCAACGCCACCTCGATCGCGGCCATGCTGCTGACGACCGAGACGCTGATCGTGGAGAAGCCCGAGGACGAGGACGACGCCCCCGCGGGCGCCGGCCACGGGCACGGCCACGGCCACTGATCCACCCGTCGCGTCCTGACGCGACACCGCACCGACCCGTCGTCAGCTGACGACGGGTCGGTGTCATTTTCAGGGGGTCAGCCGTCCGACGTGCTGCACCTGGCCGTGGCCGTGGTTGGTCGGGGTGCTCCACAGGAACGTGCCGTCCGGCGTCGGGCCGCCGTTGCCCCAGTGCGACATCCCGTCGCTGATCCGCAGCAGCCGATCGGTCGCGAGGTCGTAGAGGTAGGTCCCCGCCCGGCCCGGCTCGTACGCCGAGACCTCGACGAGGCTGCCGTCACCGCCGGCCCCGGCGAGCATGCCGTCGCTGCTGCTGTCCTGGATCGTGACGACCTGGTCGCCGTCGGTCGTCAGCACCTGGACCCGGTCGTCGCGGACGTCGCCGTAGGTGCCGCAGTACTGGCTCAGCACGACCCGGTCGTCGGTCGCCCCGAAGCCCAGCAGGTTGCACCGGTCGCCGGAGTGGGGGTCGAACGCGTGCTCCTCGCCGGTCGCGAGGTCGCGCACGTGCACCTGCCCGGCGTCGCCGTTGCTGCGGTCGGTCCACACCATCGAGTGCGGGGTGAAGGCCAGCTCGCCGAAGCGCAGGCCCTCGTCGCGGGCGTCGGAGCCCTCGGTCAGCGAGACCGACCACAGCTCGAACGAGTCGCCCTGGGCGTCGGCGTCCTCGGCGTCGCCGCCCGGCTGGGTCGGCCAGCCGCCCGGGGGGATCTTGCCCTGCGTGGCCGGCGTGCCGACGTACAGGCGCCCGTCGGGGCCGACCTGGGCCGATCCGGGGAAGCCCACCGCCGGCAGGCCGGGCCAGGTCACCGCCGACCACGTGCGGGAGCTGCGGTCGAAGACGTAGGCCGTCAGCGTCGAGGCCTGACTGCCGGCCGCGCCCACGAGGGCGAGGCGGTCGGACCCGAGCTCGACCGGCCAGGTCTGGGTCTGGCCGATGTGCAGGTCCGGCAGCCAGTCCTTGGTCCCCGTCGCCGGGTCGAGCAGCGCGAAGCGCGGCCGCAGCTGGTCGGCCCGCGGCCCGTCGCGGAAGAGGACGAGCCCGTCGTCGGTGACCCCGTCGAAGTACTGCCCGTTGTCGGCGTCGAGGTTGTCGTTGGTGTACGACGCCAGCTCGGTGTAGTCGCGTCCGGCCACGGCCGGGGTGGCGTCGGCGAGGCTGGTCGTCGGCGCGTCCGGGGCCGGCCGCGACGCCGGACCGGCGGCGTGGTCCGTGCCGGGACCGCCGAGCGCCAGCGCGGTCACGACGCCCGCGACGGCGATCGCCGACACGGCGCCGGAGCCGACGAGGGTCCGCCGGCGGCGTACGCGGGACCGGCCGAGGCGGAGCACCTCGCCGAGGTCGGCGTGGTCCTCGGGGGCGTGCTCGACGTTCTCCCGCAGCAGGGTGCGCAGCTCGTTCACCACGGCAGGCTCCTCTCTCCGGCGACCGCGAGCTCGTCGCGGGCCGCCGCCTCGAACATGGACCGGAGACTGCTGAGCGCCCGGGACGTCTGGCTCTTGACCGTGCCCTCGCTGCACCCGAGGGCGATCGCCGTGGCGTGGACGTCGAGGTCCTCGAAGTACCGCAGCACCACGCAGGCCCGCTGCCGCTCGGGCAGCCGCGCGAGCGCGGCCATCAGGGCGGCCCGGTCGGCGACCGCGCCCGCCACGTCGTCGGGCGTCGCGCCCTCGTGGTGCTCGGCAACCGGCAGCTCGGTGCTGGAGCGGCGCCGGGCCGAGTCCAGGAACGCGCTGACGACGGCCTTGCGGGCGTAGGCGAGCTCGCCGCCGTTGCGCACCAGCCGCGGCCACGCGACGTACACGCGGACCAGGCCCTCCTGGACGTGGTCGGACGCGCGGTCCCAGTCGCCGCACAGCAGGTAGGCCGTCCGGCGCAGCCGCGCCCGCGACGCGGCTGCGAACTCCGTGAACGCCTCGTCCCCGGCCTGGTCCCTGCGCCTCATCAGCGGTTCTTCCCCCGAGTCTCCATGTCCCTCTGAACGAGGTCAGCCGGCATTCGGTTGCACGCGACAGCGAAGCACCGAGACCCGGAACGGTCCCACACCTAGCTGGTGACGTCCTTGCCGGCGAAGCGGGCCCAGGCCGCGAGGAAGAACACCACGGCGTAGGCGCCCGCCACGTAGACCCCCTTGGTCACGCCGCCCCACACGACCGGGTCCCGGAGCAGGTCCCCGAACGCGGTCCAGTGGTGGGTGATGAGGTAGGGGTGCAGCCAGGACACCTGGGGGATGGCGTCGAGGATCAGGCTGGTGGCGCTGAAGAAGACCGTCGCGATCGTGGCGGCGATGGGCTGCTCGGTGAGGGTGGAGATGAACAACCCGACCGCGCCCAGCGAGGCGAGGCAGAGCGCGATGTAGGCCGAGGCGACCAGCACCCGCACGAACCCGTTGGTGAAGGAGACCTGGCTGCCCGACAGGGTCGTGAGGTCGCCGCCACCGAAGAGCGCCAGGCCGACCACCATCCCGGTCACGGTGACGGTGAGGGTAGCCACGAAGGCGAAGATCACCACCGCGACGTACTTGACCCCCAGCAGACGCAGCCGAGCCACGGGTGCCGTCAGCAGGTAGCGCAGGGTGCCGACGTTGGCCTCGCCCGCCACCGAGTCGCCCGCGATCACGCCGATGGCGAGGGGGAGGAACAGCCCGAGCTCGATGGTGAGCGCGGACAGCGCCACGAACAGCCCGTTCTCCGTGATGGAGCGGAAGAAGTCCGGCGCCTCCTCGCCGGGGCGCGACGCGGTGCTCTTCACGGCGATCGCGATGAAGATCGGGACCGCGGCCAGCACCAGGAGGCCGATCTGGTTGCGCCGTCGACGGAAGATCAGCCGCAGCTCCGAGCGCAGGAAGCGCAGTGAGGGCCGGCGTACCGGTCTGATCCCCGTGTGTACGACGCCGGTCGCCACCTCAGCCGCTGACATCGAATCCCTCCCCGGTGAGCGCGACGAAGATGTCCTCGAGGAGCGGGGCGTCGACGACGTACCGCGTGACCGACAGCCCGGCGTGCACGCAGGCGGTGACCACCTTCTCCGGCGCGACCGAGCCCAGCCGGCCGGCGGCACCGCCCGGGGTGACCCGGACGTCGGTGAGGCCGAGCTCGCGCATGATCCGCGCGGCCTCGGCGGGCTGGTCGGTCTCGATGCGCGCCTCGGTCTCGCGGACCCCGCGGACGTCGGCGGCCGTGCCCTGGGTGACCAGGCGACCCGCGTGCATGATGCCGATGTGGGTGCAGACCTGCTCCACCTCGGAGAGCAGGTGGCTGGACACGAGCACAGTGGCGCCCTCGTCGGCGAGTGAGCCGATCAGGGCGCGGACCTCGCGGGTGCCCTGCGGGTCCAGCCCGTTGGTCGGCTCGTCGAGCACCATCAGGTCCTTGGGGGTGAGCAGCGCCCCGGCGATGGCGAGCCGTTGCCGCATGCCGAGCGAGTAGGCCCGAAAGCGCTTCCCGGCGGCGGGCCCCAGCCCGACCCGCTCGAGCGCGGCGTCGACGCGCTGCTTCGCGGTGTCCGGGTCGGCGGTCCGGTCCGCCGCGTCGAGCCGGAAGAGGTTGTCGCGGCCGGACAGGTACGGGTGGAACGCGGGGCCCTCGACCAGCGCACCCACACGCGGCAGGGCGTCCACCACGCGCTCGGGCACGGGGCTGCCCAGCAGCTCGATGGAGCCGGCTGTCGGCTGGACCAGCCCGAGCAGCATCCGGATGGTCGTGGTCTTCCCCGACCCGTTGGGTCCGAGGAAGCCGTAGACCGCTCCGGACGGCACCTCCAGGTCGATCCCCGCCACGGCCTGGTGCGCGCCGAACGCCTTGGTCAGTCCCGCCGTCCGGACGGCGGGTGTCGTCGAAGCCTGGCTCACGGGCTCGAGAGTGCGGCGTAGAGGGCGTCGGGAGCAACCGACCCTGCGGCCACGCGCCCGTCGTCGGTCACCAGCACGGAGAACAGGGTGCCACGCCACAGGTGCCCCGAGCCCCAGCTGCCCGAGACCACGGGCAATCGCTTGACGACGCCGTCGAAGCTGCCCAGCCCGCCGCCGGACGCCTGGGACTGGGGCAGCGTGGCCACCACGACCGAGGCCCATCCGCTCCCGACCACCGTGGGCGCGGCTGCGGACCGGTCACCCTCGTGGGTCGCGGGATCCGTGCCCGGGTCTCCACTCCTGTCGGTGCCGTGCTGGCCGAGCATCTCCGACACGGTGGCTCCGGGCGGCGGGTTGAAGGCGAAGACCGAGTCCGAGGGGACGCTCGGGTCGAACGCCGTGAAGCCGACCTCGAAGGCCGGATCGGTGGAGCCTCGGGGGAAGACCTGGACCCGCAGCGGGATGTGGGTCGCGCCGTCGATGGCGATCTTCACCGTCCCGACCAGCGTGGAGGCGTCCTTCGGCTCGAGGACGAGCTGGTACGCCGATCGGCCGGCCACCACGGCGGCGGGATCGGTCGTGACGCTGGTCGTCGGGGTGATCTGCTCGAGGGCCATGTCCGCGGCCTCCTGCGGGGTGACCGGCGCGTCCGTGACCGGGGTGTCGGCGGGGTCCGGTGTGTCGGCCGAGGCGGGGATCGTGGCGTGCTTCGCGGTGTTGGAGCTGCTCGACCAGAGCCACACGTCCGGGCCGTTGCGGATCAGGTCCGACTCGCTCATGTCGCCGAGCAGCGCCAGCCGGGCCTTGGAGGGCCCGGCGTACCAGACGCGCAGCGTGTGCGACCCGGACACCAGGCTGGTGAAGTCCGCGCTGGACCTGCCTCCCACGTTGGGCAGGGCGGGCAGCCCGAGGTTCGAGGTCTGCACGATGGTGCCGGACAACCCCGCCACCCTGGCCTTCTGGACGTCGACCAGGAGCTGGGCCGCGCTGCGGGGCGACAGGGCGTCCCGTGCCCCCGCGCTGATGGTGGCGATGGTCGCGCCGGCACTGGCGAGGAGCAGCGCCGCCACCAGGGGCGCGAGCCAGCGCAGCACAGGGCGGCGGGCGAACGTGGTCATGGTCCCTATTCTGGGGATCGGCGCTGTGAAGTCGCTGAGAACCTGTGCCCGGCGACAGGTCGAGCGTGAGGATGTGGGCGTGCGGCTGCTGGTGGTGGAGGACGAGGTGCGCATGGCGCACGCCCTGCGCCGGGGGCTGAGCGCGGACGGCTACTCCGTGGACATCGCCCACACCGGGCCCGCGGGCCTGACCGCCGCCCGGGAGGGCGAGTACGACGCGGTCCTGCTGGACGTGATGCTCCCGGGCATGTCCGGCTACGACGTCGTCCGCACCCTCCGGGCCGAGGAGAACTGGGTCCCGGTCCTGATCCTCTCCGCCAAGGACGGCCCCCACGACCAGGCCGACGGCCTCGACTGCGGCGCCGACGCCTACCTGGTCAAGCCGCTCTCCTACGTCGTCGTCCTGGCGCACCTGCGGGCCCTCATGCGGCGGCCGCGGGACGCCAGGCCGGTCGTGCTCAGCTGGGGTGACGTGTGCCTCGACCCGGCGGTCCACGAGGTGACGCTGGGTGGCGAGCCCGTCAGCCTGAGCCCCCGTGAGTACGTGCTCCTCGAGTACTTCCTGCGCAACCCGGACCGCGTGCTCACCAAGGTCGAGCTGCTCGACCAGGTCTGGGACGGCAGGCACGACCCCAACGCGGTGGAGGTGTACGTCGGCTACCTGCGCCGCAAGCTCGGTGCGGAGCTGGTGCGGACGGTGCGCGGCGCGGGATATCGGCTCGGCGGGTCCGCGATCGCATGAACGCCCCGTGGCGGTCGTGGTCCCTCCGCTCACGGCTGATGGTCGTCGGGCTGCTCGGGTTGGCGATCGCCCAGGCCGTCGGGAGCGTCGCCCTCGCCGCAGCACTGCACGTCGCCACCGAACGACGGGTCGAGCACGCTGCGCGGGCGACGGCGGCCGAGGTGGTGAGCCTCGCGAGGGCCGGTCGCCTGCCGAGGACGCTTGCGGTCTCGGGCGTGGAGACGGTGCAGGTGCTGGACGAGCGGGGCCGCGTGGTGAGCGCGTCGCAGAACGCAGACCCGCTCACCGCGCTGCTCACACCGGCCGAGGTGGCTCGGGCGCTGACGGACTCGGTGACCGTGCCGGGTTCACGCGTTGCCACGGGTTCGGAGCTGCAGGTGTGGTCGACCCGGGTGACCGCCCAGGGCCGACAGCTGACCGTCCTGGTCGCGGAGCCGATCGACCAACGGATCTCGAGCGACGCCCTGCTCCGGCGCGTGCTGGTCATCAGTTTCCCGCTGCTGCTGGTGGTGCTCGGCCTGATCGCCTGGCGCGTCATCGGTGCCGCCATGCGCCCGGTCGAGGAGCTCCGGTCCTCGGCCGACCGGATCTCCGGGTCGGCCCGCGGGGAGCGACTGCCGGTGCCGCCGTCCGACGACGAGGTGCACGCGCTGGCGGTCACGCTGAACTCGATGCTGGACCGCCTCGACCGGGCGCGGGACCGGGAGGCGGGCTTCGTGGCGGACGCCGCCCACGAGCTGCGCAGCCCGCTCGCGTCGATGCGGATGCAGATCGACGTGGCCCGGAGGCTCGGTGACGGCGGCCAGCTCGCCGAGGAGCTGCACGCGGACGTGGTCCGGCTGGGGGCCCTCGTCGACGACCTGCTGGCCTTGGCCCGGCTGGACGCCTCCGACGACGAGCCCGCGGTGGAGCCGGAGCCCGTTGCCGTGGGTCCCGTGATGGAGGACGTCGCTCGCGAGTGGACCTCGCCCGGGGTCCGCATCGAGGTGGAGCCCGGGGCTCGCCTGTCGGTGTCGATGGGTCCGGGGGAGCTCGAGCGCGTCCTGGCGAACCTCGTCGCCAATGCCGCGCGGCACGCTCACACCATCCGCCTGTCGGCCTCGATCCTCGCGGACCTCGTGGTGGTCGCCGTCGAGGACGACGGACCCGGTGTCCCGTCCGGGGACCGGGAGCGGGTGTTCGAGCGGTTCACGCGCCTCGACGACGCGCGCGATCGCGACGCCGGGGGCGCCGGGCTCGGGTTGGCCATCGTCCGCGGGCTGGTCCGGAGCCGGGGCGGGGACGTGCGACTGTCCGACGCGCCGGCCGGGGGTCTCCGCGTCGAGGTGCTGCTGCCTACTCCCGGCCCCGGAGCAGCGAGACCCGGAACGGCCGCAGCTCCCCGGTGACCACCCCGCGCGCGATGGCGGGATCGGACTCCATGATCGCGCGGGCCGCGTCCTCGTCGGGGGCCTCGAAGACCGTGATGCCGGTGTTGGTCGGACCCAGCGTCGGGCCGGCCAGCACGAGCACGCCGTCGGCGAGCAGCTTCTGGAGGTGGGTGAAGTGCTCCCCGAAGACCTCGCCCTCGTGCTCGGTCATCGTCTCGGCGAAGTCGGTCTGCGGAGGGTGCAGGAAGTAGATCCACTCGGCCATCCGGCCATTGTTCCACCGCCGAAACACGGCGGACCCGATCCGGCAACACGTCCGGGTCAGGCTCGGTGGGTCGACCGGCGACCGGCGCCGGCGCGTCTCGAGGGGGAGATCACCATGCTGTGGCGAGTCCGCACCACCCTGCCCGACCGACCGGGCGCCCTGGCCGTGCTCGCGCAGAGCTGCGGCGCCGCGGGCGTCAACATCCTGGGGCTGCAGATCTTCCCCGGGATCGAGACGGTGACCGACGAGCTCGTGCTGCGCACGCCCGAAGATTGGGGCCTGCCGGAGATCGCCGAGCTGATCGAGGCCTCCGGCGGGCAGTCCGTGAGTGCCTCGCCGTGCACCGAGGCGGCGCTGACCGACCAGCCGACCCGCTACGTGCAGGCCGCACGCCAGATCCTCGCCCAGCCCGCGTCCTTCCCCGAGATCGTCGCCCTGCTCTTCGACGCCGAGGCGGACCCGGTCGCGGGCACGCTGACCCCCGTCCAGGACGTCATGGACATGATGGTGGGGGAGGTGCAGGTCCAGGTCCGTCGTACGGCGCCCTTCACCGCGACCGAGCACGCCCGCGGCGTCTCGATGGCCGACCTGGTCAGCGACGTTCTGGCCCGCGGCCGCGAGTCCGCGCTGGCCCCGACCCTGGGCCGCCGGGTCGGCGCCGGGGCGACCCCGGAGTACGTCGTGGAGGGCGACGCCGTCTCGGCCCTCATCGACGGCACCCCGGTCGGCCTGGCCGTCGTGCGGCCGCCGGTCGAGGACCCCGAGGTGCGGCCGGTGACGCTGCGCGTCGACCCCGCCTGGCAGCGCCGCGGCATCGGCACCCGGCTGCTCGTGGACGCGGCGCGGCTGGCGAACACCATGGGGGCCTCGGAGATCGTGCTGACCACCCGCGCCGACAACCAGGCGGTGCTGCCGATGGTCCTCGCGGCCGGCCTCCGCGGCCGGATCCGGATGGCCGCCGACGTGCTGACCGTGCGGGTGCCGGTGCGGGAGCTGCGCCCGGTCCGGCGCTGAGCGCGGCGACCGCGCCCTTCGTGCTCATGGCGGCTCCCTGAGCCGCGGGGGCGCCCCGTAGGATCTGCGCATGGAGGTACCCGAGAAGTTCGCTGCCCTGGGCCTGACCTACGACGACGTCCTGCTGCTGCCGGGTCACTCCGACCTGGCGCCCGCGGACATCGACACCACGACCCGCCTGACCCGCGAGATCTCGATCAACGTCCCGCTGATCAGTGCCGCGATGGACACCGTCACCGAGTCGCGGATGGCCATCGCGATGGCCCGCCAGGGTGGCGTGGGCGTCCTCCACCGCAACCTCTCGATCGAGGACCAGGCCTACCAGGTCGACCTCGTCAAGCGGACCCAGACCGGCATCATCTCCAACCCCGTCGTGATCGGCCCCGACGCGACGCTGGAGGAGCTCGACCGCATCTGCGGCGAATACCGCGTCTCCGGCCTCCCCGTCGTCGACTCCGACATGCGCCTGCTCGGCATCATCACCAACCGCGACCTGCGGTTCACCCCCGTCGCGGAGTGGGCCACCACGAAGGTCGACGAGGTGATGACGCCGATGCCGCTGATCACCGGCCCGGTCGGCATCGACCGCGACGAGGCGACGCTCCTGCTGCGCAAGCACAAGCGCGAGCGGCTGCCGCTGGTCGACGACGAGGGCCGCCTCGCCGGCCTGATCACGGTCAAGGACTTCGTGAAGTCCGAGCAGTTCCCCAACGCGTCGTACGACGCCGACGGGCGCCTGCTCGTCGGTGCGGCGATCGGCTACTTCGGCGACGCCTGGCAGCGCGCGACCACCCTCGTGGAGGCCGGGGTCGACGTGCTGGTGGCCGACACCGCCCACGGCAACGTCCGGATGCTGCTCGACATGGTCCAGCGCCTCAAGACCGACCCCGCGACCCGCCACGTCCAGGTGATCGGCGGCAACGTCGCGACCCGCGAGGGCGCGCAGGCGTTCGTCGACGCCGGCGCCGACGCCGTCAAGGTGGGGGTCGGGCCCGGCTCGATCTGCACCACCCGCGTCGTCACCGGCGTGGGCGTCCCGCAGGTCACCGCGGTCTACGAGGCGAGCCTGGCGACCAAGCCCGCCGGCGTGCCCCTCATCGCCGACGGCGGCATGAAGCACTCCGGCGAGATCGCCAAGGCCCTCGTGGCCGGCGCCGACTCCGTGATGCTCGGCTCGCTGCTCGCGGGCTGTGAGGAGTCGCCGGGCGAGCTGGTCTTCGTCAACGGCAAGCAGTACAAGTCCTACCGCGGCATGGGCTCGCTGGGCGCGATGTCGAGCCGCGGCAAGAAGTCCTACTCCAAGGACCGCTACTTCCAGGCCGAGGTCACCAGCGACGACAAGATCGTGCCCGAGGGCATCGAGGGCCAGGTCGCCTACCGCGGCCCGCTCGCCGCGGTCAGCCACCAGCTCATCGGCGGGCTCAACCAGTCGATGTTCTACACCGGCGCCCGCACCATCGCCGAGCTGCAGGAGAAGGGCCGCTTCGTGCGGATCACCTCCGCCTCGCTGACCGAGAGCCACCCCCACGGCGTCCAGATGACCGTCGAGGCCCCCAACTACACCGGTCGCTGAGCCGCTGCGGCTCAGCCGCGCCGCACACCTCGACGCAGTGGTCGACGTACTCGCGCGCCGACCAGGTCTCCGGCTCCGGCCGGCGGTCGGCGTCGGGATGGGTGAGGAGGCGCTCGAGGTCGGCGTACGCCGTGATCAGCCGCTCGGTCTCGTCGCGGCCGTCGGTGAGGTCGCGGGCGTCGAACCCGCACTCGTCGCAGAGCTCGACCAGGCGGCCGTCGACCGCATGCCAGGTGTAGGTCACGTCACCACCCTTCGAAGCGGGCGCCGTGCCGGGGCGCCGCCTCGCTAGGCTGTGTCGGTGACAGAGATCGAGATCGGCCGTGCCAAGCGCGCCCGCCGTGCCTACTCCTTCGACGACGTGGCCATCGTGCCGTCGCGCCGCACCCGCGACCCGGAGGAGGTCAGCGTCGCCTGGCAGATCGATGCCTACCGCTTCGACCTGCCGGTCATGGCCGCGCCGATGGACTCGGTGATGTCGCCGGAGACCGCGATCGCCTTCGGCAAGCTCGGCGGCCTCGGGGTGCTCAACCTCGAGGGTCTCTGGACGCGGTACGACGACCCCACGCCGCTCCTCAACGAGGTCTCCAGCCTGCGGGGCTCCGACGCGACGCGTCGGATGCAGGAGATCTACGCCGAGCCGATCAAGCCCGAGCTGATCACCGAGCGCCTCAAGGAGATGCGCGAGGGTGGCGTCACCGTGGCCGGGTCGCTGTCCCCGCAGCGCACCAAGGAGTTCTTCAAGACCGTCGTCGAGGCGGGCGTCGACATGTTCGTCATCCGCGGCACCACCGTCTCCGCCGAGCACGTCTCCAGCCAGGCCGAGCCGCTGAACCTCAAGGAGTTCATCTACGAGCTCGACGTGCCGGTCATCGTCGGCGGCTGCGCGACCTACCAGGCCGCGCTGCACCTCATGCGCACCGGCACCGCCGGCGTGCTCGTCGGCTTCGGCGGCGGCGCGGCCCACACGACCCGCACCGTGCTCGGCGTGGCCGTGCCGATGGCCTCGGCCGTCGCCGACGTGGCCGCCGCCCGCCGCGACTACATGGACGAGTCGGGCGGCCGCTACGTCCACGTCATCGCCGACGGCTCGATCGGCCGCTCCGGCGACATCGCCAAGGCGATCGCGTGCGGCGCCGACGCGGTCATGGTGGGCTCGCCCTTCGCGCGCGCCTCCGACGCTCCCGGCCACGGCTTCCACTGGGGCGCCGAGGCGCACCACGGCGAGCTGCCGCGCGGCGAGCGGGTGGAGTTCGGCACGGTCGGCACCCTCCAGGAGATCCTCTTCGGCCCCTCCCGCGTCGCCGACGGCACCATGAACCTCATCGGCGCGCTCAAGCGCTCGATGGCCACCACCGGCTACACCGAGCTCAAGGAGTTCCAGCGGGTCGAGGTCGTCGTCGAGTGACGGCGTGACTGTCCTGCGGGTCGCCGCCGCGCAGGCCACCTGCGTCGCGGGGGACGTGCCCGCCAACGTCGCCACCGCGGCCCGGCTGGTGCGGCTGGCCGGGAGCCAGGACGTGCGGCTCGTGCTGCTGCCCGAGGCGTTCCTGACCGGCTACGACCCGGGCGTCTTCCTGGGTGAGGTCCCGGCCCTCGAGGGCTCCTGGCTCGACCCGCTGCTGGAGGCCGCGGCCGAGACCGGCGCCGTCGTCGTGGCCAGCACGCCGCTGGCCCGGGGGTCCGCCAAGACCCTGTCGATGCTGGTGGTCCGGCCGGGCGGCGAGGTGACCGCGCCGTACGACAAGCAGCACCTCGACGCCGACGAGACCCCCTTCTTCGTGCCCGGCGACCACGGCGCCTCGATCACCGTCGACGGCCTCGAGCTGGGCCTGTCGATCTGCTACGACAGCTCCTTCCCCGAGCACGCCCGCGACGCGGCCGACGCCGGCGCGGTCGGCTACCTCAGCTCCAGCGCGTTCTTCCCGGGCAGCGCGCACCGCCGCGACACGGCCCTGGCGGCGCGCGCCCTCGACCACGGCATGTACGTCGTCCTCGCCGCCATGACCGGCCGCTGCGGGCCCTACGACTTCATCGGCGGCTCGGCCGTCCTGGACCCCGAGGGCCGCCCGCTCGCCCGGCTCGGCACCGAGGAGGGGCTGGCCATCGCCGACCTCGACCCGGCCCTGGTCGAGGAGACCCGCGCCGTACGCCGGATGCACGCCGACCGGCGCGCGACGCTCGGCCCGCGGGTGCACGAACGCGCCTGACGCATGGAAGGATCACGCCCGTGAGCAGCGAGGACGAGGTCGTCATCCACACCGACGGCGCGTGCGTCCCCAACCCGGGTCCGGGTGGCTGGGGTGCCCTGCTCCGGCAGGGCCCGCACGAGCTCGAGCTGTGCGGCGGCGACCCCGGCGAGACCACCAACAACCGGATGGAGCTCACCGCTCCGATCCGCGCCCTCGAGATGCTCAAGCGGCCGGTCGTCGTGCACCTCTACACGGACTCGACGTACGTCCGGAACGGCATCATGAAGTGGGTGCCGGGCTGGATGCGCAACGGCTGGATGACGTCGGCCAAGCAGCCGGTCAAGAACGTCGACCTCTGGAAGCAGCTCCAGGCCGCCTGCGAGAAGCACACCGTCGAGTGGCACTGGGTCAAGGGCCACGCCGGCGACGAGGGCAACGAGCGCGCCGACCGCCTCGCCGCCAAGGGCCTCGAGGAGGCCGCGGCCTCCGGCGTCGCGAGCTGACCCGGTCAGCTCGCCGGACGCGACAACCGCTCGTCAGGAATGACGGCAACGCCGAGGATCTCGATGAGTGCTTCGGGCTGCCACAGCCCCGTGGTGCCGATGCCCGCCATCGCGGGATAGACCGGCCCGGCCAGCTCGCGCCACACGGCACCGATCTCGCGGCCGTGCGCCTGGTAGTCGGGGATGTCCGTGAGGTAGATCGTGATCGAGACCAGGTCCTCCGGAACCCCGCCTGCCTCGCGCAGCGTCGTCAACACGTTGCCGAAGGCCTGGCGGAACTGCTCGACGATGCCGCCCTCGACGATGCGCATGTCGGCGTCGAGCGCCGTCTGCCCTCCCAGGTAGAGCGTGTTCCCGCTCAACGTGCCGTGGGAGTAGCCGCTCGGCGCCGGCAGCGACGGGGGATTGACGGGAATCGGCGCGAGGTGGGAAGCCATGACGGGGACACTAGGACGTCTATTGACAATCGCGCAACGTTCGTGAGCAGAATGAAATATGTCGTCCGGCGCCCACGCCCTGCCTCTCGCCTCCCCGGGCAAGGTCGTCTGCTGCGGCCTCAACTACGCCGACCACATCACCGAGATGGGCCGCGAGCTCCCGACTCACCCGACGCTCTTCGCGAAGTACGCCGACACGCTGATCCCCGACGGCGCCGACATCGTGCTTCCTCGCGGCGTCCAGGTCGACTGGGAGGCCGAGCTGGCCGTGGTGGTCGGGGCCGAGATCCGCGGCGCAACCCGCGATGAGGCCGAGCGGGCCATCGGCGGCTACACCGTCGCCAACGACATCTCCGTGCGCGACTGGCAGAACCGGACGCTCCAGTGGTTCCAGGGCAAGGCCTGGGACGCCACCACGCCCATCGGTCCCGTCGTCGTCCCGCCGGACGCCCTCGACCCGAAGGAGGGCGTCGAGGTGATCTGCCGCGTCAACGGCGAGGAGCGTCAGCGCGGCAACACCCGCACGCTCGTCTTCGACTGCCCCGAACTCCTGGCCTACATCTCGACCTTCACGGTGCTGCGCCCCGGCGACGTCGTCCTCACCGGCACACCCGGGGGAGTCGGGATGGGCATGACCCCGCCGACGTTCCTGGCCGACGGCGACGTCGTCGAGACCGAGATCCCCGGCATCGGGACCCTCACCAACACCGTCCGCCTCACCGACTGACACCCGGCACGACCAGCGTCCGCCCAGATCCAGCACAGAACAGGACTCCCGTGGATCCCAACCTCGACAACTACGTTCTCGAAGGCGACGCCTCCATGTACGCCAACGAGTCGGGACTCGTCGTCCCCTTCGTCACCCGCGCCGGGCAGGAGCCCGACCTCACCGGGCAGAGCGAGGGCGCCGTCCGCGTCAGCGGCGTCAGCATCCAGCACACGCCGGCCACGAAGCTGTGGTTCGGCCAGGTGCGCAACCTGGCCGGCTACCGCTCGGTCCCTCACCACCACGGCGAGGCCGAGACCGGTGGCTTCGTGCTCTCCGGCCGGGCGCGGATCTACTTCGGCGAGCGCTTCGAGGACTACCTCGACATGTCGGAGGGCGACTGGGTCTTCGTCCCGCCGTTCATGCCCCACGTGGAGTGCAACCTCGATCGCAACAACCCGCTCACGTGGATGACCGCCCGGACGCCGGAGAACATCGTCGTCAACCTGCCGCAGGTCGACGACGCCGACCTGCCCGGCTGGGCGGACCGCCCGTGAGCGCCACGTCCACCGCGGCGCCGACGTCGCGGACCTTCACCGACGCCGTCGCGCTGCGCGAGTGCGAGGCGGAGGTCTTCGACCGCGCGTTCACCGCCACCACCCAGCCCTGCCCGTGGCCCAAGGCCTACGGCGGCGACATGGTCGCTCAGGCGCTCGTCGCCGCCTCGCTCACCGTCAACGACGGCAAGTCCATGCACTCGATGCACTCCTACTTCATGCGGCCCGTCGACATCGGCGCCGAGGTCCGCTACGAGGTCGAGCTGCTGCGCGACGGCCGCGGCTACAGCACCCGCCAGGTCCGCGGCTTCCAGAACGGCAAGCCGGTCTACGTCTGCCTGGCGAGCTTCGCTGCCGGCGAGCCAAGCGGCAGCTTCCAGGCGACCGCACCCGCCGACCTGCCCGGCCCGGACGAGCTGCCGACGTCGGCGACGTACCTCGAGGGCCGCACCGGCGGCACCATGACCGAGGCGTCGAAGGCCTACTGGTCGAGCGGGCGCAGCTTCGACATGCGCCACGTCCCCGGCCCGGTCTACCTCACCGTCGAGGGCGGGCAGTCGCCCCACCAGGCGATCTGGGTGAAGCCGTACGACGCCCTGCGTCCGGTCGAGGGGCTCACCGAGGCCCAGCGCGACACGGCCGCCCTCGCCTACGTCTGCGACTACACGATCCTCGAGCCCGCCCTGCGGGTCCTCGGACTCGCCTGGGCCGATGAGGGTCTCGTGACCGCCAGCCTCGACCACGCCATGTGGTTCCACCGGCCGGTGTCGATGGGTGACTGGCTGTTGTACGCGCAAGAGGCGATGTCGGTCGAGGACGGCCGCGGCTCCGCCGTCGGCCGCTTCTTCGACCCCGGCGGCACGCTCGTCGCGACCGTCGTCCAGGAGGGCATGCTGCGCGCGGGGAGTGGTCGATGAGCGCGCCACACCTGGGCCCGTCGGGCTACGCCGACACCTTCGCGCGCGACCACCTGCCGCCGGCCGACCAGTGGCCGACGCTGGAGTTCACGACCGACTGGTTGCACTACCCCGACCGCCTCAACGCCGGCGCTGAGCTCCTCGATGCGGTCATCGACAGGCACAGACCGGATCGGCCGGCCCTGCGCACGCCCGACGGCGAGGTCTGGACCTACGGCCAGCTGCTGACCCGCACCAACCAGATCGCCCACGTGCTGGTCGACGACCTCGGTCTGGTCAGCGGGAACCGCGTCCTGCTGCGCTCTCCCAACAACCCGTGGACCGTCGCCGCCTGGCTGGGTGTCCTCAAGGCCGGCGGCATCGTCGTCACCACCATGGCCGCGCTCCGCGCGACCGAGCTGGCTCCGATCGTGCAGAAGACCCGGCCGGCCGTGGCACTGGTCGACCACCGCTTCGTCGACGACGTGCACACGGTGCGCGACGGCGTCGCACCCGACCTGGTCGTCGTCGCCTACGGGGGCGACGACGAGGACGACCTCACCCGTCGCCTCGAGGGCCACTCCGGCGACTTCGACGCTGTCGACACGGCCGCCGACGACGTCGCTCTCTTCGGACCCACCTCCGGCACCACCGGCGTCCCGAAGATCACGACGCACTTCCACCGCGACGTGCTCTCGATCGACAACACCTTCGGTCGCGCCGTGCTCAGGCTCGAGCCCGACGACCTGGTCGCCTGCACCGCCCCGCTCGCCTTCACCTTCGGGCTCGGGATGCTCGTGGTCTTCACGCTCCGGGCGGGCGCGTGCGCGCTCCTCACCGAGTCGGCGACGCCGGCCCAGCTCGCCGACCTGGTCGCCGAGCACGGCGTCACCGCCCTGGCCACCGCGCCGACGGCGTACAAGCAGATCCTCGCCTCAGGGCGCATCGAGAAGCTCCGTGGCCTTCGCGTCGCGGTGTCGGCCGGCGAGCACATGGCACAGGCGACGTGGGAGCGAATCGAGCAGGAGATCGGCATCAAGGTGATCGACGGGATCGGCGCCACCGAGATGCTCCACATCTTCATCTCGGCCGCCGGTGACGACATCCGCCCCGGCGCCACCGGAAAGCCGGTCGCCGGCTACCGTGCCGCGATCCTCGACCCCGACGGCAACGAGCTCGGCGACGGACAGGAGGGCCGGCTCGGCGTCATCGGCCCGGTCGGGTGCCGCTACCTCGACGACGAGCGCCAGCGCGGCTACGTCGTCAACGGGTGGAACGTCACCGGTGACACCTTCGTCCGCGACGCGGACGGCTACTACTTCTACCGCTCGCGCACCGACAACATGATCGTCTCCTCGGGCTACAACATCAGTGGCCCGGAGGTCGAGGAGGCGCTCGCCACCCACCCCGACGTCGTCGAGGTCGGTGTCGTCGCGGCTCCCCACGAGGAGCGCGGGGCGATCGTCTGCGCCTTCGTCGTGTTGCGCGAGGGCGTCGAGGGGGACGCCGGCAAGGTCACGGAGCTCCAGGACCACGTCAAGGGTCGGCTGGCCCCGTACAAGTACCCCCGCGACGTGCGCTTCCTCGACGCGATGCCGCGCAACACCAGCGGGAAGCTCCAGCACTTCAAGCTGCGCCAGATGGCCCAGTCCGAAGGAGCGGAGGGGCCGGCATGAAGATCGCCATCGCCGGTGGCGGACCCGGAGGCCTCTACTTCGCGACGCTGATGAAGACGCTCGATCCCTCGCACGACATCACCGTGTGGGAGCGCAACGCCCCTGACGACACCTTCGGCTTCGGCGTCGTGTTCTCCGACGAGACGCTCGGCAGCATCGAAGGCGCCGATCGAGTCGTGCACGAGCGCATGGAGAAGCGCTTCGCCCGGTGGACGGACATCGACGTCGCCGTCACCGACCGGGAGGGCGACACGCAGTCCTTCACCGTCGGCGGCCAGGGCTTCGCGGCGATGTCGCGCAAGGAGCTGCTCCAGATCCTCCAGGAGCGCGTCGCCGAGCTCGGGGTGACCGTGCACTACCGCACCGAGACTCCCGACCCCGACGAGCTGCGGTCGTCGTACGACCTGGTGCTCGCCTCCGACGGGCTCAACTCCCAGATCCGCACCAAGTACGCCGACCGGTTCCGGCCCTCGCTCGACAGGCGGCACAACAAGTACATCTGGTTCGGCACCGACCTGGTCTTCGAGGCGTTCCAATTCTTCGTGAAGCAGACGGAGTGGGGCACCATGCAGATCCACGGCTACCCGTTCTCCGAGTCGGGCTCGACCTTCATCGTCGAGATGCACGAGGACGTGTGGCGTCGCGCAGGACTCGACCGCACCGAGTCCGAGACCTTCCCGCCGGGCACCTCTGACGAGTACGCCGTCGAGCGGATCGCAGCGATCTTCGCCGACGAGCTGCAGGGCCACGAGATCCTCACCAACAACTCCAAGTGGCTCAACTTCCACACCGTGCGCAACGAGAGCTGGCACGACGGCAACGTGGTGCTGCTCGGCGACGCTGCGCACACCGCCCACTTCTCCATCGGCTCCGGCACGAAGCTCGCCATGGAGGACGCCCTCGCCCTCGCCGCCTGCCTGCACGAGCACCCGACGCTGGAAGAGGCGCTGGAGGCCTACCAGACCGAGCGCAAGCCGGTCGTGGAGTCGACCCAGCGCGCGGCCCAGGCGTCGCTCGAGTGGTTCGAGAACATCGGGATGTACGCCGATCAGGCCCCCGCGCAGTTCGTGTTCAACCTGCTCACCCGGTCACGACGGATCACCTTCGAGAACCTCCGGGAGCGCGACGCCGAGTTCGCGGCGCGGATGGAGGCGGAGTTCGCGCGGAGCCAGCACGGTGAGGACGGAGCGCCGGCGATGTTCCAGCCGGTGCGCATCGGCGATCTCGAGCTGAAGAACCGCGTCATCCTCTCGCCGATGGACATGTACTCCGCCACCGACGGGATGCCCGACGACTTCCACCTGGTGCACCTCGGGTCGAAGGCCCTCGGCGGCGCGGGCCTGGTCATGACGGAGATGACGTGCGTGTCTCCCGAGGGCCGGATCAGCCCCGGCTGCCCCGGGATCTGGAACGACGCGCAGCGCGACGCGTGGAGCCGGGTCGCCGCGTTCGTCCACGAGCGGACGACCGCGCGCATCGGGATGCAGCTCGGCCACTCCGGCCGCAAGGGCTCGACGAAGCTCATGTGGGAGGGCATGGACGAGCCCCTGGACGAGGGCAACTGGGAGGTCCTGGCGCCGTCGCCGATCGCCTACGGTGCCGGTTGCCACGTGCCGCGCGAGGCCACCCGCGCCGACCTCGATGCGGTCGTCGCCGACTTCGTCGCCTCGGCGGAGCGTGCGGTGCAGGCCGGCTTCGACCTCATCGAGCTGCACGCCGCGCACGGCTACCTGCTGAGCTCCTTCCTCTCGCCGGTGTCGAACCAGCGCACCGACGACTACGGCGGCTCGCTGGAGAACCGGATGCGCTTCCCGCTCGAGGTCTTCGACGCCGTCCGGGCGGCCGTGCCCGGCCACGTGCCGGTCACCGTGCGCATCTCGGCGACCGACTGGATGCCGGACGGCAACACCGACGAGGACGGAGTCGAGATCGCGCGCGCCTTCATCGAGCACGGTGCCGCCGCGATCGACGTCTCCACGGGCCAGGTCAGCAAGGACGAGAAGCCGGCCTTCGGGCGGTCCTACCAGACCCCGTTCGCCGACAAGATCCGCCACCGGGTCGCAGCCCCCGCCGGCGTACGGGTGATCGCGGTCGGCGCGATCTCGAGCTACGACGACGTCAACTCGATCCTGCTCGCCGGTCGCGCCGACCTGTGCGCGCTGGGCCGCGCCCACCTCTACGACCCGAACTGGGCGCTGCACGCCGCCGCCGAGCAGGAGTACGCCGGCCCGGGCGCGGACTGGCCGGACATGTGGGCCGCGGGTCGCCGGCGCCCGCCCACGTCGCGGACCGACAAGATCCCGCCGCGGCTCCAGCTCCTCCGGGAGGGCGTGGACGACCGGGTGCACCTCCGCTGGACCCCCGCTGGCACGGTGCGGACGTGACCCAGCCCAACCGCCAGTCCCGCTCCACCGTGATCACCTTCCTGGGAGCGGTGGTGCGGCCGCTCGGGTCGTGGATGCCGATCGCCGGCACCGTCGAGCTGCTCACCCAGGCCGGGCTGGACGCGCCTGCCGTCCGCACGGCGGTGCACCGGCTCAAGGGCAAGGGCTGGCTGGAGTCCGAGGCGCGCGACGGCGCCCGCGGCTATGCCCTCACCACCGCCGCGCTCGAGACGCTGGCCGCCGGGGACGAGGTGATCTGGCATGCACGCACCCCGGCCGACCTCGCCGACGGTTGGTGCATCGTCCACTTCGGCGTGCCGGAGACCATGCGGGCCAAGCGTCAGCAGCTCCGCGCCCACCTGTCCTCGCTCGGCTTCGGCAACGTCGGCACCGCGCTGTGGATCGCGCCCGCCCGGATGCGCGCTGCCGCCGAACGGGCGGTCGCCGAGCTCGGCCTCGAGGCCTACACCGCCGTCTTCGTCGGCGCCTACCACGGCACGCAGGACCTCACCGCGCTCCTCTACGGCAGCTGGGACCTCGCGGCGATCGACGAGGCCTATCGCGAGTTCGTCGCGACGTACGAACCTGGCGTCGCTGCTGCCGAGCGCAGGCAGCCAGACCACGCATCCGCCTTCGTCACCTACCTCCAGGCCCTGGACCAGTGGCGCAAGCTGCCCTACATGGACCCCGGGCTTCCCGCCGAAGTCCTGGCGTCGAGCTGGCACGGCCCCCAGGCAACTGCCGTGTTCGAGAGGCTCGTCTCGGCGTTGGAGCGGCCCGCCCTGGTCCATGCCCGCACCCACTGGCCGGCTCTCGGGACCAGGCCCGAGTGAGGGTCACCGTTCGTCGTGCACCTCTCCACGAACTCGACGTACGTCCGGAACGGCATCATGAAGTGGTTGCCGGGCTGGATGCACAACGGCTGGATGACGTCCGCCAAGCAGCCGATCAAGAACGTGGACCTCTGGAAGCAGCTCCAGGCCGCCCACGAGAAGCACGCCGTCGAGTGGCACTGGGTCAAGGGCCACGCCGGCGACGAGGGCAACGAGCGCGCCGACCGGCTGGCTGCGAAGAGCCTCGAGGAGGCCTCGGCCTCCGCCGTCGCGAGCTGACCAACGCAGGGAGAGGGCTGGCGTCCTTCCGCCCAGAATGACCGCGCCCTGCGACAGCCTCCACCAGCACGGAGCATTCCGGACGGGCCTACCTAAGCCCCGTGAAGTTGGCGGCTCCCAGCCGGCCCGGGCGTCGCATTCGAAGCGCAGAGGCCACCTCGCCAGCAGAAGGACTTGCCCTGGCGCCGCTTGTGCGGTTCTGTCGGATCGCGGGGTCGTCACGACTACGCTTGCTTCACCCCAAACAAGGAGCCGTCCTGAGCAAGGCCAAGTTCTCGACTACCACCGTGGTCTACTACCTCGCGCACGTTGTCCTCATCCTTATCGGGGCCATCTTGTGCGCCATCGGTTCTGATGTCGCCGCAGCGATCGGAACGGGCCTTATAGCCACTGGCGCGGCCGGCGCAGTCATCTACGTCTACGTAGCCAGGACCGACGGAGTGAGGTACCGGCTCGAATCTCTCTGGACGTCAGGAGTTGAACGAATCTACGTTCAGCGGGCCGCCCAGATCCGCCAAGAGTACGACGACCGTCTGGGCCGTGCTCATAGCCAGATCGACATCATCGGGTTCGGATTGAAAGACTTCCGCCGCGACTATCTCGACAAGCTAGGAACGATGAGCAGTCGTGCCCATATCCGCATTCTCTTGCTTGACGCCGACAGCGCCTATGCCGCACAGCGCGACAGCGAAGAGGAGCAGACCCCAGGAGTCATACAGTCAGAAGTCGCGGAGTTCTTGAAGCAATACAACAATCGGTATGGCTCAGAGCCCGGATTCAACACGGGTCGCCTCCAGGTCCGCACGTACAAGTCGCTGCCAACCGTCAACATCTTCAGGATCGACGATGACCTGTTCTGGGGTCCATATCTGAGCGGCCGCGCAAGCAGCAACACGCTGACCGTTCGCATCCGTCGAGGCACGTCGATCTTTGATCAACTTGAGGCACACTTTGCGGACATCTGGAGTCGGTTCTCTGAGGAGCCATCTTGGTCGCACCTCTGACCCGTGTCAGTGCGCCTTCTCGCTTGCACATGGGGCTGATTGATCTCGCGCACGCGACGCCGAGGACCTACGGAGGGTTCGGGCTCATGATCGATCACCCGGGTGTGATCGTCACCGGCAGGCCAGCGAAAGTGACCACACTCTCCGGGGATCTGAGCCTGCCGGAACGAGACGTGCTAACCCGCATCGTTGAAACTCTGTGTTCTGCCCACGCCCTGCCTGGTTGCGACATCGAGATCGTCGCACAGCCTCGAGCCCACGCCGGCTTGGGTCGCGGCACCGCGCTCAGGCTGGCGGCGCTCGCGTGTGTGGCGGCAGGCAGTGAAATTGCCATCGACAGTGACGAGATCCGACGCCTCTCGGAGCGCGGGGGCACAAGCGGGGTGGGCGTCAGCGGCTTCTTTGCGGGCGGCTTGATCGTTGATGCCGGTCACCGAGGCAGGCGGGCCTTCGCGCCCTCAGCGGACGTCCATCCCACGAGCACACCACCCGTGATCAGCAGGATCGAGCTGGACCCGCGCTGGTTCGTCACGCTGGCCTTGCCTACCACGAAAGGCAAGAGTGGAGTCGGTGAGTCCGACTTCTTCCAACGGAGTACACCGGTGCCCGCGTCAGACGTGTTGTCGCAGCTCGCCCTGCTCTATCACGGGATCTTGCCAGCGCTTGTGGAGCGCGATCTGGTTGCCGCTGGAACGCACTACGCCCAGTTCTCACGCTTAGGTTTCAAATCCTTGGAGATCGCTGCTTCGCCGGCCTCGCTGTCAGCAATCGAACTATTGTCCACAATCGCCCCTTTTGTCGGAATGTCGAGCGTTGGCCCCTGTGTCTTCGCGATATCCGAAGAATCGATACTTCGCCGCGCTACGTCTCGATTGCCCTGCAACTATACGGTTATTGAAACCCGCGCAAATAATGTCGGCCACGTGATTTGTGATGCCTAGACCATATCCGCGCGCTGCCTTCTTCTCGGGCGGCAAGCAGGCGCGAGTGGTGTTCTTTACCTCTAGTGCAAGTAAGTACCTTCAGGCTCGCCTTGTTTTTTCGATGTATGGGCTGGACCTGACCCAGCGAGCTCATGATGACCGCGAGTACTCGGAGGACTACTCCGGCAGCCCAACGGACTTGTTGAAGTCCGCGGTCAACGAGGTAAACCGTCGTTCTGGTGGCGGTGCGCTCTTCTTCATTGAGGACACAAGCATCCGCATTGAGGCACTTAGCCGTGGCGCGGCCGATCAGCCAGGTTTGCGGGCGAAGGAATGGTTCGCCGACACTTCGTTCAACGATCTTCAAGACGCAATTGACACGAACGGCGGCGATAGGCGAGCCACCGTAACCTCGCGAATCGCCTTATCCTTGCCAGGATTGAACAGGCCTCAATTGTTTGAGGGATCGATGTCTGGTGAAATTGTCTCCGAGTTGCCGAATCTCACGACAGATCCGCTATATCCTTGGCTAGCGAGCGACAACTTTAGCGCCTGGATCGTCCCCGACGGCGCCGATCGAACCCTGTCGGGGATGTCGTTCGAGCAGTCCCTCGAATTCGACTTTCGAGTTCGATCACTCCGGTTGCTAGTTGACCGCCTCGAGGAGTACGCACTGGTCGCCAACGCGGGCCCCCCGGTCTTCATTCCGCCAGCGCGTGTTCGTGACAGCCAGCCAACCCTTTTCACCATAGATAAGCCAATCATTCTCGTTATCGGCCCCACCTGCGCGGGCAAGTCGACGTTCGGCGCAATCGCACAGGCCGACAGCGAGGCGCAGGTCGTTGATGCCTCATCGATCGTTCGAATCATTCGGGAGGAACGCGACCAAGCGCAAATTGATATTGGAACTTTTGCGACCGAACTCCTCCGCGACGAGGGGCCAGACGTCGTTGCCCGACGAATCTCATCCGAGTTCATTGACGACAAGCCCCGTGACAAGCCCATCATAATTACGGGTTTCCGAGCCATCGAAGAAATCGAATTCATGAGGGAGAGCGCTGAAGATATCCGCGTGATCTCTATTGAAACTCCGGCTCGCCTGCGTTACGAACGCTATCAAAAACGCGGCACGCGGCGCGACATTACTACTTTTGATGAGTTTCAAGATCTCGATGCCGAACAGCACGCGCTCGGCTTGCTTCCCGTAGCGAGCACGCTCGCAGATCTAAGAATAGAGAATGTGCACTCGCTCGAAATCTACTACCAGCAGATTGCATCTGTACTCGACATTCAAGTGAGTAACCCTGATTCCGTCAGCACTCGAGGGGTATCGATCGTCCACTCACGCCTGGACCCCGACAAGAGCCAGTTGCTGCGTTGCTTGAAGATCCTGCGGCGGGCTGGCCGTCCCCTAACCACCCAAGAGATCGAAGCGGCGTTCGACGACGGCCCACCGATCCGGTACAACAATGCGAACAAGATGCTCAAGCGCTACCCGCAGCTGGTTCGGCGTCAGGAGAGTCGAGGAGCCAACGTGAGATATCAGATGACGCCCGCTGGCTTGGCCTTCCTTAGCGCGATCGAGAAGATGAATCGTGCCTAACGCTTCGCTACTTCGCTGGGTAGGGGGCAAGGTTCGTTACGCCCCGGAACTAGCGCGGATCCTGGCCTCGGCCAAGTGGGCTCGCGGATCTCGCTATGTTGAGCCATTCGTTGGAGGCGCCTCGGTCTACTTCGCGCTCGGTCCCAAGCGGGCCCTCCTGGCGGACGCGAACCCCGACTTAGTTTCCTTCTATCAGTGTGTTTCAGATTCCGCCCAAGCCGTGTACGAGATCGCCCGTGGCCTGTCCGGAAGGACGAGCAACGCAGAGTTCCTGGACTATCGCGCAGAGTTCAACGAGCTCCAAAGCGGAACCCGCAAGGCGGCGCTCTTCCTGTATTTGAACCGAACTTGTTTCAACGGAGTTTGGCGGGTCAACCGTCAAGGAAACTTCAATGTGCCCTTCGGTTCAAGGGAACTTACAATGCCGGAACTTGGCGCTTGGCTTGAGGTTTCTGCCTCTTTGAAGTCAGCAGACATCCAATGCTCGGACTGGGCCGCAACAGTCAACACCGTGTCGAAGCAGGATGTCGTGTTCATTGACCCGCCGTACCATCAGGCTAACTCGACTGAAAGCTTTGCTCGGTACACGAAAGGCGTGTTCTCTGAGGGCGATCACCGAGCGCTCGCGGCACGCGTCGACGCGCTGGACGCGCTCGGATGTCAAATCTTGTTGACCGTCTCAGATTCATCGCTGATTCGCGATTTGTATCCAAACTTCAAAATTTCCGAACTCGGTGGTTGGTACACCGTAGGAGCAAAGGGCTCACATCTACGATCGAACGAAATCGTCCTGCGAAATTTCGGATAGGACCGTCGCGGTGACCCACACTGCGACGATGGGGTGTGGCTGCCTCCGTCAGTTCGTGTCGCGCAGCCGTAGGACGCGGGTGAATCGGCCGTAGCGCCAGGCGTCGAAGGTGGCCAGGCTCAGGAATGTGCCGGTGACGATGGTGACGTTGGCCAAGGGTGCGACCGGTGTGGCTGCCAGCACCGCGCCCGCGAGGACGAGCCAGGCGGCGACGACCAGGCGGGGGAGGCTGGGGTGGTCGCGGACCCGCCAGCGCAGGGCGGAGAGGGTGAGCAGGTAGAGCGCGGCTCCGGCGTACAGCGTGAGGACCGCCATCGCCGGGGTGTCCTCGTGGGCATCGGCTGCCACCTCGTCGAGCATCACCCGCAGCCCCACGGCGAGCATGACGATGCCGGCAACGGCGGGGAGGTGCAGGTAGGTGAAGGTGTCCCGCGCCATCCGGGTGCGGTCGTCCCCACGCACCTCGCGCAGCCGGTGCTCGGCGGCGACCGCGATGGCGTTGAAGTACGTGCGCCACAGGGCGATCGCCAGCGCGATGCCGAGCAGCGCGCCCCCGAGCAGCGGCCCGTCGATTGCGCTGTGCGAGACGGCCTCGCCGACGCTGACCACCGACTCGCCGATCGCGATGATGATGACCAGTGAGTGCCGCTCGGCGAAGTGGCGCGGCGCGGCCACCCGCCACCCGCCGGTCGCGCCGAGGAAGTCCCGACGTAGTCGATGAGCACCGCGGCCGACCACAGGGCCAGCCGCGCGTCGGGCGAAAGAACAGCGCCGACGAACAGCAGGACCAGCGCCGGCAGAGTGGTGAGCAGAGTGCGCTGGATGATGCGACGCAGCCCGGCGTCGTCACCCGCCGCCCACCAGTAGAGCAGCAGGTGGGCCAGCCGGATCACGGCGTACGCGACGACGAAGACCACCGGTCCGGAGAGGCCGCCGGGCACGTCCCCGAACGCCTCGTGGATGGTCAGGGCGACCACGAAGAAGCCGCCCATGGCCAGGAGCATCGCCACCCGCAGCGGACCCTCGTCGGCCCGCGCCTGGTTGCCGAGCCACGCGTACGCCGACCAGCCGAACCAGATCAGCGCCATCAGCACCATGCCCTCGACCAGGCCCCGGACGTCGAGGTGGCTGAAGATGGCGCCGCTGACGGCCGTGATCGCGTAGACGAACACCAGGTCGAGCAACAGCTCCAGCGTCGTCACCCGGTGTTCGTCGCCCGTCGGCTGGAAGCCCCCTCGCATCCGCCCAGCCTAAGGTCGTCATGCGACGCTCGCGGAGGTTGATCAGGGCCAGGAGTGAGCAGGCTTGGCGTCTGGAATGCCAAACACCAACGACCACTGTTTGTCGGCACCCACTGTCAGACTCACGACGTGTCCAGGCCGCCGCGCATCGAGCCCTCGGGCGACGTCGTCGCCCGGATCGCGTCGACCGCGTTGGCCCTGCCCGAGGCCTACGGGAGGACGCGTGGACGGGCGTGCGGTGGCGGGTCCGGAAGAAGACCCTCGCGCACGTCCTGGTCGCTCAGGAGGGTTACATGTCGGCGTACCGCGACGTGACGGGGGTGGCGGAGCCGACCACGGTCCTGACCTTCCGATCATCCGGCGACGAGCTGCTGGCCCTGGCTCACGCCGGGCCGCCGTTCTACCGGCCACCGTGGTCGAGCACGGTCGTCGGCATGGTGCTCGACGACGACACCGACTGGGGCGAGGTGGCCGAGCTGGTGACCGAGAGCTACCGGTTCTGCGCTCCCCAGAAGTTGAGGCACCGGCTGGATCGATGACATCGCACGGTCCCTGGCGGCCGACGTGGGCGAGCCGGATCTGATCGCGACGGCGACGCCGGTAGCGTCCGGGGGTGGCCAGCTCTCGCCGATCCAGTGCCCGTCGACGCGGCGAGGGCACGCGCCGGAGCGGGACGCGCCAACCGCGGCCGTTGCCGGTGGCGGGGCCGGGCGAGCGGGTGTGGGTGCTCGACGTCCCCTACGGGACACAGGTCGAGGGCGCCACCTGGCACCCTGCCGTCAGGACCCACCTGTACGTCGGGCGCGCCCTGCCCGCGCACCTCGCGCCCTACGCTCCGGGGCCCTACACGCTGGGTCGGTTCATCGAGAACACCCTCAATCCTGACGATCCGACGCCCAGCCCCGAGCCGACCGACGAGCTCGAGCCCCGGAGGATCCAGTTCGAGGCGGCCGATGCGATCGCGGCGCGCGCCGCGGCGGGTGGACGGCAGTTCCTGCTCGCCGACGAGCCCGGCGTGGGCAAGACGATCGCCGCCGTCCTCGGGGCGACGGCGGTGGGTGACCTCCGCGGCGCGCGACGGGTCCTCGTCGTGGCCGACCGGCCCGCCGCGATCACGATCGGCCACTGGTGCCGCACCATCACGGCCCTGGGGGATGGCGGCCTGGAGTGGGTCGTGATCACGTGGGACCGGCTGGAGAAGGTCAAGGACCACACGTGGGACGTGATCATCGCGGACGAGGCCCACGCCCTGCGACGTACGACGACGAAGCGGTGGAAGCTCTGGGCGCGGATCTCGGGACACGGGCGGCCGCACGACACGGCGCCGTTCGTCATCGCGACCACCGCGACGCCCGGTCACACGCCGCTCGAGCTGCCCTACCTTGCCCCGGCCTATGCGCAGGTGCTCGGCGAGTCGATGAAGGAGTGGACCTCTGCGACGCAGCCCGGGCAGGCGTTCGCCAGCGCCCTCGAGCGCCACGGGGTCGGGGTGGAACAGGGACGGTACGGCGCGACCTGGACCACCGATCCGGCACGGCGCGCCGCGGACCTCAAGCTCGTGCGCGGCTGGCTCGACGAGGAGCGGCCCCCGGCGATGCTGCACCGGGCCGCGCCGTGGGGGCCGGTGCCGATCTCCGGCATGCCCGTGGCGCTCACGCCGGCCGAGCGCACGGCGTACGAGGCCGAATGGGGAGAGTTCTGTCGCGAGATGGACATCGCCCGGCGCGGCCGCAACGTCGCGAAGGGGCGGGCCGCGCTGCTGCGCTTCCGGCAGAAGGCCGGGCTGATCCGCGTCGACTCGACGGTCGCCTGGATCGCCCAGCAGGTCGAGGCCGAGCGGCAGGTGGCGTGCTCGGTCGAGTTCGTCGCGACCGCCGCCGACCCGATTGCCGACCGGCTGCGTGACTCCGGCATCGACGTCGCCACGATCTACGGCCGCGACCGGTTCGACCCGGAGGCCGAACGGCTCCGGTTCCAGACCGGGCAGGCGAAGGTCTGCGTCTTCACCACGGTCGCCTCGATCAGCCTGCACGCCGGCGAGACCCTCGCCGACGGCCGCCGGGCGAGCACGGAGCCGCGGGTCGGTGTCTTTCACCAGGCCCGCTTCTCGGGCATCGCCGGACGGCAGGTGACCGGCCGCACCCACCGCGACCAGCAGGTCTCGCCGTGGCACATCGCGTACGCCGAGGGCACGGTCGAGGAGCAGGTCGGCAAGGTGATGGTGGAGCGGATCGCCGCGGCCTCCGACACCGTGGGCGGCGACACCACCGGCCTCGCCGACCTCGCCCAGCTCCTCGGAGCCGACTGGCTGCCCGTCACGACCCTGACCGAGGACGGCGCCTGACCGGGCTCGGCTCAAGGTTCGGGACGTCGCTGAGGTGGAGAAACCACCCAGTTGGAGGGCGCTGCATTCCGCCGCCTTGATGGGACCAAGCGGGGCGCGCTAGGAGTAGCGGTGACTCTTCGCCGCATGGCCCTGCTCGCGTGTGCAGGTGCGTCCGTTCATCGAACGGTGCCCACACAGCGCGTCGGTGGGCGCAGCCTCGGAGACCACCCGGGCCGTCGGCTTCGCGCGTCTGACAGCCAACGTGGCCGGCGTCGAGGAGGCTGTGGACCCAGCTGACCTCTCGCCATACCTGGCCTCGCGCATCGCCCGCATCGCCGCTTCCTTGCTCATCGTGGGCTCACCCGACGAACTCTAGGCGCGCATGCCGACAGTTTCCGTCAGGCGCGGCCGGGGCAACCGACCCGCTGCCCGGTACATGGCGCCGGGTCCATGAACGCGGGTTCCCGCGAACAGCTCAGGTGCGTCATTGCGCTGCGAGCTGGACATCGCGATCTCCCGACGAGCGAGCTCGTTGCGGCCGAGCGTTCCTGGCGACCAGAGTGGCAAGGTGGAGGTGATGAGACGACGCCAACGCATCACGGCCGCCGGGGTGCGCCGACCGCAGAGCGAGCGGCTGCGGCGGCGTCGACGGTGGTACTTCACCCTGATGGGCACCTGCCTGGTGCTGATCGTGCTGGCCTGGAACCTGGTCCGGCTCTGGTCGACGACGGCAGCCGTGGCCATGTCGGTCGTGGCTGCGGTGCTCCCACCGATCGCCGTGATCGTCGCCAACTGGGGCGAGGACCGCTGACGACGAGCGGTCGACGGCGCTTGGCCTGGCTGACTGGGCTAGCGTTGCCGCGATGAACAAGCCAGATCTGGGCGACCGCTACGGCGGCTCGAACGTCGCGATCAAGATCCTGTGGTCACTGGTCGCGCTGGCGATGATCGTCCTCGGAGCGATCTGGACCTTCGCAGGCACGGGTGCCGCCCACTCGTTCGGCCCGATCGTCGCGGGTCTCGGTGTGGCGTTGGCCTATGTCGCGCTGATCCAGAAGCGTCACTGATCCAGGGTCACCGTTCGGCGGGTCCTGCGAGTGGGGCATACTTCGGACGCGTCAGCGTCGTCAGAGGCTGGCCCACGCGGACGTGGTGTAGTTGCAGCACGCTTCCCTTCCAGGGAAGGGGTCGAGGTTCAAATCCTCGCGTCCGCTCCACTTCTTGAAGCGCCGCGCAGCCGCTACTGCGTCAGGCGGAGCCGCAGCTCCCGCCCGAGGATCGCTCCCAGCCGTTCGGCCTCCCGTTCGACGGCATCGCGGGGGAGTGCTTGTTCGTCGAGCCAGGTGACCGTGAGCTCGTCGCCGGTCCGTGCCCACGTCCCGCACACGACGCCACCCGCGACGACCGGGTTGGCCTTGCGGGTCATCAGGTCCCGTCGCGACGGCGGGGTGACGTGCACGTCCTTGGTGCCCGGGCCCATCAGCCACTGGTCGTGGCCGGGGAGGAAGCGCACGGCCTCCGAGGGAGAGGCGGCCAGCAGGCTGTCGACGTCCTCGCGCACGACGTACGCCGTCGTGCCCTCGACGTCGACGGCGACCAGCCGGTCGCCGAGCCCGGCGAACCAGGTCGTGAGGCGCTTGCGGCCCGCGCTCAACCCCTCTCCCAGCCAGTGGTGAAGGTTGTCGGTCGTCGCCGGACCGTAGGTCCGGAAGTACGCCAGCACGGCCCGCGGACCCGCGTCGTCGAGCTCGGGGACGCCCTGCCACCGCGGGTTGGCGTCGAGGCGCTGGAGCGTGCGCTGCCCGTCGCGCCGGGGGCCCAGGCCCACGTCCCCCTGCCAGCACAGCGGCTTGACCAGGGTGCCCGTGCCCTCCTCGAACACCGGCGCCAGGTGCGCGTACGCCGGGTTCGTCGCCAGCACCTGGCCGAGCTCGGGGACGGTCAGCGGCCCGTCGTCCAGCGCGGCACGCACGGCGGCTCGGAAGTCGGGCCAGTCCGTGGCGCCGAGCCGGTAGTACTCCACCCAGCTCCGCAGCTCCCACTGCCGGCCGGCCGACCGCAGGGCGAGGTAGAGGCCGCCGTCCTCGGGCGAGAGGTAGTGCATCGACCCGCGGAACGAGAACGACTGGATCACCTCCCCACTGGCCAGGGCCGCCGCCAGCTCGCCCGACTGCGACTCCTGCTGACGCCTGCGGACCGCCAGCTCGGCCAGGCCGTCGTCCATCGAGAGCACCGCACCGAGACGACGTACGACGTCGGCGACGGAACCGTCTCCGACGGGGTCCAGCAGGTGCCGCCCCATCCGCCAGGCCAGTGCCTGCACCCACGGGATCGTGGCCTCTGCCGGTGCGCTCATGCCCCGCAGCCTCGCACCGATCCCGGACGAATGGCGTCCTGAACGGCCGCACGAGGCTCGTAGAGGATGGGCCCATGGGAGTCATCAAGCGCTTCGACCACGTCGGCATCACCGTCGCCGACCTCGACCTGGTGACGGAGTTCTTCGTCGGCCTGGGTCTCGAGGTCACCGGGCGGATGTTCGTCGAGGGCGAGTTCCTCGACACCGTGTGCGGCATCCCGGACTCGCGGACCGAGATCGTCGGGCTGCAGGCGCCGGGCGGTGGGACCTGGATCGAGCTTGCCACCTTCGTCCGACCCGACCACCAGCCGGGCTCGCCCGACGCCATGGCCACCGAGCTGGGCATCCGCAACGTCTCGTTCGAGGTCGAGGACCTCCCCGCGACCGTCGAGAAGCTGGCCGCGGACGGCTACGGGCTCGTCGGCGGCATCGGGGAGTACGAGAACACCTGGCGGATGGCCTACGTCCGCGGCCCGGAGGGCATCATCGTGTCGCTGGCCGAGCGCATCGGCTGAGGTGCCGTCATCGTGGAGCCTGCGGCGCACCCTGTACGCCGCAGACTCCACGATCCTGCCGATCGGGCCGGACCGCCGGGCCTCAGACGGCCGGGAAGGCCGAGGCCAACTCCCGGTGCACGCGCTGAACGACGTCAACGTCCAGGGGACCGACTGACTCGAGGTGGGTGATCAACCGCTTGGGCCAGAGGACGTGGACGCCGCGGGTGGAGAAAGCGCCGCCGATGAGTGGCCAGTCCGCGTCGACGAAGCACAGGACCGGGTGGACAGGGACCTCACCGACCACGGCTCGCACCAGATCGGCCTGCTTGAGGACGCCGTCGACGAGCTTCGTGCAGTCCCGGCCGCCGACGACCAGCTTCTCGGTGCGCGGGCGCAGCAGCCCGCCCTCGACGCGCAGGTCAGGGCGACCCTTGAGCCGCTTCGCGTCGATCACGTGGACCCCGGTGGGGGTCACAGCGAGGTGGTCGATGTTCGCGCGACTTCCCGGGATCCGTCGGTCATGGAGCATCCGACGTACGTCGGATGCCGCGTCGTTCAGGCGGGCGCCGAGCCGTTCCTCGCCCACGGCGCCGGTGTCCCACGCAGTCGTGGACTGGGGCTCATCGCTCAGCGCCAGGATGAGTCCGCCGATCTTGGGGTGCCGGGTGCGGATCCGGTCCTCGCGCGCGGCCTTGCGTCGCTCGAACTCGCGCCGCGCCGACCCACCGGGGGTGCCCGGTTGCAGCGTTTCCTCGAGGGCCGGCGCCTCTGTCGTCTGCTGGGCGTGGTCAACACAACGGACGGTCCGGCTCGATCGCTCGTAGATCGCCTCGGCCTTCGCCGGCAGTTCGTTGCCGCACACGTGACACGTGCCGGCGTAGCGCAGCCGCATCCGTTTCTCGTCCGGTTGGGTCCCGTCATCCATCCCGCGAACCTGGTCACGGATCGTGCCGGTGTTCGCGGTTCCGGGACCAAAGCAACTGGTCACCAGTGACGCCGCCCCGCAACCTGAAAGGGTACGAACGGAGTCCTCTGGAGGTGTTGTTGGCCGTGAACGAGACACTGACATTGATCGCCGTCGTCCTGATGCTCGCGGGCGCCTTCCTGCTCATCGCCGGCATCGGTGCGGTCGTCCTCTGGGTCGCCACGATCACGGTCGGGATCGCCCTGGTCGCGATCGTGGCCTACCGCAACCGGCAGAGCGGCCATCACGCCTGAGGCGCCCCGGCCGGGTTGGTAACTTCGACGCCATGCAGTCGCTCCACGACGCAGTGGCACGGGCGGCGGAGGACGGCGGTTTCTCCGGGGTGGTCCGCGTGGACCGCGCGGACGAGGTGGAGCTCTGCGCGGCGTACGGCTTCGCCGACCGTGCCCACGACGTGCCCAACACCGTCGACACCCAGCTTGGGATCGCCAGCGGCACCAAGGGCCTGACGGCGCTCGTGGCGATGAGCCTGGTCGAGCGCGGGACGCTCGGGCTCGACACCACCGCCCGCTCGCTGCTCGGGGACGACCTGCCGCTGGTGGCCGACGACGTGACGATCGAGCACCTGCTGGCACACCGGTCCGGGATCGGCGACTACCTCGACGAGGACGGCGCCGACCTGAGCGACCACCTCATGCCGGTGCCGGTGCACCGGCTCGCGACGACCGAGCAGTACCTCGCGGTGCTGGACGGGCACCCGACCGTGTTCCCCGCCGGCGAGCGGTTCGCCTACAACGACGCCGGCTACGTCGTGCTCGCACTCCTCGCTGAGAGGGCGACTGGCGTGGAGTTTCCCGACCTGGTTCGCGCCCTCGTCTGCGAGCCCGCGGGCATGGCGGACACCGCGTTCCTCCGCTCCGACGAGCTGCCCGGGCGCGCCGCCCGCGGCTACCTCGCGGTCGACGGCCTGCGCACCAACGTGCTCCACCTGCCGGTGCGCGGCAGCGGCGACGGCGGCGCCTACTCGACCGCCGCCGACCTCAGCGCCTTCTGGACGGCCCTCGTCGCCGGCCGGATCGTCTCTCCGCAAACCCTCGCCGAGATGGTGCGACCCCGCAGCCACTGGCCGGACCTGTCCTACGTGAGCTCGCGCGACCACCGGCGCTACGGCCTGGGGTTCCACCTGCACGCGACGGGCGACCAAGTCTGGCTCGAGGGGTACGACGCGGGGGTGTCGTTCGCGAGCCTGCACGACTCCGCGTCGTCGGTCACCTGGACGGTCATCTCCAACTGGACCGACGGCGCCTGGCCGGTCGTCCGGGTGCTCCGGGACCGGTTCGGCAGCTGAGCCCCGGAGCCTGACGCCTGCCGGTCAGTGGACCGGGTCGGGCTCGTGGTCCGGGACCGGCGCGTCGGTGTCGATGAGCGACGGCGGCCCGACCGCGAGCCCCTCCTCGGCCTCCGGCGACGACGCACGCGCGTCGGCCAGCACGTCGGCGGGGACGTGCTTCTCGAGGAAGCGTCGCGCCATGCGGGTCGAGGGGTGCACCCCGATCGTGGCCAGCACGATGACCCCGGCGATGACCAGCCATCCGGCGGCGCCCCAGTTGATCGCGAGGAACGTGTAGACGGCGGGCGCCCACACCTTGCCGAGGGTGCTGCTGAGCCCGGCCGCACCCTGGTAGGCGCCGCGCTGGCGCGGGTCCATCAGCTCGGCCTCGAACGTCCAGCTCGCGGCGGAGAGGTAGAGCTCGGCGCCGGTCACGGTCACGTGACCCAGCCAGACCAGGGCGATGGTCAGCAGGCCGACGGTGTCGTGGGTGGCCAGGGTGATCAGGCAGGACAGCACGAAGAAGGACGAGGAGATCCGCACGGCCTTGAGCGCGGTCCGCAGGTCCTTGACCCCGCGGGCGGCCGCCATCGGCAGGAAGATGCACATCACCGTGTTGGTGCCGAAGAGGAAGGCCAGCAGCACGCGTGGGGCGTCGGTCTCCTGCACGAGCCACAGCGGGATCACGACGTTGAGCAGCACCTGGTTGGTCCAGAAGACCCCGCTGAAGAACTCCGTCAGCAGCCAGCCGGGGTTGCGCAGCGGCCCCGGCCCGGGGACCTTCACCTTGCGCTCGTCGGCGGTGCGGTCGTCGTGCGCGGCCCGCGGCAGCCGGGTGATCGCGACCGCGTTCACCAGGAACGCGACCGTGGTGAACCACGGCAGCATGTGCAGCACGTTGTTGGAGTGGAAGGCCAGCGCGACGCCGCCGACCGTCGATCCGAAGGTGAAGCCCACGTTGAGCGCGGAGTACATGTAGGCCCGCGACTTCACGCGCTCGTCGGGCGGCAGTACGTCGATCGTGTAGGTGCCGAACGCGGCCCCGCCCAGGGCGCCGATGACCTCCATGCCGACCGCCATCGCGACGTACCCGTGGAAGTCGTGGATGAAGGGCCACACCGAGAACATCGCCGCCTGGCCGGTGGCGCTCACGGCCCACATCTTCTTGGGCCCGAACCGGTCGACCAGCTTGCCCATCGGCAGGGCCGCGAGGAACGAGGCGATGCCGGCGATGGTGAGGCCGAGGCCGACCTGGGCGGCGCTCAGCCCGACGATCTGGGTGAAGAACACCGCCGATCCGGTCATGAACGTGCCCTCGCCGAGGGCGAAGAGGAGGGACTGGGCGGAGAGTCGCCCGGCGAGCGGGGACGGCGGGCGCGCGTGGCGGAGGAGTGCGGTGAACATCGGGTGCAATTGTCCGGGTCGCGGCGTTGCTTGTCGCCCCAGTTTCCGGATCAGGAAGCCCGCCACTCTCGCCGGAGCAGCCCGTAGACCCACGAGTCGGAGACGTCGCCGTCGACGACGCAGTCCTCGCGGAGCGTGCCCTCGCGCACGAACCCGAGCTTCTCCAGCACCCGCGCGGAGCCGAGGTTGCGGGTGTCGGTCTCGGCCTGGACGCGGTTGAGGTCGAGCGTCGCGAAGGCCCAGTCGAGCAGGGCGCCCGCGGCCTCCGTCGCGTAGCCGTGGCCCCACGCGTCCTCGCAGTAGCAGTAGCCGAGCGACGCGCTGCGGTGGTCGGGGCTCCAGCGGTTGAGGCTGCACCAGCCGAGGAACGCCCCCTCGGCGGCGCTCTCCACGGCCAGCCGCGCCCCGACGCCGTCCTCCGCCATCTGCCGGCACGTGGCCAGGAACCTCTCGGCGCGCGCGGGCTCGCCCCACGGCGGCGAGTCCCAGAAGCGCAGCACGTGGGAGTCGCTGTGCAGCGCCCACAGGTCGCCCGCGTCGCCGTCCTCGAAGGGACGCAGGCGGAGACGCTCCGTCTGGAGGGTGGGGGTGGGCAGCGCCATGCGGCCCATGGTGGCAGCCGCGGCAACCGGTTTCCCGGAGCCGGTGCGAGGATTGCCGGGTGACCGGGTGCACCCTCCAGGACGCCTTCGCCCTGCTCGACCAGCTGCCCGGGGCGACGCGCGAGGACAACGGCCGCTACTGGCGGCTGGGCATCGGGAGCAGGACCTTCGGCTACGTGTGGGAGCCGACCCGGACCATCGGGCTCAAGCAGACCCTCGCCGAGCAGCTGGCGCTGGTGGCCGAGCGGCCGGAGACGTTCGAGGTGCAGTTCACGGCCGGCGGCTTCGGGTGGGTCGTGGTCCACCTCGAGGGGGTCGAGCGCGACGAGCTGGCCGAGCTGACCTTCGAGGCGTGGCGGCTGACCGCGCCGGCCGCGCTCGTCGAGGCGAGGGCAGACCGCCTACCCCGCTGACCCGGCGAACACGGCCAGCACCGCACGGGCGTACGCCGACTCCGCGTCCACGTCGACGTGGCGCTCGAGGCCGGCACCGCGGCGTACGGTCACGGCGAAGCCGTCGGCCGCGCCGTCCAGCCGCTCGAGCGACACGAACGCCTCGCCCAGCAGGTCGCGCAGCTGGTCCTCGCGCGGCACCCAGACCGCGACCTCGGCCTCGAAGCTGTCCAGCGCCCACTCGGTCGTGCCGTTGAAGGCCAGCACCTGCCGGCCCTGCGGGACGTCGAGCACCTCGATGACCATGTCGCTGACGACGAAGACGTCGGTGTCGAAGTCGCGGTCGAAGACGACGAAGCGGTCACCCTTCGCGGGCGCCCACTCCACGCCGGCGTCCCTGAGGGCCAGCGCGAGCTCGCGGGTCATCATGCGTCCAGTGTGCCCCCGCTCGTGGGCCCGCAGCTCGCTGGCAACCTGCGCGTCACCCTGGCCTGCGAGACTGGCGGCATGACCCACTCGAGCGCACTGAGCCCCGAGTCCCGCGACGCGGCCATCGCCACGATGACCGGCACCGGGGGCGAGACGGAGCTCGACGTGCTGGTCGTGGGCGGGGGAGTGGTCGGCGCCGGCACCGCCCTCGACGCGGTCACCCGCGGCCTCAACACCGGCCTGCTCGAGCAGCGCGACCTCGCCAGCGGCACGTCCTCGCGGAGCAGCAAGCTGATCCACGGCGGCCTGCGCTACCTCGAGATGCTCGACTTCGGACTCGTCCGCGAGGCCCTCCAGGAGCGCGGCCTGCTCTACACCCGGCTCGCGCCGCACCTGGTCCGGCCGGTGTCGTTCCTCTACCCGCTGACCCACAAGGGCTGGGAGCGCCCCTACGTCGGCGCCGGCCTCGCGCTGTACGACGCGATGGCGATGCTCGGCAAGTACGACATGGGCGTGCCTCGCCACCGCCACCTCTTCCGCAAGCAGGTCGCCCGCATCGCCCCCGACTTCAAGGCCGACAAGCTCACGGGGGCGATCCGCTACTACGACTGCCAGGTCGACGACGCCCGCCTGGTGGTGACCATCGCCCGCACCGCCGCGAAGCACGGCGCCCACGTGGCGACCCGGGTCAAGGTCACCGGCTTCCTCCGCGAGGGCGAGCGCGTGGTCGGCGTACGCGCCGTGGACCTGGAGTCCGGGCGCGAGCTCGAGGTGCGGGCCCGCGTGGTGGTCAACGCCGCGGGCGTGTGGACCGACGAGATCCAGGAGATGGTCGGCGGCCGGGGCGCCCTGCACGTGCAGGCCTCCAAGGGCATCCACCTCGTGGTGCCGCGCGACCGGATCCGCTCCGACGCCGGCTTCATCACCCGCACCGAGACGTCGGTGCTGTTCGTGATCCCGTGGGGCCGGCACTGGATCATCGGCACCACCGACACCCCGTGGGACCTCGACAAGGCCCACCCGGCCGCCAGCCGCACCGACATCGACTACGTGCTGGCCCACGTCAACACGATCCTGCGCGAGCCCCTCGACCACGACGACGTCGAGGGCGTGTACGCCGGCCTCCGCCCGTTGCTCACGGGAGAGTCCGAGCCGACCTCCAAGATCTCGCGCGAGCACACCGTCGTCACCCCGGTCCCGGGGCTGGTGATGATCGCCGGCGGCAAGCTCACCACCTACCGGGTGATGGCCCGGGACGCGATCGACGCGGCGGGACACTCCCTGAAGACCACCGTGAACATCACCGTGCGTGACTCGATCACCGACCGCGTGCCGCTGGTCGGGGCCGACGACTTCGAGACCCGGTCCAACCAGCGGGTGCTGCTCGCCCGGCGGTCCGGGCTCCACGTGGCCCGGATCGACCACCTGCTCGGCCGGTTCGGCGGGATGATCGACGACGTCCTCGACCTGATCGCGGCACGCCGCGTGCTCGGGCTGCCGCTCGAGGGCGCCGAGGACTACCTCGCGGCCGAAGTGGTCTACGCCGTCACCCACGAGGCCGCCCGTCACCTCGACGACGTGCTGACCCGCCGGACCCGGATCTCGATCGAGACCTTCGACCGCGGCGTGAAGGCGGCCGCGCCGGCCGCCCGGCTGATGGCCGAGGTGCTGGGGTGGTCCGAGGAGCGCACCGCCGAGGAGGTCGACCACTACCTGCGCCGGGTCGAGGCCGAGCGGGTCTCCCAGGAGCAGCGCACCGACCGGGAAGCCGACGAGGCGCGGGTGCAGGCGCCGGACATCGTGTAGCTCACCGGGTTTGCTTGACAGATCAAGCCCATGTGTCAATCGTCTCAGTTGGCTACCGGAGGGTAGTGGGCGAGACCCGGGTCACATACTCTCGGTACATGAATGACCCCACCCCCTCCTCCGGCCCCCTCATCGAGGGCCCGCACGACCCCGAGCACGACCCGACGGCGTCGTACGCGCTGGAGCCCGCCCGCACCGCGGCCCTGACCAGCCGGGTGCTGTCCACCACGGGCGAGACGGTGGAGGTGCGGTCGCCCCTCAACGGCGCCCCGCTGGCGCACATCCCGCAGTCCAGCGACGCCGACGTCGAGGAGGCGTTCCGCCGCGCACGCCGGGCCCAGGAGACGTGGGCACGGACCCCGATCGACCGGCGCAGCGCGATCCTGATGCGGCTGCACGACCTCGTGCTGGATCGCCAGGACGAGATCATCGACCTGATCGTGTGGGAGTCCGGCAAGGCCCGCAAGCACGCCTTCGACGAGCCGCTGCACATCGCGCTGACCGCGCGCTACTACGCGCGCACGGCCCACGACCACCTCGACACCCAGCGCAAGCTCGGCGTGGTGCCCGGCCTGACCCGGGTCGAGCTCAACCGGATCCCCAAGGGCGTCGTCGGCATCATCTCGCCGTGGAACTACCCCTTCACGATGGCGCTGTGCGACGGCCTCCCGGCCCTGCTCGCCGGCAACGCCGTCGTCGCCAAGCCCGACGCGCAGACCATGCTGTCCGCGCTGCTGGCCGCCGAGCTGCTCGAGCAGGCGGGCTTCCCGAAGGACCTCTGGCAGGTCGTCGCCGGACCCGGCTCCAAGGTCGGTACGTCGATCATCGGGCGCGCTGACTACGTCTGCTTCACCGGCTCCACGGCCACCGGCAAGATCGTGGCGAAGGGCTGCGCCGACCGGCTGATCGGCTGCTCGCTCGAGCTCGGCGGCAAGAACCCCCTCCTCGTGCTCCGCGACGCCGACCTGGAGAAGGCCGCCGAGGGCGCCGTCCGGGCGAGCTTCTCCAACGCCGGCCAGCTGTGCGTCTCGATGGAGCGGATGTTCGTCGCCGACCAGGTCTACGACCGGTTCGTCGAGCGGTTCGTCGCGCGCACGCAGGCGATGACGCTCGGCGCGACGCTCGACTGGGGCAACGACATGGGGTCGCTGATCTCCCAGGACCAGCTCGACACGGTGGTCGCCCACGTCGACGACGCCGTCGCCAAGGGGGCGCGGGTGCTCACCGGCGGCCGGGCCCGTCCCGACCTCGGGCCGTTCTTCTACGAGCCGACGATCCTCGAGGGCGTCACCCCCGACATGACCTGCTTCGGCCACGAGACGTTCGGGCCGGTCATCGCGCTCTACCGCTTCCACGACGAGACCGACGCGGTCGCCCGCGCCAACGAGGGCGACTACGGCCTGAACGCCTCGATCTACAGCCAGGACGGCGCCCGGGCCCGGGCGATCGCCCGCGAGATCAAGTGCGGCACGGTCAACATCAACGAGGCCTTCGGCGCGACCTTCGCCAGCATCGACAGCCCGATGGGCGGCATGCGCGAGTCCGGCATGGGCCGCCGCCAGGGCAGCGAGGGGATCCTGCGCTACACCGAGTCGCAGTCGGTCGCCACCCAGCGGCTGGTCCGCTTCGCCCCGATGCTGGGCATGTCCGACCAGACCTACGCGAAGGTGATGACCGCCAACCTCCGCCTGATGAAGAAGCTGGGACGCGCATGATCTCGACAGGCTCGATCAACGACGAGGGCTCGATCACCGAGTTCGACTACGACGTCATTGTCATCGGGTCCGGCTTCGGCGGGTCCGTGACCGCGCTGCGGCTCACCGAGAAGGGCTACCGGGTGGCCGTGCTCGAGGCCGGCGCGCGGTTCGAGGACGACGACTTCTCGACCGGCACCACCGACCTCAAGAGCTACCTGTGGGCGCCCGCGATCGGGTGCTACGGCATCCAGCGCATCGACGCTGTCCGCGACACGATGATCGTGGCCGGCGCGGGTGTCGGTGGCGGCTCGCTGGTCTACGCCAACACGCTCTACGAGCCGCTCCCGGCGTTCTACACCGACCGGCAGTGGGCCCACATCACCGACTGGCGCTCCGAGCTCGCCCCGTTCTACGACCAGGCCAAGCGGATGCTCGGCGTCGTCGAGAACCCCGTCCACACCAACGCCGACAAGGTGATGAAGCAGGTCGCCGACGACATGGGCGTGGGGGAGACCTTCCACCCGACCCCCGTCGGCGTCTTCTTCGGCGGTCCCGGCCAGCAGGCCGGCGAGCGGGTCGAGGACCCGTTCTTCGGCGGCGAGGGCCCGGCCCGCAACACCTGTCTCAACTGCGGTGAGTGCATGTCGGGCTGCCGGCACAACGCCAAGAACACCTTGGTCAAGAACTACCTCTACCTCGCCGAGAAGAACGGCGCCCGCGTCCTGCCGATGACCACGGTCACCCGGCTGGTGCCGCGGGACGGGGCCGGGGGCGGCTACGACGTACACGTCCGCTGGACCAAGGCCCGTCGCGCGACGGCCAAGAACACCCGGGTCCTCACCGCCCAGCACGTCGTGATGGCCGCCGCCTCGCTCGGCACCCAGAAGCTCCTGCACGCCATGAAGGCCGACGGGGACCTGCCCGGCCTGTCGGACCGCCTCGGCCACCTGACCCGCACCAACTCCGAGTCGATCCTCGGGGCGATCGCGCCCAAGTCCGACACGACGGACTACACCCAGGGCGTCGCGATCACCTCGAGCTTCCACCCCGACGAGCACACCCACATCGAGCCGGTGCGCTACGGCAAGGGCCACAACACGATGGCGATGATGCAGACGGTGCTCACCGACGGGGACGGCGACCGGCCCCGCTGGAAGACCTGGCTGCGGGAGCTGTGGACCCAGCGCGGCAACGTCCGCGACCTCTACGACCTCAAGCACTGGTCCGAGCGGACCGTCATCGCGCTGGTCATGCAGAGCCTGGACAACTCGATCACGACGTACCCCAAGAAGAACCCGCTCACTGGCCACTGGCGGATGACGTCCAAGCAGGGCCACGGCGCCCCCAACCCGACGTGGATCCCCGCCGGCAACGACGCCGTACGCCGGATGGCCGGCGTCTTCGGAGGCACCGCCGGCGGCAACATCGGCGAGCCGTTCAACATGCCGCTGACCGCCCACTTCATCGGAGGGTGCGCCATCGGCGACTCGGCCGAGACGGGCGTGATCGACCCCTACCAGCGCGTCTACGGCCACCCCGGCCTGCACGTGGCCGACGGCTCGGCGATCACCGCCAACCTCGGGGTCAACCCGTCGCTGACGATCACCGCACAGGCCGAGCGGGCGATGTCGTTCTGGCCCAACAAGGGTGACGCGGACCAGCGCCCGGCGCTGGGCGCGACGTACGTCCGGATCGAGCCCGTTGCGCCCGTGCGCCCTGCGGTGCCGGAGAGCGCGCCCGGCGCGCTGCGGCTGCCGATCGTCGGGGTCAGCTGAGGATCCGCGTGGCATGATCCCGCCCCATGGGGGACACGACTGACGCCCGGCCGCTGCAACCGCTGCTCATGGCCGCCTGGGGCATGGGGCTGGTCGCGATCGACCTCAACATCAACGGGCTCGACCTGGTGCCGGACCCGATCGGGTGGGCGCTGGCGCTGATGGCGGCGCTGCGTCTCACCTCCCGCCACGCCGGGTTCCGGTGGGCGGCCGGGGCGGCCGCGCTCGCGCTCCTCGTCTCGCTCCCCTCGTGGATGGGGGCCAGCGGCGCGCTCCTCTCGGTGGCCGGCTACGTCGCCTCGACCGGCTTCGTCTTCGCGGTGTGCACGGCCCTGATCGCCCTCGTCCCGGACCGGGCGGCGGGGGCCCAGACCATCCGCTGGGCCGACGTGGCGCTGACGGTCCTGGTGCCGTTGATCGCGTGGACGGCCGGCCCCGGATCGACCCTGGCCGTCGTGCTGCTCGTGCTCGCGGGGCTGACCGTCTTCGTCTGCTTCATCGTGCTGATGGTCCGGTCCTCGGGTGACCCGGTCGTGCCTGTCGGCTGACTCACAGCCGTCACGGAAAACCTGTCTAGAACATCCCGTAACCCCCGTCCGGACGGCTCGTTGAGCCTGCGAACCCGGCAGTCATGCTCCCTCCCAGTAGGCCGGGTTCCCAGGTCCAGGCACTGTCCATCAGATGCGTGGACGATCAGGGCCCGACCACCCTCCCTCCCCGGTCGGGCCCTGATTAGTTTCCAGGCCGTCTCGAAACCAATCGGTGGGGTCGGAGCGGTACGGATCACGCCGGGCGCGGTTCGAGGCGGAGCCACCCGCGCCGATAGAGTCGGCCCATGACGGACCTCCCCGACCATGACCTCGTCCTCGTGGTGGACTTCGGGGCGCAGTACGCCCAGCTGATCGCCCGCCGCGTCCGCGAGGCCCGCGTCTACTCCGAGATCGTGCCGCACACGATGCCCGTCGAGGAGATGCTGGCCCGCCGCCCGAAGGCGATCATCCTGTCGGGCGGACCCTCGAGCGTGTACGCCGAGGGCGCCCCGTCGATCGACCCCTCGATCTTCACGAGCGGCACCCCGGTGTTCGGCATGTGCTACGGCTTCCAGCTGATGGCCCGCGGCCTGGGCGGCGAGGTCTCCCACACCGGGGCGCGCGAATACGGCCGCACCCCGGTCGCCGTCTCCGAGCCCGGCACGCTCCTGGCCGACATCCCCGCCGAGCACACCGTGTGGATGTCCCACGGTGACTCGGTCAGCGCGGCCCCCGAGGGGTTCACGGTCCTGGCCTCGACCACGGTCACCCCGGTGGCGGCGTTCGAGAACGTCGCGGCCGGTCTGGCCGGCGTGCAGTGGCACCCCGAGGTGATGCACACCCAGCACGGCCAGCAGGTCCTCGAGCACTTCCTGCACCGGATCGCCGGCTGCCGACAGACCTGGACGATGGTCAACATCGTCGAGGAGCAGATCGAGCGGATCCGCGAGCAGATCGGCACCGAGGGCCGGGCCATCTGCGGCCTGTCCGGCGGCGTCGACTCCGCGGTCGCCGCCGCGGTCGTCCAGCGCGCCATCGGCGACCGGCTCGACTGCGTGTTCGTCGACCACGGCCTGCTCCGCAAGGGCGAGGCCGAGCAGGTCGAGCGAGACTTCGTCGCCGCGACCGGTGTGAAGCTGCACGTCGTGGAGTGCTCCGAGCGCTTCCTGGGTGCGCTGGCCGGCGTGACCGACCCGGAGGAGAAGCGGAAGGTCATCGGCCGCGAGTTCATCCGCGTCTTCGAGGCCGCCGAGGCCGAGGTGCTGGGCGCCGCGGCGCAGGAGGGCGAGAAGGTCGCGTTCCTCGTGCAGGGCACGCTCTACCCCGACGTGGTCGAGTCGGGCGGGGGCGCCGGCACCTCCAACATCAAGTCCCACCACAACGTCGGCGGCCTGCCCGAGGACCTCGAGTTCGAGCTCGTCGAGCCGCTGCGCACGCTCTTCAAGGACGAGGTCCGGCTCGTCGGCGAGCAGCTCGGCCTGCCCGCCGAGATCGTGCACCGCCAGCCCTTCCCCGGCCCCGGCCTGGGCATCCGGATCATCGGCGAGGTCACGCGCGATCGGCTCGACATCCTGCGCGAGGCCGACGCGATCGCCCGCGAGGAGCTGACCCGCGCCGGCCTGGACCGCGACATCTGGCAGATGCCGGTGGTGCTGCTGGCCGACGTACGCTCCGTCGGCGTGCAGGGTGACGGCCGCACCTACGGCCACCCGGTCGTGCTGCGGCCCGTCACCTCCGAGGACGCCATGACCGCCGACTGGGCCCGGCTGCCCTACGAGGTGATGGAGCGGATCTCCACGCGGATCACCAACGAGGTCGCCGAGATCAACCGCGTCACCGTCGACGTCACCTCCAAGCCGCCCGGCACCATCGAGTGGGAGTGACGATCACCTAGTCGCCCTCCCCGATCACCTCCGGCGGGGTGCCGTCGTGGGTGAAGCCGACGGCGGTGACGGAGTACGCCGTGCCCGTCGGCGCGACCAGCGTGACCCGGAACTGCAGGTAGCGGCCGGGGGAGCGGAAGGTCGAGCCGTCGGTCGCGACGGTCCGCCAGCCGGTCCACGAACCGTCCGGCTCCGCCGAGCTGCCGGTGCGGACGGCCACGGCGACGCGCGCCCCGGTGGCGCCGGAGTCCTCGACGAGCGCCTGGCGCCAGTCGCCCTTCAGCCGCGAGTCCTGGGTGGTGGACTCGAACGTGCCGCGCCCACCATTGGGCAGGGTCAGCGCGCCGAACCCGTCGTCGCCGAGGCGCAGGTCGCCGCTCAGCGTCCCGGTGAGGAACTGGCTCGACTGCAGCGCGACCCCGGCCTTGCCGGTGTCCAGCGCGACCACCGAGGTGGAGGCGCTGTTCCCGGCGGCGTCGGCCGACTCCGCCGACAGCCAGTACGTCGCCGTCGGGTCGAGGCCGGTCAGCACGACCGTGTGGTGGCGCACCAGCTCGCCGTCGCGCCGGGCCTCGGCCCCCAGCAGCGGGAGCGCGGTCTGCCCGAACTTGACCAGCGAGTCCGACGGCTCGGAGGTCTGCCAGCTGACCCGTGCCGTGCCGTCGGGCAGGGAGATCGTGCGCAGCTTGCTGATGGTGGGTGCGACCGTGTCGACCGCCCTGGTGCGGAACGTCGCGGCGGGCCGGCCGTAGGCGGGCCAGGTCCGGGTCGTGCCGTCGGGCAGCCGCGAGACGACGCGGTAGCGGTAGGTCGCCCCCGGTCGCAGGCCGGAGAGGACGACCCGGTGCTGGGTGGTGCGGTCGGCCCGCGCCACCGGCGAGAGCGAGCCGCCGCTCGCGCCGACCAGCACGGTGGAGGTCGCGGCCCGCGTGGTCGACCAGGCAACCGTCGCACCCGTCTCACGTGTCGCGGTGACCCGGGCGGGGCCGGCCGTCAGGGAGCCGCTCGTCGTGTAGGTCGCCGTCCACGAGCCCGCGGCGGCCGGGAACACGGCGTACTCCTGGCCCTTGACCGTCATCTTCGTGAAGGCGACGGAGGTGCCGCCCCGCGAGAGTGAGGCGATCTGGAGGCCGCTCGGCCCGGTCGTGGGCAGCATGGCGGTGAGCCGGGAGGCCCCGGTGCCGACGGCCATCGTGAAGGTCAGGTTGCCGCCGGACCAGGCGAGGTTGCCGAACGACGAGCCGTTGCGGCCGTCGGTCCACGCCAGGAGCTGGCGCGCGGCGATGACCGGCACGCCGCGCGACTGGGCGGAGGCGAGCAGCGCGCTGTCCTGGAACTCCGCGGACGCGTCGGTGTGCATGTTGGCGGTGAACGCCCCGTAGTAGCCGAGCGGGCCGAGCGCCCGGTCGAGCAGCGTGTCCGGGGTGAAGGGGTAGCTCTGCCCGGACTCGTCGGTCATGGACGTGGCGGCCTGGTAGACGTCGAGCATCGTGCCGTCGGTGTCCGTGAGCCGCATCGGCATGCCCGAGCCGTTCATGAAGCCCGGCCGGTCGAGCACCCACGTGGGCGGCCAGAAGTAGTAGTTGGTGTCGAGCCGGATCCCGTTGGCCAGCTCCGCCTTGGGCTGCGAGGCCCAGTCGCTCCAGACGATGCAGTGGAAGCGGTTCGTCGTGGGCGAGGCGATGCTGGTGTACTTCGAGCGCCAGTTGGCCAGGTCGGTGCTGTAGGTGCCCTGGAGGTTGGCCAGCGAGGTGTAGTCGGTGCAGTTGTTCTGCGGGTGCACGCCGATCTCGAAGCCTTGGGCGTTGTAGGTCGAGGCCTGGGCGTTGGTCAGGGGCGACGACGGGTAGACGTAGGACGTGAAGCGCGGACAGGTCCAGGCCGCCACCGAGCAGCCGGCGGGACTGGCCGCGAGGTAGGCGTCGAAGCGCCCGGCGGTGCCGCCGCCCGCGTGGTCGTCACCGGTGGCGACCACGACGGCCTTGGTGGTGTCGGGGAAGTACCAGAAGCGCGGCATGGGCAGCTTGTCGCGACTCATGACCGTGATCAGGTTCGCGAGCAGCCGCTGCTGCTCGTCGGCCTGCGGGATGAACACCTTGGACAGGTTCACCCAGTCGGTGCTGGCACCGCCGAAGAACTGGTCGTCGGACCGGATCGGCGTCTGCCCGTCCCGCTCGGTGCCGGCCCACGCCTGGTTGCCCTGCCGGGTCTGGACGATCGAGCTGGCCAGGTCGAAGGCGAAGGCCGCCACCTGGCCGCCGTTGGTGCCGACGCTCCGCCAGGTCACGGCCGGCTGGCCGGTGGAGGCCGTCGCGGACGAGTAGAGCGTCGCGACGGTCGTGGCCCCGGACAGCGTGTAGCGGTCGGCGGTGCCGTGGAACTGCATGGTGTCGGTGGTGATGCCGGCGCCGGGAGCGCTCGTCGCGTCCACAGCGAGGTAGCCCTCGCTGACGCTGCCGGAGGCGGCGGTGAGACCCGCGAGCGAGAGGAACCGGCTGTCGGGACGCATCAGGATCAGGTCCCCACCGCCGTTCACCCAGGTCGTCAGGGCCGCCACCTGGGTGTCGTCGACCGGCACGTTGCCGAGCACGACGACCTTGAAGTTGGCCAGGTTGGCCGCGGTGAGGCCGGACGTGCCCATCGTGGTGAACTCGTTGAGCCCCTCCGCGCGGAGGATCTCGGCGAGGTACGTCGACACCGGGACGGTGCTGCTCGTGACGACCGCGATCGGGCCGCCGGGGCCCTGGTCGGGCGGGGGCGGCGGGGGTGCGGCCGTCTGGAAGGACCACGTGGCCGTCGGCGCGACGTTGTTGCTGGCGTCGGAGGCGCCGATGACCTGCACGGTGTAGGTCGTGGAGTAGGACAGCGACGACGTGGGGGTGAACACGACCCGCGTGTTGGCGGTGTCGTAGGTCGTCGTACCGGCGACGAGCTGACCGGCCGGGTTGCGCACCTCGACGGCGGCGCTGCCGGACTTGAGCGGCTCGTTGTAGGTGGCCGTGACCGTCGTGTTCACCGGGACGGCGGTCGCGTTGACCGCGGGAGAGCGGTCCTGCAGGGACGGCGGCGTGGTGTCGCTCGCGGTGTCGGTGAAGACGACGTCGACCCAGTAGTTCTCACTGTTGTAGGTGTTGTTGGGGAAGGCGCCGGCGGTGCTGGTGTAGCGGTAGAGCCCGTTCCCGCCGTCCGTGCCGTTCTGCAGCGCGGTCAGCGGACCGCGGGTCGTGGCCGAGGAGAAGTAGGCCGAGTTCACCGCGTAGCGCGACGGGGTGAAGTACGACGCGACGTACGTCGTGTTCGCCTGGACCGGGACCGGGCTGGCGAAGGTCGCCTGCTGCCACCCGCTCGCCGTCTCGCCGGTGAACGCGACCGTGGCGAGCTGGGTGCCGGTGCTGGTCCACAGGGAGCCGACGTGGGTGCCGCTGGTCTGGGTGGGCTTGTAGTAGCGGATGCCCGTGATGAAGCCGGCGGTCGAGGTCCGGAACTTCACGCCGAGCTCCACCGCACTCGTGTCCGGGTCGGTGCCGGCCGGCGTCGCGGTGCTCGGCCAGATCGTGCACGGGCAGTTGTTGTTGGTCGGTGCCGCCGTGGTGAAGGTCCAGGTGACCGGGTCCATCACGTTGCCCGACGGGTCGGTCGCTCCGCTGACCGAGGCGGTGTAGGCGGTGCTCGTCGCCAGCGCAGCGCTCGGGGTCAGGGTCGCGGTCTGGGTGCCGGCGTTGTAGGCGGTCGTGGCCGCGACGGTGACGCCGGCCGGGTTCTTGAGGGTGAAGGTGATCGACCCGGCCGTGACCGGCTCGCTGAAGACGGCCGTCGCCGTGGTGCCGACCGGCACGTTGGTGGCGCCGGGAGCCGGCGTACGGCTGGTGAGCGTGGGTTTGGTCGTGTCGGCGGCGGCGGTGGTGAACGTCCAGGTCGCCGGGTCCATCACGTTGCCTGCGGCGTCGGCCGCACCGCTCACGGTGGCGGTGTAGGTGGTCGATGCCGCCAGCGGGGCGCCGGGCGTGAGCGTCGACGTCTTGCTCGTCGCGTCGTAGGCCGTGGTGGCGGCCACCGCGGCGCCGGCCGGGTCCTTGAGCGTGAAGGAGATCGACGCGGGCGTGACGGCCTCGCTGAACGTGGCCGTCGGCGCCACGCCGACCGACACGTTGGTCGCGCCGGACGCAGGGGTGCGCGCCGACAGCGTGGGCTTCGTGGTGTCGACGCCGCTGGTGTAGACGACGTCGACCCAGTAGTTCTCACTGTTGAACGTGTTGTTCGGGAAGACGCCGGCGGTGTTGGTGTAGCGGTAGAGCCCGTTGCCGCCGTCGGTGCCGTTCTGGAGCGCGGTCAGCGGCCCGTTGATCACCGGCGAGCCGGCGAAGTACGCCGAGTTCACGGCGTAGCGCGCCGGGGTGAAGTACGACGCGACGTACGTCGTGTTCGCCGTGATCGCGACCGGGCTCGAGAAGTCCGCCTGCTGCCAACCGCTGGCGGTCTCGTTGGTGAACGTCGCGGTGGCGAGCTTGGTGCCGGTGCCGGTCCACAGGGTCCCGACGTGCGTGCCGTTGGTCGTGGTGGGCTTGTAGTAGCGGATGCCGGTGATGAAGCCGTCCTGGTTGGCACGGAACTTCACGCCCAGCTCGACCGAGCTGGTGTCCGGGTCGGTGCCGGCCGGCGTCGTGGTGCTCGGCCAGATCGAGCAGGGGCAGGTGACCGGCCCGCCGCCGTTGCCGACGACGAGGGTGTTGCCCGGCTTCGGGGTCTCGATGTTGCCGCTGTCGTCGGTCGCCCGGCTCTTGATCGTCAGCGAGCCGGCCGCCGCCGGGGTGAACGTGTAGGTCCACGCCGCCCGGCCGGTGGCGCGGTGCCAGGTGGTGCCGCCGTCGACCGAGACCTCGATGCCGCCCACCTGGCCGCCGGTGTCGGTGGCGGTTCCGGTGACGGTCACCTGGCCGCCGACCGGGACGTTGGCGTTGTTGGCGGGCGCGGTGATCGCCGACACCGGCGCTGTCGTGTCGGTGGAGGCGCTCGCGGCGACCAGGCCGCTCTGCAGGGTGGTCGGCTGGACGCCCATGTCGGCCAGCAGGTTGACCGTCGCCTGGCGGGCCGCGGTGTCGGCGGCCGCGGACCCGCGGTCGTGGTTGGCGTCCAGGGCCCACGGCCACTGGATCGTGCCCGCGCCGAAGACCAGCGCGCCGCTCGGCGCCTTGTACATCGTCATCGAGTGCGTGGCCGTGCCCGAGGCGTAGGTCGACCCGTAGTCCTGCAGCACCTCGGCGCTGCCGGTCGTCTGGGACACCCGGAAGAGACCGGCAGGCCGCGACCCGTTGTCGGCGTCCTGGTCCCACTCGTAGCCGATCACACTGGACCCGATGGTCGTCGTCGCGTTGGTGCCCAGCGTCGCCACCCGGGTGTTGCGCCAGAAGCGCATCTTGCCGTCGGCCGACCCCACGACCATGTTGATGGCGCAGCAGTTGGCCGTGAAGATCTGGCCGCTCAAGGCGTTCTCCGGCCGCCCGCCGTCAGCGGGCGGACTGAAGCGCGGGTCACGCCAGGTGCCCGTCCACGTGGTCGGGTCCTGCGGGTCGATCGGCGCGTTGGCGTGGGTCTCCTTGTAGGTGACCAGCGTCCGGTTCGGCGTGCTCGGCCCGGCGATGCTGGGCTCCCACCGGGTCTTCCAGAAGATCTCGTTGCCGCTGAAGAACGCCAGGTTCACCCCGGCGGCCCGGGCCGCCTCGACGTTGGCGCGCTGCTGGCCGGACCAGTACTCGTCGTGGCCCACGGACATGAAGACCTTGTGCTCGAGCAGCTCGGCCCCGCGGGTGGCGGTGTCGACCCCGGAGGTGTAGCTGACGTCGTACCCGTTGGACTCCAGCCAGCGCACCATCGGGTACTCCGAGTTGAAGACGAAGTCCTCGGGGCTGGTGTCGCGGGTCGTGAACGGCCGGTTGTAGCTGACCTTGTAGGCACGCCCGGCGGGGGAGCCGACGTACAGGCTGTTGCCGCCGTACTGGTTGTAGGCCTGCCACGTGGTGTCGGAGGTCTGCACGAGGATCTTGGAGCTCGAGTTGTCGTTGCGGACCACGAAGAAGACATGGCTGGCCCCGGTGGTGCCGTCCGTGCGCACGAGCTTGGCGAAGTAGATGCCCGAGACCGCGGTGGCCGGCACGGTCCACGACGCGTTCTGGGTCCAGTTGCCGCAGTCGATCAGCCCGGTCGTGGTGTCGTTGAGGCAGTTGGGCTGGTTGGTCACGATCGTGGTCGGGTTGACCGTCGCGACCAGCCGGGCGCCCATGCCGCCGTAGTAGCCCATCCGGTAGATGTCGAGGCGGTACGACGTCGCCGGGGTGTCGATCTTGAAGCCCTCGGTCTCGCCCACGTTGACGCTCATCTGGGTCGCGAAGCCCTGGATCGAGCTGCTGCCCGCCCCGGTGATGCCCCACTCGCTCTGCGGGTTGCCGGTCTTGGTGTTCTCGCACGCCACGGGGCTCACGACCGGCGCGTCGCAGGGCGCGGCGACCGCGACCTGCGCGGGGACCACGGTGAGGAACGCCGTGACCAGGGCGCCGGCGAGGACGGCCAGCCAGGTGGCGGCCCGTCGGCGGGTGCGTCGTGGGGTGGTCCCTTGCCTGCGCGTCCGGGTCATGAGCATGTGCGCACCTACTGACTGACGGTCCCTCGGCTCCCCGCACCGACGTGCCTTGTGAGCGTCGTCCGGCGTGCGCCGGCGGCGCGGGAAGAACTCCGCTGATCGCCGGAGCGTAGGAGCGGAAACGCCCTCGAAACGGGCTCGGCCGGTGGATTACCGAAGATGAAGGACTGCGTCCGTAGAGTGGCCCGCATGCGGGCCCTCCACCACCTCGACCTGTGGGTCGGCGACCCCGTCGTCGCTGCTGCCGAGTGGGGGTGGCTGCTCGGCGAGCTTGAGTGGGACGTCTCCGACGACGGCCGCTCCTGGGCGCACCCCGACGGCACCTACCTGTTCATGGAGCGCTCGCCGGACCAGGTCGACGAGCCGTTCGACCGGATGCGCGCCGGCATCAATCACCTCGCCTTCACCGTCGACGACCGGGCGCTCCTGGACCGGGTGCGTGCGGAGTCCTCCTCGCACGGCTGGCACGAGCTGTTCGCCGATCGCTACCCGCACGCCGGCGGCGACCAGCACACGGCGCTCTACCTCGAGAGCTCCGAGGGCTTCGAGGTCGAGATCGTCCTCGGCGACTGAAGGTCGGTGGCCGAGGAGGTTGCGCAGCAACCGTCTCGAGAGTCTCAGGCGTGCTCGACGACCAGGACGGTCCGCTCCGCCGCCAGCAGCACGGCGCCCACGAGCGAGGCGCGCTCCCCGAGCTCGCTGGCCAGGATCGGGGTCAGCGCGACCGAGTCGAGCGCGTGCCGGCGCAGGCCGATCCGCGCGGACTCCAGCAGCAGGTCGCCGGCGCGCGCCATGTCGCCACCGATGACGACGACCGAGGGGTTGATCAGGTTGACCACGGAGGCGATGCCCTTGCCGAGGTGCAGCCCGGCGTCCTCGAGGGCGCGCTGGGCCGAGACGTTGCCGGTGCGCGCCGCCTCGAGCAGGTCGTCGAGGGTCGCGTCGGGGAGCTGGCCGGCCATCATGGCGAGCACGGTGCCGGTGGAGGCGTAGGCCTCGAGGCAGCCGCGGCTGCCGCAGCGGCACAGCGGGCCGGCGTCGTCGAGGGTCAGGTGGCCGATCTCGCCGGCGGTGCCGCCCGAGCCGTGGAACAGCTCGTTGTGGATGATGATCCCGGCGCCGACGCCGGAGGAGATCTTCACGAAGACCGAGCTGTCGTGGCCGCGCGCGACGCCCTGGCGGTGCTCGGCGAGCGCGCCGAGGTTGGCGTCGTTCTCGACGTGCACGGGGATCCCGAAGTGCTCCTCGGCGGCGGCGCGGGTGTTGACGCCGTCCCAGCCGGGGAAGATCGCGGAGGAGCGGACCACGTCGTTGGTGACCGGCGCGGGCAGGCCCAGGCCGATGTGCCGGATGGGACCGGCGGGCTCGAACCCCGAGGCCATCGCGTCGAGCATGGAGGAGGCCAGCCGGAGCGCCTCGGTGTGGGCGTGGCCCTGTTCGAGGGGCCGACGCTCCTCGGCGAGCAGCCGGCCGGTCAGGTCGCCGATCGCCACGGCCACGTGGCTGTGCCCGAAGTCGACGCCGCCCACGATGCCGGCGGCCCGGGCCAGCCGGATCGCGGAGCCGCGTCGCCCGCTGCCGGCCTCGGTCTCGACCAGGCCGGACGCGACGAGCTCGCGCACGATGTTGGAGACCGTGGCCGGGGCCAGGCCCGTCACCCGGGCCAGCTCGGCCTGCGTGAAGTCGCCCCCGGTGAGGTCCGCCGTGGGGCCCGGGGCGGACCCGCTGCGGAGCACGTCGAGCACCCGCTGCTGGTTCGCCGTACGCAGCGTGGAGGTCGATCCGGGCGCCGCGTCGGTGCGGTGATGACGCATGCCGGAACCATGACGCACCGCGCGCTTGTGGTCAAGACATGATGAATAACTCGCTCCATGTACCGGAATGATCATTTTTGCGTTCACGTCTTGACGACAAGCATGTGACGGTCAACACTCGGACCCAGATCAGGGCACGCGCCGCCGGGCCGGCCCCCAGTCGAGGAGAGAAACGTGTCCACACCCCTTCACCGCGTCGCGGCCTTCGGGTTCGCGCTCATCATCGGCACCGGTGGGCTCGCGGCCTGCGGCGCCAACGACTCCACCAAGAGCGGCAGCAGCAGCAGCGGCAAGACCATCGCCCTGCTCCTCCCCGAGTCCAAGACCACCCGCTACGAGGCGTTCGACAAGCCGCTGTTCGAGGCGGCGGTCAAGAAGCTGTGCAGCGACTGCAACGTGACCTACTACAACGCCGACCAGGACGAGACGAAGCAGTCCCAGCAGGTCGACACCGCGATCAGCGACGGCGCCAGCGTCATCGTCCTCGACCCGGTCAACGGTGCCGGTGCGGGCGCGATGGTCCAGTCCGCCCAGGACTCCGGCGCGAAGGTCATCGCCTACGACCGCTTCATCGAGGGCGCTGACTACTACATGTCCTTCGACAACGAGACGGTCGGCAAGATGCAGGGCCAGGCCCTCGTCGACGCGATGGGCAACAAGGGCAACATCCTGATGCTCAACGGCGCCCCCTCCGACCCCAACGCCGCGCAGTTCAAGGCCGGTGCCCACTCGGTCATCGACGCCAGCGGCGTGAAGATCCTCCAGGAGTACGACAACCCCGACTGGAGCCCGGAGAACGCGCAGAAGTTCGTCACCGACCAGCTCAGCAAGTACGACCCCAAGGACATCAACGGCGTCTACGCCGCCAACGACGGCCAGGCCGGCGGCGTCGTGGCCGCGCTGACCGGTGCCAGCGTCCCCGCCAACGCGCTCCCGCCCATCACGGGTCAGGACGCCGAGCTCGCTGCCGTGCAGCGGATCGTCGCCGGTGAGCAGACCGTGACGATCTACAAGCCGATCCCGATCGAGGCCAACACGGCCGCCGAGGTGGCCGTCAAGCTCGCCAACGGCGACGACGTCGGCACCACCACCGACACCGGCATCGACCAGAGCGACTACAAGGGTGTCGCGTCGTTCATCTTCACCCCGATCGCGGTGACGAAGGACAACGTGGCGGACACCGTCATCAAGGACGGCTTCTACTCCGCGTCGGACATCTGCACGAGCGAGTACGCCGACGCCTGCAAGGCGGCTGGCATCTCCTGATGAGCACCATGACGGAAGCGCCGGTCGGGGACGTGGTCCTGTCCCTGACCGGCGTGAACAAGAGGTTCGGCGCCGTGCAGGCGCTGACCGACGTGCACATGGAGGTGCGGGCCGGTGAGGTCGTCGCCCTCGTGGGGGACAACGGCGCCGGCAAGTCCACCTTGGTCAAGGTGATCTCCGGCGTCTACCAGCCCGACGGCGGCGACATCACGTTCGCCGGCCGGAAGGTCTCGGTGGGGGGACCCTCGCAGGCCCAGGCGCTCGGGATCGCCACGGTCTTCCAGGACCTCGCCCTGTGCGACAACCTGGACGTGGTGGCCAACCTGTTCCTGGGCCAGGAGCGGGCCAACGCCCACGTCCTCAACGAGGTCGAGATGGAGAAGGAGGCGTGGCGCCTGCTGCGCACCCTGTCGGCCAAGATCCCCTCGGTCCGGATCCCGATCGCCGCGCTGTCCGGTGGTCAGCGCCAGACCGTCGCCATCGCCCGCAGCCTCGTGGGCAACCCGAAGGTCGTCATGCTCGACGAGCCGACCGCCGCCCTGGGTGTCGCCCAGACCGCGGAGGTGCTCAACCTCGTGGAGCGGCTGCGCGAGACGGGGCTCGGGGTCATCCTGATCAGCCACAACATGGCCGACGTCCAGGCGGTCGCCGACCGCATCGTCGTCATGCGCCTGGGTCGCAACGCGGCGGAGTTCCGCGTCGAGGAGGCGTCGACCGAACAGCTGGTCGCCGCGATCACCGGCGCGTCCGACAACGTCGTGGCGGCCCGCGCCGAGCGCCGGAAGGAGAGCCACGATGGCTGACACGGACACCCCCGCCCCGGCGGTCGCGACCGACCTCACCGACGAGCGGCTGATCAAGGCCGAGGGCTTCGCCGGCTACGCCAAGGTGCTGCTCGACCGGCTCAAGTCCGGCGAGCTCGGCAGCCTGCCGGTCGTGGTCGGCCTGATCGTGATCTGCATCGGCTTCTACTCCGCCGAGCCGGTCTTCCTCTCCTCGCGGAGCCTGGTCTCGATCATGCAGTTCGCGGCGCCGGTCGGGACGATCTCCCTCGGCATCGTGCTCGTGCTGCTGCTGGGCGAGATCGACCTGTCGGTCGGCTCGGTCAGCGGCCTCGCGGCGGCCTCGATGGCCGTGCTGACGGTCGAGAAGGGCCACTCGGCGGTGCTGGGGCTGGTCGCGGGCATCCTGATCGGCCTCGCGATCGGCGCGCTCTACGCCGTGCTCTACACGCGGGTCGGCGTCCCGTCGTTCGTCTTCTCCCTCGCGGGGCTGCTGAGCTTCCAGGGCCTGCTGCTCTACGTGCTGGGCAAGAACGGCACCATCAACCTGCCCTCGGACGGGTTCCTGGTGCAGTGGACGCGCTTCAAGTTCGTCTCGCACCCGGTGTCGTACCTCCTGGTCGCGCTCATCACGCTGGCCTTCCTCGGCGCACAGCTGTGGGGTTCACGCACCCGCGCCCAGGCCGGCCTGAGCACCCCGTGGGTGCCGCTGATCGTGCTCAAGACGGTCCTTCTCGGTGCCGGGCTCGGCTTCCTGACCTACTACATCAACATCGACCGCGGCTGGAGCTACCTCTGGCTGTTCTTCGTGCTGCTCGTGGTGGCCATGGACTTCGCGCTGCGCCGGACGCGCTGGGGACGGCACGTCTTCGCGGTGGGCGGCAACGTCGAGGCGGCGCGCCGCTCGGGCATCAAGGTGGGCCGGGTCTACTTCTCGGTCTTCGCCCTGTGCTCGATGCTCGCGGCGGTCGGTGGCCTGCTGGCCGCCGGTCTGCAGACCTCGGTCTCGCAGGCGTCGGGCACGACCGACACCAACCTGACCGCCATCGCGGCGGCCGTCATCGGTGGCACCAGCCTCTTCGGTGGCCGTGGCTCGGCGTACTCCGCCCTGCTCGGCATCGTCGTGCTGCAGGCCATCCAGACCGGCCTCAACCTGGTCGGCGTGGACTCCTCGGTCCGGTTCATGGTGACCGGTGCCGTGCTCCTGCTGGCCGTGGCGATCGACTCGGTCTCGCGCCGGATCCGTTCCTCGAGCGGACGCGGCTGACCGACCCCGGGGTCATCAGTCCCGAGGCCACCCGTTGCTGCGAAGCGCGGGTGGCCTCGGTGCGTCCGGGGCCGGGCGGGTCAGGGGACGTAGACGACCTGGGTGACGCCGTCGATGGAGAGCGTGACGTTCCGCGCGAAGGCGCCCGGGGCGACCTGCCACTCGTGGACCTGCGCGCCGCGACCGTCCTTGCCGATCCGGATCGGGTTGAACGTGCAGTCGCACCAGGGGTGGCCCGGGCTGTCGTAGATGAACGCCTTGGGTGAGGTGCCGGTGGCGAAGCCCTCGGCGTAGACGTTGTACCAGTGGCAGCCGGCGCCGTTGCTGCACGCGTCGGCGGTGCGGACCAGTCGGACCACGCGGGGCGCGGCCGTTCCGCAGGCGCGCACCGGGTCGCTGGCCGCCTGCTGGTCGCCGTCGGCCACCGTCGTGCGCGCCGACAGGCAGCCGCGGTCGCCGCCCTGACGGGTGGGGACCGTGACCCGCTTGCCGGAGGCGTCGGTCCAGCCGTCGCCGGTGTTGACCTGGACGACGGGGTGCAGCCCGGCCTTCGCCTTCGGCGCGGCCAGGACGAAGGCCACCGAGCGGTAGGCCGGGGCCGCCCGCACCTGCGGCGGCTTCGGGGCGGCGAGCGGGGTCACCGGCGCCGATGACGAGGGCGACGGGGAGGTGCTGGTCGTCGGCTCGCTGGACGTGGTGGCCTTCTCGTCGCCGCCACCCGCGGCGGCGACGACGGCGGTGGTCCCCACGGCCGCGAGCGCCGCGGCGACCAGGGCCGGGACCAGCCAGCGGCGACCCCGCGACGTCGTGGCGGCGTGCTGCGCCGGGGGCACGGGCGGGATGACCGGCGGCACCGCGGGGAGGTCGCGGATCACGGTGCTGTCGAGCGGCGGCTCGGCGGCGGGCTCGGCAACGGGCTCGGCAACCGGCTCGGCAACCGGCTCGGCCGGGACGTCGAGCAGCGGCATCGAGGTGGCGCGGGTGCGGTCCTCGTCCCGGTCGACCGGTGCGCCGGTGGCCTGCTGGGGCGGGATCGGCAGCGGCACGACGGCGGCATCGATGTCCTTGATGATCGCCAGCAGCTCGGCGCGCAGCTGGGCGGCCGACGACGTACGTCGCTCCGGGTCCTTGTTCAGCGCGCCCGCCAGGACGGCATCGATGCGGTCGTCGACGGGGTGGCCGGTGTCGAGCTGGGGGACCTGGCCGTTGATGTGGGCGTTCATCATCTGGAAGTCGGTGCCGCTGTAGGGCGCGTCGCCGGTCAGCGCCGCCCACAGCAGGCAGCCGACGGAGTAGATGTCGCCGCGCTCGTCGGCGGCGTGCCCGAAGTGCCGCTCCGGCGCCATGTAGGCGGGGCTGCCGATCAGGGTGCCGGTGCGGGTCAGGCTGGCGCGCTTCTCGTCCTGGCCGTCCACGGCGATGCCGAAGTCGCACAGGTAGGGGATCAGCCCCTCGGGCCGGCTCCACAGCAGCACGTTGCCGGGCTTGACGTCGCGGTGGATGACGCCGTGGGCGTGCGCGTCGGCCAGCGCCTCGCACACCTGGGCGACGAGGGAGAGGGCGGCGCGGCGGTCGAGCGGGCCGTTGCGGGCGATCCAGCTGTGCAGGTCGCCGTCGGGGAAGAGCTCGGTCACGAAGAAGACGGTGTCGTCGTGCTCGCCGTACTCGTGGATGCCCACGATGTTGCGGGAGCGGATCCGGGCCAGCACGTTGGCCTCCCGGGCGAACCGCTGCTGGTAGTCCTCGCGGTCCGGCAACGAGGGAAGCACGATCTTCAGGGCCACCGACCGGTTGAGCACCTTGTCGACCGCTTCGTAGACCACGCCCATGCCGCCGTGCCCGAGCTGGCGCACGATGCGGTAGCGACCGCCGTACTCGTCGCCCGCCTTAGGAAATCCCGCCATCCCCGCCTCAGCCCCGTCGTCGGCGGCGTGCCGCCCCCATGTACCCGGCGGATTTTACTGATGTATCGCCGGGCTCCCGCATGATGCCCCGTTTCGGCGCTCAACGCGAGGGCAGCGACCCCGGCGAGCCGTAGGTCGTGGTGCGCTCGCGGACGGGGCGGCCGATGCCGGCGCCGATCTCGGTGAGCTCCTCGACGGTCTTGGCCGAGCCGTGCTCGGAGCCGGCCATCCGGGAGATGGTCTCCTCCATGAGCGTGCCGCCGACGTCGTTGGCGCCGGCGCGAAGCATGGCGCGGGTGCTGTCGACGCCGAGCTTGACCCAGCTGGTCTGGATGTTGTCGATCCGGCCGTGCAGCAGGATCCGGGCCAGGGCGTGGACGGCGAGGTTGTCGCGGTGCCCGGGGCCGGGGCGTGCGACACCGGCGAGGTAGATCGGCGCGGAGTGGTGCACGAAGGGCAGCGGCACGAACTCGGTGAAACCGGCGTTGCCGTGCTCGCGTGCGGTGTCCTGGATGCCGGAGAGCACCCGGAGGTGGCCGACCCAGTGGCGCGGGTTGTCGACGTGGCCGTACATCATCGTGCTGGTCGTGGGGATGCCCACGCGGTGGGCGGTGCTGATGATCTCGACCCAGGTCCGGGTCGGGAGCTTGCCCTTGGTGAGCACCCAGCGGACCTCGTCGTCGAGGATCTCCGCGGCGGTGCCGGGGATCGACCCGAGGCCGGACTCGCGGGCCTTGATGAGGAAGTCCTCGAAGGACAGGCCGGTGCGAGTGGCGCCGTTGACGATCTCCATGGGGGAGAAGGCGTGCACGTGCATGCCGGGGACGCGCTGCTTCACGGCGGTCGCGAGGTCGAAGTAGGCGGTGCCGGGCAGCTCGGGGTCGATGCCGCCCTGCATGCAGACCTCGGTGGCGCCGAGCTGCCAGGCCTCCTCGGCGCGGTCGGCGACCTGCTCGAGCGAGAGTGAGAACGCGTCGGCGTCGGTGCGGCGCTGGGCGAACGCGCAGAAGCGGCAGCCGACGTAGCAGACATTGGTGAAGTTGATGTTGCGGTTGACGACGTAGGTGACGTCGTCGCCGACGGTCTCGCGGCGCAGGTCGTCGGCCAGCCGGCAGACCTGGTCGAGGAGGGCTCCCTCGGCGGTGATCAGGGTGAGTGCGTGCTCGTCGGCGAGATTGCCCGGGTCGCGCTCGGCCGCGGCCAGGGCCTCGCGCCCCTCGGCGTGCAGCACGGTGTGCATGGTGGGGGGTCCGCCGGTCAGGGCGGCGGCGTCCTTGACCGAGTCCCAGTCGCCGTAGACGTTGCCGAAGTCCGAGCGGCGGTCCTCGGTGCGGCCCTCGGTATCGACCGCCTCGTGCAGGTCCGTGCGTCCCACGCTCGCGAACCCGCCATCGGGCTCCTGCCACGGCAGCCCGACCGGCCGTACGCCGACCGTCGCGAGCCCGTCGTCGCCGGCGAGCGCGGCGACGTGGGCAGAGACCCGGGGGTCCAGCCACGGCTCGCCGCGGACGACGTACTCGGGGTGGACGGTGAGCCGGGCCCGGAGCTCGAAGCCGCAGTCGGCGGTGATGTCGCGGAGCCGCTCGAGGCTGGGCCAGGGCCGCTCGGGGTTGACGTGGTCGGGGGTCAGCGGGGAGACACCGCCCCAGTCGTCGACACCGGCGCCGAGCAGGGCGCGGCACTCGGCCAGGTCGACCAGGTTGGGCGGAGCCTGGACGCGCGCCTTGGGTCCGAGGACGAGGCGGGTGACGGCGATGGCGGCGCGGTAGTCGTCGAGGGCGAGGTCGTCGGCGTGCCGCATGGCGGTGTCGGGCTTGGCCCGGAAGTTCTGGACGATGACTTCCTGCACCGCGCCGTAGCGCTTCATCGTGGCGCGCAGCGCGAAGATCGTCTCGGCCCGCTCGGTGAGCGTCTCGCCGATGCCGACGAGCAGCCCGGTGGTGAAGGGGATCGCGAGCCGACCGGCGTCCTCCAGCACCTGCAGCCGGACGGCAGGGTCCTTGTCGGGGGAGCCGAAGTGGGCCTCGCCCTTGTCCTCGAAGAGCCGGCGAGAGGTGGTCTCGAGCATCATCCCCATCGAGGGGGAGACCGGCTTGAGCCGGTTCATCTCCTCCCACGACATGACGCCCGGGTTGAGGTGGGGCAGCAGGCCGGTCTCCTCGAGCACCCGCACCGCCATGGCGCGGACGTAGGCCAGCGTGGAGTCGTAGCCCTCCTCGTCGAGCCAGGCGCGGGCCTCGGGCCAGCGGTCCTCCGGCCGGTCCCCGAGGGTGAACAGGGCCTCGAGGCAGCCGAGCTCGGCGCCCTGGCGGGCGATCTCAAGGATCTCGTCGGGGGAGAGGAACATCCCGTGCCCGGCCCGCTTCAGCTGGCCCGGCGACTCGACGAACGTGCAGTAGTGGCAACGGTCGCGGCACAGCTTCGTGACCGGGATGAAGACCTTGGGGGAGTAGGTGACCACCCCGGGGCGACCCGCCCCGGCCAGGCCGGCGTCGCGGACCTGGGCGGCGGCCGCGGTCAGCCGGTCGAGCTCCTCGCCGCGGGCGGCCAGCAGGACGGCGGCCTCGGAGACGTCGAGGGCGGCGCCGCGCTCGGCGCGCGCCAACGCCCGGCGTACTTGCTGGGGAGTCGGCTGCTCGCTCATCGTGCTCAGGCTAACCGCGGGCCCGGGAGGTGGACTCCCGGGCCCGCGGGTTGGTCTGGTCAGCGGGAGGCGGGCTCCCACTCATCGGCCGGTGCGGTGACCTCGGCCGGGTGGTCGCCCCGGTCGAGCTTGCTGGGCCACCAGATCTTGCTGCCGAGGTCGAGGTTGAGCGCGGTGACCAGGACCGACCGGACGATCATCGTGTCGAGGATGACGCCCAGCGCGACGGCCGTGCCCATCTCGGCCAGGAAGACCAGCGGGATCGAGCCGAGGACGGCGAACGTCGCCGCGAGCACGAGGCCGGCCGAGGTGATCACGCCACCCGTGGCCGACAGGGCGATCAGCGAGCCCTGGCGGGTGCCCTTGGTCATCGTCTCCTCGCGGACCCGGGTCATCAGGAAGATGTTGTAGTCGATGCCGAGGGCGACGAGGAAGACGAACACGAAGAGCGGGAACGATGCGTCGGCCCCGTTGAAGCCGAAGACGTACTCGAACAGCAGCGTGGAGATGCCGAGCGCGGCCCCGAAGGACAGCACGACCGTCAGCATCAGCAGCAGTGGCGAGACCAGGGCCCGCAGCAGCACCATCAGGATCAACATCACGACGATCAGGACGACCGGGATGATGACCTTGTTGTCGCGGCTCGAGGCCTTCTCGATGTCGAGGTAGAGCGCGGACGAGCCGCCCACGAGGGCATCGGCGCCGCTCACGCCGTGGACCGCGGTGCGGACCTCGGTGACCTTGTCGAAGGCCGCCTGGGCGGCGACGTCGCCCGGCACGGTGGCGGTCACGAGGGCGACCCCGTTGACCGGCGGGACCGACGTGTCGGGGGTGCTCAGGCCGGGGACCGTGGCCATCGCCGCCGCGACGTCCTGGGCCTTGTCGGCGTTGGCGACGACCATGATCGGGGTCGAGGTGTCGACGAGACCGTGCTCGATGAGGACCTTCTGTCCCTTCACCGAGTCGAACTCCTTGGTGTACTGGTCCTCGGTCGAGAGGCCGTGGGCGTCGAGCTTGAACAGGCCGAGGCAGGCCACGAGCAGCACCACGGTCGTGCCGACCCAGACCGTGCGCGGGCGCGGGGAGATCCGGCGCCCGACGCGGGCCCACAGGCCCGAGGCGGTCGGCTCGGCCGAGCCCATGTGGGGGCGCGCCGGCCAGAAGATCCAGCGGCCGCAGATGACCAGCAGCGCGGGCAGCAGGGTGACCATCACCAGCAGGGTGATGCCGACGCCGATCGCGTTGACCGGGCCGAGGCCGGCCGTGGAGTTCATCTCGGCCAGCATCAGGCAGAGCATGCCGACCACGACCGTGCCGGCGCTGGCGAAGATGGCCGGGGCGGCGCGGTGCAGCGCGAAGGCCATCGCCTCGTGCCGGTCCTCGTGGCGGCGCAGCTCCTCGCGGTAGCGGGCCACCAGGAGCAGGGCGTAGTCGGTGCCGGCGCCGACGACCAGGACGGTCAGGATGCCCTGGGACTGGCCGTTGACGGTGAGGTCGGCGTACTTGGCGAGGAAGTAGATGACCGCCTCGGAGGTGAACAGGGCGAAGACGGCGCTGATGATCGGCAGCAGCCAGAGAACCGGGCTGCGGTAGGTGAAGAGCAGGATCAGGATGACCACGCCGAGGGTGGCGAACAGCAGGGTGCCGTCGATGCCGGCGAAGGCCTCGGCCGAGTCGGCGGCCTGGCCACCCGGACCGGCGATGTGGGTGGTGACCCCGTCGATCGCCATGATCTCGCGGAGCTTGTCGGCGGTGGCGGGGAGGTCGTTCCAGCCGTTCTGGCCGAAGTTGTAGGTCACGACGGTCTGCGCGACCTCACCGTCCTGGGACGGGATCGGGCCCTGGACCTGGCCCACGACGCCCTTCATGCCCTGGATCTCGGCGACCTGCGCCTTGATCGCGGACAGGTCGTCGGGGGTCAGGCCGCCGGAGCGGGTGTAGACGAGGACGGTCGGGATGTCGTTCTGGTCCTGGAAGGGGGCGAGCTTCTCCAGCGCGCGCGTCGACTCCGCCGACGACGGCAGCCAGGAGGAGGCTTCGTTGTTCTGGACATCGGTCAGCTTCGAGGCGAAGCCGCCGGCGACGCCGAAGATGATGATCCAGGCGACGAGGACGATCCACTTGGTGACTCTGCCGGTGAGCTTGCCGGCGATCTGACGATGCATGGGAGAACTCCATCACGGGGCGGGGACAGGCGGCATCGGGGTTTTCCCTGATCAGACCCGAACTGTGACCTCGACTCATCGGCTGTCCAGCACTCCGGCGGTCCACGGGGGTTCAGGGCGCCGAGGACGACCCGCCCCGATCCATGGGTGCGCGGATGAGTGGTGAGCATCGGCAGTTGCCAGGTCTCCGTACGCTGAGAACGTGTCCCGGCTACGTGTGGCCCTGCGGCAACTGCCGATTCCCCTGGCGGGCACGCTCGTGGGCGGCGTCGTGCTCGGCGCTGTCGGAGGGATCATCGGGTTCGTCCTCGGTCTTCGCGCGCACCCTCCCACTGCGTGGTTCGCGGTGCTCGAGATCGGCATCCCGGTTGGCCTGGTCGGGGCTCTTCTCGGCTTCCTGTTCGGGCTGATCGCGCAGTGGATCGCCCGTGCGCCGGCCGAAGATCCCGAGGCGGATGACATCGCCAGACATTGACCTGGTGCGCCCACCCGGACACCGTTGGTGCCGCGCACCGCCAGGCGCCGGCCTATGTCCGCCTGGTGAACGCGACCTTCCCGCCGGTCTGTTTGGTCATCGTGAACTTCGGGTCATGCGCCCGGGCGTGGTGGTGAGGGCAGAGCAGCATGCCGTCGGTGTTGGTCTCGCCGTCCTGGCTCCAGGGGATCGGGTGGTGTCCGTGACACAGGCCGGGTGGCCAGTCGCATCCTTCGGCGTTGCAGCCGCCCTGCTCGATGGCCATCGCGATGCGCTGGGACTCGGTGTGGAAGCGGCGCTTGCGTCCCAGGTCGAGGACCTGGGACTTGCCGCCCAGCACGGCGGGGATGATCCCCGCCTCGCAGGCCAGGCGACGGGCCTGGCCGGCGGTGATCCGCTCACCGGTGTCCAGCGACGCCGCCTTCAGGCCGCCCATCAGGGTCGAGATGTCCATCGTCACCACGACGGTCGCGGAGACGCCGCCGGCCTTGGGGAGCTTCTTGATGGGGTAGCGCTCGATCAGCTCGACAAAGGCTTGTCCCATCCGCTCCGCACTGGGTCGCCGCTCACCCAGCCCGCCGTCGACCGCGGCCCGGTGCTTCGGCGCCGCGAACGCGAGCAACGCCTTCTTCAACATCGCGGCCTGCGCGGACGGCAGCGTGAACCGGCCGTGGACCTTGCCGTGCCCGTCGTCGGTCATGGTCAGCTTGGTCGATCGCGCGGCGTCGCGCTCCTCGTCCTCGAGCTGCTTGGCCTCGTGCGCTTCGGCCGCTTCGGGGTCGAGGAACTCCAGGATCCGCCGGCCCAGCTTCTTCAACGCCTGCGCGTCGTGCTCGGCGGCGAACTTGATCAACATCGCCTCCGCCTCGTCGCGGTGCTCGGCCGGGAGGACCTCGACGGCGTCCACGATGACCCGGGCCTGCTCCACGAGGACGTGACCGGCCGCGACCGCCGTACGCAGCACGGGCCTTGCGGCCAGCGCGAGGGCGAGCCGCATCTTCCCGTGCGCCGCAGTCCTGGTCTGGTGCGTGGCGTGCGCCCAGAAGTTCGCCGTCGAAGTCGCCCCGACGGAGTCACCAACGCCGACGGTCTGGGCGTGCTCGGCGACCCGCATCTCGATCTCCTGGGCCCGCGCGACCATCCGGGTGGCCTCCGCCAGCGTGATCGCGGCTTCCTCCGGCGACATCGACCACAACGACACATCCGAGAGCTCAGAAAGCTGCGACTGCATGGCCTCGACAGCACGCGACACCTGGTGTCGAGGAGGCTGCTGGACCGTCGCTGTCATGGGTCAATTCCAGCAGGGACCACCGACAAAACCGCAGGCCAGAGCCCCTATTTCGACCGAAGAAAGGTAAAGAATGAAAGGAATCTTGAAACCCTGATCACGACGGTCGAGCGAAGGAACCGAAAGCCGGGAAGCAGGGCCCGGAGGCACCCCGTGCGAACCCTGCGGCGACCACCCAAATTCTAGAAATACGCGCCGAAGGCGCGAGGCCCCGCACCCAACGTCGGCGAACAACGCCGCACCTCAACCAGCGAAAGGTCAGATGCCGAGGGACCGGCCGATGATCTCCTTCTGGATCTCGGTGGTGCCGCCGTAGATGGTCTGGATGCGGCTGTCGACGTACGCCTTGGCGATGGGATACTCCATCATGTAGCCGTAGCCGCCGTGGAGCTGGACGCCCTGGTCGACGATCTTCTTCTGCAGCTCGGTGGTCCACCACTTCGCCATCGAGGCGAGCGAGGTGTCGACCTCGCCGGCGTTGAGCTTGAGCACGCAGTCGTTGACGAAGACGCGGGCGATGTGGACCTCGGTGGCCATCTCGGCCAGCAGGAAGCGGTTGTGCTGGAACTTGCCGATCGGCCTGCCGAACGCCTCGCGCTCCTTGGCGTAGTCCAGGCACAGCTGGAGGACGTGCTCGCACGCGGCGACGGCGATCGCGGCGATCGAGATCCGCTCCTGCGGCAGGTTGACCATCAGGCTGATGAAGCCCGAGCCCTCCTCACCGAGCAGGTTGGTCTTGGGCACCTCGACGTTGTCGAAGAAGAGCTCGGAGGTGTCCTGGGCCTTGAGGCCCATCTTGTCGAGGTTGCGGCCGCGCTCGAAGCCGGCCATCCCGCGCTCGACGACGAGCAGGCTGATGCCCTGGTGGCCGGCGTCGGGGTTGGTGCGGCACACCACGATGACCAGGTCGCTCATGATGCCGTTGGAGATGAAGGTCTTGGAGCCGTTGAGGACGTAGTGGTCGCCCTTGTCGACCGCGGTCGTCCGGATGCCCTGGAGGTCGGACCCGGCGCCCGGCTCGGTCATCGCGATCGCCGAGATCAGCTCGCCGCTGACCAGGCCGGGGAGCCAGCGCTGCTTCTGCTCCTCGGTGCCGAGGCTGCTGATGTAGGGGACGATGATGTCGGTGTGGACGGCGAAGCCGAGCCCGCTCGCCCCCACCCGCGAGATCTCCTCGCTGACGACCATGTTGTACCGGAAGTCCTTGGCGCCCATGCCGCCGTAGGCCTCGTCGACGTCGAAGCACAGCAGGCCCGCCTCGCCCGCCTTGGTCCAGACCTCGCGGCTGACCTGGCCGTCCGCCTCCCACTGGTCGTGGAAGGGCACGACCTCCTTGTCGAGGAAGGCGCGGACGGTACGCCGGAAGTCCTCGTGCTCCTGCTCGAAGATCGACGTCGGCTTGCTCATGGGTCCTCCGGAGGATGCAGGGGTGGGCGGAACCACTGTGACAGTTCCACTGTCAGCATTCAAGGAGGTGTTCGGCCGCGCCGCCCTGCCGGGTCTACCGTGAAGGGGACATGGACAGGCGTCGTCCCTCGCGCACCAGCCGGGCCGTCGCGGCAGCCACGGCCCTGCTCGCGGCGTCGTGCGCCTCGGACAGCCCGAAGAGCTCGTGCCCCTCCCCGCCGCCGCCGACCGGCCCCTGCGCCGACCTCCTGTTCGGAGGGCGGCTCTACGACGAGTGGCGCCCGATCGACCGGCCGAGGATCCTCGCGGAGGTCGGCAACTCGACGTACCCGGCCTGCAACGTCACGACCTGCGGCGGTGACCCCTTCGAGGGGTTCGGCGCGACCGACGTGTGGAAGCTCGACGGGGTCGACCCCACGCGCGCTGTGATCGGGTTGCGCGAGGGGACGCACACCTATGTCATCTTCGTGCGGCGCGGCGTCGACCCCGCGACGATCAGCTGATCCACTCCTTGACCTGCGCCATCGTGGCGGCGGGGTCGTCGGAGGCGGGGATGACGGAGAGCTCGGTGCAGCCGGCCTCCTGGAAGGCCGCGATCCGCTCCTTGACGTACGACGCGGGGCCGACCAGGTTGCCCGCCTCCAGCCACTCGAGCGGGACCTTGGCCTCGGCGTCGCGCTTGTTGCCGCCGAGGTAGAGGTCCTGGATCTCCTGGGCCTCCTTCTCGTAGCCGTACTGGCAGGCCAGCTCGTTGTAGAAGTTCTTGCCGCGGGCGCCCATGCCGCCGACGTAGAGCGCGTACATCGGGCGCATGAAGTCGAGCATCCCCTTCACGTCCTCGCCGATCGCGACCATGCCGCCGGCGCTGATCTGCAGCGGCCCGAGCTCGGGGGCGCGCTTGGCGACGCCGGCCGCGATGGCCTCGCCCCAGACGTCCTTGGCCTTGTCGGGGTGGAAGAGGAACGGCAGCCAGCCGTCGGCGCACTCGGCGGTCATCTCGACGTTCTTGCTGCCCAGGGCGGCGACCCAGAGCGGCACGTCGGCGCGCTCGGGCTTGTTGAGCAGCTTGAGGGGCTTGCCGAGGCCGAGGCCCTGGTCGGCGGGCAGCGGGATCTTGTAGATGCCGTCGCTGGTCAGCGCCTCGCGGCGCAGGCCGCGGCGGAGCAGGTCGAGGATCTCGCGGGTGCGGCCGAGCGGCTTGTCGTAGGGGAGTCCGTGGAAGCCCTCGATGACCTGGGGGCCCGAGGCGCCGAGGCCGATGACGGCGCGGCCGCCGGAGACGTTGTCGAGTCCGGCCGCGGTCTGCAGCAGGGCGCCCGGGGTGCGGGAGTAGATGTTCAGGATGCCGGCGGCGATCTCGACCGTCTCGGTCTTGGCGGCCAGGTAGCCCATCAGCGTGGGGGAGTCGAAGCCGTAGGGCTCGGCGACCCAGATCCGGTCGAGGCCGGCCTTCTCGAGTCCGGCCAGCTGGTCGGCGGTCTCGCGCGGGTTGCCGGCGTAGGTCAGGGGCATCGAGAGCTTCATGGCGGTCACTCTGACACCGGCGCTGTCACAGTGGCAATGGGTTCAGCGGCTCCAGAGACCGAGGTCACGGCCGAGCGGCTCGGCCAGCGTGGCGGCGTACTCGGTGGTGAGGTGGTCGACGTCGCGGTAGGTGATCGTCGAGCCGACCACGATCGGGCAGGAGCCGTCCCAGCACAGCCAGCGGGTCGGGTCGGTGACCTCGACGCCGTGCGCGCGGGCGCGGCGGACCGGGACGGCGCCGAGGGTCCGTGACCGGTCGAGCGGCCGGAACAGGCAGTCGCCGAGGTCGGGGTCGCCGGTGGTCAGGCAGGTCGCCGGGTCCTCGGGCGACTTGGGCACGTCGCGGATCAGGGCGACGTGGGGGGCCAGGTCGGTGAGCCGGTCGAAGAGGTCGTCGTAGCCGGCGGTCAGGACGTGGCTCACGGCGCCCTCCTCCAGCAGGTGGTTGCCGTCGACCCAGACGCCGTTGACCGGAGGGGAGGAGGCGACGACGACGAGGTCGGGGTCCAGGTTCGCGACCTGCTGCAGCACCCAGTCGTGGAACTCGTCGCAGTCGGCCCACGGCTTCCCCTCCTCGAGGTCGCCGACGGTCACACGGGCCGCCGTGCACTGCGGCTTGACGAGGTAGTAGGCCTTCCACCCGTCGTGCCGGGCGATCTCCTCGAAGGCGGGGATCCAGGCGCGGGCGTGCGAGTCGCCGGTGACGACGAGGGTGCGCTCGCCGTCGGGGTTCCCGCGAGGGCACAGGTCCCGGATGTCGGGGAAGGAGGTGTAGTCGCAGTCGCCGACGTCGGCCACGGAGTCGCGCAGGCTGAGGACGTCGGGGGTCAGGTCGCTGGGCACGGGCCGGTGGTCGCGGGCGGCCAGGACGCTGGCCCGGACCAGCGCGACGGTCCGGTCGGCGCCCGGCGGGGCGCCGTACTCCCCGACGGTGACGGCCGGGTCGTGCCCGAGCTCGCCGCCGCGCCACTCGGTCCACCACCACGAGCCGGCGCAGGCGACCGCGACCAGCGCGACGCAGGCGGGGTAGAGGGCGACGGCCCGCGGCACCGTCAGCACGCGGGCGGGGCGACCGGTGCGGAACGGCGTCTCCACGAACGTGTACGTCGCTCCCGCGAGCGCGAACGTGGCCAGCAGCGCCGACCCGGTCTCGAGGCCGGTCAGGGAGCGGCCGAGGTGGCGCTCGGCGAGGACCAGCACCGGCCAGTGCCACAGGTAGAGCGAGTAGGACCAGTCCCCGACGGTCCGGAGCGGCTGGAGCCCCAGCCAGCGGTTGGGGGTCGGCTCGTGCCGTCCGGCGCCGGCGAGGAGCACCAGGGCGGTCCCGACGACGGGGAGGGCGGCCGCAGGTCCGGGGAACGGCGTGTCCGTGGTGAAGGTCAGGCAGGCGACCGCGATCGCCGCCAGCCCGGCGCCGGTCAGCAGGCCCAGCGCACGGCGGCTGAGCGCGCGGACGAGCCGGGGCGCGACGAGGGCGGTCAGGGCGCCCAGGCCGAGCTCCCAGGCGCGGGTCAGCGTGGAGAAGTAGGCCGCCACCGGGTTGCTGCCGGTCTGCACGACCGACCACGTGAATGACGCGACGGTGGCGACGGCCAGCACGACGGCGAGGTCGCGGCGGGGCAACGCGGTGCGGCGTCGTTGGCCCCGCGCAGCGAGCACGACCGCGGCGAGCAGCAGCGGCCAGACGAGGTAGAACTGCTCCTCCACCGACAGCGACCAGTAGTGCTGGAGCGGTGAGGGGCCCTGGTCCTGCGCGAAGTAGTCGACCCCGTCGGCGGCGAAGTGCAGGTTGGCGGCGAAGGCCGTGGCCCAGCCCGCGTCGGTCACCACCTGGCGGGCGTCGACCAGGCTCAGGTAGACCAGCGAGGCGGCCAGGGTCGCGACGGTCACCAGGGTCGCCGCCGGCAGGATCCGGCGGGCGCGGCGGGCCCAGAAGCCGGCCAGGCTGAGTCGGCCGGTGCGCTCGACCTCCGCGAAGAGCAGGTGCGAGATCAGGTAGCCCGAGACGACGAAGAAGACGTCGACGCCGACGTAGCCGCCGGTGAGGCCCGGAATGCCGGTATGGGCAGCGATGACGGTCAGGACCGCGACCGCGCGCAGGCCCTGGATGTCTCCGCGCACCCGGTTCGCCACGCGCAGACGGTACCCGGCGTCAGCGGGAGGGGCAGGTCGAGCGGTAGGGCTCGTCCCCGAAGTACTGCTGCCACTCCTCGGTGGTGAGGTCGCGGCCCACCGCGCGGCACGCGAAGGCGATCGCGTGCTCGGGGCTGGGGTCCCAGAGGTAGACGGCCGGGTCGCCGCTCCACGGCGCGACCAGCAGCGAGTGGCCGTCGGGGCGGAATCCGGCCGAGACGAGGAAGTTGTTCGGCGCGGTGATCTCGCTGACGGGGGTTCCCGTGGCGCTGTCCCAGAGGACGACCGACCCGTTGCCCCCGGCGGTCACGAGCTGCGAACCGTCGGGCGAGAACGTGCCCCAGAAGACCCCCGACTCGTGGACGCGCAGGGGAGGACGGACCGGCTGGTGGGTGTGGAGGTCGATCACCTCCACCTCGCCGTCGAAGCCGGTGGCCGCGGCGTACCGACCGTCGGGGGAGTACGCCGCCCAGATGCCGTTCCCCATCGCGAGCGGTCCACCGGCGATCTTCGTGCCGCGCTCCAGGTCGACCAAGGCCCACTCGGTCGAGGGGTCGTTCCACAACGGGTCGGGACTCGGCCCGCCGACCAGGACGAAGGCCGTGCGACCGTCCGGGCCGGCCGCGACGCAGCACACGTGGCTGTGCAGGTCGACAGGGCGCCCCATCGTCGCCAGGGTGTCGGTGCTCAGCATCGAGATGCGGCCGTTCAGCTCGGCGATGACCAGGCGCGTCCCGTCGGCGGAGTGGTCGACCTCGACGACGCGGCGCCCGGCCGGCTGGTAGGTGTGCAGGAGTCGACCGGTGCGCCCGTCGAAGACCTCGACCAGGCCACCGTCGACGTTCACGTAGAGGCCGTGCAGCCAGCTGCCTCCGCCGAAGAAGAAGCCGCGGCGCGCCGCCGTGGCCCGGTGGGCCCGGTGGCGGTCGACGTCGAGCAGCACGTACGTCCGAGGCGAGGCGGGTCCGTTGCAGAGCTGGAACGCCACGAAGTCGCCGAAGGCCGAGGGGGTCGCGAAGCAGGCGCCCCAGCGGTTCCTCGCGGTCCACGGCAGTCCCCGCACGGGGATGCGCCGCAGGAACCGGCGGTCGCCGTCGACGTCCCAGCTGCGCAGCGCGTGGTCGTGCCCACCGCTCACCACGGTGGCGCCGTCGGGGCTCAGGGTGACGGCGGGCCCGGCGCCGAAGCCGACCGGTAGCCGCGCGACCTGCGCGCCGGACCGCGTCTCCCACACGGAGGTGTCCCGGTCGGGCCAGGTCGTCGTGAGCAGGCGCTCGCCGGTCCGGTCGAAGTCGACGACGTCGACCTCGGCGGTCGTCGTGATCCGACGACGCACCTGGCCGGTCCGGGCATCCACGAGGGCCACCGCGAGTCTCGTGCCCAGGGCGACGGCGAGGAGCCGTCCGTCGGGGCTCACCTCGAGACCCGACCCGTCACCGTCCCCCGGGGCGAAGTCCAGCGACGCGAGCGGGCGCACCGCGCCGGTGCGCAGGTCGTGCACGGCGAGGTCGGGCGAGGTGTAGAGCAGGTGCCCGTCGGGGCTCAGCGCCACCGAGGCCCAGCCCCAGTGGCTCGTGAGGTCGACGAGCGTGGGCGGTCGTTGCGACCTCAGGTGCCAGACGACCGCGGTGACACGAGCGCCGCGGTCCCCGTGGGTGACCCGGACGAGGACGGCCGCGAGGGTGGTGCCGTCCCGGCTGAAGGTGAGGTCGGTGACCCGCCAGGGCCCACCGGGCACTGGGGCGAGCCGGGGGGCGACGGGCCGAAGGCCGCCGACCCGGAGCAGCACGACGGGGTGGGGGCTCAGTGCCGTGCTGGCGACGGCGAGCTCCCGCCCGTCCGGCGCGAACTCGACGCTGCGGCTCTGCTCCACCTCCGTCCGGGCAGCCCCGACCTGCCGGGAGGCGCGCTGGTCCCCGGTCGCCAGGTCGACGAGGCGCACCCGGTGGACCGCGTCGACCGTGGCGACGCTGCGGCCGTCCGGACTGATGTCCAGCGCGAGGGCCTCGGCGCCCGCCAGGGGCGAGGACTGGACGAGCGCGGGTCGCTTGGCCAGGACCTGGCTGAGGCTGCTCAGGGTCTGGGGCGAGGACTGGAGCCGGACGCCCGCGACGCCCAGCAGGAGGCCGAGGTCGATGTCCTCGGTGACCACGGCCTGCGCACCGGCCCGTTGGGCGCGCGCCGTGACGGCCGCCTCCTGTGCCGTGGCCTCCGCGCGTACGGCGGTGGTGGCGTTGCGGCCCGCACGGTCGGACTGGACGACGGCGACGCCACCGGCCGCCAGCGCCAGCACGAGCAGGACGACGGCGCCGGTCAGCACCAGCCGCAGCCGGGCGATGAGTCGCGCCTGCCGTCGCGCGTGGGCGGCCGCGAGGTCGGCCTCGGCCTCGGAGGTGGCCCGGGAGGCCTCCAGGAAGTCCCGTTCGACCTCCGTGAGGGCGATCGACCCTCGTCGCCGCCAGTCGCGTGCCTGCACGAGCCGCACGCCGCGGTAGAGCTCGCTGTCGGGGCGGCCGAGCGTCTCCCAGGCGTCGGCGGCGGCGGAGAGGTGGTGCAGGATCCGCTGCCCCTCGACGTCGTCGTCGAGCCAGGACCGGAGCCGCGGCCAGGCGCGGGCAAGTGCCTCGTGGGTGATCTCGAGGACGCCGTCGCCGCTGGTCACCAGCCTGGCGGCGACCAGCATGTCGATGAGCCGCTCCATGTCGGGGTCGGTCGCCACCTGGCGGGTGGGGACCGGGCTGAGCACCGGCTCGCCCTGGTGCCCGGGGGAGACGAGCCGGAGCACCAGGTCGCGCATCAGGTGCCGGAGCCCCGGCTCGATCTGGCCGTAGAGCCGTTCGGCCGACTGGGCGACGGCTCCGTGGATGCCGCCGGACGCCCGGTACCCCGCCACCGTGAGCGTGTTGCTCTCGCGCCGCTTCCAGGTCTCCAGGAGGGCGTGCGACATCAGGGGGAGGGCCCCGGGGTCGTCCTCGACCTCGCGCACCAGCACGTCGACCAGGCCCGGCTCGATCATGAGCCCCGCCTGGCGGGCCGGAGCCTCGACCGCCTCGCGCAGCCCCGCCTCGCTGAGACCGCCGACGAGGTAGAGGCCCTGCTCCACGAGTCGCGCGAACGACGGGTGCCCGGCCAGGTCGGCGAGCCGGTCGGCCCGCAGCGCGAGGGCGATCGTCCGGTCCGCGGCCTCGTCGACGAGGGCCTGGAGGAAGTCCTGCTGCTCGTGCGGGTCCGCGCAGAGCGAGAAGACCTCCTCGAACTGGTCGATCAGCAGGACCGCCCCGCGGGGCAGTCCGTCGGCGGCCGTCACGGCCCGCATCGGGTGCCGGCCGGGGGTGATCAGGCGCGTGACCCGGCCGTCGCGGTGCAGTGCCGGCGCGACTCCGGCCCGGAGCAGTGACGACTTGCCCGACCCCGAGGGCCCGACCAGGGCGAGCACCGGACTGCGGGCGAGCACGCCCAGACAGGCGGTCACGTCGTCGGCGCGGCCGAAGAACCGGTCCGCGTCGTCCACGTCGTACGGCATCAGGCCCTGGTAGGGGCACTCGCCGTTGCTGACGGTCGGTCCCTCGGTCAGCAGGGCGGCGTCCTGCCGGAGGATGGCCTGCTCCAGTGCCGCGACGTCGGGACCGGGGTCGATGCCCAGCTGCTCGACCAGGACCCGGCGGAGCCGGTGGAGGGTGCGCAGCGCCTCGGCCTGCTGACCCGCCTGGTACTGCGCGAGGGCGAGCAGCGTCCAGCGGCGCTCGCGTAGCGGGGCCGCCCGGACCATCGTCTGGGCCTCGGCCAGGACGTGCTGGTGGCGCCCCGACCGCAGGTGGGCGTCGACCCGGAGCTCCTCGGCCTCGAGGTGCAGCTCCACCAGCCGCCGGACCTCGGCCTCCGCGGGTGCCCAGCCGTCGAGGTCGGCGAACGGATCCCCGTTCCACAGGGCGAGCGCTTCGGTGAGCTGGAACCCTGCCCGGTCGCTCTCGCCCAGGGACAGCAGCTCCCGTGCGCGGACCACGATCCGCTCGAAGCGGCGGGCGTCGACCTGGTCCGGTGGCAGGGCGAGCACGTAGCCGTGGTCGGAGGTGGTGATCGCGGTGGGGCCGAGCACCTTCCGCAGCCGCACGATGCAGCCCTGCAGGACCTTGTGGGCCGAGCTGGGAGGGGTCTCGCCCCACAGCGCGTCGATCAGCAGGTCGGCGCTGACCGGATGGCCCAGGCGCGTCGCCATCGTCTCGAGGACGACCCGGTCGCGGCGGCCGATGCGCTCGGCACCGTCCACGGAGAGCGGGCCGAGAACCGCGATTCCCACGCATCCACCGTCGACCCATCCAGATCACCCGTCAATGACGCCGACGGGCGGCGATACCGCGGCGATACCGCGGCGGAGAGGCCGTGGAACCGGGAGGTGCCAGACCAGTGGGTGAGGCCGGTCAGACCGTCCGGCCCGACAGAACTCCGACAGGGGAAAGTCATGAACCGCTACTCACTCGCCGCCGAGTCCCGCACCTGGTGGTGCCCCTCGGCGGCAGCCGGAGCGCTGGGGGCGACCGCGGTCGCCCTCGTCGCGCTCTCCACGCCGGTGGCCGTGGCCATGCCGGTCGAGACGACCCGCGCCGAGGCCCCGGCCTCGCTGGTGCCGTTCTCCTCCGCCGGCGTGACCGGGGTCGAGCGTCCCTGCTTCATCCTCCAGCCGCACTGGAACACCGGGCTGGACGGCCCGCAGCCGACCTGCCTCACGCAGGTGTCGGACCTCGTGGCCGAGCGCGTCGGCACCGGCTCGCTCTCGGGCGGCTCCCGGGACAAGCCTGATCACGTGATCCGGCTGAACCTCGACTACCTGCCCTAATGTCCGCCGTCGCCCCGGGTCAGGCCTGGTGCTTGCCGTTCCAGCTGTCCCAGAGGGCGGCGTACGACCCGCCCGCCGCGACGAGCTCGTCGTGGGAGCCGAGCTCCGAGATCACGCCGTCCTCGACCACCGCGACCCGGTCGGCGTCGTGCGCCGAGAAGAGCCGGTGGGCGATCGCGATGACGGTGCGGCCGTGCAGCACCGCCGCCAGCGAACGCTCGAGGTGGCGGGCTGCCCGCGGGTCGATCAGCGACGTCGCCTCGTCGAGGACGAGCGTGTGCGGGTCGGCGAGCACCAGTCGGGCCAGGGCGATCTGCTGGGCCTGCGCGGCCGTGACGGGTCGCCCGCCCGAGCCGACGACCTCGTCGAGGCCGTCCGGCATCGCGTCGACCCAGTCGAGGGCGTCCACGGCCGCGAGGGCCTCGCGGATGTCGTCGTCGGTGGCCCCGCCCTCGTTGGTCGAGCTTGTCGAGACCGCCAGCGCCAGGTTCTCCCGCAGCGTCCCGACGAAGACGTGGTGCTCCTGGGTGACCAGCGCGACGTGCCCGCGCAGGTCGTCCAGGGGCAGCTCGACCAGGCCGACCCCGCCGACGGTCACCTGGCCGGTCCGCGGGGGATGGATGCCGGCGAGCAGCCGGCCGAGGGTCGACTTGCCCGCGCCCGACGGGCCGACCATGGCGATGCGCTCGCCGACGCCGACCGACAGGTCCACGCCGTGCAGGACGTCGCGCCCGTCGACGTACGAGAACCGGACGTCGGAGGCGTCGAGCTGCTCGCCGTCGGGGGTCGACCCCGAGACCTCGCGGTCGTCGGGCACCTGCGCGACGCCGAGCAGGCGCGCCAGCGACGCCGCACCCATCTGGAGCTCGTCGAGGATCGAGACGATCCGGTCGACCGGGTCGATCAGCATCTGCACGTAGAGCGTCGCCGCCGTGACGTCGCCCAGCGACGCGTGGCCGTGCATGTGCAGCCAGCCACCGAAGAGCAGCGTGGCGACCGTGGGGATCAGGTAGGCGATCTCCATGTTGGGGAAGAAGACCGTGCGCAGGAACAGCGTGTAGCGCTCCGCCGCGTAGGACTCCCGGATGTCGTCGTCGATGGCGCGGACCCGCTCGTCGCCCAGGCCCAGCGCCTCGACCGTGCGGGCACCCTCGACGGTCTCGGTGAGGGTGGCGTTGATGGCGGAGTACGACGCGCTCTCCCGGAGGTAGCCGTCCTTGGCGCGGGCGAGGTACCAGCGCAGCCCGATCACGAGCGGCGGGACGCCGAGCAGGCACGGCAGGGCGACCCACCAGCCGACGCTGATCGCGGCCACGAAGGTGACGATCGCGGTGATCACGGCGATCACCCACTCGGGCAGCGCCATCCGCACCGACCAGCCGAGCTGGTCGACGTCGCGGCTGGTGCGGGTGAGCAGGTCGCCCGAACCGGCGGACTCCACGACCCCGACGGGCAGGGCCAGGGTGTTGCCGACGAAGTCCTCGCGCAGCTCGGCGAGGACCTGCTCGCCCAGCACGGTGCTGACGTAGCGGGCGTAGCGGGTGAGCACGGTCTGGGCGACGAGGAAGCCGGCCAGCCACAGCATGATCCGGTCGACGTGGCCGGTGGTCGTGCCGTTCTGGACCTCCTGGACCAGGTCGCCGAGCAGCCGCGGGGCGGCCAGCCCGGTCAGGGCGGCCGCGATGTGCAGGACGACCGCTCCCCAGAGCATCCGCGGGTGCTGGCGGGCCAGCCGGGCGGCGTACCGCCGGACCGCGCGGGTGTCCGCGACCGGGAGCTTCGTGCCGATGCTCATCGGACCGCCTCCATCTCGTCGGCGGACTCGCGGGTGACGACCATCCGGTAGTCGGGGTCGGTCGCGAGCAGGTCGCCGTGGGTGCCGGCGGCGACGATCCGCCCGTCGCGCAGGAAGGCGACCTCGTCGACGGCGTCCAGCATCAGCGGGCTCGACGTCGTCACGACGGTCGTGCGGCCGGCGCGGTGCGCGCGGAGCCGGAAGGCGATCCGGGCCTCGGTGTGCGCGTCGACCGCGGACGTCGGCTCGACCAGCACGAGGACCTCGGGGTCCGCCGTGAGGGCGCGCGCGAGCACGAGCCGCTGCCGCTGGCCGCCCGAGAACGTCCGGCCGCGTTCGGCGACCAGGGTGTCGAGGCCGTCGGGCAGGGCCACGAGGATGTCGTCGGCCGAGGCGGTGTCGAGCGCCTGGGCGACCGTGCCGGTGCCCGTGGTGTCCAGTCGGTCGCCAAGGCGCCCGGAGAAGAGGATGGCGCCGGTGTCGGAGACGACGATGCGGTCGCGGACCTCGGCCCGTCGCAGCGAGGTGAGCGGCACCCCGCCGAGCGTGACCTCGTCGTCGACGACGGCGGCGCACAGGCCGAGACGATCGGCCAGCGCGGCGGACTCGTCGGGCTGCTCGCTGACCACCGCGGTCAGGCGGCCGGCGCGGACGTGCAGGCCGGTGCGCGCGTCGAGCAGGTCGGAGCCCGGCGGCGGCGACGCGGCCGGGACCTCCGGGTCGACCACGTCGGGGGTCAGGGCCAGGACCCGGCAGACGCGGCGCGCCGCGACCCGGGCCCGGATGATCTTGTTGGCGTACTCGGTCGCGGTGCGCAGCGGGATCATCAGGAACGCCGAGTAGCCGTAGAACGCGACCAGCTCACCGGGGGTGATCCGGCCCTCGACGGCGTAGCGGGCGCCGAGCCAGACGACCAGCACGACGAACACGCCGGGCAGGAAGACCTGCAGCGCGTCGAGCACCGACTGGAGCTTGGCGACCTCGACGCCGGCGCGTCGTACGGTCTGGGACTCGCGGCGGTAGCGGTCGTGGAAGACCTGCTCGCCGCCGATCCCGCGGAGCACCCGCAGGCCGCCGACGATGTCGCTGGCGGTGTTGGACAGCTCGCCCATCAGGTGGCGCTGGGTGGCGGAGCGCTCCTGGAGCGGCGAGAGCAGGGGCCCGACGAGCAGCATCAGGAGGGGTACGCCGACCAGGACCACCAGGCCGAGCGTGACCGAGGTGCTCAGCAGGATCACCGACACGAGCAGGAACGACACGACGGCGCCGGCGAACCGCGCGGACACGTCCATGACCTGGCCCAGGTGGGACAGGTCGCTGGTGCCGATCGCGACGACCTCGCCGGTGGAGACCTTGCGGGGGAGCGTGCCGCCGAGGTGGACGGTCTGGCGACCGACGAGCTGCACGGTCCGGTAGGCCGCCGTGAGCCAGTTGGTCACCGCGAACCGGTGCCGGATGATGCCGCTGACCGCCTGGACCAGGCCGATCGCGAACATGACCGTCGCCCACTTCAGCAGCTCGGAGCCGTCCCGGGCAGCGACGCCGCGGTCGATCGCGCGGCCGATGACGGCCGGCAGCACTGCCTGCGAGCTCATCCAGACGATGCCGAAGAACATGCCGAGCGCGAGGGTGTGCCACTGGCCCTTCGCCATCCACAGCAGGAACCGTCCCGGCGAGCGGTGGTCGGCGGTGCCGGGATGGTCGAGAGGCAGGTGTCGCACCCCCGAACGGTACGGATCCGGGGGTGGTCGGGGCGAACCGTTTATCGCCGACGGGTCGGCGGTGGGATCAGAACGTCTCGTCCGACAACCGGGCGGGCAGCAGCACGAGGACCGTCACCAGGTAGGCCAGGAGGGCGCCGGCCACCGCCACCGCGACCCACCGGTCCACCACGACGTCGAAGATCAGCAGCGCCATGCCGGCGATCAGGGTCGAGACGCCGAGCAGCACGACGTGGACGAGCCGGTGCGCGGTGACGACGACGCGCTCCTTGACGTGCTCGCCGGAGAGTCGCCGGTGCACGGCCACCGGACCCATGACGGTGGCGGTGGTGAGGGCGGCGACCGCGACCAGGAAGAGGTAGAGGGTGCGCTGGAAGTCGTCGAGCGTGGCGAACTTCTGCTGGAACGGCAGCGTGAGCAGGAAGCCGGCCGTCAGCTGCGCGCCGGTCTGCATCACCCGGAGCTCCTGCAGGAGGTCCTCCCACTTGCGGTCCAGGCGCTCCTTGTCGGTCTCCTCGGCGTCATGCTGGTCGTCACTCATGGCGACAGTCTGGACCCGATCCGGGGCGAGCGTGGGTCACACGCCGAGGTCGGTGACCACCTCGGCGCCGGGGATCTCGGCGAGCAGCCGCCCGGGCAGGAGCAGCTTGCAGCTGCGGACCCCCGCACCGACGATGGCCACGTCGATGTCGACGCAGCGCGCGTCGACCAGCAGCCGCCAGTCGTTGGGCAGGCCGACCGGCGTGATGCCGCCGTACTCCATACCGGACTCCTCGACGGCCCGGTCGGTGGAGAGGAACGACGCCTTGCGCACGTCGAGGGTCCGCTTGACGAGGCTGTTGACGTCGGCCCGGGTGTCGGCGCGTACGACGCAGGCCGCGACCCGCTCCTCGCCACCGCGGCGGCCGGCGACGACCACGCAGTTGGCGCTGTTGAGCATCGACAGGCCGTAGGCCTCGGTCATCGCGGCCGTGTCGGCGAGGTCGGGGTCGATCTCGACCACCGCCACCTCCGCGGCGCCGGGCCAGGAGCGGAGCGCGGCCGCGACCGGCGCACCGACGAGGTCGAGGTGCTCGAGGACGGGCAGGGACGTCAGGGTGCCGAGGCTCGGGATCGTCACGCGCCCATCCTGACGGGCTCGTCCCCCGATGGTCACCCGGGGTTCACGCGCACCCCGTCGCACGGTCACGATGCCCCCGGACGCTGGAGGTCATGACGACCCGCCGTCTCCCCGAGCAGCTGCCCCTGGTGATCGGCCACCGAGGCGCCTGCGGCTACCGGCCCGAGCACACCCTCGCTTCCTACCGGCTCGCGATCGCGCTCGGCTGCGACTACGTCGAGCCGGACCTCGTCTCCACCCGCGACGGGGTGCTCGTCGCGCGTCACGAGAACAACATCGCCGCCACCACCGATGTGGCCGACCACCCGGAGTTCGCGGACCGCTGGGCGACGCGCAGCGTCGACGGGGTCGTGGTGTCCGGCTGGTTCACCGAGGACTTCACGCTCGCCGAGCTCAAGACCCTGCGCGCCACCGAGCGGCTGCCCGAGCTGCGCCCCCGCAACACCCGGTACGACGGCCTGTTCGAGGTCCCGACCTTCGACGAGATCCTGGAGCTGGTCGCCGCCGAGTCACGCCGCACGGGCCGCCGGATCGGCGTCTACCCGGAGACCAAGCACCCGTCGTACTTCGCGGGCCTGGGGCTGGCGCTCGAGGAGCCGATGCTCGCGGCGCTGCGCCGCCACGGCCTGGACCACCCGGGCTCGCGGGTCTTCCTGCAGTCGTTCGAGGAGGGCAACCTGCGGGCGCTGGCCCGGCGCACCGAGCTGCCGCTGATCCAGCTGGTCGACGCGCCCGACGCGGGGATGCTCACCCGCGCGGGCCTGGCCACGATCGCGACGTACGCCGCCGGCGTGGGCGTCCACAAGGACCTCGTGCTGCCGCGTGACCCGGCGACGGGGGCGACGGGGGAGGCGTCGACGCTGGTGGGCAACGCGCACGCCGCAGGGCTGGTCGTCCACGTGTGGACGCTCCGCGACGAGAACCACTTCCTCGGCACCAACTTCCGGGTGCCGGGCTCCGCGGGAGTCCGCGGCAACGCCCTCGGCGAGGCCCGGGCGTTCCTCGAGGCGGGTGTCGACGGCGTCTTCACCGACGCCAGCGACACCGTGGCGGAAGCGCGCCGCCTCTGGGCCGAGGCGGCACGCGTCCTGGTCTGACCGGGCTCACTCCTCGGGCAGCAGCAGCCACATGACGGCGTAGGCCACGACGAGCGAGCCCATGCCGAAGATCGCGCCGAGCACGGTCAGCACCCGCACGAGCGTGACGTCGATGCCGAGGTAGTCCGCGACGCCGGAGCAGACGCCGCCGATCATCCGGTTGTCCGAGCGGCGTACGAGCCGCCGCGTGGGGATCGGGGACGGCTGGGGCTGGGTGGTCATCGGGTCTCCTCGTGGGTGATGGGGGTGGTCTCGGTGGTCGGGTCGGCGGCGTCGTTCGTGCCCACCCAGCCCGTGCTGCGCGTGGACCAGCGGTCACGGCTGGTCATGGTCGTGGCGATGAGTCCGGCGAAGCCGGCGACCACCCACGGGACCGGCAGGAGCCAGCGGATGTCGTCGCCCTGGACGACGTCGCCCTGGACCAGCGCCCAGACCCCGATGAGTCCGACGAAGGCCAGGCCCATGACGAGGTGGCCGATGCTGACGGGGTGCCAGCCGGAGATGCGCTCGGGCTGCCCGAGCTGGTCGGTGTCCATGGTCTGCTCCTTCATCACTGGTGCACCTCGATCGAGCCGACGCTGAGCTCGGCGTCGATGGTCAGAGTGGGTGCCTTCGGGTTGGTGGCCGGGCGGACGCGGGACATCTGGACGTCGATGCCGCCCGACTCCTCGCCGAAGAGCTTGATGTCGCCGGGCCCGTGGACGCGGGCGGTGACGGAGGTGCTCAGGCCCGGAGGCACGATCACCTCGATCCGGCCGAACTTCGCGTCCAGGTGGAGGGTGCGTCCGTCCAGGGCCCCGAGGTCACGCACCTGCCGGAGGTCGAGGACCACCTCGCCGTTGGAGATCTCGTAGCCGTCCGCCAGGGCGACCGACGACGTCGGCGTCGGGTGCAGCTGGGTGCCGTCGAACTCACCGGCCGCGGTGGTGCCGGCCAGGGCGGCCGCACCGATCAGGCCGACCAGGATCAGGCCTCCGGCCCGTCCGAAGAACGCGCCGACCAGCAGCATCACGCCGGTGATCGCGACGGCCAGCGCCGGGTAGGCCGACGGCACGACGTGCAGGCCCGCGACGTCCACGATCCCCAGGGTCCCCTCGGCCAGGGCGATCAGCGCGAGGGTGAACCAGAACAGGATGGGCCCGCGCCGCTTCGGCGGCCACGGCCGCGCCGGGGCGACGGTGGAGGCCGGCGGCACCCAGCGGATGTCGGAGTACTGCGCGCCGCTCGGCGGGACGGCGTACTGCGCGGTGTACGGCGCGGGGCTGGTGGCCTCGTGCGGCGCCGTCTGCGGAGCGGCGTCGGGGGCGGCGTACGGCGCTGCGTACGGCGCTGCGTACGGCGCTGCGTACGGCGGGGGGCCGGCCGCGGGCGGGACCGCCGCGCGGCGGTTCTTCCGGGTGAGGAAGAACAGCACGGCGAGGGCGATGATGACGAGCGGCCACGGGTACCAGACGCCGGACCAGGTGTTGCCCATCAGCGTCAGCGCCGCGATGACGCCACCGATGATGAGCGCGACGGCGCGGCTGCGGTCGTCGAGGCCGAAGGGCCGGCGCGGGCTGCCCTCCTCGGGCAGCAGCAGCCAGCAGGCGCCGTAGAAGATCAGGCCGGCGCCGAAGAACGCCGTCACGACGAACGTCACCCGCACGACCAGGGGGTCGATGTCGAGGTGGCGTGCGATGCCGCCCGCCACGCCGGCGACCTTGCGGTCGTCGACCGTGCGGCGCAGGCGGCTCAGGTCACGGACGTCGTCGCGGTTGACGCGGGGTCCGTGGTCGGCGCCGGGCGCCGGGCCGGAAGGTGCATCGGGCGGTGTCGTTGTCATGGCACCAGCCTCGTCCGCCGCGAGTCCGCGCACCATCGGGGAAATACCTGATCTGTGGACCGTTCGGCCCGTCTCGACCCCGGGAGGCGGTCAGGGTCGTCTCGGGGTCATGCCTCATGGTTGGCGGCCCCGCGCTGTGTGACGATTGCGGCGAGATGACGACCACCGCACCCACCGCGGCCGGCACGAGCCGTGCCACCCGCCGCGCCACGCGCAACGCGCAGGACCCCATGATCGGCGGCGTCGCCGGGGGCCTCGCGCGGCACCTCGCCGTGCCGGTGCTGTGGGTGCGGATCTTCTTCGTCGTCTCCGGCGTGCTGGGCGGCCTCGGCATCGCGCTGTACGCCGGCCTCTGGCTCGTGCTGCCGTCCGACAGTCGCTTCGACACCGGGGCCCCGGGCCTCGAGAGCGCCAGCCGTGCCGGCATGCGGCCGGGCCGGATCCGCCGGCTCGCCGACGCCGGCCCGGCGGTCGCGGTCGCGGCGCTGTGCTTCGGCCTGATCCTGCTGGCCGAGGCGGTGCTGGGCCAGGGGGCGGTCTTCTGGCCGCTCTTCATCGGCGTCGTCGGCGTCGCGCTGCTGTGGCGTCAGGCCGACGAGGCGCAGCGCGAGCGGTGGCTGGACACGACCGGCCGCATCGACCCCGTGCGCGTGGTCCTCGGCTCGGGCGGCTGGGCCGCCTGGGCGCGGCTCGCCGCGGGGGTCGGCATGGTCATCACGGCGCTCTCGCTGTTCGCCTTCCGCGGCGGCTCGCTGGCGATGGCCCGCGACGTCACGGTCGCGGCGGCGCTCGGGGTCGTCGGCATCGGCATCGTCGTGGGTCCGTGGGTCTACCGGCTGGCCTCCGACCTGACGGCCGAGCGCGCCGAGCGCGTGCGCACCCAGGAGCGCGCGGACGTGGCGGCGCACCTGCACGACTCGGTCCTCCAGACGCTCGCCCTGATCCAGAAGAACGCGTACGACGGCACGACCGTCGCCCGTCTCGCCCGCGCCCAGGAGCGCGACCTCCGGTCGTGGCTCTATGCCGGTGAGTCCACCGACGACTCGACCCTGGCCAGCGCCCTCCGGGGCGCAGCGGCCGCGATCGAGGACGCCCACGGCGTCACCGTCGACGTGGTCACGGTCGGCGACTGCGACTTCGACGAGAGCCTGCGGGCCGTGGTCGCGGCCGCCCGCGAGGCGGTCACCAACGCGGCCAAGCACGCCGGCACCGGTCGGGTCGACGTCTACGCCGAGGTGACGCCCACCGCCGTCGACGTGTTCGTGCGCGACCGGGGCCACGGCTTCGACCCCGCGGACACCCCGGCCGACCGCTACGGCGTCCGCCACAGCATCATCGACCGCATGGACCGACACGGCGGCACCGCCGAGGTGCGGTCCACCCCGGGCGAGGGCACCGAGGTGCGCCTGCACCTGCCCCGTCACCCCGGCGCCGAGGCGCCCCGACAGGAGGACTCCGATGACTGACGCACCGACCCCGGTGGGCCCGGTGACGATCGTGATCGTCGACGACCACGGCATGTTCCGCCGCGGCGTCCGGGCCGAGCTCGAGTCGGCCGGGGCATCGGAGATCGACGTACGCGCCGAGGCGGCGGACGTCGACGAGGCCGTCGCCGCGATCGCCGAGCACCACCCCGACGTCGTGCTCCTCGACGTGCACCTGCCCGGCGGTGGCGGCGTCGAGGTGATGCGCAGGCACCCCTGGCCGGACTCCCGCTACCTCGCACTGTCGGTCAGTGACGCGGCCGAGGACGTGATCGGCACGATCCGCGGGGGAGCCCGCGGCTACGTCACCAAGACCATCACCGGCCCCGAGCTCGTCCAGGCGATCCAGCGCGTCGCGACCGGCGACGCCGTGTTCAGCCCCCGCCTCGCGGGCTTCGTGCTCGACGCCTTCGCCGGCACCATCGAGGTCTCCGCCGTCGACGAGGACCTCGACCGCCTCACCGAGCGGGAGCGCGAGGTGATGCGCCTGATCGCGCGGGGCTACGCCTACAAGGAGGTCGCGAAGGAGCTGTTCATCTCCATCAAGACCGTCGAGACCCACATGTCCAACGTGCTGCGCAAGCTCCAGCTGTCCTCGCGCCACGAGCTGACGCGCTGGGCCTCGGACCGGCGCCTCCTCTGACCCTCGCCGCTAGGTGCAGGTGGCCGCGCCTACGGCGCGGTTCAGAGAATTACGTGGTCACCGCAGGGCTCGCACGAGGTGCCTCCGGGCCCTGCTTGCCGGCTTTCGGTCGCCTGGCTCGACCGTCGTGATCAAGGTTCACAGATGGGTCGTCCGTCGGCCTATGTCCGCCTGGTGAAGGCGACCTTCCCGCCGGCCTGTGTGGTCATCGTGAACTTCGGGTCATGGGCCCGGGCGTGGTGGTGCGGGCAGAGCAGCATCCCGTCTTTGTTGGTCTCCCCGTCCTGGCTCCAGGGGATGGGGTGGTGCCCGTGGCACAGCCCCGGCGGCCAGTCACACCCTTCGGCGTTGCAGCCGCCCTGCTCGATCGCCATCGCGATCCGCTGGGACTCGCTGTGGAAGCGGCGCTTGCGGCCCAGGTCGAGCACCTGGGACTTCCCGCCCAGGACGGCGGGGATGATCCCCGCCTCGCACGCGAGCCTCCTGGCTTGGCCGGCGGTGATCCGCTCGCCGGTGTCCAGCGACGCCGCCTTGAGACCGCCCATCAGGGTGGAGATGTCCATCGTGACCACGACGGTGGCGGACACACCACCGGCCTTGGGAAGCTTCTTGACGGGGTAACGCTCGATCAGCTCGACGAACGCCTGCCCCATCCGCTCCGCCGACGGCCGACGTTCACCCAGCCCGCCGTCGACCGCGGCGCGGTGCTTTGGCGCGGCGAACGCGAGCAGTGCCTTCTTCAGCATCGCGGCCTGCGCCGAGGGCAACGTGAACCGGCCGTGGACCTTGCCGTGCCCGTCGTCGGTCATGGTCAGCTTGGTCGACATCGCGGCAGCGCGTTCTTCGTCCTCGAGCTGCTTGGCCTCGTGTGCCTCGGCCGCTTCGGGGTCGAGGAAGTCCAGGATCCGCCGGCCCAGCACCTTCAACGCCTTCGCGTCGTGGTCGGCGGCGAACTTGATCAGCATCGCTTCGGCCTCGTCGCGGTGCTCGGCGGGGAGGACCTCGACGGCGTCGACGATGACGCGGGCCTGCTCCACGAGGACGTGACCGGTCGCGACCGCCGTGCGCAACGCCGGCCGGGCCGCGAGGGCGAGGGCGAGGCGCATCTTCCCGTGGGCGGCAGGGCGGGTCTGGTGGGTGGCGTGCGCCCAGAAGTTCGTGGTCGAGGTGGCACCGACGGAGTCCCCGACGCCGACGGTCTTGGCGTGCTCGGCGACCCGCATCTCCAGCTCGGCGAGCTGGGCGGACAGCCGGGTCACGGCCGTCAGCGTCGCCGCGGACTCGTCCGCATCCATTGACCACAACGACACATCCGAGAGCTCCGAGAGCTGCGACTGCATGGTCTCGACAGCGCGCGACACCTGGTGTCGAGGAGGCTGGGTGACCATCGCTGTCATGGGTCAATTCCAGCAGGGACCACCGACAAAACCGCAGGCCAGAGCCCCTATTTCGACCGGAGAAAGGTAAAGAATCGAAAGATTTTTGAACCCTGATCACGACGGTCGAGCCAAGTGACCGAAAGCCGGGAATCAGGGCCCGAAGGCACCTCGTGCGAACCCTGCGGCGACCAAGAAATTCTGGAAATACGCGCCGAAGGCGCGAAATCCCGCAGCAAGACGTCGGCGAACAAGTCCCCACGTCCACCAGCGAAGCGAGAATGTCCGAATGGACGCGCACCACCTGACCCGCACCGACGCCCGGCGCATCGCGGTCCGCGCCCAGCTGCTCGACCTGCCCCGCCCCACCGGCCTGCACGAGGTGGCCCGCCACCTGACGGTGCTGCAGGCCGACCCGACGGCGGCGGTGGCGCCGAGCGCCGACCTGGTGGTGTGGTCGCGGCTGGGGGCGGAGCACCGGCGCGGTGACCTCGAGGACGCCGTGGCGTCGGGCTCGCTGATCGAGCTGCAGGGGATGCTCCGGCCGGCCGAGGACATCGCGCTCTTCCGGGCGGAGATGGCGGTGTGGCCGGGGACCGGGGACCTGATCGAGTGGCAGCGCGACACCCGAGACTGGCTGGAGACCAACGACGGGTGCCGTCGCGACATCCTCGACAAGCTGTACGACGAGGGGCCGCTGCCGTCGAGCGCGCTGCCCGACACGACCGTGCTGCCGTGGGAGTCGAGCGGCTGGAACAACGACCGCAACGTGCGGATGCTGCTCGGGCTGCTGGTCCGCCGCGGGGAGGTGGCGGCGGCCGGCTACGAGGGTCGCGACCGGCTGTGGGACCTCGCCGAGCGGGTCTATCCCGATGTGCCGGTGGTCCCGCTCGACCAGGCGCTGCGGATCCGGGACGAACGCCACCTGCGCTCGCTGGGGATCGCCCGGCGCGCCGGACAGGCGGGGGAGCGGGCCGTCGTCGAGGGGCTGCGGGGCACGTGGCGGGTCGACCCGACGTACCTCGACGACACCTTCACCGGGCGCACCGTGCTGCTGTCCCCGCTCGACCGGCTGGTCTTCGACCGCAAGCGGATGGAGGACCTGTTCGAGTTCGACTACCAGCTCGAGATGTACAAGCCGGCGGCCAAGCGGCGCTTCGGCTACTGGGCCATGCCGATCCTGCACGGCGACCGGCTGGTCGGGAAACTGGACGCGACGGCCGACCGCCGGGCCGGGGTCCTGCGCGTCGATGCGGTGCACGAGGACGAGCCGTTCGGCAAGCGGCTGGCGGCCGAGGTGCGGGAGGAGATCGAGGACCTCGCCGACTGGCTCGAGCTGGAGCTGGAGATCAGCTGCGGGTGAGGTGGGCGCTCCAGCGCTCGTCGATCCGCCCGAGCTTCCAGATGGCGACCGAGGCGGCCCAGGTGACGACGAAGAGCAGCACGATGCCGTAGCCGACGTACTCGAGGTCGACGTGGGCGGCCGCAGCGAGCGGGCCGTGGGTGACGCCCGCCTTGTCGGCGAGGAGGCCGACGATCTCGATGCCGCCGATGATGAGCGCGACAGCGACCGAGAGGGCCGTGACGGTCATGTTGTAGTAGATCTTGCGCACCGGGCGGGCGAAGGCCCAGCCGTAGGCGACGGTCATGAAGGCGCCGTCGAGGGTGTCGAGCAGGCTCATGCCGGCCGCGAACAGGATCGGCAGCGTGATCACGGCCCACCACGGCAGGCTGGCCGCGACCGCGCCGCCGGCGATGACCAGCAGGCCGATCTCGGTCACGGTGTCGAAGCCGAGGCCGAAGAGGAAGCCGGTGGGGTACATGTGCCACGGCTTGGTGACCGCGCGGGTGACGCGTCCCAGGATCCGGTTGAGGAAGCCGCGCTGGTCGAGCTGGCGGTCGAGCTCGGCCTCGTCGAAGTGGCCGCGGCGCATCGACCGGAAGACCTGCACGATGCCGATGAGCGCGGCGAGGTTGATCAGGCCGATGGCGAGCAGGAAGCCGCCGCTGATCAGCGTGCCCCAGACGCCGCTGAGCTGCTGGAGCGCGGAGTTCTGGTCGTTGATGCCCGAGGAGAGGGCGCGGACGCCGAGCGCCACCCCCATCACCATCACGAACACGACCGACGAGTGGCCCAGGCTGAACCAGAAGCCGACGCTCATCGGGCGCTTCCCCTCGGCCATCAGCTTGCGGGTGGTGTTGTCGATCGCGGCGATGTGGTCGGCGTCGAAGGCGTGCCGCATGCCGAGTGTGTACGCCGTCAGGCCCAGCCCGACGCCGAGGACCTTGCCCCCGACCTCGTAGTCGTGCGGCGCGACGACGCCCACCAGGAGGCCCCAGCCCACGACGTGCAGCAGGAGCACGAACCCCAGCGTGCGGACGAGACTGCGCTTCTCGCCGGCCGAGAGCGGCCGACGGACCGGGCGGTCGATCGTCGTGGGCGTCATGTTGCCCAGCGTACCCACTTGCGAACAATGTGCAATAAGCAGGTCGGCGTGCCCCTAGGATCTGGCCATGGAAACGCTCCGGCTGGTGCTGCTCTTCCTCCACATCGTCGGCTTCGCCGCCCTCCTCGGTGGGTTGCTGGTCCAGGCCCGGCTCCCCGAGAAGGTCGTCAACGCCCCCATGCGCGACGGCATCGGCACGGCCTTCCTCGCCGGCCTGCTGCTCGTCGGCGTGCTGGAGTCCGGTGACGACCCGGTCAACCACGCCAAGATCGCGGTGAAGTTCGCGATCGGCCTGGTGATCCTGGTGCTGGTCATGGCCAACATGCGCAAGGAGCGCATCCCGCAGGGGCTGTGGGCCGGGATCCTCCTGCTCACGCTGGCCAACGTCGCCGTCGCGCTCTTCTGGTCGCCGGTCCACGCGTCCTGACGGACAGGCGCGCGGTCAGCCTCCCGGGCAGAAGGCCGTGCCCGGATCCAGGTCCGGGTGGATCGGGCCCTCGCGGCCGCTGATCGCGCCCGCGCCGGCTGCGCCGCGTCGTACGGCGACGATCTCGGCGAGGATCGAGACCGCGATCTCACCGGGCTCGTCGGCGCCGATGTCGAGGCCGATCGGCGCCCGCAACGCGGCCAGGTCCGCCTCGGTGACCCCGTGCTCGGTGAGCCACTCGCGGCGGCGGGCCTGGGTCTTGCGCGAGCCCATCGCCCCGACGTACGACGTCCCGGACGTCAGTGCCGCCTTGATGGCCGGCGCGTCCACCTCGTCGTGGTGACTGAGCACCACGACGGCATCGACGCCCGCGAGGCCCGTCCACACCTCCTCCATCGTGGTCGCGACGACGGGTGACCAGCCGAGGGTCTCCAGCATCGGCACGAGCGCGGTGGCGACGGGTCCGTCGCCGACCACCAGCACGTTCGTTGCTTGCGTCATACGGGGCAGTATCCGCCCGATCCGGCTGTCCGTCATGGCACGTAGGGTTGGGCGGGAGATGAGCACCCCCTTCCCGATCCCCGGCCTCGAGCACCTGACCGCGACCGACGAGCCCCGGACCACGCGCCGCGGTCCGTCCCGCGAGGAGCTGCTCGAGGGGCTCAACGAGCCCCAGCGTGCCGCGGTGGTCCACGAAGGTGCGCCGCTGCTGGTCGTCGCCGGTGCCGGCTCGGGCAAGACCCGGGTGCTCACCCGCCGGATCGCGTGGCTGATCTCCGAGCGCCGGGCCCACCCCGGCTCGATCCTGGCGATCACCTTCACCAACAAGGCCGCCGCCGAGATGAAGGAGCGCGTCGAGGACCTCGTCGGCAAGCGCGCCCGGATCATGTGGGTCTCGACGTTCCACTCCGCGTGCGTGCGGATCCTGCGCAAGGAGATCGACAAGTTCGGCTTCAAGTCCAACTTCTCGATCTACGACGCCGCCGACCAGAAGCGGCTGATGGCCCTGGTCGCCAAGGACCTCGACCTCGACCCCAAGCGCTACCAGCCCAACGCACTGCTGCACTGGGTCTCCAACCACAAGAACGAGCTGCGCGACGCCGAGGAGGCGACCAAGGACGCGCACAACAAGCTCGAGGAGACGTACGCCGCGGCGTACACCCTCTACCAGCGCCGGCTGACCGAGGCCAACGCGCTGGACTTCGACGACCTGATCATGATGACCGTCCACCTCTTCCAGCAGTTCCCGGAGGTGCGCGAGACCTACCGGCGCCGCTTCCGGCACGTGCTCGTCGACGAGTACCAGGACACCAACCACGCGCAGTACGCCCTCATCCACCAGCTCTGCGCCGACCAGATGGAGGAGCCCGTCGCCGCCGGCGACGAGCCCCAGGAGCGGGTCGAGCCGGCCGAGCTGATGGTCGTGGGTGACGCCGACCAGTCGATCTACGCCTTCCGCGGCGCCAACATCCGCAACATCCTCGACTTCGAGCAGGACTTCCCCAACGCGACGTCGATCCTGCTGGAGCAGAACTACCGCTCCACCCAGACCATCCTCAACGCCGCCAACTCCGTCATCGGTCACAACAAGGGCCGCAAGCCCAAGCGGCTGTGGTCCGAGGCCGGCGACGGGGAGCGGATCGTGGGCTACGTCGCCGACGACGAGCACGACGAGGCCCGCTTCGTCTCCGAGGAGATCGACAAGCTCACCGACGAGGGCGCCCACAAGGCCGCCGACGTCGCGGTCTTCTACCGCACCAACGCCCAGTCGCGGGTGTTCGAGGAGGTGTTCATCCGCACCGGCCAGCCCTACAAGGTCGTCGGCGGGGTGCGCTTCTACGAGCGGCGCGAGGTGCGCGACGCGCTGGCCTACCTCCGGATGCTGGTCAACCCGGCCGACCAGGTCTCCCTGCGCCGGATCCTCAACACCCCCAAGCGCGGCATCGGCGACCGCGCCGTGGAGTGCGTGCAGGCCCTGGCCGAGCGCGAGCGGCTGACCTTCTGGGAGGCACTGCGCCGTGCCGACGACGCCCCGGGCCTCGCGACCCGGTCGCTGACCAACATCCGCGGCTTCGTCGCGATGGTCGAGGAGCTCCAGTCGATGGTGGACGCGGGGGAGCGGGCCGACGTGGTGCTCGAGAGCGTGCTGTCCCGCTCGGGCTACCTCGCCGAGCTCGAGGCCTCCGACGACCCGCAGGACGAGACCCGCGTCGAGAACCTCGCCGAGCTCGTGGCCGTCGCGCGCGAGTTCTCCGACGACCCGGTCGCCGGCCCCTCTGCCGACCCCTCGGACGTCGACGCCGGCCAGGTCGCGCCCGGGCTCTCGGACTTCCTCGAGCGGGTCGCCCTGGTCGCCGACACCGACCAGATCCCCGACGACGACGCCGGTGTGGTCACCCTGATGACCCTGCACACCGCCAAGGGCCTGGAGTTCCCGGTCGTCTTCCTGACCGGTCTCGAGGACGGCGTCTTCCCGCACGCGCGGGCGCTCGGCGACCAGCCCGAGCTGGAGGAGGAGCGCCGGCTCGCCTACGTCGGCGTCACCCGCGCCCGCGAGCGCCTCTACATCTCCCGCGCTGTCGTCCGCTCCGCCTGGGGCGCGCCCTCGCACAACCCCGGCTCACGCTTCCTCGACGAGCTGCCGATCGACCTCGTCGACTGGCGCCGAACCGAGGCCTCCCAGACCCGCTGGGGCCGGCCCGACCTGTCCGGCTCGGTCCGGATGGGCGAGCCCACCGCCGCCGGCCGCCGCAACTTCTCCTCCGCCGCCCTGCGGGCGGACGCCGCGTCCAAGGCCAAGCCGGCCCGGGCGATCCCGTCGCTGGAGCCCGGAGACCGGGTCATCCACGACTCGTTCGGCATGGGCACCGTCGTCGCCCTCGAGGGGGTCGCCGAGAAGGCCGTCGCCTCGATCGACTTCGGGTCCGAGGGCGTCAAGCGGCTGCTGCTGCGCTACGCGCCCGTCGAGAAGCTCTAGCCCTCCGCGAGCGGGCAGTTGGGGGAACTCTCGGGGGCGCGAGCGGGCAGTTGGGGGAACTCTCGGGGGAGCGAGGGGGCAGTTGGAGTCTCACAAGTGCCCGGTCGGCGGTCTGGGAGTGCCGCGGAGTGCCGTGTCGGCTGGGTCAGGGCTGGAGGCCGTGGACGACCAGCGCCTGGTACGGGTCCACCGGGTCGCCTCCACCGGGGCGGACCTCGAGGTGGAGGTGCGGGCCGGTGACGTTGCCGGTCGCTCCGACGTACCCGATCAGCTGGCCGGCGCGGACGGTCTCGCCCGGGCTGACGGCGTACGACGTCTGGTGGCAGAACCACAGCTCGGTGCCGTCGTCGAGGGTGATGACGGTCTTGTTGCCGTAGGAGCCGTCGTAGCCGGTGGAGGTGACGACACCGCCGGCGACCGCGACGATCGGGGTGCCGCTGGGCGCCGCGAAGTCGAGGCCGGTGTGGAAGTGGGACCAGAGGCCGCTGTACTCGCCGAAGCGGGCGGTCAGGTGGTAGCCCTGCACCGGCAGCACCCACGCGTTGAGCTTGAGCTTGGCGGCCTGCGCCTCGGCCAGCTTCGCGAACTGCGCGAGCGCGGCGTTGCGCTGCTTCATCTGCGCCTCGGCCTGCTGCACGAGCTCGGCGTTGGCGGCGTCGGCCTGCGCGTCCCGGCGCGAGTCACGGCTGACGGTGGCCTTGCGGCCGTCGAGGAGGCTGCTGGAGTCGGTGCCGCTCAGGCCGCTCAGCGCGCTGGCCTGGCTCAGGCGCGCGGTGTCCGAGCCGGTCAGGGCCGGGTCGGCGGCGACGACCGCGCCGCCGGCGGAGACGGCGAGGGCGGTGATGCCGATGAGGATCGGGGCGGAGGGCAGTCCGCGGAAGAGCGGTCCGCGCGAGCCGGAGCGGCGCGGGGTGGCCTTCTCGGCGCGGCGCTTGCCGGCGGCCTGCCGGGCCGGAGCCTGCTCGGTGGCGCGGCGGCTGACGGTGGTGGCCTCCGCGGCGGCCCGACGGGACCGGGCGGGGGCGGCCGGAGCGACCGCCTCGACCACGGGGAGCTCAGCGGTCGGGGTCTCCGAGGGACGGCGGCTGGAGCCGCGGCGTTCCGCTCGGTGGTTGCCCATGAAGAGATCTCCGCTGGTCGTCGGGGGGTATTTCAGCGAGCCATGACTGTAACGGACCGGTCACGGCCCGGGAAATCAGGACCAGTCGAGGAGTGTGCCCGACGAGGGGCCCGATCGGGCCATTTCCGGCGATCTGAGGCAAATTCAGGCGGAATCCGGCGTGTCCGGAGGTGCCGTCATCGCCCAGCGGACACGCCTCGTGGCGAGACTCACGCCCGCCTGACGCGTTCTGACTAGTCCGTTCGGGTGGTGTCAACCATCTCGGGTAGTCCGGGCGGGTGTCGCACCTGGGCGGCGCAGCCCGCGGCCGAGGCCGTCCGGGAGCGCTATGCCGTGCGTCACGTCGGCCCGCCCGGCCTCGTCGCCCGCGAGCCGTCGGGACTAAGGTGCCGGGGAGATACGTGCGGTCGCAGTCCAACGACCGGCAGCTTCGAACAGAACTGGGTGAATCAGTGGATCTGATGGAATTCCAGGCGAAGGAGCTCTTCGCCAAGCATGACGTGCCGGGTACCCCTGGCATTGTCGCGACCACGCCCGCCGAGGCCCGCGCCGCCGCCGAGAAGCTCGGTGTGTGCGTCGTCAAGGCCCAGGTCAAGGCCGGCGGCCGCGGCAAGGCCGGCGGCGTCAAGCTCGCCAAGACCCCCGACGAGGCCGAGGCGCACGCCACGGCCATCCTCGGGATGGAGATCAAGGGCCTCACGGTCCACCGGGTGCTCATCGCGCCCGCCGCCAGCATCGAGGAGGAGTACTACTTCTCCTTCCTGCTCGACCGCGCGAACCGCCAGTACCTCTGCATCGCCAGCGTCGAGGGCGGTGTCGAGATCGAAGAGGTCGCGAAGACCAACCCCGACGCCGTCAAGCAGATCCCGATCGACCCGGGCACCGGCGTCGACGAGGAGAAGGCCCGCGCCATCGTGGCCGAGGCCGGCTTCCCCGAGGTCCTCACCGAGCAGGCCGTCACGACCGTGCTCAACCTGTGGAAGGTCTTCGTCGAGGAGGACGCCACCCTCGTCGAGGTCAACCCGCTGGCCCGCCTCGCCGGTGACAAGCTCGAGGCGCTCGACGGCAAGGTCTCGCTCGACGAGAACGCCGAGTTCCGCCACGCCGACCACGCCGAGTTCGAGGACAAGGCCGCGGCCGACCCGCTCGAGGCGAAGGCCAAGGCCAAGGGCCTCAACTACGTGAAGCTCGACGGCGCCGTCGGCATCATCGGCAACGGCGCGGGTCTCGTGATGAGCACCCTCGACGTCGTCGCGTACGCCGGCGAGGCCCACGGTGGCGTCAAGCCCGCCAACTTCCTCGACATCGGTGGCGGCGCGTCCGCCCAGGTGATGGCCGACGGCCTCGACGTGATCCTGCACGACCCGCAGGTCAAGTCCGTGTTCGTCAACGTCTTCGGTGGCATCACGTCCTGCGACGCGGTGGCCAACGGCATCGTCGGCGCGCTGGACATCCTCGGCGACGAGGCCACCAAGCCGCTGGTCGTGCGCCTCGACGGCAACAACGTGGAGGAGGGTCGTCGCATCCTCGAGGAGCGGAACCACCCGCTGGTCACCCTCGTGGCGACGATGGACGGTGCGGCCGACAAGGCCGCCGAGCTGGCGAACGCCTGAGAACGGGACTGAGAACAACATGTCTATCTACCTGAACAAGGACTCCAAGGTCATCGTCCAGGGCATCACCGGCGGCGAAGGCACCAAGCACACCGCCCTGATGCTCAAGTGCGGCACCCAGGTCGTCGGCGGCGTCAACGCCCGCAAGGCCGGCACGACCGTCACCCACCAGGACGCCGACGGCAACGACGTCGAGCTCCCCGTGTTCGGCTCCGTCAAGGAGGCCATGAGCGAGACCGGCGCGGACGTGTCCGTGGCGTTCGTGCCCCCGGCCTTCACCAAGGACGCCTGCATCGAGGCGATCGACGCCGGCATCGGCCTGCTCGTGGTCATCACCGAGGGCGTGCCCGTCCAGGACACCGCCGAGGTGTGGTCCTACCTGCAGGGCAAGTCCACCCGGATGATCGGCCCCAACTGCCCCGGCATCATCACGCCGGGCGAGGCGCTGGCCGGCATCACGCCCGCCACCATCTCGGGCTCGGGTCCGGTCGGCCTCGTGTCGAAGTCGGGCACGCTGACCTACCAGATGATGTTCGAGCTGCGTGACTTCGGCTTCTCGACCGCCATCGGCATCGGCGGCGACCCGATCGTCGGCACCACGCACATCGACGCCCTCGAGGCGTTCGAGGCGGACCCCGACACCAAGGCGATCGTGATGATCGGCGAGATCGGCGGCGACGCCGAGGAGCGGGCCGCGGCGTACATCAAGGACCACGTCACCAAGCCGGTCGTCGGCTACGTCGCGGGCTTCACCGCCCCCGAGGGCAAGACGATGGGCCACGCCGGTGCGATCGTGTCGGGCTCGTCCGGCACCGCGCAGGCCAAGAAGGAGGCCCTCGAGGCCGTCGGCGTGAAGGTCGGCAAGACGCCGTCCGAGACCGCGGCCCTGATGCGGGAGATCCTGCAGAACCTCTGACCCACGCGCGAGAGGGCGTTCGCGTCCACTCTCGACGCACCGAGAGGGCACTTCCTGCGGCTGATGCCGCACGAAGTGCCCTCTCGGCCATTTCAGAGTCCCTCCCAGTGCCCTGTCAGCAGCCCCGGTCGGTGTAGAGGCACATCGCGTCGACGATGCCCTGCACCGACGAGAGGCCCTTGTCGACCTGGACGTTGACCTCCTGGTCGGGGTGCTGGCCGGCGCCCCCCTCGTTGTAGGTCTCCGAGAGGAGTACGGCGTTGCCGCGCTGCACGAGGGTGTCCACCCGGAGGCCGGGGGTGAAGCCGCCCTGGCGCCGGTACTGCGTCACGAGCGTGGCGTGCTCCTCGCCCTCGAGGACGGAGCGGACGGTGGTGTAGCCGTCGCTGGTCTGCTCCTCGGGGCAGTCGGCCCAGAGCCCGGTCAGCGACCGCACCCAGGCGGCGGCGGCGTCCGGTGTCGCGAAGGTGACCAGCTGGCGGGTCCGGAAGTCCTCGGGGTTGGTCCAGCCTCCCGTCAGCGTCGCGGTGGCCTCCGGCGCCGGGGACTTCGTCCCGCAGGCCTCGAGCCGGATCACGGGCTGGCCGGTGTCCGGGCCGGAGCGCCCGAAGGACCCGCTCTCGGACTGGCTGTCCTCGGGGTAGCCGTCCAGGATCGGGAAGTCCGCCGGGATCGTCGTGGCGCCCTGGGGCGGCTCGGCGCACGGGTTCGCGGCGAAGATGCACAGGTCGCTCAGCACCGGCGCGGAGTCGGTGGCCATCAGCTGCCGGGTGTAGTCGATGACCTGCTGGGCCGCACCGCCGGCCCCGTAGTAGGACAGCGCGTGGATCGCGTTGCCGACCCGCACGTTCTGCACCACCGTGAGCTCCGAGCTGAGCTCGCCGCCCTGCCGGACCCGCGCGATCCAGGTGAAGGACTGGTCGCCGTAGTCGGAGGGGACGGCGTCGAAGAGGTACGTCGTGCCCTGGTGGGTCTGGCTCGGGCAACCGGCGATGTCGTCCTCGACCGCCTGCATGGCCGCGATCGCGGCGTCCTCGTCGTCGTAGACCGCGAGCACCGCCTCGCGACGGTCCTCGGACTCGCCGAGGTAGGTCACGCTGGCCCGGTCGGCCGTCGGGGCCGGGCCAGACCGCTGGGTGCCGTAGCCCAGGCACGGCATGAACACCTCGACGTCAGTCGGCTTCTGGACGGTGACGGGCGAGCCGTCGTTGCCGTTGGTCTTCGGGAAGCCCTGGGTCAGCGGGAAGTCGGCCGGGATGCTCTGGCGCCAGGCGACCTTGGTCCCGCCATCGGCCGTGGCCGAGGGGCTGGTGGTGGCAGGGCCGGGCTGGGGCGCGGAGTGGTTGCTGCCACCCGCGGCGATGGACAGCGGGACGGCGACCAGGGCGATCGCGGCGATGCCGCCGGCGACGGCCACGGCCGTGTTGCGGCGCCGCATCCGGTCACCCCGGCGGCGCACCTCGGAGGCGGGGAGCGGGTTCACGTCGATTCCTTGCTGGAGGTGTCGGAGCTCGTCGAGGGGGTCAGACATGGCTTGCTCCTTCCTGGAGGCCACCGTTGGTGTCGTCGGAGAGCAGGGCGGCCAGCGCCGCGCGGCCGCGGCTGAGGCGGGCCTTGACGGTGCCCTCGGGCACCCCCATCTCGTGGGCCACGGCCTGCACGGGCAGGTCGCACATGTGGTGCAGCACCAGCGCACGGCGTTGCGGCTCGGGCAGCTTCTTCAGCGCCGCGACGACGGCCACGTGGGCCTCGCTCGGCGGGGCGGCGGCCGTGGGCAGCGCGACGGCGCGGTCGGCGGGGCGGCGGCCACGCGTCGTACGTCGCCAGCGGCTCACCGCCAGGCGGTAGGCCGTGGTGCGCACCCACGCCTCGGGGTGCTCCGCCTTCCGCAGCGTGCGCCGATGGGCCCAGGCCCGCACGAAGGCCTCCTGGACGCACTCCTGTGCCTCGTCGCGGTTGCCGATCATGGCGTAGACCTGGGCCGTGATCCGCTCGAACGACGCTGTGTAGAAGTCGTCGAACTCGCGCTCGTCCATCTCCTCGTTCCCCGTCCGGTGTGTGGTGTCGGGAGGGATACGCACCGGGTGCACCCACGGTTGCACGGAATCGGCAGAAATCTTCCGCACCCGGGCGGGTGCCGTCAGGACTTGGGCGCGGGGAGCTCCGGGAGCCGCTCGAGGGCACGGCGGACCAGGTTGACGAACGTCGCCGGCGGCATGGTGGCCCGACCGTCGGGGACGAAGCCGACCTGGGCGACCGACGTGCCGTCGCGGGCGATGCCCATGAAGAAGTCGACCTTGGACTTGTCGCTGAGCTCGGTCGTGACCCGCCAGACCGTGAGGTCCTGGCGCTTGGTCGTGGCCTGGGCGATCCGGGTGACGTCGGTGCCGAGGTTCTTGTCGTGGCAGGCGGCGAGGCGAGTGCGGACCTGCTCGACGAAGGCCTTGGCGCGCCTCTCGGGCAGCGAGCCCACGGTCTCGGTGAGACCGAAGGCGTCGGCGAGCTTCGTGCCGGGGACGAGGAAGGTCCGGGTCACGTTGTTGGAGATGCCGGCCGAGTTGAAGTCGGTCTGGTCGCAGCCGGTCGAGGCCGCGTTGGAGACGGCCTTGCGCGGCTCCGTGCCGACCCAGGGCTTGTCGATCCCGTTGACCGGCGGCAGGTCGACCTCGCCGAGCATCGCCTGGACCTGGCCGACCGGCAGCGGGGCGACGACCTCGAGCTTCGGGCCCACCTCGGCGCACGCGCCGCCGCCGGGGAGGTGGCACAGGCCGCCGACGGCGGTCGCGAGCATGCGGGCGCTGGCGCCGAAGTCCGGCGTCGCGTCGCCGGGGACGCTCGTCAGCGTCGTGGTGGTCAGCACGCCGGTGCGGGCGACGCCGACGACCGTCGTGGTCACGGGGGCGTCCCAGTCGCGCAGCACGAACAGCATCGCCTCGTCGCCGACGCGACCGACCCGGCGGGTGGAGAGCAGCTGGGCGCGCTCGTCGGTGCACCCGGCGTACCAGCCCAGGGCGCTGTCGTAGGCGGCCTTCGCGCGGTCCACGGTCGCGGAGACCTCCGCCTCCTGGCCGGCCGTGGAGCCGGGCGCCTTGCCCCTCCCCGGCGCCTCGAAGCGGCGGAAGAGGGCAGCGGTGCCCTTCGGGTCGGCGTACCGCTCCTGCTGGCAGGGCAGCACGATCCCGTCGCCGGCGGTGTTGTCGTCGGTGGAGGTGACCTTCCAGTGCCGGCTGTGGGCGAACGACCCGACCTCGTCGGCGGTCAGCAAGGCCTCCTGGGGCACCTCCGCGCGCGGGGCGTCCGGGGAGGCGGCGGGGTGGTCGAAGGTCGCGTCGGTGAGGCCCGCGCCGTCGCGCGACAGCGTCGGGTGCACGCCGGCGGTGTCGGTGATCAGGCTGCCGGAGACGATGAGCACGGCGACGGCGAGCGCCGCCCCGACGGCGGTGTGCGTACGCCGGCGCGCGGCCCCGGCCCGCCGGATGATCGTGGCCCGCGGCCAGCGGGTGTCCTCGACGTGCTCGCGCAGCGGCTCGAAGAGGGGCTGGATGCCGGTGGTGAGCACGTCGCGGTGCACGGCGAACTGCGCCGCGGCGGTCTGGAGGGTGCGCTCGGCCTCGTCGAGGGGGAGCCCGATCTCGCGGGCCATCTCGCCCATCGGCAGGTTGGTCAGGTGGTTGAGCAGCAGCGCCTTGCGCTGGGTGACCGGCAGCTTGCCGAGCGCGTCGAGGGTGGCCTTGACCTCGGGGTCCAGGCCCTTCTCGCGGTGCCAGATGCGTGCGGTGTGCCGACGCTGCGCGTGCGCCCAGGCGTGCGGCCGGGCCCACGTCTCCGGGTCGGGTTGACGCGTGATCTTGCGCCAGTGGTGCCAGGCGACGACGAAGGAGTCCCGGACGGCGGACCGGCTGGCGCCGAGGTCGCCGGTGAGCGCGTAGGTCTGCAGGAGCAGCCGCGAACGGGCGTCCTTGTAGAACGCGTCGAACTGGTCGGGATTCCTCATGGCCCGTCCACGGTACGGGAGTTGCGGGGGGCCGGGCCAACCGGCGTGGGAGCACGGATCGCCTTCCCGGCCGGGTCATGATGGCGGGGCCATGACTTCGCTGCTCCCTCGGTCGACCACGGCGTCCACCCGTCCCTCCCGCGACTCCGGGACCGACGCGGGACACCGCCGACCACTGGTCCTGCTGGCCACGCTGGGCGGGGTGGCCGCGGCCGCGAGCCCGCTCCTGATCTGCCTGGCCGTGGGCGTGATCGGCTGGTTCGTCACCGACGCCGGCGCCCACGGGACGCCCCGCGACGGCCTCCGGACCGGCGCCCTCGGGTGGCTGATGGCGCACGGCTCGGGCATCCACGTCGAGCACGTCGCGATCACCGCCGTGCCGCTCGGCCTGACCCTGCTCTGCGCGTGGGCGGTCTGGCGGATCGGCCACCGCGTGGGGGACTCGGTCTCCGGCCACGGTCCCGACGCCGACCGCATCGCCGACGGCGAACGTGACTGGACGGTGCCCGTGGCCACCGCCTTCTTCACGATCGGGTACGTCGCCACCGCGATCGTCACGGCCCGCCTCGCCTCCTCGCCCGACACGGCACCGTCGACCGCCCGCGTCGTGCTCTGGGCGATCCTCCTGTGCCTGCTGCTCGGCGGCCCGGCCATCGCGATCGGCTCGGGGCGCGCCGCGATCTGGACGTCGTTCCTGCCGATGTCGCTGCGCGCCGGGGCCTCGACCGCGCTCCGGATCCTGGGCGCCTACCTGCTCGTCTCGACCGTGATGTTCGTGGCCGCGCTGGCCGTCGACTTCGGCTCCGCGGCCAACGTGCTCTCGCAGCTCCACGCCGACGCCGGCGACGCCACCCTGCTGATCGGGCTCATGTCGGTCGTGGTGCCCAACGCCGTCGCCTTCTCCGGTTCCTACCTGCTCGGCCCGGGCTTCGCCGTCGGGGCGCAGACGCTCGTCTCGCCCGCGGTCGTGGTGCTCGGTCCGCTGCCGATGTTCCCGATGCTGGCCGCCCTCCCGGACGCCGGCAGCAGCGCGTGGACGCCGTACCTCATGGCCCTGCCGCCGCTCACCGCCGCGGTGGCGGCGGCCCGCACCCAGCGCCGCCTGCCCACCCTGCGCTGGGAGGAGGGCGCCCTGCGTGGCTGCGTCGGCGGCGTCGTGGCCGGCCTCCTGTTCGCCTGCCTCGCCGGGCTGTCCGGCGGCGCGGTCGGGCCGGGCCGGATGCGCGACGTCGGGCCGCTGGCCTTCGACGTGCTCGTCCACGCGATCACCGCGTTCGGCATCGGCGGCCTCCTCGGAGGCCTCGCCATGACGTGGTGGCAGCGTCGCGCGGCCCGCCTGTCGGCCGCCGAGACCGCGTAGACCGGGACGACCCGCGCCGTCGCTAGACTGCCGGGCGTGTCGACCTCTCCCGCGCGCCTCGTCGTGCTCGTCTCCGGCGCCGGCACCAACCTCCAGGCCCTGCTCGATGCCTGCGCGGACCCCTCCTACGGCGCCCGCGTGGTCGCTGTCGGCGCCGACCGTGACGACATCGAGGGGCTGGCCCGGGCCGAGCGGGCCGGCGTCCCGACGTTCGTGAAGAAGGTCGGGCAGTTCTCCAGCCGCGACAGCTGGGACCGCGCCATGGCCGAGACCGTGGCCGGCTTCGAGCCGGACCTCGTCGTCTCCGCGGGCTTCATGAAGCTGGCGGGCGAGCACTTCCTCGCGCGGTTCGGGGGCCGCTACGTCAACACCCACCCGGCCCTGCTGCCGTCGTTCCCGGGGATGCACGGCGCCGCGGACGCTCTGGACTACGGCGTGCGCGTCACCGGCGCCACGCTCTTCATCGTCGACGCCGGGGTCGACACCGGGCCGATCCTGGCCCAGACGGTCGTCGCCGTGGAGGACGACGACACCGTCGAGTCGCTGCACGAACGCATCAAGGGCGCCGAGCGGGAGATGCTCGTCGACGCCGTGGGCCGTATGTCCCGCGAGGGATTCCGGATCGAGGGCCGCAAGGTGAGGTACGGCGCCCCCGTCCACTAGGCTGGGGCTTCACGACTGGCGCAGGTGGGCCACCACCAGGGAGTGCCCCGGGAGACCGGGGAGAGCGCGCATCGAACGCCTGGGTGCCCTCATCGACAACGAACCGCATCGATGAGGAGAAGTACATGACTGCCACCGACGCACGCATCCCGATCAAGCGGGCGCTCGTCTCGGTCTACGACAAGGCCGGCCTCGAGGGCCTGGTCCGCGGGCTGCACGACGCAGGCGTCGAGCTGGTCTCCACCGGCGGCTCCGCCAAGCTGATCGAGGGCCTGGGCCTGCCGGTCATCAAGGTCGAGGACCTCACCGGCTTCCCCGAGTGCCTCGACGGCCGCGTCAAGACGCTGCACCCGCGCGTGCACGCCGGCATCCTCGCCGACCGCCGCCTGGAGTCCCACGTCAAGCAGCTGGCCGACCTCGGCGTCGAGCCCTTCGACCTCGTCGTGTCCAACCTCTACCCGTTCACGGCGACCGTCGCCTCCGGCGCGACGCCCGACGAGTGCGTCGAGCAGATCGACATCGGCGGACCCTCGATGGTCCGCGCCGCCGCCAAGAACCACCCGTCGGTCGCGATCGTGACCTCGCCCGACCGCTACGACGACGTCCTCGCGGCCGCGGCCGCCGGCGGCTTCACGCTCGAGCAGCGCAAGGGCCTGGCCGCCGAGGCCTTCGCCCACACCGCGGCGTACGACGTCGCGGTGGCCTCGTGGATGGGCAGGACGCTCGTGGAGCCCGAGGGCGAGTCGTGCTTCCCGGAGTTCGCCGGCGCCACCTTCACCAAGTCCGCGGACCTGCGCTACGGCGAGAACCCCCACCAGGTGGCGGCGCTCTACACCGACGGCACGGGCGGGCTCGCGGGTGCCGAGCAGCTGCACGGCAAGGAGATGTCCTACAACAACTACGTCGACACCGACGCGGCGCGACGCGCCGCCAACGACTTCGACGAGCCGGCCGTGGCGATCATCAAGCACGCCAACCCCTGCGGCATCGCGGTGGGCGCGGACGTCGCCGAGGCGCACCGGCGGGCCCACGAGTGCGACCCCGTGTCGGCCTTCGGCGGCGTGATCGCGGTCAACCGCCCGGTGTCGGTCGAGATGGCCCGGCAGGTGGCCGAGGTGTTCACCGAGGTGATCGTGGCCCCGGGCTACGAGGACGGCGCCGTCGAGGTGCTCCAGGGCAAGAAGAACATCCGGATCCTGGTCTGCGCGGCGGAGCGGTCCGAGGGCCCCGCCTTCGAGTTCCGCCAGGTCAGTGGGGGAGTGCTGCAGCAGCAGGTCGACCGCGTCGACGCCCCCGGGGACGACCCCTCCTCCTGGACCCTGGCCGCCGGCGAGGCCGCCTCGCCGGAGGTGCTCGCCGACCTCGCCTTCGCCTGGAAGGCCTGCCGTGCGGTGAAGTCCAACGCGATCCTGCTCGCGAAGGACGGCGCCTCGGTCGGCGTCGGCATGGGCCAGGTCAACCGCGTCGACTCCTGCAAGCTCGCCGTCTCGCGGGCGGGGGAGCGGGCGGCCGGCTCGGTCGCGGCCTCGGACGCCTTCTTCCCCTTCGAGGACGGCCCGCAGATCCTCATGGACGCCGGCGTCACGGCCATCGTCCAGCCGGGTGGGTCGGTGCGCGACGAGCTCACGATCGAGGCCGCCAGGGCTGCGGGCGTGACGATGTACTTCACCGGCACCCGGCACTTCTTCCACTGATCGCACTGACAGGATGACCCCCGTGACTGCACAGAAGCTCGACGGCACCGCGACCCTCAAGGCGATCAAGGCCGAGCTCACCGAGCGCGTCGCCAAGCTGCGCGAGCAGGGCATCGTCCCCGGCCTCGGCACCGTGCTGGTGGGCGACGACCCGGGCTCGCACTGGTACGTCGGCGCCAAGCACAAGGACTGCGCCGAGATCGGCGTGGAGTCCATCCGGGTCGACCTCCCCGCCACGGCCACCCAGGCCGAGGTCGAGGCCGAGATCGACCGGCTGAACGCCGACCCCGCCTGCACCGGCTTCCTCGTGCAGCAGCCGACCGGGCTCGACGAGTTCGCCCTGCTGTCCCGCGTCGACCCCGACAAGGACGTCGACGGGCTCCACCCGGTCAGCCTCGGCAAGCTCGTGCTCGGCGAGGAGGGCTCGCTGCCCTGCACGCCGGTCGGCTGCATCGAGCTGCTCCGCCGGCACGGCGTGGAGATCGCCGGGGCCGAGGTCGTCGTGGTCGGGCGCGGCCTGACCGTGGGCCGCCCGCTCGGCCTGCTGCTCACGCGTCGCTCCGAGAACGCCACGGTCACCCTCTGCCACACCGGCACCCGCGACCTGGCCGCCCACGTGCGCACCGCCGACATCGTCGTCGCCGCCGCCGGCGTGCCCGGCATCATCCGCGGCGACATGGTCAAGCCGGGCGCCGCCGTGCTCGACGTCGGGGTCTCGCGGGTCGACGGCAAGATCGCCGGCGACGTCGCCGACGACGTGTGGGAGACCGCGGGCTGGGTCTCGCCCAACCCGGGCGGCGTCGGTCCGATGACCCGCGCCATGCTGCTGTCCAACATCGTGCAGATGGCCGAGAAGGCCGCAGGCTGACCCGACCGTGACCGATCCCGAGGACTCACCCGAACCCGTGGAGCAGACCGAGCCGGACCTGGTGCCGCCGCTCGACGTACCCCTCGACGAGCCCGAGCTGTTCCCGATCGACGGGCGGCGCTACCCCTCCACGATCGGCGGCATCTTCTACCTCGTGGTGCTCGCGATCACCGCGGTCGGCATCGGGATCGTGTGGACCGGCAACTGGCGGCTCGGCACGCGCTGGGTCGCCGGCGCGCTGATCTTCGCGGCGCTGCTCCGGCTCGTGCTGCCCAACAAGGACGCCGGCATGCTCGCCGTCCGGCACCGGGCCTTCGACTGCATCCTGCTGGCCGGGGTCGGGGCGGCGCTGATCTTCCTCGCCACGACGATCCCCAACCAGCCCGGCCTCTGACCGACCCGTCGCTCGTTGACGCCCTGGGGCGTCGACCCGTCGTGAGTTGACGCGAAATGACGTCGACCCGTCGCTTCTCGATGACAAGAAGCGACGGGTCGAGGTCGTGACGCGTCGACAAGCGACGGGTCGGCGTCAGATCAGGCCGAGCTCCGTGACCGCGGCGCGCTCGTCGGCGAGCTCGGCGGTGGAGGCGTCGATCTTGGCCCGCGAGAAGTCGTCGATGTCGAGACCCTGGACGATCGACCAGTCGCCGTCCTTGGTGGTGACCGGGAACGACGAGATGAGGCCCTCGGGCACACCGTAGGAGCCGTCGGAGACGACCGCCATGGAGACCCAGTCACCCTCGGGGGTGCCGTGCAGCCAGTCGCGGGCGGCGTCGACGGTGGCGGACGCGGCCGAGGCGGCCGAGGACGAGCCCCGGGCCTCGATGATCGCGGCGCCGCGCTTGGCGACGGTCGGGATGAAGGTGTTCTCCAGCCAGTCCTGGTCGCCCACGACCTCGGCGGCGTTCTTGCCGCCGATCTCGGCGTGGAACAGGTCGGGGTACTGCGTGGCGGAGTGGTTGCCCCAGATCGTCATCTTCTTGATGTCGGTCACGGACGCGCCGGTCTTGGCCGCCAGCTGCGAGATCGCGCGGTTGTGGTCGAGGCGGGTCAGCGCCGAGAACCGCTCCTGCGGGATGTCGGGGGCGTTGGTCATCGCGATGAGCGCGTTGGTGTTGGCCGGGTTGCCGGTGACACCGATGCGTACGTCGTCGGCGGCCACGTTGTTGAGGGCCTTGCCCTGCGCGGTGAAGATCGCGCCGTTCGCGGAGAGCAGGTCGCCGCGCTCCATGCCCGGGCCGCGCGGACGCGCGCCGACGAGCAGCGCGAGGTTGACGCCGTCGAAGATCTTCTCGGCGTCGTCACCGATCTCGACGCCGGCGAGCGTCGGGAAGGCGCAGTCGTCGAGCTCCATCACGACACCCTCGAGCGCCTTCAGCGCGGGGGTGATCTCCAGGAGGCGCAGCTCGATCGGGCGGTCGGCCCCGAGCAGCGAACCGCTCGCGAGGCGGAAGAGGAGGCTGTAACCGATCTGGCCGGCGGCGCCGGTCACGGCCACCTTGAGGGGGGTAGAGCTCACGACGACTCCTTGTCGACAAAGGCTGGGTGGTTCCCCGGCGACGCTAGCAGCGTGTCGCGCCCCCGGCGACGGAGGGTTCGACAGGTGTGCATGCGCCATGCTGGCGCCCATGAACGGCTCCGGCGTACGACGCGTGCTGGCTGCGCTGTCCCTCCTCCTCGTGCTGCCCGCCGGCCTCGCGGCGTGCGCGGGCGGGCCGCCGACGGTCGCACCGACGGGCGTGGACGAGCTGACGATCCCGACCCCGACGCCGGACCCCTCGGACTTCGTGGACCCCGACACCGACGAGTCCGCGGTCAACCCGTGGTTCCCGCTCGAGCCCGGACGGGTGTGGACCTACCGCCGCCACGAGCTGCAGGACACCTACGTCGAGCGGGTCACGGTCACCGACCGGACCCGCGTCGTCGCCGGGGTCACCACCCGGGTGGTCGGCGACGAGCTCGTGGACACCTCGCAGCGGGTGGTGTCCTCCCACGAGCGCTACTACGCGCAGGACAGCTTGGGCAACGTGTGGTTCTTCGGGGTCGCCGGTGACTGGGAGGCCGGTGCCGCCGGCGCCGAGGCGGGCCTCGCGATGCCCGCGCACCCGCGGCTCGGCGACGGCTTCGTCGTGGACGCCGGCCCCGGCACCGCCGAGGACCGGGCGGAGGTGCTGGCGCTGGACGCGAAGCGCGACGTGCCCGCCGGCTCGTTCGACGACCTGCTCGAGGTCGAGCAGACGACGCCCCACCAGACGGGCCTGGTCCGGCGCGCCTACTACGCGGCCGGGGTCGGGCTGGTCTTCCAGGAGACCGTGGCCGGCGGCACCGAGCTCGTGGAGCTCGTCGCCCGCGGCTGAGGGCTACTGCGTCGGGGGACGGACCTGGGTGCCGCCGTCACCCTCGCCGGGCCAGACCTCGTCGAAGCCCGGGATGCGCTCCCACTGGTGGGCGGCGGCGTTCCACTGCCAGCCCGCCGCGGCGGCCTGCTCGACAGTCCACGCCTGCTCCTGCTGGGTCACCGGCGCGGCGACCTGCTGGTTCCACTCCTGCTGGTAGGCGTCGGGGGCGCCGTAGCCGGGCACGGCCGCCGGCGCCCGCCGGGCGAAGGTGAGCCCGGAGCCCGGCACCGGCTCGTCGACCTGCCCGAACAACATCGCGTACGTCGCTCCCGCGGCCGCCGCGCCGAGCAGCGGGGCCAGGATGAACAGCCACAGCTGGACGATCGCGTCGGTCCCGGCGAAGACGCCGACCCCGATCGAACGGGCCGGGTTGACCGACGTGCCGGTCAACGGGATCGAGGCGAAGTGGATGATCGCCAGGGTGAGGCCGATCGTCAGCGGCGCCATCGAGGGGTGCTCGTTGCGGGCGTCGGTGACCGCCAGGATCACCCAGACGAAGATCGCGGTCAGCACGGCCTCGAGCAGGAACGCCGCCCACCAGGCGTAGCCGCTGCCCTGGTCGCCGTAGGAGTTCTGCGCGAAGTGGCCCTTCGCGGTGAAGCCCTCCAGGCCCTGCAGCAGCGTGAAGAGGACGGTGCCGGCGAGCAGCGCGCCGGCCAGCTGCGCCGCGACGTACACGACGACCTCGCTCCACGCGATCCGTCCGCCCATCGCGGCGCCGACCGAGACGGCGGGGTTGAAGTGGCCGCCCGAGGCCCGCCCGACGGCGTAGGCCATGACGAGGACCGCGACGCCGAAGGCGAGGCCGGTGGCGACGTAGTCGCCGCTGACGATGGCGGTGCCGCAGCCGAGGAAGACGAGGACGAAGGTGCCGAGGACCTCGGCCGCGACCTTCTGCGCAGTGGTGGACGTGGTAGCCATGCCGACCCCCTGTGACCGGGTCCCCGCCAGTCCGGGGAACACCTCGGATCGTAGTCCCGTGAACGGCCCGTTGCCGGGATCACGCACGGGTGCGAGGCTGGGCGGGTCCGGCCTCCGGACCACCCGTCAGGTATCTTGACGTCAAGCAACTTTTTAGGCATCCGCAGACCGTTCAGGAGTCGCGAAACCCATGGCCAAGATCATCTACACGCACACGGACGAGGCGCCCCTGCTGGCGACGTACTCCTTCCTGCCGATCATCCAGGCGTACGCCGCCAAGGCCGGTGTGGAGGTCGAGACGCGCGACATCTCCCTCGCCGGGCGCATCCTCGCCCAGTTCCCCGAGCGACTCACCGACGAGCAGCGCGTCGACGACGCCCTCGCCGAGCTCGGCGAGCTCGCCACGAAGCCCGAGGCGAACATCATCAAGCTGCCCAACATCTCCGCCTCCATCCCGCAGCTCAAGGCCGCGGTCAAGGAGCTGCAGGAGAAGGGCTACGACCTCCCCGACTACCCGGAGAACCCGCAGTCGGAGGAGGACAAGGAGACCCGCGCCAAGTACGACAAGGTCAAGGGCTCCGCGGTCAACCCGGTCCTGCGCGAGGGCAACTCCGACCGCCGCGCGCCGGCCTCGGTGAAGAACTACGCGAAGGCCCACCCGCACCGCATGGGTGCCTGGAGCAGCGACTCGAAGACCAACGTCGCCACCATGGGCAAGGACGACTTCTTCTCCAACGAGAAGTCCGTCGTGATCCCCGCCGACGACTCCCTGACCATCAAGCACGTCGCCGCCGACGGCACCGAGACGGTCCTCAAGGAGGGCGTGAAGGTGCTGGCCGGCGAGGTCGTGGACGGCACGTTCATGAACGTCGCCGCGCTGCGCCGCTTCCTCACCGAGCAGATCGCCCGCGCGAAGGCCGAGGACGTGCTGTTCTCGGTGCACCTCAAGGCCACGATGATGAAGGTCTCCGACCCGATCATCTTCGGCCACGTGGTGCAGGCGTTCTTCCCGACGCTGTTCGAGCAGTACGGCGAGCAGCTGGCCGCCGCGGGCATCTCGCCCAACGACGGGCTCGGCGCCCTGCTCGGCTCGGTCGCCTCGCTCCCCGAGGGCGACGCGATCAAGGCCGCGATCGAGGCCGGCCTGGCCGACGGCCCGGCGATGGCCATGGTCGACTCCGACAAGGGCATCACCAACCTGCACGTCCCCTCCGACGTCATCATCGACGCCTCGATGCCGGCCATGATCCGCACCAGCGGCCACATGTGGGGCCCCGACGGCGAGGAGGCCGACACCCTCGCGGTGATCCCGGACTCCTCCTACGCCGGCGTCTACCAGACCGTCATCGACGACTGCCGCGCCCACGGCGCCTTCGACCCGTCGACGATGGGCTCGGTGCCCAACGTCGGCCTGATGGCCAAGGCGGCCGAGGAGTACGGCTCCCACGACAAGACCTTCGAGGTCCCGGCCGCCGGCCAGGTCCAGGTCGTGACCTCCAACGGCGACGTGCTGATCCAGCACGACGTGGAGCCCGGCGACATCTGGCGCGCCTGCCAGACCAAGGACGCCTCGATCCGCGACTGGGTCAAGCTCGCCGTCACCCGCGCCCGCGCCACCGGCTCGCCGGCGGTGTTCTGGCTCGACGAGCACCGCGCCCACGACGCCAACCTGATCGCCAAGATCAACGAGTACCTCCCGGAGCACGACACCGACGGGCTCACGATCGAGATCATGGCGCCGGCCGAGGCCACGGCGTACTCCCTGGAGCGGATCCGCAAGGGCGAGGACACCATCTCGGTCACCGGCAACGTGCTGCGCGACTACAACACCGACCTCTTCCCGATCCTCGAGCTCGGCACCTCGGCGAAGATGCTCTCCGTCGTCCCGCTGATGAACGGCGGCGGCCTGTTCGAGACCGGCGCCGGCGGCTCCGCGCCTAAGCACGTGCAGCAGCTGGTCAAGGAGAACTACCTGCGCTGGGACAGCCTGGGCGAGTTCTTCGCGCTGGCGGCGTCGTTCGAGCACCTCGCCGGCTACGCCGACAACGCGCGGGCCAAGGTCCTCGCCGACACGCTCGACAAGGCGACCGGCACGTTCCTGGAGAAGGACAAGTCCCCGACGCGTCGCATCGGCGGCATCGACAACCGCGGCTCGCACTTCTACCTCGCGACCTACTGGGCGCAGGAGCTGGCCGCGCAGTCCGAGGACGCCGAGCTGGCCGCCGACTTCAAGGCGCTGGCCGAGCGGCTCGCAGGCGACGAGGAGACGATCGTCGCCGAGCTCAACGGCGTGCAGGGCTCGCCCGCGGACATCGGCGGCTACTACCAGCCCGACGACGCCAAGGCCGACAAGGTCATGCGTCCGTCGAAGACGCTGAACGAGGCGCTCGCCAGCCTCTGAGCCCTGGGGTCGTGCTGCTCAGGGTGCGCTCCGGCGCACGCTGGGCAGCACGACTGCATTTCAGGGCAGCTGCGGCGTCGGCCAGGACGGGTCGGGGCGGAACGTCTCCCACCCGTCGCAGAACGGCCGCCCCCAGGCACGGATGACCGCCTCGACCTCGGCGGCCACCGCCGTGATCCGTGCGGCCTCGGCGGGGGAGTAGCGGCCCTGCTCGACGGCGAGCACCAGCTCGTCCTCGTCCTTGCGGCTGTGGGTGCGGTCGGGCTCGACCCAGACGTCGAGGACGTGGTCCCTGGAGTACGTCGTGTCCGCGTCCCGGACGTGCGTGTCCTCGAGGTTGACGTACCACCCCTCGAACGTCGCCTCGCCCGCCGGGAAGAACGCCCACACCGACCAGGGCCGGCCGGTCGGCGCGACCCGGAGGACGTCGTACTCGTCCCACGTGCCGGTCAGCTGGACCCGCTCGGCGGTGAACATCCGGTCGCGGTCCTCGTGCCGCCCCCGGCCGTCGGCGCGGCCGACCTTGAGGATCGGGGTCCCGGCCGGCAGCCACGCCACGAGGGCGTCCGCGTCGTCGCGGACCACGGTCATCGGCGTGGCACAGTGGGGCAGGGACGGGTCGCCGTAGCGCCACATGATCTGCGTGCCGGGCTCCCAGAACGGGGGCGTGCCGGAGGGGCGGGCGTCCGAGAGGCTCACGCCTGCGGACGATAGTCGAACGCCCTAGTGGTCGTTGTGGTCACACGGCAGGAGCCCGAGGAATAGGCCGGCGACGCCGCTCCTTGGAGACTGGTGACGCCCCAGAGACAAGCCGAGAGTGAAGATGACGACGACCGCGACCACCGAGCTGGCCCCCACCGAGACCCGGCAGCCGCGCGCGTCCCACTTCCTCCTCGCAGTCCTCGCGCTCGCGATGGGCGGCTTCGCGATCGGCACGACGGAGTTCGTGACGATGGGGCTGCTGCCCGAGATCGCCGACGGCGTCGGTGCCTCCATCCCGTCGACCGGCCACGTCATCTCGGCGTACGCGTTGGGCGTGGTCGTGGGCGCCCCGGTGCTCGCCTTCTTCGGCGCCAAGTGGCCCCGACGCGGGCTGCTGGTCGCGCTGATGCTGGCCTACGCGGTCTTCAACGCGGCCAGCGCGCTGGCCACCGACTACCACCTGCTCTTCGCGGCCCGCTTCCTCGACGGCCTGCCCCACGGCGCCTACTTCGGTGTCGCGTCCCTGGTCGCGGCCAGCCTGGCCCCGCCGGAGCGCAAGGGCCGCGCCGTCGCGCTGGTCATGCTCGGCCTCTCGGTCGCCAACGTGGTCGGCGTGCCCGCCGCGACCTGGATGGGCCAGCACCTCGGCTGGCGCTCGGCCTTCTGGGGTGTCGCGGCGCTGTCGCTGCTGACCGTGGCGCTCGTGCTCGCGTTCGTGCCGGCCTGCCCCGGGGACCCCGAGGCGACCGGTCGCCGCGAGCTCAAGGCGTTCTCCACACGGCAGGTCTGGCTGACCCTGCTGGCCGGCGCGGTCGGCTTCGGCGGCATGTTCGCCGTCTACACCTACATCAGCCCGACGCTGACCGGCGTGGGCGGCCTGTCGGAGGGCTCGATCCCGGTCGCCCTGTTCGTCTTCGGCCTCGGCATGGTCGCCGGCACCTGGGTGGCCGGCGAGCTCGCCGACTGGTCGATCTTCCGCTCGCTGCTGATCGGATCGGTCGGCATGGGCGCCGTCCTGCTGCTGTTCTGGTTCGTGGTGCCCCACGGCTGGTGGTCGCTGCCCGTCGTCTTCCTCATCACCGTGCTCGGCTCGGTGCTCGTGGTGAACCTCCAGCTCCGCCTCATGGACGTCGCCGGTGAGGCCCAGACCCTGGGCGCGGCCATGAACCACGCCTCCCTCAACGTCGCCAACGCGCTCGGCGCCTGGCTCGGCGGGCTCGTGATCGCCGGCGGCTACGGCTACCGGGCCCCGGCGCTGGTCGGCGTCGCGCTGTCGGTCGGAGGGCTCGTCGTCATCCTCGCGTCCGCCGCCCTCCACTCCCGCGCCAGCAGGTCGTAGCCCGCCAGGTCCACGACCTCACCGGCGCCGGTCCTCGCCGCCTCGCGCAGTACGCCGGTGGGCCGCATGCCGACGGCCTCCAGGACGCGCCGCGAGGCGACGTTGGGGGCCGAGGCGTAGGCCACGAGCCGGTCGAGGCCGAGAGTGCCGAAGGCGTGGTCGACGGCCAGGGCGGCCGCCCGCTGCGTCAGGCCGCGCCCGCGGGCGTCCGGGTGCGTCCAGTAGCCCAGCTCGGGATCCTCCATGCGGTAGAGCCCCACGACGCCGAGCAGCACGTCGTCGGCCGGGTGGCAGAACGCCCACGTGATCGTGTGGTTGGTGGCGAGCCGTTCGGTCACCCGGTCGACGTAGGCACGTCCGGCGGCCTCGTCGGGGTCGCGCGGCATGAACGCCAGCCAGTACTGCACCTGCGGGTCACCGATGCCCTCGACCACCCGCGGCACGTCGGCCTCGGTGAAGGGCCGCAGCCGGACGCCGTCGCCCTCGACGACCGGGTTGTCGAGCCACGTGGTGCGCGGCGCCATCGCGTCCCCGCGGAGCAGTGTGCCGACCCAGGCGTCGGTGAGCTCGCCGCGGTGGTCCAGCCACTGGCGGACCGTCCCGTCGATCGAGAAGCCGAGCCGCCAGGCGACCTTGCGCGAGGCCCAGTTGCCGTGGTTGGCCCACCAGATGATCGTGTCCAGCTCCTTCTCGGCGAAGCCCCACTCGATGAGCAGGCGCAGCCCGCGCTCCATCGCCCCGGTGCCGCGGGCCGCCGGGTGCGAGCCGTAGGCGATCTCGGCCCGGCCGGAGCCGCCGTTGCGCAGCGAGATCGTGCCGGCGTACCGGCCCTCGTGCTCGACCGCGAAGCCCCACTCGGTGTCGTCGCGCCAGCCGGCGGGCAGCACCTCCTCGACGAAGCCTGCGGCGTGGTGCTGCTCGTAGGGCACCGGCACCGTCGTCCACCGCTGGGACAGCGGGTCCGTGCCCTGCTCGTAGACGCCCGCGATGTCGCTGGCGCGGTGCGCTCGGATCGTCACGGTGCCGTCGGTGAGCGTGGGCGCGGTCGTCATGGCCGAACCCTGCCAACGCCGGAGGCGCGGGGCAAACCGATAACCCCGCGGGGGCCCCGCTCGTTGGCTGCCCATGCGCCTGATCCGTCTCGCCCTCGCCGCCCTGGTGGCCGGCCTCCTCGCCCTCACCGCGGTGCCGGCCCACGCCGACGGCGGCGCGTCGCGCGCACGCCCGCACGGTCGCTTCATCCTCGACCCCGCGGGACGCGTGCTGGTCCTGCACGGACTCAACATGGTCTACAAGCGCGGCTCCTACGCGCCCGACGAGACCGGCTTCGGCCGTGACGACGCACGCTTCCTGGTCCACCACGGCTTCACCACGGTCCGGCTCGGCCTGATCTGGAAGGCCGTGGAGCCGCAGCCGGGGCAGTACGACGACGCCTACCTCGCTCGGGTCCGGCACACCACCCGCGTGCTGGCCGACGCCGGGATCTGGACCCTGCTGGACTTCCACCAGGACCTGTTCAACGAGCGCTTCCAGGGCGAGGGCGCTCCCGACTGGGCGGTCCAGGACGACGGGCTGCCGGCCGAGCCGCAGACCGGCTTCCCCTACAACTACTTCGGCATGCAGGCCCTCAACCGCGCCTTCGACCACTTCTGGGCCAACGACCCGGGTCCCGGCGGCGTCGGGCTCCAGGACCGGTACGCAGCCGCCTGGGCCCACGTGGCGTCGTACTTCTCCGGGACGCCGCGGGTCCTCGGCGTCGACCTCTTCAACGAGCCGTGGCCCGGCACCGGCTGGCAGCAGTGCGCCAACCCCGCCGGGTGCCCCGCCTTCGACGCCACCCTGCAGTCCTTCACGCAGCGCTCGATCGACGCGATCCGTGCGGTCGACCGGCGCACCGCCGTCTTCTACGAGCCGCAGGTCCTGTTCAACAACGGCTCCCAGACGTCGGTCACCCCGACCGGGAGCCGTCTCGGCTTCTCCTTCCACGACTACTGCCTCACCGCCGACGCCGGCACGGGGGAGAGCGGCGGCCAGGAGGGCTGCAGCACCTTCGACGACCTGGTCTTCAGCAACGCCGACGACCACGTGGCCGCGAGCGGGGACGCGCCGCTGCTGACCGAGTTCGGCGCCACGACCAAGCAGTCGACGATCACGACCATGGTCGACCGTGCGGCCGCGCACCTGACCGGCTGGCAGTACTGGGCCTACTGCGGCTGCGAGGACCCGACCACCACCGGCCCGGGCGCCACCCAGGCGCTGGTCCTCGACCCGTCGAAGGCGCCACGGGGCGACAACGTCGACTGGGCCAAGATGCGCTCCCTGGTCGTCCCGCACCCCCTCGCGGTGGCCGGCACGCCGACTTCGTACTCGTTCGCGCGGGGGTCGCGCGTCTTCCGCGCCGCGTGGTCGACCGCGCGGGCCGGAGGCTCCGGCAGCTTCGCCGACGGCAGCCGCACCACGATCTCGGTGCCGGCGTACGTCTACAAGCGTGGGTACGCCGTGCGCGTGACCGGCGGGCACGTCGTCTCGCGCGCCGGTGCCGGCACGCTCGTGGTGGCGCAGGACGCCGGCGCCCAGGCGGTGCGCGTGGTCGTGCGCCCGGCCTGAGCCGGGGCACCACCCGATCGGGGTGGCACGTTCGGGTCATTGCCGGGCCTCCGCGCCACGCCCTGCAATGGAGGCCGACCCCGACGGAGGAGAGCCCCCATGGAGATCCCGACCACGCGCCCGATCCTGACCCCGGACGACGAGGGCTACGACGAGGCGAGGCGGGTCTTCAACGGCATGATCGACCGCCGGCCGGCACGGATCGTGCGCTGCGCGAACGCGCACGAGGTCGCCGCGGGGCTGATGGCGGCCCGGGCCGAGGGCCTCCCGGTCTCGGTCTACGGCGGCGGGCACAGTGTCACCGGCTCCGCCGTCGTCGACGACGGCGTCTGCCTCGACCTGCGGCTGATCGACGACATCGCGGTCGACGCGGAGCGGCGCGAGCTCAGGGTCGGCGGTGGCGCCCGCTGGGGCGAGGTCGACGCGGTGACCCAGGAGCACGGCCTCGCCGTCACCGGGGGCCGGGTGTCCACGACCGGTGTCGGTGGGCTCGCGCTCGGCTCGGGCAGCGGCTGGATCGAGCGCTACGCCGGCCTGACGTGCGACAGCCTGCTCGAGGCCGAGGTCGTGACCGCCGACGGCCGGATCGTGATGGCCTCGGAGAAGGAGAACCCCGACCTGTTCTGGGCGATCCGCGGCGGCGGCGGCAACTTCGGCATCGTCACCCACTTCACCTTCCGCCTGCACGAGGTCGGCCCGATCGTGCTCGGCGGCATGCTGCTCTACCCCGGCCACATGGCCCGCGAGGTGCTCTCGTTCTGGCGCGACTTCGTCACCGACGGCCCCGACGCGCTCGGCAGCGGCGTCGCCCTCATCACCGCCCCGCCGGCCGACTTCGTGCCCGAGCCGGCTCGCGGCAAGCCGGCCGTCGGCGTGATCATCTGCTACGTCGGCCCGCTCGACGAGGCCGAGCACGTGCTGGCCCCGATGCGCGAGTTCGGGCCGCCGGCAGTCGACCTGCTCCAGCCGATGCCGTACGTCGCCGTGCAGCAGCTGCTCGACCCGGGCAACCCGGCGGGCATGCACAACTACTGGAGCGGCGACTTCCTGGCCGAGTTCCCCGACGAGGCCATCGACGCGTTCGTCTCGCACGCCCAGCCGCCGGTCTCCCCGATGAGCCAGATGATCGTCGTCGCCGGGGGCGGCGTGCTGGCCCGCGTCGAGGAGGACGCGATGGCCTTCGGACAGCGGCAGGCGCCGTTCAACCTGCACCTGCTCTCGATGTGGGAGCCCGACCACGCCCAGGACCAGGCCAACATCGACTTCACCCGGCGCCTGGTGGCCGCGATGCAGCCCTGGACGACCGGCAACGCCTACCTCAACTTCATCGGTGACGAGGGGGTCGGCCGCGTCGAGGCGGCCTTCGGGCCCGAGAAGTACGCCCGGCTCCAGCAGATCAAGGCCGTCTGGGACCCCACCAACGTGTTCTGCCACAACCAGAACATCGTCCCCGCGACGGCCCCCGCCGCGACCACCGTCTGACCCCGCCGCCGAGACCGCCGCGCGCGCCCGCGCCCGCGCCTGACCCCGCACGGGTCGGGCGCGGCCGGATCGTGAACAATGGCGGCCATGTCCACCACGACCGAACCCCAGGTCGCCGTGTCCGCGGCAGCCTCCGCGACGGCCCGGCCGCGTGTGCTCTCCGGGATCCAGCGACCGCGGACTCGTTCCACTTCGGCAACTACCTCGGCGCGCTGCGCCAGTGGGTGGACCTCCAGCAGGACTACCAGCCCTTCTTCTTCATCGCCGACCTGCACGCGATCACCGTCGAGCAGGACCCCAAGGTGCTGCGCGAGCGGTGCCTGCGCGCCGCGGCCCAGCTGCTCGCCATGGGCATCGACCCCGACCGTTCGGCGATCTTCATCCAGAGCCAGGTCCCTGCCCACGCCCAGCTCGGCTGGGTGCTGCAGTGCCTGACCGGCTTCGGCGAGGCCCGCCGGATGACCCAGTTCAAGGACAAGTCGGCCAAGGGCGGCGAGGGCGCGGCCTCCGTCGGGCTGTTCACCTACCCCGTCCTGCAGGCGGCCGACATCCTGCTCTACCGCCCGCACTTCGTGCCCGTGGGCGAGGACCAGCGCCAGCACCTCGAGCTGACCCGCGACCTCGCGCAGCGCTTCAACCACCGCTACAAGAAGACCTTCCGGCTGCCCGAGCCCTACATCCTCAAGGCCACGGCCAAGATCGCCGACCTGCAGGACCCGACGTCGAAGATGTCGAAGTCCGCCTCCTCGCCCGCCGGCATCGTGGAGATGCTCGACGAGCCCAAGGTGAGCGCCAAGAAGATCCGGTCGGCCGTCACCGACTCCGAGGCCGAGGTCCGCTTCGACACCGACAAGAAGCCGGGCGTCAGCAACCTGCTCACGATCTACTCCGCCCTGACGGGCGAGGCGATCAGCGACCTCGAGGAGCAGTACGCCGGCCGCGGCTACGGCGACCTCAAGGGCGACCTGTCGGAGATCGTCGTCAACTTCGTGACGCCCTTCCGGGAGCGCACCCTCGAGCTGCTGGACGACCAGGCCTACCTCACCGAGGTGCTCAAGCGTGGCGCCCAGCAGGCCGGGGAGGTGGCCGAGGCCACCCTGCGCGACGTCTACCAGCGGGTCGGCTTCGTCGCCGCGAGCCAGTAGGGTTTTCCAGATGCCGACCATCGGAGTAGCCGTCGCGATCCCGGAGCCCTGGGCCACCGAGCTCCAGGACTACCGCACGGCCATCGGCGACACGACCGCGGCGATGATCCCCACGCACATCACGCTGGTCCCGCCGACCGACGTCACCGACGAGGACCTCACCGAGATCGAGCAGCACCTCGCCGACGTCGCGGGGGAGACCGAGGGCTTCTGCGTCCACCTGCGCGGCACCGGCACCTTCCGCCCGGTCTCGCCGGTCGTCTTCGTGACCCTGGTCGAGGGCATCTCCCAGTGCGAGCAGCTCGCGGCCGCCGTACGCCGTGGTCCGCTCGACGTCGAGATCTCGTTCCCCTACCACCCCCACGTCACCGTCGCGCACCACCTGGCGGACGACCTGCTCGACCGGGCCTTCGAGGAGCTCGCGGGCTTCGACTGCACCTTCGACGTCGACGACTTCCACCTCTACGTGCACGACGAGAAGATCGGCTGGCAGCCGACGCGTGACTTCCCGCTCTGCGGGGCACGCTCCTGACATGGCATCACTCAAGGAACGGGCCACCGCCCGACTGGCCGAGCTGCGCCGCCGTCGACCCTCGGTCGACCACGCGGTGCGGATGCAGCAGCACTACGGCGCGGTGAAGGCCGGCCAGCAGGCGGGCGCGGTGACCTACTTCGGCTTCTTGTCCTTCTTCCCGATCCTGGCCCTCGCGGTGTTCGTGGTCGGCTACGTGTCGTGGGTCTACCCCGCGGCCAACAACAACCTCCGCGACGCGATCGAGTCGGTGCTGCCGGGACTGATCGGCGACCAGAAGGGCCAGATCTCACTGGCCAACATCCGCACCTTCTCCGGCTGGGCCGGGCTCGTCGGCGTGCTGGGTGTCCTCTACTCCGGCCTGGGCTGGGTCTCGGCGCTGCGCGACGCGCTGACCGTGGTGTTCGAGCTGCCAGCCAAGCAGCAGCCCGGGTTCGTGCGCGGCAAGGCCCGTGACCTGCTCACCCTGGCCGCGATCGGGTTGGTGCTGCTGGTCACGGTCGCGGTGGCCGGCTTCGCCCGCGGCTTCTCGGGCAACCTGCTGAACTGGCTGGGCCTCGGCACCCAGCTCGGCTGGGTGGTCGGACTGGTCACCGTCGTCCTCGGCCTGGCTGCCAACACGCTGCTGTTCTTCCTCATGTTCAAGCTGCTCGCCGAGCCGCCCACGCCGAGCCGCTCCCTGTGGCGTGGCGCCCTGCTCGGGGCGGTGCTGTTCGAGGTGCTGAAGCAGGCCTCGCAGTACCTCCTGGCCTCGACCAAGGGCCAGCCGGCCTTCCAGGCCTTCGGGATCGCGCTGATCCTGCTCGTCTGGATCAACTACTTCTCGCGCGTCGTCCTCTACGCCGCCGCCTTCGCCCACACGACGCCCGAGGCGCGCGCCCAGCGCGTCGCCGACCCGGCCGAGCCCGTGCAGGGCCCGCCGTCGCCGCCGGTGACCGTCGACCACGTCCCGCAGGAGTCCACGATGGCGGCGCCCGGCCGGACCTGGGTGGGCCCCTTCGCCGCCGGCAGCGTGACCGCGCTCGGACTCGTCGCCGCTCTCCGGAAGAAGGACTCGTGAAGTTCGAACGCAAGCACGCCTGGCTGCTCCTCGTGGTGGCCCTCTGGAACGTCCTCATCTGGCTGACGTTCGCCAAGAACCTCTCCGCGGCCCACTCCCGCGGCGAGTCCCACCCCACCGGCTACTGGGTCGCCCACACGATCCTGATCATCGTGGACCTCGTCATCGCCGCCGTGCTCGGGGCCCTCGCTGCGAAGGCGTTCCGGGCGACGCGGTCCTCCTGATTCCTGCTGCCCCGGCACTCTCCTGCGCCGCGCGGTCGCGGGTGAGGTGGCTTGGGGAGCTGTGTGGGTCGGAATCGCCGGTTCACCGGCGATTCCTCCCTCGTGCGTGCGCAGGATCATCACGGGGCGCGCGGAAATGATGATCGTGCGCACCTGGGCCCTTGGCCGTGATGTCGTCGCCGGCGGGACATGTGCGACGTCTTAGCAGTGTAAGTTTATGTAGTTGATATACATTGGTCGCATGTCCGACCTCACCGTCACGCTTCCCCTGCTCGAGACCCTCCGGGACCAGGCCCGGGACCCCGGCCTCGTCGACCTGGTCCAGCGCCACCCCACCGAGAGGTCCTGGCTCCAGCTGCCGTCGCACGACGACGTGACCATGTGGCTGATCGCCTGGCCTGCCGGCACCAGCACCGACTGGCACGACCACGGACCGGCGTCCGGGGCGTTCGTCGTGCTGGAGGGGACGCTGGTCGAGCACAGCTGGCTGGGGGCGCTCCGGGTCTGCCGCCTGGGCGTGGGCGACGCCCGCGAGTTCGCCCCCGACCACGTCCACGACGTGCGCAACACCTCGGCGAGGCCGGCGGTGTCCCTGCACGCCTACTCTCCGCGGCTGGAGGTGATGACGCGCTACCGTTTCCTGGGGGACCGCATCGAGGCGATCGGGGTCGAGAGGGCCGGTGAGGGCTGGTGAGCGGTGACGAGACGCCCCGCTACGACGGCGTGGACGAGATGCTGGCCGACGCCCGCTCCCACCTCGACCGCGTCGACGCCGCCCAGGCCCACCGCGAGCTGCTCGCGGGCGACGCCATCCTCGTCGACATCCGGCCCGCCGCCCAGCGTGAGGCCGAGGGTGAGGTGGACCCCGCACTCCCGCTGCAGGTGATCGAGCGGAACGTGCTCGAGTGGCGGTTCGACCCGCGCAGCGAAGCGCGGGTCCCGGAGGCGTCGTACGACGCCCGGGTGATCGTGCTGTGCCAGGAGGGCTACACGTCGTCGCTGGCCGCCCACGCGCTGCAGCAGCTGGGGATCCACCGCGCCACCGACGTGGTCGGAGGCTTCGCTGCGTGGCGGGAGGCCGGCCTGCCCGTCGCAGCCGACCCCCTGCCATGACGCGACCCGTGGATCTCGACGCGCTCGCGCGAGTCGCGTCGCCTGCTCAATCCCTGAGCCGAGGCCGGCGCACCATCAGCGGCACGTGAGGGCATCTCAACAGGCCCCGTGACGCGAGGTCCGGGGTTCGTGTCAGGGGCTGGATGTGCTGTGCCTGATGCGGCGGGCGCTCATCCGCAGCTGCGTCACGCGCGCCACCCCGGCGATGGCTACCACGACGCCGCCCGCTACCGCGGCGATGAACAGGGCCATCCCGAGGGGGATGGTGCCAGACATGCCGAGGAACTGGACGTCGACCTTCGTCGAGTTCTGCAGGATGAAGACGATGAGCAGGATCAGCAGCACGAGGGCGACGCCGGTGGCCATCCAGGCGGCACTGGCCCGAGTGACTCGTGAGGCGCGTCGCGGAGGCGAGGAACCTGCCCCCGACGTGGTGGTCTCGGTTGGTCCGTCGCCGGTCCGCGGGGAGGATGGGTCTGTGGTCATGACCGCCACCATCCTCGCGTGTGTGAGGACGCGCCAAAAGGGCGATGCCCAGGGTCCTTCTCGAGCGTGACTCCGCCACGCGCGCGGACGACCTGACGCGGGACGTCATCCGCTGCGGCGGCCACGGCGACCAGGACGTATGACGTCCCACCCCCACCCCCAGCGTCCGGGTCTCGACTCGAGGGTCTGGAGCGCGGCAGGTGCGCCGACTCGACCTACAGGCCGTGACGCATCGCGGCGTGCAGGTCCCAGTTGAGGCGGGAGATCACGTCGAGCGGGATCTCCTTGGGGCACGCGGCGGTGCACTCGCCGATGTTGGTGCAGCCACCGAAGCCCTCGTGGTCGTGCTGGCCGACCATCTCCACGACGCGGGTGTCGCGCTCGGGCTGGCCCTGGGGCAGCTCGCCGAGGTGGGTGATCTTGGCACCCATGAACAGCGAGGCCGAGCCGTTGGGGCAGGCGGCGACGCAGGCGCCGCAGCCGATGCAGGTCGCCACGTTGAACGCGCGCAGCGCGTCGTCGCGGGGGACCGGGGTGGCGTGCGCCTCGGGCGCCGAGCCGGTGTTGACCGAGATGTAGCCGCCGGCCTGGATGATCCGGTCGAACGCGCCGCGGTCGACGCAGAGGTCCTTGACCACCGGGAACGCGTCGGCGCGCCAGGGCTCGATGACGATCTCGTCGCCGTCCTTGAAGGAGCGCATGTGCAGCTGGCAGGTGGTGGTGACCTCGGGGCCGTGGGCCTGGCCGTTGATCATCAGGCCGCACATGCCGCAGATGCCCTCGCGACAGTCGGAGTCGAACGCGACCGGCTCCTCGCCCTTGGCCTGCAGCTCCTCGTTGAGCACGTCGAGCATCTCGAGGAACGACATGTCCTCGGAGACGTCGTCGATGTCGTAGGTGTGCATGGCGCCCTCGGAAGCCGCGTCGGCCTGGCGCCAGATCTTGAGGGTCAGTCTCACTTGTAGCTCCGCTGCTTCATCTCGATGGCCGTGTAGGTCAGTTCTTCCTTGTGCAGGACGGGCGCCTCGCCCTCGCCGGCGAACTCCCAGGCCGCGACGTAGGCGAACTCGTCGTCGTGGCGCAGGGCCTCGCCGTCCTCGGTCTGCGACTCGCCACGGAAGTGGCCGCCGCAGGACTCGCGACGGTTGAGCGCGTCGATGCACATGAGCTCACCGAGCTCGATGAAGTCGGCCACGCGGCCGGCCTTCTCCAGCGACTGGTTGAGGCTCTCGGCGCTGCCGAGGACCTTCACGTTGCGCCAGAAGTCGTCCTTGAGGGTGCGGATGAGGTCGATGGCCTTCTTCAGGCCCTCCTCGGTCCGCTCCATGCCGCAGTACTCCCACATGATGTTGCCGAGCTCGCGGTGGTAGGAGTCGACGCTGCGGGTGCCGTTGCTGTTCATGAAGGTGTCGATGCGCGTGCGCACCGCCTGCTCGGCCTCGACCACGGCGGGGTGGTCGGCGGGCACGGGCTCGAAGGGCCCGTCCGCGAGGTAGTCGCGGATCGTGTGGGGCAGCACGAAGTAGCCGTCCGCGAGGCCCTGCATCAGCGCCGAGGCGCCGAGACGGTTGGCGCCGTGGTCGGAGAAGTTCGCCTCGCCGGTCACGAAGAGGCCGTTGATCGTCGACATCAGGTCGTAGTCGACCCACAGGCCGCCCATGACGTAGTGCACGGCCGGGTAGATGCGCATCGGCGTGGAGTAGGGGTCCTCGCCGGTGATGCGGGCGTACATGTCGAAGAGGTTGTCGTACTTCTCCTCGATGCCGTCGCGGCCCAGGCGCTCGATGGCCGCGCTGAAGTCGAGGTAGACGCCGCGGCGCACGCCCTCGACGGCCGGGCCCACGCCGCGGCCCTCGTCGCAGACGTTCTTCGCCGCGCGCGAGGCGATGTCGCGGGGGACCAGGTTGCCGAAGGAGGGGTAGATCCGCTCCAGGTAGTAGTCGCGGTCCTCCTCGGGGATGTCGCGCGGGTCCTTCTCGCAGTCCGAGGCCTTCTTGGGCACCCAGATCCGGCCGTCGTTGCGCAGCGACTCCGACATCAGGGTCAGCTTCGACTGGTGCGCGCCCGAGACCGGGATGCAGGTCGGGTGGATCTGCGTGTAGCAGGGGTTGGCCATGTAGGCGCCCTTGCGGTGTGCACGCCACGACGCGGTGACGTTGCAGCCCATCGCGTTGGTGGAGAGGTAGAAGACGTTGCCGTAGCCGCCGCTCGCCAGGACGACGACGTCGGCGAGGTGGGTCTCGATGGCACCGGTCACCATGTCGCGGGCGATGATGCCGCGGGCCCGGCCGTCGACGATGATCAGCTCGAGCATCTCGTGGCGGGTGAAGGTCTCCACCGTGCCGGCCGCGACCTGGCGCTCGAGGGCCTGGTAGGCGCCGAGCAGCAGCTGCTGGCCCGTCTGGCCGCGGGCGTAGAACGTGCGGGAGACCTGGACGCCGCCGAAGGAGCGGTTGTCGAGCAGGCCGCCGTACTCGCGGGCGAAGGGGACGCCCTGCGCCACGCACTGGTCGATGATGTTCGTCGAGACCTCGGCGAGGCGGTAGACGTTGGACTCCCGCGAGCGGTAGTCGCCGCCCTTGACGGTGTCGTAGAACAGCCGGTGGACGGAGTCGCCGTCCTCCTTGTAGTTCTTGGCCGCGTTGATGCCGCCCTGCGCCGCGATGGAGTGGGCCCGGCGCGGGGAGTCCTGGTAGCAGAAGGACTTCACGTTGTAGCCGGCCTCGCCGAGCGTGGCCGCGGCCGAGCCGCCGGCCAGGCCGGTGCCGACGATGATGATCGACAGCTTGCGGCGGTTGGACGGGTTGACCAGGCGGGCCTCGAACTTGCGGGTCTGCCAGCGGTCGGCGATCGGGCCGCCCGGCGCCTTGGTGTCGGCGATCGGGGCGCCGGGGGTGTAGTAGCCCGCGGCGTCGTCGCTCTGCGCACCCGGGGCGTCGTGCGAGGGGTCGGACGTGAGGGTGGTGTCCGGCATGTCGGTCATGTGCGAGTCCTTACTTGGTGATGACGCCGGCGAGGACGAAGATCGGCACGAGCGAGAAGCCGCCGGCGATCAGCACGGCGATGATCCAGCCGAGGCCCTTGGCGTTGCGGCGCGCCTTCGCGTTGTTGGTCAGGCCCAGCGTCTGCGCCGAGCTCCACACGCCGTGGTGCAGGTGCAGGCCCAGCGCGGCCATCGCCACCAGGTAGATCAGCGTCAGCCACCACGTGTCGAAGCTGTCCACGAGCAGGTTGTAGGGGTCGTTGGTCGGACCGCCCTGCACGTTGACCTTGCCCACGGTGAAGTTCAGCAGGTGCCAGATGATGAACAGCAGCAGCGTCAGGCCGCCCCAGCGCATCATGCGCGAGGAGAACGACGACGCGAGGTTCTTCTTCACCTGGTAGCGGACCGTGCGGGCGCGCTTGGCGCGCTTCCACAGGGCCGCGGCCGAGTAGACGTGCACCACGAGCGCCACGATCAGCACCAGCCGGATCACCCACAGGAGGCCCGAGTGCGGAAGCATCGGCTCGCCGATGGTCCGCAGGTGCTCGGCGTACTCGTTGTAGGCGTCATGGCCGGCAAAGGCCTTGAGGTTGCCGTACATGTGCAGGAGCACGAAGCCGATGAAGATGATGCCGCTGACGGCCATCAGGAGCTTGAGTGCAATGGTCGAGCGCGTCGAGCGCGCTCCCTTGACAAGGGTCGTCGTTGCCACGAAAGGCCACGCTACCGTCCGGGGGCCGTGCCCCATGCCGCGGGGAGTGTGACATATGCCCGGTTACCGGGCGGTTGCCGCGGTTTTGTCACGCGTGGGCGTCGGCGAGGGGCCGTACGACGGGTGCCAGCCGGGCGTAGGTGCCCGCCACGAGCTCGTCCACGGCGTCGTGCCAGGTGCGTCCGGCCGCCAGCTCGCGGGCCCGGTCGCCGAGCAGCCCGCGGTGCGGGTCCGCCGCCACCGCGGCCACGGCCCGGCGGAGCCCGTGCGGGTCCGCGGGGTCGTAGAGCAGCCCGGTCTCCAGGCTGCGCACGACGTCGGGGGCGCCGCCCGAACGCGGCGCCACGACGGGTACGCCGCTCGCCGCGGCCTCGCGCAGTGCGTGGCTGCAGGTCTCGTGGCGGCCCGGGTGGACCAGGACGTCGAGCGACGGCATGGCCACGGTCAGGTCGCCGGTCTCGAGCGCGCCGGTGAACCGGGCCCGGGGGAGCCGGCCCTGCAGCCAGCCGCGCTGCGGACCGTCGCCGATGACCACGGGCCGGATGCCGGGCACGGCCGCGAGCTCGGCCAGCCGGCGTACGTCGTGGCGCCGGTGCAGCGAGCCGACGTACCCCACGACGACCAGCGGGCCGCCGGCCGAGCGGGCGCGGGACCAGCTCGCGTGCAGCCACGGGTCGCGGAGCTGCGGGGCGAACGCGGCGGTGTCCACGCCCGGCGTCCACAGGTCGGCGGCCACGCCGAACTCCGTCATCCGCTGGACCATCCACGGCGAGGTGACCACGACGGCGTCGGCCCGGTCGGCGACCTTGCTGCGCCAGTGGTCCGCGGTCTCGTCGAGGACCGAGGACTGCTCGACCACGACCGAGGGGATGCCCAGGCGGCGGGCGTGCTTGAGGGCCTTGCGGCCGATCGTCCCCGGCGAGGTCACGTGGACCAGGTCGGGGGCGAAGTCGGCGAGCGCGTCGCGCACCTGGCTGCCCGGCTTCTCCAGCGGGCGGGTGCGCACGACGGGGCTGCGCCGGTAGGTCGACAGACCCGGCCCGGGCGCGATGATCCGCACCTCGTGACCGGTGTCGATGAGGCGATCGGCCACGGCCTTCACGGTCGTCGTGGTGCCGTCCACCGCCGGGTAGAAGGTCTCGGTGACCAGTGCGATCCTCATGCTGCCAACGTGGGCGGCGCAGGCGACGCGCACCCTGCATCGCCGTGACGTGGGCATGAACAGTGGCTGAGACGTGGCGGTGTGGCCCCTTTCACATTGGCCCCAACCTGTGCAGACTCACCTCCAGCACCCGACCAGCGGAGGTGGCGATGGCGTCGACAGACGCTCGTACGGCTACAGGAGTGAACGGGCCCACCAGGGCCCGTATCGGCGTCAAGACCCTGCGGACGGACCGGTGGTGGCTCACGCCGCTGGCGACCTTCGTGGTGTTCACGGCCTTCGTCGTCTACGCGACGTGGCGGGCCTTCGCCGGGCACCACTACTACGCCGAGCCCTACCTCTCGCCGTTCTACTCGCCCTGCCTGACCGACTCCTGCGTGAGCGGGTCCTCGGACTTCGGGCAGCCGCTGAGCCTGTGGAGCCTGTCGCCGGCGCTGGTCATCCTGATCTTCCCGCTGGGCTTCCGGATGACCTGCTACTACTACCGCAAGGCCTACTACCGGGCCTTCTGGCTCTCCCCGCCGGCCTGCGCGGTGGCCGAGCCGCACGGCGCCTACTCCGGCGAGACGCGGTTCCCGCTGATCCTCCAGAACATCCACCGCTACTTCTGGTACGCCGCCGTGGTGGTCGCGCTGATCCTCAGCTACGACGCGATCCTGGCGTTCGGGCCGGCCGAGGGCGAGTCCGACGGCATCCACATGGGCCTCGGCACGGTGCTGATGGTCGCCAACGTGGTGTTGATCTGGCTCTACACGCTCTCGTGCCACTCCTGCCGGCACATCACCGGCGGCCGGCTGCGGCACTTCTCCAAGCACCCGGTCCGCTACCGGATGTGGACCTTCGTCTCGAAGCTCAACACCAACCACGCCCGCTACGCGTGGTACTCCCTGTTCTCCGTCGCGCTGGTCGACCTCTACATCTACCTGCTCGCGACCAACGTCTTCGACGACCCGAGGTTCTTCTGACATGACCGAGTCCTCCACGCGGCACCCCATGACCGGCAACGAGATGTCCGGCGAGTCGGCCGGCGGCATGGAGCGCCACCAGTACGACGTCGTGGTGGTCGGGGCCGGCGGCGCCGGCCTGCGGGCCGCGATCGCGGCCCACGAGTCCGGCGCCCGGACGGCCATCGTCTGCAAGTCCCTGCTGGGCAAGGCACACACCGTGATGGCCGAGGGGGGCATCGCGGCCGCCATGGGCAACCGGTGGCCCGAGGACAACTGGGAGGTGCACTTCCGCGACACCATGCGTGGCGGGAAGATGCTCAACAACTGGCGGATGGCGCAGCTGCACGCGCAGGAGGCCCCCGAGCGGGTGATGGAGCTCGAGGACTGGGGCGCCCTCTTCGACCGCACCGACGACGGGCTGATCTCCCAGCGCGACTTCGGCGGCCACAAGTACGCCCGCCTCGCCCATGTCGGCGACCGCACCGGCCTGGAGATGATCCGCACCCTCCAGCAGCGCGCGGTGGCGCTGGGCATCGACGTCTTCATGGAGCTGACCGTCACCGACCTGATGAAGGACGGCGACAGGATCTCGGGGGCCTTCGGCTACTGGCGCGAGTCCGGCCGGTTCGTGCTGTTCGAGGCGCCCTCGGTGATCCTGGCGACCGGCGGCATCGGCAAGTCCTTCAAGGTGACCTCCAACTCCTGGGAGTACACCGGCGACGGCCATGCGCTCGCGATGCGGGCCGGCGCCAGCCTGATCAACATGGAGTTCGTGCAGTTCCACCCGACCGGCATGGTCTGGCCGCCGTCGGTGAAGGGGCTGCTCGTCACGGAGTCGGTGCGCGGCGACGGCGGCATCCTGAAGAACTCCGAGGGCAAGCGGTTCATGTTCGACTACATCCCGGACTTCTTCAAGGCCGAGACCGCGGACACGGTGGAGGAGGCCGACCGGTGGTACGACGACAAGAAGAACAACCGGAGACCTCCCGAGCTGCTGCCCCGTGACGAGGTCGCGCGGGCGATCAACTCCGAGATCAAGGCCGGCCGCGGCACGCCGCACGGCGGCATCTACCTCGACATCGCCTCGCGGCGTACGCCCGAGTTCATCCGCAAGCGGCTGCCGTCGATGTACCACCAGTTCAAGGAACTGGCCGACGTCGACATCACCGCGGAGCCGATGGAGATCGGCCCGACCTGCCACTACGTCATGGGTGGCGTCGAGGTCGACGCCGACAGCCAGGAGAGCGCGGTCACCGGCCTGTACGCCGTGGGGGAGTGCTCCGGCGGCATGCACGGCTCCAACCGGCTCGGCGGCAACTCGCTCGGCGACCTGCTGGTCTTCGGCAAGCGGGCCGGCGAGGCGGCCACGGCGTACGCCTCCTCGCTGGGCGCCAACCGGCCGCGGGTCGACGAGGCCGACGTGAAGGCGGCCGAGCGGAGCGCGCTCGCCCCGTTCGAGGTCGAGGGCGGTGAGAACCCCTACACGATCCAGTCCGACCTCCAGCAGTCCATGAACGACCTGGTCGGCATCATCCGGACCGCCGCAGAGCTCGAGGAGTCCCTCACCGAGGTCGAGGCGTTCAAGGTGCGCGCGAAGTCGATGAAGGTCGAGGGACACCGGCAGTACAACCCCGGCTGGCACCTCGCGATCGACCTGCGCAACATGCTGATCGTCAGCGAGTGCATCGCCAAGGCCGCGCTGGCGCGCGAGGAGTCCCGCGGCGGCCACACCCGCGACGACTTCCCCGGCCCGAATGCCGAGTGGGGCACCAAGAACCTCGTCGTGAACCTCAACGCCGAGGGCACCGGGGTCGACCTGCACGAGAAGCCGCTCCCGGTGATGCCGGACGAGCTCAAGAAGTACTTCGACTGAGAGGCACGGACATGGGCTATCACCTCAAGATGCGGATCTGGCGCGGCGACCAGACGGGCGGCGACCTCGGCGACTACACCGTGGAGGTGTCCGAGGGCGAGGTCGTCCTCGACGCGCTCCACCGCGTGCAGGCCACCCAGGCCGGGGACCTCGCGATCCGGTGGAACTGCAAGGCCGGCAAGTGTGGGTCGTGCAGCGCCGAGATCAACGGCCGGCCGCGGCTGCTGTGCATGACCCGGCTCTCCGACTTCGACCCGGCCGAGACGATCACGGTCACGCCGATGCGGACCTTCCCGGTGATCCGCGACCTGGTCACCGACGTCTCCTTCAACTACGAGAAGGCCAAGGAGCTGCCGTCGTTCGCGCCGCCGCCCCGCGACGCCGACAACAAGCGGCGGATGGCGCAGGTCGACGTCGAGCGCGGGCAGGAGTTCCGCAAGTGCATCGAGTGCTTCCTGTGCCAGAACACCTGCCACGTCGTGCGTGACCACGACGAGAACAAGTCGGCCTTCGCGGGCCCGCGCTTCTTCCTCCGGTACGCCGAGCTCGACATGCACCCGCTCGACACCCACGACCGGCGCGAGCTCGCGCAGGGCGCGGCCGGGCTGGGGATGTGCAACATCACCAAGTGCTGCACCGAGGTCTGCCCCGAGGGCATCAAGATCACCGACAACGCGATCATCCCGATGAAGGAGCGCGTGGTGGACCGGAAGTTCGACCCGCTGGTCTGGCTCGGGGCCAGGATCGGGATCCGCAACAAGGACAACGACGGCCGCACCGAGGTCTGAGGGGGAGCCAGCAATCTGGCTCAGCAGCGTCAGACGCGACGCGGGACGCCCCGGGGTGCTACCTCGCGGATGACCTCGTCGGCGTCGAGGGTGGTCAAGCTGGCCCCGACCGTGGTCAGCAGCTCGACGAGCTGGCGGCGCTGAGGCTCGGTCAGGGTGGCCAGCGCGGCCGTCTGCAGCGCGACGACCTCCGGCAGGAACTGGTCGACGATGGCCTTCCCGTCCTGCGTGATCACGATGAGCAGCCTTCGCCGGTCGGTGGGGTCGGGCCGGCGTTCGACCAGCCCGCGGCGCTCCAGGGTGTCGAGCAGAGAGGTGATGCTCGCCGTCGTCACGATGAGCCGTTCCGCGATGGCGGTCGGCGACAGGGGTTGTCCGGCCCCGTCGAGGACGGCGAGGGCCTCGCGCCCGGCCCTGGACAGCCGGTGGTGCCGGAGGGCCTGGTCGATGAGCGCGAGAAGTCTGTCCCCCGTGTGGGCCAGAGCCATGGCGCAGGAGTTGGCTGACTCGCTGCCCCCCGGGAACTCGCGCTCGAAGTCGGTCGCGACGTGACGCTGTGAAGGGCTCCCGGATCGGGAGCCCTTCTGGCCGGAGGTTCGCCCCGTGCTCAGTACATCTCCCGGGATGCCTCGGACCAGGTGCTGATGTCCGGTGCCCCGATGACGCCGGCGTTGGCCATGACCTCGCCCAGCTTCGGGTCGGTCTGGAAGGCCTGCGCGGCCGCGGCGTCGGGGAACTCGATCAGGGCCAGCACGCTGTTGCCGTCCTGGAGCACTCGGTAGCCGGTCGACCCGTGGCTACGACGCGCTTGGTCATGCCCGTCGAACCCGGCCTTCCAGGTGTTGAAGTCCTGCACTGTGTGTCGCACTGCCAGTGTGGTCATGTCGGTCCCTTCCTCTCTCGGTGGTGATTGCCCGACGTGTTTATTACTAGACCTCTAGTTACTAGGAGTCAAGTAAAACTCTCGGGCAGCAGGTCCACCACCCCCCGGACCGTGTCGAGACCGCGCGAGGTGACGCGGGCACCGGTGAGGTCCTGGAGCACGACGGTGGCGTTGCTGCCGCGCCCCGAGTCGTCGTGGAACGTCGTGACCGCGTGGCGGCCGTCGCCCGACACGATCCGGAGCCGGCCGTCGAGCGAGGTCCACGGGAGCGGGACCGGCAGGGTCGGGCCCGCGTCGAAGAACGCCACCTCCACCGGCACGTCCTCCGGCAGCCCGAGGGTGAGGGTGTGCCGGACGAGCTCCCGCAGCCACGCCGCACGGCGTACGACGACCACGTCGTCGTACCCGGTCAGCTCGCGCAGCCGCGTCCGGACCTCCCGGGCGGCCCGTGCGGGGGCGGGGTGGCTGAGGACGACGGTGCCGTTGCTCCGCACGCTGCGCACCCCGGTGGCGCCCGTCGCGGCGAAGGCCCCCTCGAGCTGGGTCCGGTTCGGCGCCCAGCCCTGCCCGAGGTTGAGGTTGCGGAAGAACGCGACGGCGGTGGCCATGACGGCCACGCTAGTTGTCGGTGAACCGGTCGGACAGGGCGTAACGGAGCAGCACGACGTCGTCGATCTGCCGGGTCTCGACCAGCCGGGCGCGGCGGTCGGGGGACCAGGGGAACTGGCCGTCCCCGACGAAGTGGCGGGCCCGCGAGTCACCCACGAAGAACGGGGCGATGACGAGGTGCAGCTCGTCGGCCAGGCCGGCGGTCAGGAACTGCGTGTGCACCGACGACCCGCCCTCGACCATGAGCCGACGGACGCCCCGGTCGTGGAGCTCCTCGCTGAGGCCGCCCATGTCGACGTGCCGGCCGCCGTCGACGACCGTGGCGACGTCCCCCAGCCGGGCGCGGGCCCGGGCCGTGGCTCCGGTGGGGCAGAAGACCAGCTTCTCGGCGTCGCCGGTGGCGAAGAAGGCGGCGCAGGGGTCGAGCCGGGCGTGCTCGCTCACGGTCACCTTGACGGGGGAGGGCGACATCCCTTGGGCGGACCGCTGGGCGATGCGTTCGGGGGCGCGCACGAGCAGGCGCGGGTTGTCGCGACGGATGGTGCGCGCGCCGACGAGGATCGCGTCGCACCGGGCCCGCAGGGCGTCCACCCGGTCGAAGTCCGCGTCGTTGGAGAGCATCAGCCGGGGTCCCGATGCGCGGTCGAGGTAGCCGTCGAGCGAGATCGCGCAGCTGAGCAGCGTGTAGGGGCGCTCACGCACGGGAGCCCACCTCCACCACCGGCCGGGCCGGGGCGGCCAGCAGCGGCAGCAGCCCCGGCAGGGTCGCGACGAAGGCCATGACGCCGAAGACGACGGCCGTGGTGACCCCGGCGGCCGCTCCCAGGCCGGCGGCCCCGAACGCCCAGGCGGCCATCCCCTCACGCGGTCCCCACCCGGCGACGTTGACCGGGATCGAGGCGGCGAGCAGGACCAGCATGGCGAGCGGCAGCAGGGTCGTGAGCGGCGCGGTGACGCCGGCGGCGCGTGCGGCCAGGAGGAACACCACGACGTGCCCCGCCACGGCCAGGACCGACGCCAGAAGGACCGGACCCGCCGTGCGCCAGCCGGCCCGGAGGCCGCCGACGACCACGAGGGCGAGCAGGAGCACGAGGAACGCGGAGGGGAGCACGCCCAGCACCGCGACGGCAACGAGGACCTGCACGCCCTGCCCGGCCGCCCGCTCCACGGCCACGGAGGCAAGTCCGCGGCCCCGGTCGCCGACGTCGCGACCGTGCCGCACCGCCCGGTGCACGTCGCCGACGACACCACCCGGCAGCGTCGCGTTGAGGAGCTGGGAGCGGTAGTAGGCAGCCAGCCCGTCGCGCACGGGCACGTCGACGCCGAGACGACGGGCGACGGCGTGCCACCGCCAGACACAGCAGAGCGTGGTGAGCAGGGTCAGCGCGACGGCGCAGGCCAGCGTGACGGGGTCGGCCCTTCTCAGGCCCTCGAGGAACGGGCCGGTGCCGACCCGGACGACGAGGGCGGCCAGGACCAGGGCGCCGCCGAGCAGGCGGGCCCGGCGCCACCATCGCGCGTCGATCGTCATCGGTCCTCCCACCAGTGGTACGTCGCTGCGCCGGTCCGGGTTCACCCCGACCCGCTCCGGGCCTGGGCCAGGGCCTCGGCGACCCGGGCGGCGGTCGAGGACCAGCGCGGGAGCGACCCCGCTCGTCGCCGGGCCGCGGAGCGCCAGCGGTCCCGGGTGCCGGGCTCGGTCAGCCAGCGACGCAGGACCTCGGCCAGCGCATCGGGGTCGTCGGCGGGCACCAGCGCGCCTGGCCGGGTCGACGCGTCGGTGCCGCCCAGGGCCTCGGGCACCCCGCCCACCTCGGTGGCCACCACCGGGATCCCGTGGGAGAGGGCCTCGGAGACGACCATGCCGTAGCTCTCCGCACGGGAGGCGCTCACGAGCAGGTCGCTGGCGGCGTACTCGTCGTCGAGGTCGGGCTCGGTGAGCGGGCCCGTGAACCTCACCCGGTCGCCGATCCCGTCACCCGTCGCCTGCGCCCGGAGGCCCTCCACGAGGCCGGGCTCGAGGTCGAGCGCGCCCACGGCCCGCAGGCTCCACGGGAGGTCCGCGACCCGGGCCAGGGCAGCGAGCAGGACGTCGTGGCCCTTGGCCGTCGTGATCGCGCCGGCGCACAGCAGCCGCCCGCCGTCCGGGGTGCCCGGGGCCGCCGGTGCGGCGTCGACGCCGGGCTCCGCGACGTGCACCCGGCCGGGATCGAGGCCGTCGCGCGCGAGGAGGTGCCCACGCGTCCAGCTGCTCGTCGTGACCACGACCGCACGGCGAAGGAGCTCGGCCGCCCCGCCGTCGAACGGCATGTGCAGCAGCACGACCAGCCGCAGCCGGTCGGCCTCGGCCACCAGCGCGTCCGGCGTCGCGCAGCCGACCAGGCCGTCCACCAGGACGACCTCGCCGTCGGCGATGCGGGACAGCGCCGACGCCATCGTCCCGGCGACGGCCTGCTCGTGGACCCGCCAGCCGAGGGCCTCCAGCCCCTCGCAGACGCGCCGGTCGTAGCGGTTGCCCCCGCTCGGCCGCCGCGGGTCGTCGACCCCCGGCGGCGTCAGCACGTGGACCGTCGTCACAACGCCCGCTCGTAGCTCGCCCAGGCGACGTGGGACTCGTGCAGGGTCACGACCAGCCGGGTCAGGTGCCCGGTCCGGCCCAGGGCCCCCGCGGCCACCCGCTCAGCGAGCCGGTCGGCGACCACGCGGGCCATCACCTCGGTCGTCGTGGGAGTGCCGGCGAGGTCGGGCAGGTCGTCGAGGTTGCGGTAGGTGAAGGCGGAGAGCACCTCGCGCAGCTGCTCGGTGGCGAGCCCGATGTCGACCACGAGGCCGTCCGCGTCCAGGGTCGGGCCGGACCAGGTCGCGTCGACGACGTACGTCGCCCCGTGCAGCCGCTGGGCGGGTCCGAACACCTCGCCGGGCAGGCTGTGGGCGACCATCATGTGGTCGCGGACGGTCACGCTGAACATGGCTCCTCCTCGGGGCAGTCGTAGGTGATGCCGTGGCAGAGCCCGGGCAGGTCGCCGGCCGCGATCCGGGCGAGCACGTCGGGCAGCTCGGCGAAGGGCGAGCTGCCGGTGAGCAGCACGTCGAAGGCCGGGTCGCGGAGCAGTTCCAGCGCGAGGGCGAGCCGCTCCGACGTCGTACGACGGCCGCGCACCGCGGGCGAGACGGTGCCGACCTGGCTGGCGCGCAGGGTGAGCCGCCGCGAGTGGAACGCGCCCCCGAGCGCCACGTCGACCGGCGTGTCGCCGTACCAGCTGAGCTCGACGACCGTGCCCTCCGGCGCCAGGAGGTCGATCGCGGTCCGCAGCCCGGCCGAGGTGGCGCTGGCGTGCAGGACCAGGTCGCGCTCGCCGGCGGCCTCACCGGGACCGGCGAAGCCCACGCCGAGCGCGTCGGCGACCGTCCGGCGTCCCGCGTCCACGTCCACCAGCGTCACCTCGACGCCCGGGATCCCTCTGAGGAGCCGGGCGACGCAGCAGCCGAGCAGCCCCGCGCCGACGACCGCGACCCGGTCCCCGACGAGCGGGGCGGCGTCCCACAGGGCGTTGACGGCCGTCTCGACCATGCCGGCCAGCACCGCCCGGGCCGGGGGCACGTCGTCGGGGACGACCGTCACCGCCTCGACCGGGACGACGTACGCCGTCTGGTGGGGGTGCAGGCAGAACACCGTCCGGCCGAGCAGCTCCGGCGGACCCTCCTCGACCCGTCCCACGCTGAGGTAGCCGTACTTCACCGGGCCGGGGAAGTCGCCGTCCTGGAAGGGGGCGCGCATCACGTCGTGCTGGTCCGGCGGGACACCGCCCCGGAAGACCAGGCTCTCCGTGCCGCGGCTCACCGCCGACCGGAGCGTGCGGACGCGGACCTCGCCGGGGCCGGCGGGCGGCACGGACACCGTCCGGATCTCGCCGTGGCCAGGCTCGCGCACCCAGAACGCCCGCTCCCCGCTCGTCATCGGCGTCATCGATGCCCTCCGCTCCCGCCCGGGTGAACCGGGACGCCATCCTCCTCGTAGTGACAGTCGTACCCCTGGGAGACACGGAGGAACAGTGCATCGGGTTCACGCGGCACCCTCGAGCGCGCTCGCGGGACTGGTCGTGCTCCTCGGCGGGCTCGCCGTGACCGTCGGCCTGGGCCCGGTCGCCTGGAGCGTGGGCCTGGCCTGCGGCGTGGGCCTCCTGGGTCTCCTCGTCGCGGCCATGGGCCGCCACGAACGACCGGGACTGATGCCGGCCGACCGGGTGACGCTGGCGCGCGGGCTGCTCGCCACCGCGGTGGCCGCCCTCGTCGCGGAGGCGGCGACCGGGCACGACGCCGCCCACCTCCGGATCACCCTGGTGGCCCTCGCGGCCATCGCGCTCGTCCTCGACGGCGTCGACGGCCCGGTGGCCCGCCGGACCGGGACCGCCTCGGACTTCGGGGCCCGTTTCGACATGGAGGTCGACGCCTTCCTGATCCTGGTGCTCAGCGTCCACGTGGCGCGGACGTCGGGCTGGTGGGTGCTGGGGATCGGCCTGGCCCGCTACGCGTTCGTGGCGGCCACGTGGGTCTGGCCGTGGCTGCGCGCGTCGCTCCCGCGCCGGAGCTGGGCGCGGGTCGTCGCGGCGGTCCAGGGCGTCGTGCTGGCCGTCGCCGCGGCGGACGTGCTGCCCGATCGGGTGACCCTGGCAGCCCTGGTGGTCGCCGCGGCGTTGCTCGCCGAGTCCTTCGGCCGGCAGGTGCACGACCTGCGCCGGCTGGCTCTCCGGCCTCCGGCAAGCGGCCGCGTGGTCACCGGCGTCGCGTTCGTCGTGGTCTGGGCCGCCCTGGTCCTGCCCGACACCGTCGACCTCCTCACCCCGGCCGGGCTGCTGCGGGTCCCGCTCGAGGGCCTCGTGGTCGTGGTGGTGGCCCTGCTCCTGCCCGACGTCGTACGCCGTCCGGTGGCCGTCGTCGCGGGGCTCGCGCTGGCCGCGCTGGTCGTCCTCCGGCTCCTCGACATGGGGTTCCGCGTGGTCTTCGACCGCCCCTTCGACGTGCTCAACGACTGGTACTACCTCGGCCCCGGGATCGGCGTGCTCCGCGACTCGATCGGCGGCTCCGCCGCCCTGGCGGTGACCGTCGGAGCCGGGGTGCTGCTGGTCGCCCTCGCGGTCGGCCTCCCCGTCAGCACGCTGCGCGTCGCCGGGTGGGTCCACCGGCACCGCCGTGGATCGGCGCGTGCGGTCGTCGCGCTCGGGATCGCCTGGGCGTTGCTCGCGGTCGCCGGTGTCCAGCTCGCCTCGACCAGCGCCGCGCGCCAGGCCGTCGATGCCGTCGCCCAGGTGCGGGCCGACCTGGCCGACCGGCGCACGTTCGCGCGGGAGATCGGCTCGGACTCCTTCGCGACGGAGCCCGACGGGATGCTGGCCGGGCTGCGCGGCAAGGACGTGCTGCTGGTGTTCGTCGAGAGCTACGGCCGGGTCGCGGTCCAGGACACGACGTACGCACCCGGGGTCGACGCCGTCCTCGACGCCGGGACGCGGCGGCTCCGGTCGGCGGGCTTCTCCGCCCGCAGCGCCTTCCTCACCTCACCCACGTTCGGCGCGGGCAGCTGGCTGGCGCACGCGAGCCTCCAGTCGGGCCTGTGGGTCGACAGCCAGCAGCGCTACGACCAGCTGATGACCTCCGACCGGCTGACCCTGAGCGACGCGTTCCGCCGCGCCGGGTGGCGAACGGTCTCCGACGTCCCCGCCGACACCCACGCGTGGGCGCAGGGGCAGGCGTTCTACCACTTCGACCAGATGTACGACTCCCGGGACGTGGGCTACCGGGGGCCCACGTTCGGATATGCCTCGATGCCCGACCAGTACACCCTGGCGGCCCTGCGCCGCCTGGAGCTGACGGGGGCGGGCCGGCGGCCGGTGATGGCCGAGGTCGACCTCGTCTCCAGCCACCATCCGTGGACGCCGCTGCCGCGGATGCTGCCCTGGGCACGCGTCGGGGACGGGTCGGTGTACGCCGGGATGCCGGAGCAGGGCCCCTCCGCGGACGTCCTGTTCCGCGACCCCGAGCGGGTGCGCGCGGCGTACGGCCGGTCGATCGAGTACTCCCTGAGGGCGCTGGTCTCCTTCGTCGCGACCCACCCCGACCCCGACCTGGTCCTGGTCGTGCTGGGCGACCACCAGCCGCACTCCTACGTCACGGGCGCGGACCCCGGCCGCGACGTGCCCGTCTCGATCGTCGCGCACGACCCCGCCGTGCTGGACCGGATCGCCGACTGGGGCTGGCAGGACGGGCTCCGGCCCTCGCCCACCGCCCCGGTCTGGCGGATGGACGCCTTCCGGGACCGCTTCCTCACCGCCTACGGCCGGTGACCGGCACCCGAACGCACCGACGAAAAAGTCACACAGTGTGGCCGCGCCCAGCAGGCCCTCCTATCGTTCGCACCATGACTGACGACTCCGCCGTCGAGGGCGGCCTCGCCGAGCCCACGGAGCTCGAGCCCGACCAGGGTTCGCTCCGGCTCGCGTCGCCCGAGGACGACTGGTCCGTCACCGACTGGGAGCGCAGCACCGCCGCGGTGCTGCGCAAGTCGCGACGGATGACCGACGAGGACCCCGACGACCTGGTCTGGCAGAAGCTGACCCGCACCACGCTCGACGGCATCGCCGTCACCCCGCTCGGGACCCCGGACCTGCTGCAGGACCTGCAGACCTCCGGACGCCCCGAGCGCAGCGGGGACTGGGACATCCGCGCCCACCTCTCGGGGGCGGACGCCAAGACGGCCAACGAGGCGGCGCTGGTCGACCTCAACGGCGGGGTCTCCTCGCTGTGGCTCACGGTCGACGCCGACACCGACCTCAGGACGCTGCTCAACGAGGTCCTGCTCGACCTCGCGCCGGTCGTCCTCGACGCGCCGTCGGCGCCGCTCGTCGCGGCCGGGGCCCTGCTCTCGCTGCTCAAGGAGCGCGGCACCACGCCGGCTCCGGGCACCAACCTCGGCGCCGACGCCCTGGCCGACGAGGCCGAGCTGGTCGCCGTCGCCCGCCTGGCCCTCGACGCCGGCGTGCTCGGGGTCGTCGTCGACGCCACCAAGGTCCACGACCGCGGGGCGTCGGACGCCCAGGAGCTCGCGCACTCGCTGGTGGCGGCCGTGCGGGTGCTGCGGGCCCTGACCGACGCGGGGATCTCGGCCGAGGACGCCGCCGGACTCGTCGAGTTCCGCTACGCCGCCACGGCCGAGCAGTTCCCCACGATCGCCAAGCTGCGCGCGGCCCGTCGCCTCTGGGCGCGGGTGCTCGAGCTCAGCGAGGTCTCGGCAGGCTCGACCACCGGCTCGGGCGGACGGGTGCAGCGGCAGCACGCGGTGACCAGCCGCCCGATGATGAGCAAGTACGACCCGTGGGTCAACATGCTCCGCACCACCGTCGCCGCGTTCGCCGCGGGCGTCGGGGGAGCGGACGCCGTCACCGTGCTGCCCTTCGACAGCCCCCTCGGCGTGCCCGACGCGTTCGGCCGCCGGATCGCACGCAACACCAGCGCGCTGCTGATCTCGGAGTCCCACGTCGCCACGGTCGCCGACCCGGCCGGTGGCTCCTACGCCGTCGAGAAGCTCACCGACGACCTGGCCCGCGCGGCCTGGGAGATCTTCGGCCGACTGGAGGACGGCGAGTCGCTCGACGCGATGGTCGAGGAGACCGTCGCCCGCCGCGAGCAGGAGATCGCCCGCCGCAAGCGCCCGATCACCGGCGTCACGGAGTTCCCCAACCTCGGCGAGACGCTCCCTGAGCGGGCCTCGGCAGGCTCGACCGACGAGTGGGCGAACGTCCGCCGCTACGGCGCGAGCTTCGAGGCGATGCGGGACGAGCCGGTGGACACCCCGGTCCTCCTGGCGCCGCTCGGCACCATCGCCCAGCACACCGCGCGCGCCACGTTCGCCAGCAACCTGCTCGCCGCCGGCGGCATCGCCGTCACGACGGAGCCCGGTGAGGCCGGCGGCGTGGCCTGCGTCGTCGGCACCGACGGCGCCTACGACGTCGAGGGCGCCGAGAAGGCAGCCGCCCTGCGCGAGGCGGGCGCGACCTGGATCATCGTCGCCGGCCAGCCGCGCGACTGGGCCGACGACTCGGCCGCCCTGGGCGTGGACGCCCTCGACTTCCTGACCCGTACGAGGGAGAAGCTGCGATGACCATCCCGAAGAGCTTCAGCGGACTGCCGCTGGGCGGGGGTGTCGAGTCGCTCGCCGGCGCCCGCTCCTCCACCACCGACGGCAGTGGGCAGGCGTGGACGAGCCCGGAGGGGATCGACATCCTCCCGGTCTACGGCCCCGAGCACCTCGAGGGCCTCGACGCCCTGGGGACCTTCCCGGGCCTGAGCCCGTTCCTGCGCGGGCCCTACCCGACGATGTACACCACGCAGCCGTGGACGATCCGCCAGTACGCCGGCTTCAGCACGGCCGAGCAGTCCAACGCGTTCTACCGGCGCAACCTCGCGGCCGGCCAGAAGGGCCTGAGCGTCGCCTTCGACCTCGCGACCCACCGCGGCTACGACTCCGACCACCCGCGGGTGCGCGGTGACGTCGGCATGGCCGGCGTGGCGATCGACTCGATCTACGACACCCGCACGCTCTTCGACGGCATCCCGCTCGACGAGATGTCGGTGTCGATGACCATGAACGGCGCGGTCCTGCCCGTGCTGGCGCTCTACATCGCGGCGGCCGAGGAGCAGGGGGTGAAGCCGGAACAGCTCGCGGGGACGATCCAGAACGACATCCTCAAGGAGTTCATGGTCCGCAACACCTACATCTACCCGCCGGCGCCGTCGATGCGGATCATCTCCGACATCTTCAGCTACACCGCCGCGAAGATGCCGCGCTTCAACTCGATCTCGATCTCCGGCTATCACATCCAGGAGGCCGGGGCCACGGCCGACCTGGAGCTGGCCTACACGCTGGCCGACGGCGTCGAGTACATCCGCGCGGGCCTGGCCACCGGCATGACGATCGACCAGTTCGCGCCGCGGCTGTCGTTCTTCTGGGCGATCGGGATGAACTTCTTCATGGAGGTCGCCAAGATGCGCGCCGCCCGCGCCCTGTGGGCCCGGTTGGTGCGCGACTTCGACCCCCAGAACCCCAAGTCGCTGAGCCTGCGCACCCACAGCCAGACCTCGGGCTGGTCCCTGACCGCCCAGGACGTGTTCAACAACGTGGGCCGCACCGCGATCGAGGCGATGGCCGCGACCCAGGGGCACACCCAGTCGCTGCACACCAACGCCCTCGACGAGGCGATCGCGCTGCCGACCGACTTCTCGGCGCGGATCGCCCGCAACACCCAGCTGATGCTCCAGCAGGAGAGCGGCACCACCGGGACGATCGACCCGTGGGCCGGCTCCTACTACGTCGAGCGCCTGACCCACGACCTCGCCGAGCGCGCCTGGGCCCACATCCAGGAGGCCGAGCAGGCCGGCGGCATGGCCAAGGCGATCGAGCAGGGCATCCCCAAGATGCGCATCGAGGAGGCCGCGGCCCGCACCCAGGCCCGGATCGACTCCGGCACGCAGAAGGTCATCGGCGTCAACACCTACCGGCTCGCCGCCGAGGACAAGCTCGACGTCCTCAAGGTCGACAACGACGACGTCTACCGCCAGCAGGTCGCCAAGCTCGAGCGGCTGCGGGCCGAGCGCAACGACGACGACGTACGCCGCGCGCTGGAGGCCCTCACCAACTCCGCCGACCGCGGCGCGGTCTCGACAGGCTCGACCACCGGGGCGTCCCTCGACGGCAACCTGCTCGCCCTCGCCGTCGACGCGGCCCGCGCGAAGGCCACCGTCGGCGAGATCTCCGACGCGCTGGAGAAGGTCTACGGCCGCCACCAGGCGACGATCCGTACGATCAGCGGCGTGTTCAGGGACGAGGCGGGATCGGCGGGCAGCACACTCGTGCAGCAGGTCCTCGACGCCACCGACGAGTTCGCCGAGGCCGAGGGCCGTCGCCCGCGCATCCTGGTCGCCAAGATGGGCCAGGACGGCCACGACCGCGGCCAGAAGGTCGTGGTCTCCGCCTTCGCCGACATGGGCTTCGACGTCGACGTGGGTCCGCTGTTCTCCACGCCCGAGGAGGTCGCGCAGCAGGCGGTCGACGCCGACGTCCACATCGTCGGTGTCTCCTCGCTGGCCGCGGGCCACCTCACGCTGCTCCCCGCGCTGAAGAAGGCGCTGGAGGAGCAGGGCCGTCCCGACATCATGGTCGTGATCGGTGGCGTGATCCCGCCCGACGACGTCCCGACGCTCCAGGAGATGGGCGCGGCCGCGGTGTTCCTGCCCGGCACGGTCATCGCCGAGTCCGCGCTCGACCTCCTGGCCAAGCTGCGGGAGCAGCTCAGTCACTGATGGCCGACGACAAGGTCGCCGGCCTCGTCGAGGGCATCCGGGCCGGGCGGCGCGCCGCGGTGTCCCAGGCGATCACGCTCGTGGAGTCCTCGAGCGCGAAGCACCGGGAGCAGGCACGCGCGCTGCTCACCGAGCTGAGCGTCGACGGGACGTCGCGGGACGTCGTGCGGGTCGGGATCTCCGGCGTGCCCGGCGTCGGGAAGTCGACGTTCATCGAGGCGCTCGGCTCCCGGCTGACCGCGGCCGGGCACCGGGTCGGCGTGCTCGCGGTCGACCCGTCCAGCGTGCGCACCGGCGGCTCCGTGCTCGGCGACAAGACCCGGATGGCCCGGCTCGCCGCCGACCCGAACGCCTTCATCCGGCCGTCGCCGTCGGCCGGCACCCTCGGCGGCGTCGCCCGCGCAACCGTCCAGGCGATGACGGTCCTCGAGGCGGCGTCGTACGACGTGGTGCTGGTCGAGACCGTCGGCGTCGGCCAGTCCGAGGTCACCGTCGCCGGGATGGTCGACACGTTCCTCTTCCTCACCCTCGCGCGCACCGGCGACCAGCTCCAGGGCATCAAGAAGGGCATCCTCGAGCTCGCGGACGTGATCGCGGTCAACAAGGCGGACGGTGACCGCGAGCAGGAGGCCCGCGCCGCGGCCCGCGAGCTGGCCGGCGCCCTGCGGCTCGTGCGCGGCAAGGGGGAGTGGGCGCCGCCGGTCGTCACCTGCTCCGGGCTCAACGACGTCGGGGTCGACGACCTCTGGGAGCGGGTGATCGCGCACCGCGAGCACCTCGGTGCCGAGGGGCTGCACGACAAGCGGGCCGGCCAGCAGCTGGAGTTCACCTGGGCCCTGGTCCGCGACGAGCTCGCCCAGCGGCTCCGCGACTCGCCGGGCGTGCGCGCGATCCGCGACGAGGTCCGCGACGGCGTCCTGGCGGGGGAGCTGCCCGCGACGGTCGCCGCCGACCGGATCCTGGCGGCCTACGACACCGGCGGCACCAGCCGGTAGGCCCCGCCGGGCAGCTGCTCGATCCAGCGCGGGTCGGGCCGGTTGTCGGCCAGCCGGGCCACGAGGCTGGCCATCGCGTGGGTGACCAGCCGGCGGTCGTGCTCGGCCACCTGGCTGGAGTCGAGGTAGGTCTCGCCGCGCAGGCTCATGGCGAGGTCGCCGGGCGAGCGGGCCCGGTCGCCGGAGTAGAGCAGGATCTCGAGGAGGTCGAACTCGAGGCGGTCCAGCTCGAGCGCGCGCCCGTCGACGGTGAGCAGGCCCTGGTGCGGGTTGAGCGCCAGCCCGCGCAGCTCGACCCACTCGCCGGTGAAGCGCACGCCCGCGCGAGGGGCCGGCTCGGGGGAGGACTCCGCCGTGGCCGGAGCGGCCTCCGGCTCCGGCTCCGGAGCGCCGGTGCCGAGCCTTCCGGGGGGCCGCCGCAGCCCGGCCATGAAGCGGGCGCGGAGCTCGCGGGGACGGAAGGGCTTGGCGACGTAGTCGTCGGCTCCGGCGCCGAAGCCGCCGATGATGTCGTCCTCGCCGGCCAGCCCGGTGACCATGACGATGTAGGTGCTGCTGAACTCCCGGATCCGGCGGGTCGCCTCGAGGCCATCGACGCCGGGCAGCGAGATGTCGACGGTCGTGAGCTGCGGCCGGTAGGTCCGCACCGCCTCGACCCCGGCGTCCCCGTCGTGGGTGACCACGACCCGGAAGCCGGCCTGGCTCAGGATCACCTCGAGCAGGTGGGCGACGTCGTGCTCGTCCTCGATGACGACCGCGACGGGCAGCACGACCCCCGGCTCAGCGACAGCGGACATTGCTGTTCTCCCCTCCTGTGGCACCGGCCACCTGTGCGCACCCCACGACGTTGCCATGGTCCCGGGCCGCCCCGACCAGCGACACGGCGTACCGCGGTGCGGTCATCTCGTTGTCGACGATCCGGTTGTCCCGGCCCCAGCCGTCGAGCACCACGTGGACCTGCACCGCGTCGCCGCGGCCGGTCACGACCCGGTTGCGACGCACCGTCCAGCCGTTGCCCTTCAGGTCGACCGCCGAGTCCGCGCCGGGGTCGGACAGCCGGTTGCCGGCCAGGGTGCCACCGGTGGTGCCCTCCTTGACGTCGACCGCCTCCGCGGTGGTCCGGGTGACGGTGTTGCCGACCAGCCGGTTGCCGTCGCTGCGGTCGGGCTCGCACGCCGACACCTCGCACCAGTTGCTCTCGGCGGACCCGACGTAGATGCCCTCGCCGTACGCCGGCTCCCGCAGCCCGGTGTCGGCGATGAACGACCGCTCGAGCAGGTTGTCGCTGCTGCCGGACCGCAGGTGCACGGCCTCGTCGCCGACCCCGGTCACGTGCAGCCCGGAGAGCACGTTGTCCGACGAGCCGTCCAGCACCACGCCCTTCTGGCCGCCGGTCACGGCGAAGCCGCGCAGCTCCCAGTGCGAGGCCCCGTCGAGGTGCAGCGTGTAGCCGTGGTCCGTGCCGCCCCCGTCGAGCACCGAGTCGCGCGTCCCGCAGAGGCGGATCGGGGACGCCCGGGTGCCGGAGCGGGTGACGTCGAAGGTCCCGTCGTAGTGGCCGGACGCCAGCGCGAAGGCGTCGCCGGGACCGGCCGTGGCCAGCGCCCGGCGCAGCCCCTCGGCCGAGGAGAGGACCTCGGCGCCGGGGGGACAGCCCCGCACGGCCGACGGCGGAGTCGCGTCCCCGGCGGAGCAGGCCGGCACCGCCCCGAGGAGCAGGGCGAGCGACACCACAAGCCGGCGACGGGGCACGCGGTGCAGTCTCACAGCCTGCGACGCGGTCCGCGCGCATCTGGCTGAAATCCGGAAGGCTCCCCCTGTCGCGCCCTACGATCTCCCCTGGAGGGGCGCGGGTCGCCCCGCCGCGCTCGGGGTCGAAACCGCTCGGGACCGTCGTCGGTCCCCACAGGGGAGGGCTGGGGCGCGATGCATGCTGTGCCCTCGCTCGCTGACGACCCGACGTGGTTCCTGCCGTTCGGGATCATCGGGATGGTCTCCTGGGGCTTCTGGCTGGTCCGCAAGCTCCTGTCCGCGACCGCCCGGCCCACCGTGAACGACTACCGCACCACGACCACGGTGGTGGTGCCGTCGTACCACGAGGACCCCGCCGTCCTCGTGCGCTGCCTCGGCACCTGGCTGCGGCAGGACCCCTCGCGGGTCATCATCGTGCTGGACGTGGCCGACACCGAGGCGCAGGAGCGGATCGAGGCGATCGGCGACCCGCGGGTCGAGGTCGTGATGTTCCAGCACCGGGGCAAGCGCTCCGCGCTCGGCTGCGGCATGCGGATGGTCGACACCGACCTGGTGATCTTCGTCGACTCCGACACGGTGTGGGACGACGGGATGCACGACGCCATCCAGATGCCGTTCCTGGACCCCGTGGTCGGCGCCGTGAGCACCCGGCAGAACGTCTACCTGCCCAAGACCAGCATCTGGCGCCGCGTCGCCGACTGGATCATCGACCTGCGCTACTACGACTACGCGCCCGCCATGGGCCGCTTCGGCGGCGTCATCTGCGCCTCCGGGCGCACGAGCGCTTACCGCTGGTCGGTGATCAAGGACCGGATCGAGGACCTCGAGCACGAGGTCTTCTTCGGCCGCGAGTGCGTGGCCGGGGACGACGGCCGGCTGACGTGGCTGGTGCTCTCGCAGGGCTTCCGGGTCGCCCACCAGGACAGCGCCCGGGCGCTGTCGATGTTCCCCGACACGTTCCGCGCCTTCGTCAAGCAGCGCGTGCGGTGGAGCCGCAACTCCTACCGGTGCTACCTCACGGCGATCCGCAACGGCTGGATCTTCAAGGTCCCGATCATCTCGCAGATCACCGTCATGCAGATCCTGCTGACCCCCCTCAGCAGCACGCTGGCCGTCGCGTACGTCGTCGTCGCCGTCGACTGGGGCAGCAACTGGACGGCGCTCGGGGTCGCCGTCGTGTGGCTGTTCGTCGGCCGCGGCATCCGCGGCCTCTCCCACCTGTGGCGCCGGCCGGAGGACCTCTGGATCCTGCCGTTGATCACGCTCGTCGTCCTCTTCATCGCCGGCCCCATCAAGCTCTACGCCTTCTGCACGATGAACAAGCAGGGCTGGCTGACCCGGTCGGCCGACAGCATCGGCGGCGAGGGCCAGAGCGAGGCCAGCCTGTCGAGGGAGCCGGTCGGGGAGCAGGTCGGCGAGTCGGTGGCCGTCCCGTGACCGGGCAGGACACGGTGCTTTTCACCGACGACGAGCGCGGTGACACCGTCCCGCGGTGGGTCCGCCACGTCATCCGGTTCGTCGCCCTCGCGCTGCTGCTCTCCCTCGCCGCGGCCATCGCGCTGGCGCGGCAGCAGATGGCGCCCGCGGACCGGGCCCCCGTCGCCTCGACGCCCCGGGTCGACGCCCCGGTCGACCTCGGCCACGAGGCCGACCTGCTCGGCCGGGAGGACGCCCGGCTCCGCGCGATCAGCATCGGCCGGACGGACCTCGTGCACTGGGTCGACGGGACCCTCGTGCTCGGCACCCGGCGGGCGCCGTACGGCGTGCAGGACCTGGTCGACCGCGGCGCGATGGTGCGCACCTCGCCCACCGGGTTGATGCTCGTGCGTCCGGTCGTCGCGCGCCGCGGCGCGCACCTCGTCCTGCACGCGCCCGGGACCACGCTGCGGATGGTCAGCGGTCACGACCGCTTCACCAGCCTGGTCGCGTGGGGCGGCTCCATCGCGTTGTCCGGGGAGCCCGGCGCGCCACTCACCGTCGAGGGGTGGGACGCGCGCGGCAGGGCGGCCGACGACGAGACCGCGGACGGGCGCGCCTACGTGCTGGTCAAGGACGGCACGCTGCGGGTCGACCGGGTGCGCGTGGACCACCTGGGCTTCTGGAGTGGACGCACGGCCGGGCTCGCGCTGACCGGCACCGCCGAGACCGTGGCCTCGGGTCGCCTGACGCACGTGCGCGCGGGTGACGTGCACATGGGCTTCTACGCCTCGGGGTCGCACCACCTGGTGGTGCGCGACCTCGACGTGGTGCGGCCCGAGCGCCACGGCGTCGAGATCACCAACCGCTCGGCGTCCGCCGTGCTGCGGGGCGTCACGGTGACCCGCCCCGGGGAGGACGGCGTCAGCGTCTCGAACGGGACCTCCGACGTGACCCTCGTCGGGCTGACCGTGCGCCGCTCGGGGGAGTACGGCCTGCGCGTGGACGGGTCCCCGCTCGCCGACGGCCCGAACTCCGCCGGCTACGCGATCGGCAACTACGGCGGCCTGCGCGTGATCCGGGCACGCCTGGCCGGGAACGCCTGGGGCGCGGCCCTGGTGCGGTCGATGGACCGCGTCAGCCTGCAGGGCAGCACGCTCACGGGCGCCCGCTCCGCACTGGTCGTCGAGGGCGCGTCCCGCGGGCTCGACGTGCGCGACTCCACCCTCGACTCCCGCGAGCGGTCGGGCCTCGTGCTCACCGGGGGCGTCCGGGGTGCCCGGCTCACCGGCTCCACGGTCACCGGGGCCTCCGTGGCGGTCGACGTCACCGACAGCACGCTCGCGCTCGACGACAACGCCATCACGGTCGGCACCGGGCACGGCGTGCAGGCGTCGGGCCGGCACACCGAGGTGGTCCTGGGCGCCAACACCATCGACGGGCGTGGCTCCGGCGCGGTCGACGTCCGCGACGGTGCCACGATCACCGCGGACGAGCAGCCCGGCGGCTCGTGGACCTACCGCCCCACCGCCTTCCTGTGGGCCGAGGCCCACTCCGCCGCGCTCCCCATGCTCGGCGTGCTGGTCCTGCCCCTGCTCGGCCTGGCCTTCGTGCTGCGCCGCCGGCGCCAGCAGGGCGAGCTGCGCCGGCTCTTCGAGCAGGCGCTGGTCTCCCAGGGCCGGGTCGCCATCGCGTCGTACGACGCCGCGGCGGGCAGCGCGCCCGGCGCCGAGCCCGCCCCGGCCCCGGCAGCGCGACCGGCGCCCCTGCCGGCACAGCCGGGCGGCGAACCGCGACCCGGCGTGCTCGCGGGCCGCCACTTCGCCGACGCCCGCGCGTTCGCGGTGGCGGCGGCCACCGAGGCCGGCTACTCGCCCGCCCAGGTGGCGCGTGCCCTGCGGCTGCCCACCTCGCGGGTGTCGGAGTGGCTCGAGGAGCCGGCCGACGTTGACCGGGAGCTCGCGGACGCGGTCACCTGAGACACACCGGGGCGTGGCGGCCCCGACCGTCAACTAACCTTCCCGTGATGCCTGCCGATGCCCCCGTGAACGTTCCGGCCCTGATCGACTCCGTCGTGGAGAAGTACGACGCGGAGCTGGTCGAGCTGCGCCGCGACCTGCACGCGCACCCCGAGCTGTCCTGGGCCGAGACCCGCACGACCGCGCTCGTGGCCGACCGGCTCGAGGAGGCCGGCTGGCGGGTGACCCGGCTCCCGCAGACCGGCGTCGTCGCGGAGATCGGGGAGGGTCCCCGCGTGGTCGCGCTCCGGGCCGACCTCGACGCCCTCCCGGTCGACGACGCCACCGACGACCCCTGGCGCAGCACCGTCCCGGGCGTCGCCCACGCCTGTGGCCACGACGTCCACACCTCCGCCCTGGTCGGCGCCGCGCTGGCCCTGTCCGAGGTCCACGCCCGGGGGCTGCTCCCCGGGCGGGTGCGGCTGCTCTTCCAGCCCGCCGAGGAGGTCATGCCCGGCGGTGCCCTGCACCTGATGAGCCTGGGCGCCCTCGACGACGTCGAGCGCGTCTTCGCCCTGCACTGCGACCCCGGCGTCGAGCTCGGCCAGGTCGGTCTCCGGCTGGGCCCCCTCACGAGCGCCGCCGACCGCCTCGAGGTGCGCCTCGAGGGGACCGGCGGGCACACGTCGCGGCCGCACCTCACCGGCGACCTGACCTTCGCGCTGGCCAAGGTCATCACCGAGCTGCCCGCCATGCTCTCGCGCCGCCTCGACCCCCGCTCGGGCGTCAGCCTCGTGTGGGGCATCGTCACGGCCGGCGCGGCCGCCAACGTCATCCCCGACCGCGGCCTGGTCGCCGGCACGGTGCGGATCCTCGACGCGGTGGTCTGGGCCGAGTGCGAATCGCTGGTCCGCGAGCTGGTCCACGACATCGTGCGCCCCTACGGCGTGGTCGCGCACGTCGACTACCAGCAGGGCGTCCCGCCGGTGGTCAACGAGATGCTCGCCCACCAGGTCTTCTCCCAGGCCGTCCACGACGTGCTGGGGGAGGAGGGCCACGTGATCGCGCACCAGAGCCTGGGCGGCGAGGACTTCGGCTGGTACCTCGACCAGGTGCCCGGGGCGATGGCCCGGCTCGGCACCCGCACGCCCGGCGGGCCGTCGTACGACCTCCACCAGGGCAACCTCCGGGTCGACGAGCGGGCCACCGGCATCGGCGCGAAGGTGCTGGCAGGTGCCGCCGTCCATGCGTTGGTCACTGACAGGTAACGGTTCGGGTTTCGTCACCTTTTGCCCATACAGGTGCCGAGCACGGCCATTAGGGTGACTCGGCGTGCGTCGGGAACGGCTGGCGCACCATCACCCACATTTCAGGAGGCCGCCGTGAAGCACACGGCACGCACCGCCGCGATGGTTGGCATCGCTGCACTTGTTCTTGCCGGTTGTGGCAGCCGTCCCTCGGACAGCGCCAGCGACAGCCCCAGTGCTTCGCCGACGGAGTCGACCAGCAGCTCCGCCCCGGCCGAGAGCCACCCCGACTTCAAGGCTTGCGAGGTCTCCGACTCGGGCGGCTTCGACGACAAGTCGTTCAACCAGACCTCGCTCAAGGGCCTGACGGACGCCAAGACCGACCTCGGCGTGCAGACCGCGCAGGTCGAGTCCAACTCCGACTCCGAGTACGCCGACAACATCGACGCGCTCGTCAAGCAGGGCTGCAACTCCATCACCACCGTCGGCTTCCTGCTCGGTGACGCCACCGAGGCGGCCGCCAAGGCCAACCCGAAGGTCGACTTCTCGATCGTCGACTACGGCTACGCCAAGCCCGCCAAGAACCTCAAGGGCCTGACGTTCAACACCGCCGAGCCCTCCTTCCTCGCCGGCTACCTCGCCGCGTCGCAGTCCAAGTCCGGCATCGTCGGCACCTTCGGTGGCCTCAACATCCCCACCGTCTCCATCTTCATGGAGGGCTTCCGCCAGGGCATCGAGAAGTACAACGCCGACAACGGCGCGGACGTCAAGCTGCTCGGCTGGAACGGCAAGGACGGCTCGTTCCTCAACACCTTCGACGACAAGTCCAAGGGCCAGTCGGTCGCCGAGGGCATGATCCAGCAGGGCGCTGACATCATCTTCCCGGTCGCCGGTCCCGCCGGCCTCGGTGGTCTCCAGGCCGCCAAGGACAAGGGCATCCACGCGATCTGGGTCGACACCGACGGCTGCGTCTCGGCCGCCGAGTACTGCGACGTGCTCCTGACCTCGGTCATGAAGGGCATGGACGTCGCCGTCGAGCAGGCCATCAAGGACGCCGTGGACGGCACCTTCTCCAACGAGGTCTTCGTCGGCACGCTGGCCAACGGTGGTGTGGGCCTGGCCCCCTACCACGACGCCGACTCGCTGATCGACGACAGCACCAAGAGCGCGATCGAGGACCTCAAGCAGCAGATCATCGACGGTTCGCTGAAGGTCGGCTGACCCTCACCCGATCACACACGCTGAGAGCCGGGTCGGTAAGTTACCGACCCGGCTTTCCGCGTCTAGGCTCATCGAGAGCACACCGGGGCGGCGAGCCACCCCACCACCGTTCAAAGGAGAGCGATGAAGCTGGAGATCCGGGGGCTGACGAAGAGGTTCGGGTCCTTCACTGCGAATGACCACATCGACCTCACGATCGAACCGGGGGAGATCCACTGCCTGCTCGGGGAGAACGGCGCAGGCAAGTCCACCCTCATGAACATGCTCTACGGGCTCCTCGAGCCGACCGAGGGTGAGCTGCTGATCGACGGCGAGCCGGTGAGCTTCAGCTCGCCGGGCGACGCCATCGCCGCCGGCATCGGGATGGTCCACCAGCACTTCATGCTGATCCCCGTCTTCACCGTCGCCGAGAACGTCATGCTCGGCCGCGAGCAGACGCGCGGCCTGGGGTTCCTCAACCGCAAGGCCGCCGCCTCGCTGGTCAGTGACCTCTCCTCGACCTACCGCCTCGCCGTCGACCCCGACGTCCTCGTGGAGGACATCCCGGTCGGCGTGCAGCAGCGCGTGGAGATCATCAAGGCGCTGGCCAACCACGCGAAGGTGCTGATCCTCGACGAGCCGACCGCGGTGCTGACGCCGCAGGAGATCGACGAGCTGATGGGCATCATGCGCGAGCTCAAGGCGCAGGGCACCTCGATCATCTTCATCACCCACAAGCTCCGCGAGGTCAAGGCCATCGGCGACCGGATCAGCGTGATCCGGCGCGGCAAGGTCGTCGGCACCGCCGACCCCAGCGCCTCCGAGGCCGAGCTCGCCGAGATGATGGTGGGCCGCTCGGTGAAGCTGACCGTCGACAAGGCCGCGGCCGAGCCCGGCGAGTCGGTCTTCCAGGTCAAGAACGTCACCGTCGTCGACCCCCGCGGCGTGCAGGTCGTCAAGGACGTCTCCTTCGAGGCCCGCGCCGGTGAGGTCCTCGGCATCGCCGGGGTCCAGGGCAACGGCCAGACCGAGCTGATCAAGTCACTGCTCGGCCTGATGAAGCCCGACGCCGGTGAGATCACCCTCGAGGGCAAGGACATCCGCAAGCACGGCCCGCGCGAGAGCCTCGAGGACGGCATCGGCTACATCCCCGAGGACCGCTCGCACGACGGCTACGTCGGCGCGTTCAGCGTCCGCGAGAACCTCGTCCTCGACCTCTACCGCAACGACGAGTTCTCCCGCGGGCTCGCCCTCAAGCTCGACGCGCTCGAGGCCAACGCGGCCGCGCGCATCGAGGAGTTCGACATCCGCACGGAGTCGATGGAGTCCTCGGTCAGCTCGCTGTCCGGCGGCAACCAGCAGAAGGTCGTCGTGGCGCGGGAGTTCTCCCGCCCGCTGAAGGTCCTGATCGCCTCCCAGCCGACGCGTGGCGTCGACGTGGGCTCGATCGAGTTCATCCACAAGCGCATCATCGCCGCGCGCGACAACGGCACCGCCGTGATCATCGTGTCGACCGAGCTCGACGAGATCTTCGCGCTCTCCGACCGGATCGCGGTGATGTACGACGGCCGCATCGTCGGCACCGTCAGCCCCGACATCGCCCGCGAGGACATCGGCCTGATGATGGCCGGCGCCCACGGCCCGGCCGAGGCCGAGGAGGTTTCCGCATGACCACCGACACGACCACCCCCGAGCCGGCCCAGGCCCCGGAGCAGCGGAAGGCGCCCGCCAAGCGGCCGCCGCTGGCTGCCGCCGACTGGCTGCCCTCGGTCCGGACGACGCTCGCCGCGATCGCGCTGGCCCTGGTGATCGGCGCGGTGCTGATCGCCTTCTCCAACGAGGCCGTCATCAAGTCGCTGCCCTACTTCTTCTCCTACCCGTGGGACTTCTTCCGCGAGGCGGGCTCGGCCGTCGGCAACTCCTACTGGGCGCTGCTGACCGGCTCGGTCGGCTCCGGCCACGCCATCGGCATCACGCTGGTCCGCTCGGCGCCGCTGATCTGCGCCGGCCTCGGCGTCACGCTGGCCTTCCGGGCCGGCCTGTTCAACATCGGTGCCCAGGGCCAGCTGCTGCTCGGTGCCCTCGCGGCCGGCTACGTCGGCTTCACGTGGCACCTGCCGCCGGGCATCCACCTGCTCGTCGCCCTGCTCGCCGGCGTCGCGGGCGGTGCCCTGTGGGGCGCCATCGCGGGTGTCCTCAAGGCCCGCACCGGCGCCCACGAGGTGATCACCACGATCATGCTCAACTACCTCGCGTCGGCCCTGCTGATCTACTGCCTGGGCAAGAACGCCTTCCAGCGTCCGGGCAGCGACAACACCCAGTCGCCGCCGGTCTTCGACTCCGCGACCTTCCCGACCGTCGGCAACCTCCACCTCGGCGTGATCGTGGCCTTCCTCGCCGCGGGCCTCGTGTGGTGGCTGCTCAACCGCTCGACGCTCGGCTTCGAGATGCGTGCCGTGGGCGCCAACCCCGACGCGTCGCGCACCGCCGGCATGAACGTCCCGGCCGTCTACACGACCGCGATGGTCATCGCGGGTGGCCTCGCCGGCCTCGCCGCGACGATGGGCATCCTGGGGCACCACGACTCGCTGAGCCCGACGATGGCCGGCACCATCGGCTTCGACGCGATCACCGTCGCGCTGCTGGGCCGGGCCACGCCGCTCGGCACCGTGCTCGCGGGCCTGCTGTTCGGCGCGCTGAGCGTCGGCGGCGTCGCCATGCAGGCCAGTGCCGCGTCCACGCCCAAGGAGCTCACCCAGGTGCTCCAGGCGCTGATCGTCCTCTTCGTCGCCGCTCCCGCCCTCGTGCAGGGGATGCTGCGGATGAAGGACACCGACTCCAACAAGACCGTGATGGCGAAGGGATGGGGCGGATGAGCGCCGCAGTCGTGACCGAGCAGGACAGCCCACGCGAGGTCGACGTCGTCGACGTCCGCGACCGGGCCGACGTCCGGCGCCAGGTCAAGCTCGTCGTGGTCTTCGCGATCGTGGCCGCGCTGCTGCTGTGGTTCGCGCTCGACATCAACGACCCGACGGTCAAGTACATCACCGGCGAGCGGGTCACCGCCGACGACCGGGGCACCGAGCTCAACGGCCTCAACCTCGTGTGGGGCTGCCTGGGCATCTCGGTGATCGCGCTGCTGCTGGCCGCCGTCAACCGGATCCCCCGTGGGATCCTCGGGACCCTCATCTCGATCCTGGTCGGCATCGCCTTCTTCGTGGGCTTCATCGTCTGGTCCTACGCCGACCAGACGACGCTGGTCATCGCCAACCCGCTGCCCGGCACGGTCAAGCTCGCCACGCCCCTGGTGTTCGGCGCCCTGGCCGGCTGCCTGTGCGAGCGCGCCGGCGTCATCAACATCGCCATCGAGGGCCAGTTCCTCACCGGCGCGTTCTTCGCCTCGGTCTTCTCCAGCATGTTCTACAGCGCCGAGATGGGCCTGGTCGGCGGCATTCTCGCCGGCGTCGCCATCGCCTCGCTGCTGGCCGTCTTCGCGATGCGCTACCACGTCAACCAGGTCGTGCTGGGTGTCGTGCTGATCGCACTGTCGACCGGTCTGACGAGCTTCCTGCTCAGCCAGATCCCCGACGACCCGAAGATCAAGGGCTACCTCAACGAGCCGCTGATCCTCGCGCCGATGCCGGACGCCAACATGCCGATCCTGTCGCCGGTCGCCGAGACGCTGACCAAGATCCCTGTCCTCGGCCCGACGCTGTTCAACCAGACGCTGCTGGTCTACATCATGTACGTCTCGGTCGTCTTCGTGACCGTGCTGATGTTCCAGACCAAGTGGGGCCTGCGGGTCCGCTCGGTCGGCGAGCACCCCAAGGCCGCCGACACCGTCGGCATCAAGGTCAACCGGGTGCGCTGGCAGGCCGTCCTCCTGGGCGGCGTGTTCGCCGGCCTCGGCGGCGCGTGGTTCACCGTCGGCTCGACCGGGTCGTTCGACCAGGACGCCTCGGCCGGCAACGGCTTCATCGCGCTGGCCGCGGTGATCATGGGCCGCTGGCACCCCGTGTGGGCGTCGCTGTCCGCGCTGTTCTTCGGCTTCATGTGGACGCTGCAGAGCCAGCTGGCCTTCCTCGGGAAGATGCCGCCGGAGCTGCTGCGTGCCTCCCCGTACCTCGCCACGATCATCGCGGTCGCCGGTTTCGTCGGTCGGGTCCGCCCGCCGGCCGCCGACGGCGAGCCCTACACCAAGAGCTGACGGCGTGCCGGACACGGGGCCCGCGGTCGGCGGCGTCGACTGGGACGAGCTCAAGGCCGCGGCCGTGGAGGTCGCCGCCCGCGCCTATGCGCCCTACAGCAAGTTCCACGTCGGCGCCGCGGCGCTGGCCGACGACGGGCGCCTGCTGGTCGGCTGCAACGTCGAGAACGCGGCGTACGGCGTCGTGCTGTGCGCGGAGTGCGGGGTCGTCTCGCAGCTGCACGCGACCGGCGGCGGCAGGTTGACGCACTTCGTGTGCGTCAACGGCGCCGGTGACGTGATCATGCCGTGCGGCCGCTGCCGCCAGCTGCTGTTCGAGCAGGGCGGGCGTGACCTGCTGCTGCTGACCGTGTCGGGCGTGCGCCGGATGGACGAGGTCCTCCCCGACGCGTTCGGGCCCGACGACCTGACCTGAACCACCTTCGAGAGGGAACCATGCCGCAGCACGACGCCGTCGAGGTGATCCTGGCCAAGCGTGACCGGGCCGAGCTGAGCGACAGCCAGATCGACTGGGTGATCGACGCCTACACGCGCGGTGCCGTCGACGACGCGCAGATGTCCGCGCTCGCGATGGCCATCCTGCTCAACGGGATGAACCGTCGCGAGATCTCGCGCTGGACCGACGCGATGATCGCCTCGGGGGAGCGGATGGACTTCTCGACCCTGTCCCGCCCGACCGCCGACAAGCACTCCACCGGCGGCGTGGGGGACAAGATCACCCTGCCGCTGGCGCCGCTCGTCGCCGCGTGCGGCGTGGCGGTCCCGCAGCTGTCGGGCCGCGGCCTGGGCCACACCGGCGGCACCCTCGACAAGCTCGAGTCGATCCCGGGCTGGCGCGCGCTGCTGTCCAACGACGAGATGTTCGCCCAGCTCGAGTCCGTCGGGGCGGTCATCTGTGCCGCCGGCGACGGCCTCGCCCCCGCGGACAAGAAGCTCTACGCCCTGCGGGACGTGACCGGCACCGTCGAGGCGATCCCGCTGATCGCCTCCTCGATCATGTCCAAGAAGATCGCCGAGGGCACGGGCTCGCTGGTGCTCGACGTCAAGGTCGGGACCGGCGCGTTCATGAAGGACGTCGACCGGGCCCGCGAGCTGGCCTCGACCATGGTCTCGCTCGGCCAGGACGCCGGGCTGCGCACCGTCGCGCTGCTCACCGACATGTCCACCCCGCTCGGCCACACCGCCGGCAACGCGATCGAGGTCGCCGAGTCGGTCGAGGTCCTCGCCGGTGGCGGCCCGGCCGACGTCGTCGAGCTGACCCTGGCCCTGGCCCGCGAGATGCTCGCCGGTGCCGGCGTGACCGACGTCGACCCGGCCGAGGTGCTCGCCTCCGGCCGCGCCATGGACTCCTGGAAGGCGATGATCCGCGCCCAGGACGGCGACCCCGACGCGCCCATGGCGACCGCGCGCGAGTCGCACGTCGTGGCCGCGCCGGCCTCCGGGGTGCTGACCCGTCTCGACGCGATGGCCGTCGGCATGGCCGCCTGGCGCCTCGGCGCCGGCCGCGCCAAGGCGGGCGACGCCGTGCAGGACGGTGCGGGTGTCATCTGGCACGCGCGCCCCGGCGACGACGTCACCGAGGGCGCGCCGCTGTTCACGCTGCTCACCGACGAGCCGGAGCGCTTCGAGCGGGCCCTGGCCTCGCTCGACGGCGGCTACGACATCTCGCCCGCGGGATCGACGTACACCGCCGACCCGCTGGTCATCGACCGGATCGTCTGACGCTTCACCATGTGAAGGTGCCACACATTCGTCGCCGTTTCGCCGGTCGGCGATCTAGAGTGAGCGCATGAGCGGAGGGCACGACGGATCGAGCGCGTCCTTGGGCGCCCTCCCTCCGGGGACCCATCTCTGCGCCTTCCACCGCGACCCCGGGGAGCTGACCAGGATCGCCGCGACGTTCGTGGGGCAGGGCCTCTCCGCCGGCGACCGGCTGCTCTACGTCACGACCGACGACGGAGCCCGAGCGTTGTTGGACGAGCTCCGGGACCAGCTGGCCGCTCACGACGCCGTCGCCTCCGGGCAGCTGCGGATCACGTCCTTCGCCGAGGCCTACGGCACCCGTCGGCCCGACGACCTCGACGCGGTCGCGGACGGCTTCCGGGCTGCCGCCGACCAGGCCCGCAAGGACGGCTTCCCGGGGCTGAGGGTGGCCGCCGAGATGGACGGCCTGGCTCCGCTGCTCGGGTCCTCCGAGGAGGTCCTCAACTGGGAGCGCCTCTGCACGGGTCTGCAGCGCGAGCTGGGCGTGAGCTCGGTGTGCCTCTACGACGCCGGCACCCTCGACGAGGAATACCGGGAGCTGCTCACGCGTGAGCACGCCGGCCTCGCCCCCGAGGTGGCGGAGAGCCCGCTGGCCAGGTTCCTGGCCGTGGACGAGCCCTGGGGCGTCCGGATCAGTGGCGAGGTCGACATCTCCAACGACGAGCTGCTCCACCGGGTGCTCGTGTCGCGCGCGGCCGTCATGCCCCGGATGCACGTCGACCTGCACGGTCTGGCCTTCGCCGACCTCCGCACGGTCTCCCGGCTGCGCTCGGTCGCGGCGAGCCTGCCCGAGAGCGGGTGGCTGGCGCTGCACGGTGTCCCGGCCGTCGTCCGCCGCATCCTGGACGTCGCAGGACTCCACCACGACCGATTGAGGCTGGAGTCATGAGCCCGTCCCCCGCCACGCACACGTCCCTGTTCTACGACGACGCCCAGCAGTACGCCGCCGGGGCCGGCGCGTTCCTCCGCGAGGGGCTCGGCAAGGGGCACCGTGGCCTGGTCATGGCGCCCCCGCGTCGCGTCGACGCCCTGCGGGCCGTCCTGGGTCGCGACGCCGATGAGGTCACCTTCGTCGAGGACACCGTCGCCTACGCGCCCCAGTGGAACGCCTACCGCGTCCTGATCGACTTCGCGGCCGATGCGCCCGGTGTCCGGTCGTCGGTGATCGCCGAGCAGACGCTGGTCGAGCGGACCCCGGCCGAGGTGCTCGACTACCGACGGCTCGAGGCGGCCGTCAACGTCGTCTTCGCCGAGCACGACGTCGACCTGCTCTGCCCCTACGACGCGGGCTCGCTCCCGCCCCACCTGCTCGAGATCGGCTGGCGCACCCACGGCGCCGTGCGCGCCGGGCACGACCTGGAGCCCAACGCCACCTTCGACGATCCGCGTGACCTGCTGGCCGACCTGGCCAGGGTCGTCCCACCGCCCCGGGGGGCCACGACGCTCGACTGCGCCTCCCGCGCCGACGTCGCCGCTGCGCGACGGCTGGTCCACGCGCGTGGCACTGCGTCCGGCCTCGACTCCACGGTGGTCGACGACGTGGCGCTGGCCGTGACCGAGGTGCTGACCAACGCCCTGCTGCACGGCGCACCACCCGTCCGGCTGCACATGTACGACGAGGGAGCCACCTGGGTCTGCCACGTCCACGACCGCGGCCGCGGGCCGCTCGACCCGCTCACGGGCGTGCTGCCACCGGCCGAGCCCTCGGACCACGGCTACGGGCTGTGGCTGGCGCGGCAGCTCTGCACCGCCGTCGACGTCGGCAACGACCGCACCGGCACCCACGTCCGGCTCCACACCCGACGGTGAAGCGTCGTCACGGCAGCAGCAGGACGACGCTCTCCGCGACGCAGGCCGGCTTGGACTCGCCATCGATCTCGATGACGTGCTTGAGGGTGAGCTGCTTGCCGGCGGGCAGGTCGGTGACCTCGCCGACGGTGATGGTGCTGCGGATCCGCGAGCCGACCTTGACGGGGTTGGGGAAGCGGACCTTGTTGACGCCGTAGTTGAGCTTGGCGCCGGGGGTCTCCAGGGAGAAGACGGTGCTGCCGAGCCACGGGACGAGCGAGAGGGTGAGGTAGCCGTGGGCGATCGTGCCGCCGAACGGGCCGTCCTTCGCGCGCTCCACGTCGACGTGGATCCACTGGTGGTCGCCGGTGGCCTCGGCGAACTGGTCGACGCGCTCCTGGTCGATCGTCACCCACTCGGAGGTGCCGAGCTCCTCGCCGGTCGCGGCCGCGACCTCGTCCAGGGTGGTGAACACGCGCATGGTGACTCCGTCTCTTTCGGTCAGCCGGCGGGCCTCGATGGAAGGATGAGGCCATGAACGCCTCCACGACGGAACCTACCGTCCCCACCCGTGACCAGGTCCTGCGGGCGCCGAAGGTGCTGCTGCACGACCACCTCGACGGGGGGCTCCGCCCCGCGACCGTCCTCGAGCTCGCCGCGGAGATCGGCCACGAGCTCCCGGCGGCCGACGCGGACTCGCTGGGCCGGTGGTTCCAGGAGGCGAGCGACTCGGGCTCCCTGGAGCGCTACCTCGAGACCTTCGACCACACCGTGGCGGTCATGCAGAACGGCCCGGCCATCACCCGCGTGGCCCGTGAGTGCGTCGAGGACCTCGTCGCCGACGGCGTCGTGTACGCCGAGGTGCGCTACGCCCCCGAGCAGCACGTCGAGCAGGGGCTGACCCTCGACGAGGTCGTGGCGGCCGTCCAGCAGGGCTTCGACGAGGGCACGGCCGCCGCCGGTGGCCGGATCGTCGTACGCCAGCTGCTGACCGCGATGCGCCACCAGGCCCGGTCCATGGAGATCGCCGAGCTGGCCGTGGCGTGGCGCGACCGCGGCGTCGCGGGATTCGACATCGCGGGCGCGGAGGCCGGCTACCCTCCCACCCGCCACCTCGACGCCTTCGAGTACCTCCAGCGCGAGAACTCCCACTTCACCATCCACGCCGGCGAGGCCTTCGGCCTGCCGTCGATCTGGCAGGCGATCCAGTGGTGCGGTGCCGACCGGCTCGGCCACGGCGTGCGGATCATCGACGACATCAAGGTGGCCGAGGACGGGACCGTCGAGCTGGGCCGGCTGGCGGCCTACGTCCGCGACCAGCGGATCCCGCTCGAGATGTGCCCCGCCTCCAACATCCAGACGGGCGCCGCGACCTCGATCGCCGAGCACCCGATCGGGTTGCTGACGCGGCTGCGCTTCCGGGTCACCGTCAACACCGACAACCGGTTGATGAGCCAGACCTCGATGACCGACGAGATGTGGTCGCTGGTCGAGGCGTTCGGCTACACCCTGGACGACCTGCGCTGGTTCACCATCAACGCCATGAAGTCGGCCTTCCTGCCCTTCGACGAACGGCTCGCGATCATCGACGAGGTCGTCAAGCCCGGCTACGCGGCGTTGTCGGCGTTGTCGGCGTCATGACCCTCCACCACGGGCCCGGCTACCTCACGCTGGCCTCCGCCGTCGTCGCGCTGGTGCTGGGGCTCGGGTTCGTGGTGCGGGGCTTCCTCCAGCGACGGGCCGCGACGGCCTTCGTGGACCGGGCCGTGGCGACGACGGCCGTGGTGACCGCCGTGCACCCCAAGGACGTCGCCGTCGCGGGGGAGCCGCTGACGATTACTTCACCGAGGTCCGCTTCACCGTGGACGGCCAGGAGATCGAGACCGACACCATCACCGGCATCGAGCCGCCGACCCCGCGGGTCGACGACGAGGTGACGGTCCGCTACGACCCGAGGCGGCCGCGTCGCGTCGAGCTCGCCGACGTGGAGGGGGAGGCGCACGGCGCCGGCCTCACGTCGTTCGCGATCGCGCGGGTCCTGCTCGCCCTCGCCCTGCTCCTGCCGGCGGCATGGGGCGTGCTGACCCTCGTGGTGTTCACGGGCTGACGACCCACCAGGCCCGGTCCCAGCCGGCCAGCCCCAGCCGGTGGGTCGCGAAGGCAGCGCGGTCCACGTCGACGATCGCCCCGGCGGCCGGCTCGTAGCAGCGCAGCCGTGCCTGGACCTCGCCCAGGACGAGCACCACGTGCCGCGGCAGCCAGGCGTTGCCGACGTACAGCGCGGCCGGGCGGTGGCCGGAGGTGGCGGCGACCAGGTCGTCGTACACCTCGGCTCCGGAGGTCCGGACCTGGTGGACCTCGTAGCGGACGGCCGGGAGGCCGGGTCCCGACGTGGCCGACAACTGGTGGGCCACCGCCCACGGCGGCGTCCCGATCGCGCGCGGCCACGGCAGCTGGAGGTGGCCGGCCGCGTCCACCACCCCGGTCACGCGCTCGTGCATCCCGAGCACCTCGTAGCGGAACCGGCTGGCCACAGTGCCGGGCAGCGCGAAGCCGGTGCCGGGATGGCGCCCGGTGGACACCAGCTCGGCGTACGCCGGGTCGAGGAGCATCCGCGCCACGACCAGCACGGAGGCGCCGCACGAGCGCTGGTCCGGCTGCGCCAGGCGCTCCCGGAACAGCTCCGCGCCGGCGTCGGTCACCGGGTCACCAGGGGACGTCGGTCGCCGCGAGGTCGCGCAGGGCGTGGTAGGCCTCGTCGGGGGTGACGGCGACGCAGCCGCGCTCGACCGCACCCGCCACCACCCGCCGCTGGTCGGCCAGCAGCGCCAGGCCGCGGCGGACGAGCACGAGCGGCGGCTTGCGGTGCTCGCGCAGGTCGCGGGTCAGCCGCCGCCAGAACGTCACGACGGGGTGCTGGCGCACGCAGTAGGCCGCGGCGAGCAGCCCGGCGTCGCGGCAGGGCTCGACGACCTCCTGGGCGAAGATCCCCTCGGCCACGAAGAGCTCGTGGCCGTCGAGGTCGAGCTTCTGCCAGCCGCAGCGACCGTCGTGGGCGATGTCGTAGACCGGCACCTCGGCGACGCCGTCGCGGCACAGGTCGGTGATGGCGGCCATCGCGTCCTCCGGCAGCCACGACTCCGGGACGTCCCAGTCGACGAGCCCGGCGTTGGCGCCCTCGGTGATGCGGGGGAGCGTGGGGTCGTCGCCACTCTTGTAGAAGTCGTCGAGGCGCAGCACCGGCAGGCCGATCCGGTGTGCCAGACGGGACTTCCCGGCCCCGGAGGGGCCGGCGAGGACGATCACCCGGGCGCGCACGTGCACATTCTGCCCTGACTGTTGGCAGGTTCCGAGTCCTACCGTCGACCCGTGGGTTCCGTGTGGAGGAGTTGTCCGATGAATCCTGGACCCCGGTGGCACCGGTGCGTGCCGATCGTCCTGACGGCGATGCTCTGCCTGGTGGGCGGATGCACCTCCGGAGGGTCGGCGACGACAGGGTCTCCCGCTCCCTCGACCGCAACGTCGACAGCGCCGCCGGCCTCCCCGTCGGCCACCGGGACCGCCGTGCGGCCGGCCCCCCGGCTGGCCGCCAGGTTCCGGCACACCATCCCGGGGATGCCCCGCAACCTCGCCAGCGACGTGTACGCCGCCGCCCGGCCGGGACGCCTCCGGCAGAAGGTCGCGCGCGACCCGGCCTACCTCTACGTCCCGAACTCGTACGGCGCCCCCGTGACCACCGTCATCGACCAGCGCACCCGCAAGGTCGTCCGGGTCCTGCGGACCGGCTCGCTCTCCCAGCACGTGACCCCGTCCTACGACCTGTCGCGGCTCTACGTGGAGGCGAGCTACAGCAACCAGATCGACGTCGTGGATCCCCGGACCGGCCGCATCACGCGCCGCTACCCGGTGGACCGGCCCTACAACCTCTACTTCACCCCCGACGGCCGGCACGCGATCGTGATGGACGAGGAGCACCAGCGGATCGTCTTCGCCGACCCCCGGACGTTCCGGCCCCAGCGGACGCTGAGCGACCCGACCTGCGACGGGCCCAACCACGCCGACTTCTCCGCCGACGGGCGCTCGTTCATCGTGACCTGCGAGTTCAGCGGCTCGCTGCTCAAGATCTCCACCCTGGGGGAGCGCGTGGTGGGCCGGCTCGACCTCGGTCCCGGGAGCAAGCCCCAGGACGTGCGGCTCTCGCCCGACGGACGCTGGTTCTACGTCGCCGACATGGGCCGGGACCTGCTGCTGCGGATCGGCTGGCGCGACCTGCGCGTCGTCGGCTCCACGCCGACGCCGATGATGCCGCACGGCATCTACCCCAGCCGGGACGGCCGGTTCCTCTACCTGTCGGACCGCGGGGCCGGCGAGGTCAGCGTCTTCTCGCTGGCACGCAGGCGGATCGTGGCGAACTGGCCGATCCCCGGCGGCGGCACGCCCGACATGGGCGGTGTCTCCGCGGACGGCCGGACCCTGTGGCTCACCGGGCGCTACACGGGCTACGTGTACGGCTGGAACACCCGGACCGGCAAGCTGGTCGCGAAGATCTGGGTCGGCGGGAGCCCGCACGGCATGCTGGTCTGGCCCCAGCCCGGCCGCTACTCGCTCGGCCACACCGGGAACCTCCGATGAGGCGCCTCGCCGGCGTGGCCGCGGTCCTGCTCGTCTCCGGGTGCTCGGCGTCCACGCCGTCGCCGACGCCCGTGGGGCCCGGCTCGTCGTCCCCCTCACCGTCCCCGTCGGCCTCCTCCTCGTCGTCGGCCACACCGTCGGCCACGCCCGCCCCCACCCACCTGGTGGTCAGGACGATGCCGTGGCGGCTGCCGTTCCCGGTCGGCCGTGAGGCCGTCGTCCCGACCGGCCACGGGTACGTCGTTGCCGGCGGGCTGGTGGCCGGCGACCAGTCCACCGACCAGGTGTTCACCCTCGACCCGCGCACCGGCCGCACCCGGGCCCGGCCGCCGCTCGGCGTGCCCGTCCACGACACCGCCGGCGTCGCGCTGGGCGGCCGGGTCCTCGTCGTCGGCGGGGGCAACTCCACCGAGCAGGACGTGGTCCAGCAGCGGGGCCCGCACGGATGGAGGGTGACCGGGCACCTGCCCCAGCCGCGCTCGGACCTCACCGTCGTGACGGTCGGCGACCAGGCACTGGCGCTCGGCGGCTACGACGCCACGACGGTCGCCGTCCCCGATGTCGTGGCGACCCGCGACGGCGTGCACTGGCGCCGCGTCGGGACCCTCCCCGTGCCGGTGAGGTACGCCGCGGGTGTCGTGCTCTCGCACGCGGTGCTGCTGTTCGGGGGAGAGCGCGCCGGCGTCATGCAGCGCGCCGTGCAGCGGGTGGACGCGGACGGACACGTGCGTGTGGTGGCTCGACTGCCCGTGGCGCTCGGCCACGCCGTGGCCGTCCGGGTCGGGGAACGCGTGCTCGTCGTGGGTGGGCGCCTGACGCAGGACAGGGTGACCGGCCGGATGTGGTGGTTCGACCCGCGGACCCGGCGCTTCAGCCCGGCCGGACGACTCCCGACACCGCTCGCCGACTCCGCGGCGGCGGTCGACGGCGACGTCGTCTACCTGGTGGGTGGAGAGTCGCCGTCGGTGACCGACCGGGTCGTGCGGATCGCGCTGCGCTGACCCGCGGAGGCGTCGTACGACGACGGCCCCGGCAGGATCTGCCGGGGCCGTGCGTCGTGCTGCGTGGGTCGGTCAGACCCCGATCGGGTGCCAGACCGTCTTGGTCTCCAGGAACGTCGTCATCGCGTCGATGCCCGGGTCGGCCGACCAGTCGGGCTCGACCGCGGGGGCGCGGCGGACGCGCTTGAGGTTGTCGGCCGCGGCCACCTCGAGCGACGTGGCGAGCTCGACGTCACCGGCGACGCCGGTCAGGTCGATGGCGTTGACGTCCATGTGCGAGGCCAGCCACGGGGCGATGGTCGCCGCGGAGCCGGTCAGGATGTTGACCACGCCGCCGGGCACGTCGGAGGTGGCCAGCACCTCGGAGAACGTGACGGCGGGCAGCGGCCGGGCGTAGGACGACACGACGACCACGGTGTTGCCCGTGACGATCGCGGGCGCCACCACGCTGATCAGGCCGAGCAGTGAGGACTCCTGCGGGGCCAGGACGGCCACGACACCGGTCGGCTCGGGCGTCGAGAGGTTGAAGAACGGCCCGGCGACCGGGTTGGCGCCGCCGACCACCTGGGTGATCTTGTCGGCCCAGCCGGCGTACCAGACGAGCCGGTCGATGGCCTCGTCGAGCACCTTCTGCGCGCGGGCTGCAGTCAGCCCCTCGGACTGGCGGAGCGCCTCCACGAACTGCGGGCGGCGGTCCTCCATGACCTCGGCGATCCGGTAGAGGATCTGCGCGCGGTTGTAGGCGGTCTTCGCCGACCAGCCACCGAACGCCTTGCGGGCGGCGATGACGGCGTCACGGGCGTCCTTGCGCGAGGCGAGGGCGGCGTTGGCCACGAACGTCCCCTTCGTGTCGTTGACGACGTAGGAGTGGCCCGACTCCGAGCGGGGGAAGGCGCCACCGATGTAGAGCTTGTACGTCTTGCGGACGTCGATGCGAGTGTCGCTCACTTGAGGTAGGCCTCCAGACCGTGGCGGCCGCCCTCGCGGCCGTAGCCCGACTCCTTGTAGCCGCCGAAGGGGCTGGTCGGGTCGAACTTGTTGAACGTGTTGGCCCACACCACGCCGGCGCGCAGCTGGCTGGCCATGTGCAGGATGAGCGAGCCCTTGTCGGTCCACACGCCGGCCGAGAGGCCGTACGGCGTGTTGTTGGCCTTCTCGATCGCCTCGGAGGGCGTGCGGAAGGTCAGGACGGACAGGACCGGGCCGAAGATCTCCTCGCGGGCGATCCGGTGGGCCTGGGTGACACCGGTGAACAGCGTCGGCGGGAACCAGAAGCCGTTGCTCGGCAGGTCGCAGGCGGGCGACCAGCGGCCGGCGCCCTCGGCCTCACCGATGTCGCTGAGCTCGCGGATGCGGGCCAGCTGCTCGGCGGAGTTGATCGCGCCGATGTCGGTGTTCTTGTCCAGCGGGTCGCCGACGCGCAGCGTGGACATCCGGCGCTTGAGGCGCTCGAGCACCTCGTCGGCCACGGACTCCTGGACCAGCAGGCGCGAGCCCGCGCAGCAGACGTGGCCCTGGTTGAAGAAGATGCCGTTGACGATGCCCTCGACCGCCTGGTCGATGGGGGCGTCGTCGAACACGATGTTGGCGGCCTTGCCGCCGAGCTCGAGGGTGACCTTCTTGTCCGAGCCAGCGACGGCCTTCGCGATCGCGCGGCCGACGTCGGTGGAGCCGGTGAAGGCGACCTTGTCGACGTCGGGGTGGGAGACCAGCGCACGGCCGGTCTCGCCCGCGCCGGTGACGATGTTGACGACACCCGGCGGCAGGTCGGCCTGCTGGCAGATCTCGGCGAAGAGCAGCGCCGTCAGCGGCGTCGTCTCGGCGGGCTTGAGGACGACGGTGTTGCCGCACGCCAGCGCCGGGGCGATCTTCCACGCGAGCATGAGCAGCGGGAAGTTCCACGGGATGACCTGGCCGGCGACGCCCAGGGGCTGCGGGTTGCCGTTGCCGAAGCCGGAGTACTCCAGCTTGTCGGCCCAGCCGGCGTAGTAGAAGAAGTGCGCGGCGACGGTCGGGACGTCGACGTCGCGGGACTCCTTGATCGGCTTGCCGTTGTCGATCGACTCCAGGACGGCCAGCTCGCGGCCGCGCTCCTGGATGATCCGGGCGATCCGGTAGAGGTACTTGGCGCGCTCGCGGCCGGGCATCTTGGACCAGACGCGGGTGTAGGCGCGGCGGGCGGCCTTGACGGCGGCGTCGACGTCGGCCTCGTCGGCCTCGGCGACCTCGGAGAGGACCTCCTCGGTCGAGGGGCTGATGGTCTTGAACGCCTTGCCGTGGCCGTCGACGAACTCACCGTTGATGAACAGGCCGTAGGACGGCTTGATGTCGACGATGGAGCGCGACTCGGGGGCGGGGGCGTACTCGAAGGGGGAGCTCATGGGAATCAGTCCAGGGTGAAGTAGTCGGGACCGGAGTAGCGACCGGTCGTCATCTTGGTGCGCTGCATGAGCAGGTCGTTGAGCAGCGTGGAGGCGCCGAACCGGAACCAGTCAGGGTCGAGCCAGTCCTGGCCCGCGACCTCGTTGACCATCACGAGGTACTTGATGGCGTCCTTGGTCGTGCGGATGCCGCCGGCGGGCTTGACGCCGATCATCTGCCCCGTGGCCTCGCGGAAGTCGCGGACGGCCTCGAGCATCACCAGCGTGACCGGGAGGGTCGCGGCGGGCTGCACCTTGCCGGTGGAGGTCTTGATGAAGTGGCCGCCGGCCATCATCGCGAGCCAGCTGGCGCGGCGTACGTTGTCGTAGGTCTGGAGCTCGCCGGTCTCGAAGATGACCTTGAGGTGCGCGCCCCCACAGGCCTCGCGGACCGCGACGATCTCGTCGAAGACGGCCTTGTAGCGGCCCGACAGGAACGCGCCACGGTCGATGACCATGTCGATCTCGTCGGCGCCGGCCTCGACGGCGTCCTGGGTGTCGGCCAGCTTGATGTCCAGGGCCGCACGGCCGCTCGGGAAGGCGGTCGCGACCGCGGCGACGTTGACGCCGCTGGTGCCGAGGACCTCCTTGGCCGTGGCGACCATGTCGGGGTAGACGCAGACGGCGGCCGTCATGGGGCAGGACGGGTCGGCCGGGTCGGGGTGCATCGCCTTGGCGGCGAGCGCGCGGACCTTGCCGTGGGTGTCCTGGCCCTCGAGGGTCGTCAGGTCGACCATGCGGATCGCGAGGTCGATCGCGTAGTCCTTGGCCGTCGTCTTGATCGAGCGGGTGCCGAGGGCCGCGGCGCGCGCCTCGGCGCCGACCTGGTCGACGCCCGGCAGACCGTGCAGGAAGCGACGCAGCGTGGCATCCGAACGCGTGATGTCCGAGAAGTCCGCCTGCGGCGCCGTTGCCGTGGGGGTGGGGGTGCTTGTCACCGGTCCAGCATAGGGTTGTCGCGACGAGGGACAGAATCCACCAGCCGGACACCCCGGCCATCGACGGAGATCACGCATGACGCAGCACGAGGTCGAGAAGTTCGCCGCCACGAGCGGCCGGATCCTCGGCGTGATCGCCCTCGTGGGCGTGCTCACGATCGTCGTGATCGGCATCGTGGACCGCGACCATGGCTTCCCGGCGGCGGTCGTGACGGGCGCGCTCGTCTTCGGCGTGCTGGTGTGGGCCGCGATGCTCCGGCCGCGGGTGTGGGCGACCCCCGAGGCGCTGGTCCTGCGCAACATGCTCGACACCGTGTCGATCCCGCTCGCCGCCATCGACACCGTCGTCGTGCGCCAGGTCCTGGCGGTCGGCGTCGGCGACTCGCGCTACGTCTCGTCGGCCATCGGTCACTCGTGGCGCCAGACGATCAAGTCCAACCGGTCCAGCGAGCGGCCCAGCGCGACCGAGTCCTACCCCGTCTTCGTCGAGGACCGGATCACCCGGCTCGTCGAGGACGCCCGGGCCCGCCACGGCATCCAGCGCTTCACGCCCGAGCAGGCCGCGCTCGCCGACGACGTCCACCGGACGCTCGCCTGGCCGGAGATCGGCGTGCTCGTCGGCAGCCTCGTCGCCTTCGTGGCGACCCTCGTGGCCTGAGCGGTCCCGCTCAGATCCCGGCGGCGGCCTTGATGTCCCCGCGCAGGGCGTCGAGCCGTCCGACTGCGGCGAAGCGTGCCGCCTCGACCCCGTCGTCGGGGTTCACGGTGATGACCACCTCGAGGTAGCACTTCAGCTTGGGCTCGGTGCCGCTCGGCCGCACGATCACGCGCGCACCCTCGGCCAGGTGGTAGCGCAGGCCCTCGGTAGGAGGGAGGTCCGCCGAGCCGAGGGAGAGGTCGTCGACGCGCTCGACCGCGAGGCCCCCGAGCCGGGTCGGGGGAGTGCTGCGCAGCCGGTCCATGGCCGCGGCGATCTCGCCGAGGTCGGTGACCCGGACCGAGAGCTGGTCGGTGGCGTGCAGGCCGTGCTCGGCGGCGATGTCGTCGAGCAGGTCGAGCAGCGTGCGGCCCTCGGCCTTGGCACCGGCCGCCATCTCGCAGAGCAGCAGCAACGCTGAGACGCCGTCCTTGTCCTTCACGTGCTCGGGGTCGCAGCAGTAGCCGAGCGCCTCCTCGTAGCCGAACGCGAGTCCCTCGACGCGGCCGATCCACTTGAAGCCGGTCAGCGTCTCGGCGTAGGGCTGCCCGGCCGCGGCGGCCATCTTGCCGAGCAGCGAGGAGGACACGATCGAGGTCGCGTAGGTGCCCTTCCGGCCGGACCGGAGCAGGTGGTGCGCCAGCAGTGCGCCCACCTCGTCGCCGCGCAGCATCCGCCACCCGTGCGGGCCGGGGACGGCCGCGGCGCAGCGGTCGGCGTCGGGGTCGTTGGCCACGACCAGGTCGGCCCCCTGGCGCTCGGCCAGCGCCATGGCGAGGTCCATGGCGCCCGGCTCCTCGGGGTTGGGGAACGCGACGGTCGGGAAGTCGGGGTCCGGGTGCTCCTGCTGCTCGACCACGCTCGGCGCATCGAAGCCGGCGGTCTCCAGGACCTGGACGACCGAGGTGCCGCCCACGCCGTGCAGCGGGGTGTAGACGATCTCGAGGTCGCGCGGTCCGTCGCCGGCCAGCTCGGCGGCGGTGTCGAGGTAGCGGTCGACGATCTCGTCGCCGAGGACGGCGCCCGGGGTGCCGCGCGGGATGTCGGCGAGCGCGCCCACGGCCGCGATGCGGTCGGCGATGGCGGAGTCGGCGGGCGGCACGATCTGGGAGCCGTCGCCGAGGTAGACCTTGTAGCCGTTGTCCTGGGGCGGGTTGTGGCTCGCGGTGACCATGACGCCGGCGACGCAGCCGAGCTCGCGGATGGCGTAGGCGAGGATCGGGGTCGGCAGCGGGCGCGGCAGGACGTGGGCGCGGAAGCCCGCGCCGGTCATCACCTCGGCCGTGTCACGGGCGAAGACGTCGGAGTTGTGGCGGGCGTCGTACCCGATCACGACCGAGGGCTCGCGACCCTGGCCGGGCTCGCGGTCCTGGGCGCGGAGGTACGCCGCGAGGCCGGCCGCGGCGCGCAGCACGACGCTGCGGTTCATCCGGTTGGAGCCGGCGCCGAGGGCGCCGCGCAGGCCGGCGGTGCCGAACTCGAGGGTGCCGTCGAAGCGGTCGGCGAGGTCGGTCGGGTCGCCACCGGCCTCGACGTCGGCGATGACCCGCTCCAGCTCGGCGCGGGTGTGGCCGTCGGGGTCCTCGGCGGCCCAGGCGCGGGCGCGGTCGAGCAGGACGTCGTTGTCCGGAGAGGTCATGGGGCGCACGCTACTGGGTGCGCCGGCCCTCGGAGGAACCGCCGAGAGGGGGCCGCCATGATGCCCGCCATGATGGGGGCGTGACCCCGTCGTACTCCTTCCGAGGCACCTGGACCGTGGCCGCAGACCCCGACCGGGTGCGCGACGTGCTGCTCGACCTCGAGCGCTACCCCGAGTGGTGGCCGCAGGTCCGGGCCGTGGCGAGCCTGGGCCCCGACGACGCGCGGGTGCTGTGCCGTTCGGCGCTTCCCTACACGCTCGACCTGGTGCTGCACGCCGTGCACCGCGAGCCGCGGCACCTGGAGATCGAGACGTCCGGGGACCTCACGGGCCGGGTGCGCTGGCTGCTGACGCCGATCGAGGGCGGCACCCGGATGGACTTCGAGCAGGACGTCCGCGTCGCGGGGCGCTGGCTGGGCCTGGCGTCGCGGGTCGGGCGGCCGCTGCTCGCCTGGAACCACGACCGGATGATGGCCGGCTGCCTCGACGGCCTGCGGGACCGGCTGGCCGGCTGATCGGTCAGGCCACGCAGAACTCGTTGCCCTCGGGGTCCAGCATGGTGACGCCGTAGTGGTCGACGCCCTCGGAGCCCTCGAGGTCCGTGCTGCGGTGGCGGACCCGGGCGCCGCGGCCGACGAGCTCGGCGACCTTGGCCTCGACGATCACCCGGCGCCGCTCGAGGGAGAGCGTCCGGTCCCGGCCGGTGGGGAAGATGTCGAGATGCAGGCGGTTCTTGCCGGCCTTCTCCTCGGGCACGATCTGGAACCAGATCCGCGGCCCGGCGCCCGTCGGGTCCCAGATCCGGTCGGACCAGTCACTGTCGGGCAGCTCGTCGTCCGGGACCCCGAGGGAGAGGTAGTAGGCCTTCCAGGAGGCATGGGGCTCGGGCGGGGGCTGCACCTCGTAGCCCAGCACCGGCGCCCAGAACTGCACCAGGCGGGCGGGGTCGTTCGCGTCGATCGTCAGCTGCCAGTCCACCATGACGGCAGGCTAGTGGTGACGCGTCAGTCCCGCGCGACCTCGGGCATGTTCTCGCCGGTGTAGTCGACCTCGGCGTTGGCGGGCCGGTTGGCGGGGTCGAGCCGGCGTTCGCGCTCGGCCTCGATCTCGGCGATCTCCTCCTCCGAGGGCTGGATCCGGCGGAACGCCGCGCCCGGGTCGGAGCTGCCGGCGGCGCCCTCGACGTCCTCGCCGGCGTTGAGCTCCTTGAACTCCTCGACGGTCGGCAGCGTCTTGCCGGTGTTGTCCACCTCGGCGTTTGCCGGGCGGTTGTCAGGGTCGAGGCGGCGTTCGCGCTCGGCCTGGATGTCGGCCGGCACGGCTCCCTCGGTGTGCTCGTGGGGCTCGGCGGACTCGTCGTACGTGGCCATGGGGACCCTTCCTGTCGCGGTGCGTACCCCGGGCCCGTAACCGGTCGGGCCCGGGGCATGCATCGCGTTCCGGTCAGGAGTCGATGTGGCTCATGTCCCCGTAGCGGTCGCCGGCGACGGCGTCGCGCGGCACGGCGGCCTCGAGCGCCGCGAGGTCGGCGGGGGAGAGGTCGACGTCGGTGGCGCCGACGTTCTCCTCCAGGTAGGCGACCCGCTTGGTGCCCGGGATCGGTGCGACGTCGTCGCCCTGGGCGAGCACCCACGCAAGCGCCAGCTGGCCCGGCGTGCAGCCGTGCGCGGCCGCGAGCTCGCGGACCTTGTCGACGAGCGCGAGGTTGGCGTCGAGGTTGTCGCCCGCGAACCGGGGGAAGTACGCCGACCGCCGGAAGTCGCCCTCGCCGACGGCGCCGGACTCCTTGGTGATCGCGCCGGTGAGCATCCCGCGACCGAGCGGGGAGTAGGGGACCAGGCCGATGCCGAGCTCGCGCACGGTCGGGAGGATCTCGTCCTCCAGGTCGCGGGTGAAGAGGGAGTACTCCGTCTGCAGGGCGGTGATGGGGTGCGTCGCGTGCGCCTTGCGGATGTTGGTCGGCGAGGCCTCGGACAGGCCGAGGTGGCGGACCTTCCCGGCCTCGACCAGCTCGGCCATGGCGCCGACGGTCTCCTCGATCGGGACGGACTGGTCGACGCGGTGCTGGTAGTAGAGGTCGATGTGGTCGACGCCGAGGCGCTGCAGGGAGGCGTCGCAGGCGGCCCGGACGTAGTCCGGCTTGCCGTTGATGCCGACGCGGGTGCCGTCGGGGAGGCGCTCGTTGCCGAACTTCGTGGCGAGCTGGACCTCGTCGCGGTGGCCCCGGATGGCCCTGCCCACGAGCTGCTCGTTGGTGAAGGGGCCGTACATGTCGGCGGTGTCGAGGAAGGTCACGCCGAGGTCGAGCGCGCGGTGGATGGTCGCGATCCCGGTGGCCTCGTCACCGGTGCCGTAGAACTCCGACATGCCCATGCAGCCGAGGCCGAGGGCGGAGACGGTGAGGGGCGAGGCGGTGCCGAGGGTGCGCTGCTGGAGGGAGGTCTGCTGGGTCATGCCCCCACTCAAACGCTTGGAGTGCGCTCCAGGTCAAGCCCCGTCTCGATCTTGTCGACGTAGATGCCGATCTTGCGGTCGATCGCGCCCAGGTGCTCCTGGACCTCGGCCAGCTGCGCGAGGACGTGCTGGCGGTGGGCGCGGAGCAGGTCGAGCCGGGCCTGCTCGTTGCCGTCGCCCTGCCGGACGAGCTCGGCGTAGCGGCGTACGTCGCGGATGGGCATGCCCGTGCCGCGCAGGCAGGTAAGCAGGTTGATCCAGCGCAGGTCGCCGTCGGTGTAGCGGCGGTGGCCCGTCGCGGAGCGCCCGACCGGGCGCAGCATCAGGCCGTCGCGTTCGTAGTAGCGCAGCGTGTCGGGCGTCAGGTCGCTGACCTGCGCCGCCTCGGCGATCGAGTAGCTCATGGGCCCAGTGTCAGGGTTGGAGCACACTCCAGGTCAAGACCGGTCGAACGCCGGCCGGTAGAACGCCTCGGTCGCGAACGCTCCGCCGACGTGCGCGGCCTCGGTCGCGTCCTCGTCGCGGGCCGCGATCCGGTCGGCCCAGTCCTCGGCGTCGTCCTGCGGCTCGTAGCCCAGGGCCCGGCCCGGCTCGAGGTCCCACCAGGCGCGGGTGTTGGCGGAGATGCCGTAGAGCACCGCGAAGCCGGGGCTGGCGGTCGTCAGCGACGCCTCGACCATCCGCACGCAGTCGTCGTGGGAGAGCCAGGTCGACAGGTTGCGGACCGTCTCCGGCTCAGGCAGGAAGGAGCCGATCCGGCAGGAGACCGCGTCGATGCCGTAGCGGTCGGCGTAGAGGCTCATCACGGCCTCGGCCGCGACCTTGCCGACGCCGTAGAACGTGTCGGGCCGCGGGCGCTCGGCGGTGGTGAGCAGGTCGGTGCGAGGGGTCCGGCCGACGGCGTGGTTGGAGCCGGCGTACACGAGACGGGTCACGCCGTGCTCGACCATCGCGTCGAGCAGCGCCGCGGTGGTGACGGTGTGCGACCGCAGCGACTCGGCGAGGCTGCCCTCGCCGGGGTAGCCGGCCAGGTGCACGACGGCGTCGAGGCGCTCCTCGGCGAAGACGGCGGCCACCGCGTCGGGGTCGGCGCAGTCGATGAGGTGCCACGGGCCGACGTATCCGTCGGGGGCGGGCACCCGGTCCAGGCCGACGACCTCGTGGCCGCGGTCGGTCAGGCCGTCGGTGAGGACGGTGCCGATGGACCCGGCGGCGCCGGTCACCAGGAGGCGCATCAGATCTGCGGGACGATCTGGCCGAGCAGGTCGCCCATGCGGGAGGCGGCGGCCTTGCCGGCCTCGAGGACCTCCTCGTGGTTGAGGGGCTCGCCGCTGATGCCGGCCGCGAGGTTGGTGACCAGGCTGATGCCGAGCACCTCCATGCCGGACTGGCGGGCGGCGATCGCCTCGAGGGTGGTGCTCATGCCGACGAGGGTGCCGCCGATGTTGCGGACCATGGTGATCTCGGCCGGGGTCTCGTAGTGCGGGCCGGGGAACTGCACGTAGACGCCCTCGTCGAGCGTCGGGTCGACCTGCTGGCACAGCGCGCGCAGGCGCGGGGAGTAGAGGTCGGTGAGGTCGACGAAGTTGGCGCCCTCGATCGGGGAGGTCGCCGTCAGGTTGATGTGGTCGCTGATCAGGACCGGGGTGCCGGGGGTCCAGGTCTCCTTGAGCCCGCCGCAGCCGTTGGTCAGCACGATCGCGCGGCAGCCGGCCGCGGCCGCGGTGCGGACCGGGTGGACGACGGCGCGGACGCCCTTGCCCTCGTAGAAGTGGGTGCGGCTCAGGAAGACCAGCAGGTTCTTGTCGCCCGAGCGGATCGAGCGGATCTTGCCCGAGTGGCCGGCCACGGCGGCCGCGTTGAAGCCGGGCAGGTCGGTCGTGTCGATCTCCGCGGTCGCCTCACCCAGCGCGTCGACGGCCGGGAGCCAGCCCGACCCCAGGACGAGGGCCACGTCGTGGCGCTCCACACCCGTCAGCTCGGTGAGGCGGGCGGCGGCCTGCTGGGCCAGCTCGAAGGGATCCGTGGTCTGGGTCGCGATCGTCACGTCGCCCGACTCTAGTGGGCACGCGGCGTACTGCCGAGTCGGCGCAACTGCCGGCGCTGGAGACGTCGAGTCGAGCAAGTTCCGGGATCTCGGTGCAGGATCGGGACATGATCGACCACTTCGGCATCAACTGCTCCGACCTCGCCCGGTCGGCCGCGTTCTACGACGACGTGCTCGGCGTCCTGGGCTACCGACGCGTCCTCGACTTCGGCGTGGCCATCGGGTACGGCGACGAGGCGCCCGACTTCTGGATCAGCGCCCAGCCCGACGAGGGGCCTGCGTCCGGGCCCAACCGCGAGATCCACGTGGGCTTCCGGGCCAAGGACGGCGAGGCCGTGCGCGAGTTCTTCGCCCACGCCGTCGCCCAGGGGGCCGAGGTGCTCCACGAGCCGCGCCTGTGGCCGGAGTACCACGAGGGGTACTTCGGTGCGTTCGTGCGCGACCCGGACGGCAACAACGTGGAAGCGGTCTGCCACACGGGGGAGTAGCCCGGGCACGGGGCTGCAGGAATCCCCGGTCAACCGGGGAAACCTGACGTCTTGGGGCGCTGCAACGCCCGAGAAGGTCCGGAACTGCCCGAAGAGTTGTCGTCTCGCATCGTTTGTCCACAGGCGCCGCGAGCGATGGATTCGTGCTCGAGTGGCCGGGGAAACCAACGCTCATGATGATCCGTGCTGACGATCCCCGGCGGATGCCCATTCGGCTGCGACAGCAGTTGATCGACGAAGGGTTCAACGATCGCGCCATCGCACGGCGCGTCCGTGACGGGATGTGGGCCAGACCGCGTCGCGGCGCGTACGTCGACGGCCCGGCCTGGCGGGCACTGGACGACGTGCAGAAGCACGCCGTCGTTGCACGTGCAGTGCTCCTCACGGCGCGCACCGATGTGGTGCTTTCCCATGCGTCGGCCCTGGGCGAGTACGGCGCGCCCACCTGGAACATCGATCTGTCCATGGTTCACGTCACGCGACTCGACGGTCGTGCTGGACGCAAGGAGGCTGGCGTACGGCAGCACGCGGGGTCGCTCCGGGCCGACGATTGGGAGGTCCGTGGAGGAGTCCCGGTGACGAGTGCGACCCGACTGGCCCTGGACATGACGACGTTGGTCGATGTGGAGACCAGCCTCGTCATCGTCAACCACCTCCTCCATCAGAAGCTCACGGACCCCGCGCGGCTGGAGAGGACACGCGCCTTCATGGACGCCTGGCCGAACACCCTCCACACAGACTTGGTGCTGCGTCTGGCGGACGGGCGGATCGAGTCGGTGGGGGAGAGTCGCTGCTTCCATCTGTGCTGGCGGTACGGACTACCCCGCCCGGAGCCTCAGTACAAGATCCGCGACGCGAATGGCCGCGTGGTCGCGAGGGTGGACTTCGCGTGGCCGGATCTCGGGGTGTTCCTCGAGTTCGACGGGATGGTCAAGTACCGCAAGCTGCTTCGAGACGGCGAGACCGCGTCCGACGTGGTCGTGCGCGAGAAGCTCCGCGAGGAGTTGATCTGCAGGCTGACTGGGTGGAGGTGCATCCGGCTCGTGTGGGCCGATCTGCTTTCCCCGGAGATCACCGCCGCTCGGATCCGCGAGCAGCTCTACCCCATGCCGCTGGCGTCCTGACCGCCGACTCCGCAGCCACTTCCTGACGTTTTGGGGTGTTGCAACGGCCCAAGACGTCAGGAATCCCCGGTTAACCGGGGATTCCGCCCCGAGCCAGCCCTAGAGGCCGGTGGAGCGACAGGGTCGCCGGCGGAGGGCGGCGACGTAGTCATCCGGGGCGTCGGCGGCCTCGGCGGCGTCGGCGAGGACCCCGAGGTACGACGCGGAGGGCAGGCCGCCCTCGTAGGCGTCGAGGACGTAGGTCCAGACCACGATCTCGCCGGCCAGGGTCGAGACGCGGACCTTGGTCTTGCGGTAGAGCCCGAGGTCGGCGGCCTCCCAGCCGTCGAGCTGGGACTCGTCCTCGCGGGTGACGTCGTAGACCGCGACGAAGACCTGGTCGAAGGGGTCCTGGACGATCGTGGACAGGGCGCCGTCCCAGCCGTGCTCCTCGCCGCCGAACGTGAGCCGCCAGCCCTCCAGCCACCCCGTCGTCTGGAGCGGGGAGTGGGGGCAGCGCTCGCCCATCCGGGCGGGATCGAGGTTGGTCCCGTAGGCCGCGTACAGCGTCACGTGACCGAACGTTAGTCCCTGCCTTGGAGCAGGGTGGCCGCAACTCATAGGCTGACGGGCGTGACCCACTTCAACGTTCTCGTCCTTGGTGCCGGCCCCGGTGGATACGTGGCGGCCATCCGCGCAGCCCAGCTCGGCCAGTCCGTGGCCGTGATCGAGGAGAAGTACTGGGGTGGTGTCTGCCTCAACGTCGGGTGCATCCCGTCCAAGGCGCTCCTCAAGAACGCCGAGCTCGCCCACGTCCTGACCCACGAGAAGGACAAGTACGGCATCGAGGGCGACGCGTCCATGTCCTTCGGTCCGACCCACAAGCGGTCGCGAAGCGTGAGCGCCGGCATCGTCAAGGGCGTCCACTTCCTGATGAAGAAGAACAAGATCACCGAGATCGACGGCTGGGGCACGATGCACGGCGCCGTCGACGGCAAGCAGACCGTCGAGGTCCAGGACAAGGACGGCAAGACGACGTCCTACACCTGCGACAACCTGATCGTCGCCGCCGGTGCGAAGGTCCGGATGCTGCCCGGGATGAGCGCCAGCAAGAACGTCGTCACCTACGAGGAGCAGATCCTCGACGAGAACCTCCCCGGCTCGATCATCATCGGCGGCTCCGGCGCGATCGGCGTCGAGTTCGCCTACGTGATGAAGAACTTCGGCGTCGACGTGACGATCGTGGAGTTCCTCGACCGGATGGTCCCCACCGAGGACGCCGACGTGTCCAAGGAGCTCCTCAAGCACTACAAGAAGCTGGGCGTGAAGGTGCTGCTCTCGACCAAGGTCGAGAACGTCGAGGACACCGGCTCCGGCGTCAAGGTCACCGTGAGCAAGGACGGCAAGGAGGAGGTCCTCGAGGCCGACAAGATGCTGGCCGCCTTCGGCTTCGCCCCGCGGGTCGAGGGCTACGGCCTCGACAAGGCCGGCGTCGAGCTCACCGACCGCGGGGCGATCGCGGTGGACGCCCGCGGCCGCACCAACGTCGAGGGCGTCTACGCCATCGGCGACGTCACGGGCAAGATGATGCTGGCCCACGCCGCCGAGGCCATGGGCATCGTCGCGGCCGAGACGATCGCCGGCGCCGAGACGCAGGAGATCAACTTCGACATGATCCCGCGCGCCACCTACTGCCAGCCGCAGATCGGCTCCTTCGGCTACTCCGAGGCCCAGGCCAAGGAGAAGGGGTACGACGTCAAGACCGCGACGTTCCCGTTCTCGGCCAACGGCAAGGCGCAGGGGCTCGGCGACACCGCCGGCTTCGTCAAGATCGTGGCCGACGCGGAGTACAACGAGATCATCGGCGCCCACCTGATCGGCCCCGACGTCACCGAGCTGCTCCCGGCCCTGACGCTGGCGCAGCAGTGGGACCTGACGGCCGACGAGGTGGCGCGCAACATCTTCGCGCACCCGACCCTGGGTGAGTCCGTCAAGGAAGCCATCCACGGCATCGCCGGCCACATGATCAACTTCTGATGGGCCACACCAGCGACGAGCACGTCGTCATCGTCGGCGGCGGCCCGGGCGGCTACGAGTCCGCCCTGGTCGCGGCCCAGCTCGGCGCGCACGTCACGGTCGTCGACACCGACGGGCTCGGCGGCTCGGCGGTCCTCACCGACTGCGTCCCCAGCAAGACCCTGATCGCCACGGCCGAGCTGATGACCGACGTCTCGGCCGCCGCCGAGCTCGGGGTCAACTTCGAGGACCACGAGGGCGACGCGGCCACCACCATCCGCGTCGACCTGGCCCGCGTGAACGCCCGGGTCAAGAAGCTCGCCGCCGACCAGTCCGACGACATCGCCCGGCGTCTCGCCAAGGAAGGTGTCGAGGTCGTCCGGGGCCGCGGCCGCCTCGACGGGCCCGGCCGGGTCATCGCGACGAAGGCCGACGGCACCGAACAGACCCTCGACGCCGACGCGATCCTGGTCGCGACCGGTGCCGCGCCGCGCACCCTGCCCACCGCCCAGCCCGACGGTGAGCGGATCCTGACCTGGGAGCAGGTCTACGACCTCACCGAGGTGCCGACGTCGCTGATCGTGGTCGGCTCGGGTGTCACGGGTGCGGAGTTCGCCAGCGCCTACCTCGCCCTCGGCATCGACGTCACCCTCGTCTCCTCGCGCGACCGCGTGCTGCCTGGCGAGGACGCCGACGCCGCCGCCGTGCTGGAGGAGGTGCTCAAGCGTCGCGGCATGAACGTGCTGTCCAGGTCGCGCATGGAGTCGGTGACCCGCGACGGCGACGTCGTGACGGTCGCCCTGACCGACGGTCGCACCGTCCAGGGGTCGCACTGCATCCTCGCGCTGGGGTCGATCCCCAACACCGCCGACCTCGGCCTCGAGGAGGCGGGCGTCGTCCTCAAGGACGGCGGCTTCGTCAACGTCGACCGCGTGTCCCGTACGTCGGCCCGCGGCGTGTACTCCGCCGGCGACTGCACCGGCGTGCTGATGCTCGCGAGCGTCGCCGCCATGCAGGGCCGGATCGCGATGTGGCACTTCCTCGGCGACACGGTGCACCCGCTGGACCTGAAGAAGGTCTCCTCCAACGTCTTCACCGCCCCCGAGATCGCGACGGTCGGCTGGTCGCAGCAGTCGGTCGACTCCGGCGAGATGGTGGCCGAGGTCGTGATGCTGCCGCTGTCGGGCAACCCGCGCGCCAAGATGCAGGGCGTCCGCGACGGCTTCGTCAAGCTGTTCTGCCGGCCCGGCACCGGCATCGTCGTCGGGGGAGTGGTCGTCGGACCGCGGGCCAGCGAGCTCATCCACCCGGTCTCGATCGCAGTGGCCGAGTCGTTGACGGCCGACCAGCTCGCCCAGGCGTTCACGGTCTACCCGTCGATGAGCGGGTCGGTGGCCGAGGCGGCTCGTCGCCTCCACCACGTCTGAGCCGCGCGCTCAGATCCCGAGGCCGCCGCCGGTCATCCCGGAGATGTTGTTGGAGGCGCGACGCGCGTCGACCTCCGCCATCAGGCCCGGCGGCACGCCCGTGACCGCCACGGAGGCGACCGCAGCGACGAAGAGCCCGCGCTCGTCGGTGGCGGCGTACCACGGCACGTAGCGGTCGCCCACCCGCACGAGGCGGACGTCGGGCTGCTCGCCCGCGCTGAGGCGGTTGGCGTCGAGCCGGCAGACCGCGATCTCGCGCTCGACGCCGTGCGGCGGGGTCCAGGCCACGTCGGTGACGGCGGGGCCGTGCTGGGGGTTGAAGAAGCAGGGCTCGCGTCGCTGCGGCAGCTCGGTGCCGTCGCGGCGGGCGAGCACGCAGGCCCGCGCGAACTGGCCGTCCTCGAGCAACGACGTCACGCGCAGGACGTCCTGGGTCTCGGCCGCCTCGCGCAACGCGACCTTGGCCGCCTCGTAGGCGTCGAGGGCGTCCTGGTAGTCGCGACGCATGTCGTCGTCGAGCTCGGTGGTCAACGTGTCGACGTGCAGCTCGGCGAGCTGTTCGCCGAGGACGGTGACGTCCTCGTCGGCGAGCCTCCGGGCCTGCCGGAACTCCTCCATGATCGCGAGCCGGCGTTCCTTGCGGGCCGAGAGGAACCACACCATGCGTCCATCGTGCCCCATTGCCAAGCAGCCAAACGGCATGGTCGGATCGACGCTCGCGTCCACTCTCGGGGGAGAAAACACATGCTGCGCCGTCGACTCGTCCTGCTCACCACCGCCGTCCTGATGCTCGTCGGGGCGGCGCCGGCACTCGCCGACGACCCGTGGACGGTGCCGAGCCCGGCCACGATCACGATCACCGGCGACGGCAGCGGGCACGGCAAGGGCCTGTCGCAGTACGGCGCCTACGGGGCGGCCCGGGCGCCGTACAACCTCACCGCCCAGCAGATCCTCGACTTCTACTACCCGGGCACGCGCGCCGGCTCGGCCGGCGGCACGATCGCGGTCCTCATCAGCGGCGACCGCGACGGCGACCTGGTCGTCGAGGACCGCGACGGCCTGGCGGTGCGGGCGGTCCGGTCCGGCAAGGTCTTCGCCCTGACCGAGAAGGCCGCGCGGACCTGGCGGGTCAAGCAGACCGGCGCCAAGAGCGTCGTCGCCTACCGCGCGACCGGGACCAGCCCCTGGCACACGGTGCGCACCATCTCCGGCGACGCCGAGCTGACGGCTGGGGGCAAGCCCGTGACGCTCCGCTCGCCGGCCGGCACCCGCGCCTACCGCGGCGCGCTCCGCTCGACCCACCACGACGGCCGCCGGGTGACCGTCAACGTGCTGCCGCTGGAGGCCTACGTGCGCGGGGTGGTGCCCAGCGAGGTGGCCGCCTCGCGCTGGCCGCAGCAGGCGCTCCGGGCCCAGGCGGTCGCGGCCCGCACCTACGCGGCGTACGAACGGGCGCACACGGCCAACCCCGACTACGACCTGTGCGACACCGCGGCCTGCCAGGCCTACGGCGGCGCCACCGCGGAGTACCCCACCTCCGACGCGGCCGTCACCGCCACCGCGCACCGGGTGCTGACCTACCAGGGCGGGCTGGCCTTCGCGCAGTTCTCGGCCAGCAACGGCGGGTACACCGTGGCCGGGCAGTTCCCCTACCTGCCGGCGCAGCCCGACCCCTACGAGGGCACCTCGCCGGACTACTACGGCTGGACCGCGGCCGTCACCGACGCGCAGATCGAGGAGGCCTACAACATCGAGCAGCTGACGAACCTCCAGATCAACACTCGTGACGGCAACGGCCCGCGGGGCGGTCGGGTCGAGACGGTGCTGCTGACCACGGCGAAGGGGGACACCTACTCCGTCACGGGGGAGAGCTTCCGCCGCAACCTCGGGCTCCGCTCGACGCTCGTCGAGATCATCGACGTCCACCCGGGCTGAGAATTACAGATCAGTAGTTCTCCGGGAGGAATTGCGGCTCGCCGGACGGCCGTGGTGCGATTCATTGTTCACACCCGTCCCTGCCGTCACACACGCCACCGGAGCACCCTGATGCGACCCGCCCGCAGCCTCGCGCTGGTGCTCTCCGGCGCTCTCGCCGCCGCGGTGATCGGCGTCCCGGCGCACGCCGGCACGGGCGACACCTGGAAGGTCCCGGCCCAGGCCTGGATCACGATCAAGGGGCACGGCTACGGGCACGGCCACGGCATGTCGCAGTACGGCGCCGAGGGGGCCGCGCGGCAGGGCCTGGGCTACGCGAAGATCGTCGAGTTCTACTACCCCGGCACCGACTGGGGGCAGGCGACCGGCCGGGTCACCGTGCTGCTCACCGGCGCCACCGGCAACACCCTCGAGGTGTTGGCGCGGCCGGGCCTGACCATCAAGGACGCCGCCACCGGCGACCGCACGCCCCTGCCCGCCAACGGGGCGAGCCGCTGGCGCATCGCGACGGCCCCGAACGGCGACAACCGCGTCTCCTACAAGACCACCCGGTGGCACGGCTACGCCGACCTCCAGGGCGCCGGCGAGTTCTACGCCGGGGGCGACCCGATCAGCCTGGTCACGCCCGACGGCACCCGCGCCTACCGCGGCCGGCTCCGGGCCGCCATCCCCACGCCCGGCTCGCCCGAGCGCGACATCGTCAACGACCTGACCCTGGAGAGCTACATCAAGGGTGTGGTGCCCCAGGAGATCCCGGCGTCGTGGAGCACCGAGGCCGTCCGGGCCCAGGCCGTCGCCGCCCGGACCTATGCGGCCTACGAGCGCGAGCACCCGCACGGGTCGACGTACCAGCTCTGCGACACCTACGCCTGCCAGGTCTACGGCGGGTACGACGCGGAGTACCCCGCCTCCAACAAGGCCGTCGACGACACCCGCGACAAGGTCCTGACCGCCGACGGCGAGCCGGCGTTCACGCAGTTCGGCTCCAGCAGCGGCGGCTGGACCTCGGCCGGCTCGGTGTCCTACCTGCCCGCCCGCCAGGACCCCTACGACGGCTGGTCGGGCAACCCGGTCCACACCTGGAGCGTGAAGGTCCAGGACGACCTGATCGAGCGGACCTGGCCGGCGATCGGCAACCTGACGAAGATCGTCGTGACCCGGCGTGACGGCAACGGCGACTGGGGCGGCCGGATCGTCTCGATCACCCTGGTCGGCTCGTCCGGCCGGGTGACCGTCTCCGGCGACACGTTCCGCGCCGAGCTCGGCCTGCGCTCGACCTGGGTGACGTTCCGGGTGGCGCCGCGCACCGCCGCACGCCCCGAGAGCCGGGCCGACTACGCGGTCGACCGGCTGGCGGCCTCGCGCGACTGACGGGACTCAGGCCAGCACGAGCACCAGGTCGCCGCCGTCGACGGCCTGGGTGCCGGGCAGCGCGAGCCGCTCGACCTTCCCGGCGATCGGCGCGGTGATGGAGGCCTCCATCTTCATCGCCTCGATGGTGGCGACGGTGTCGCCCGCGGCGACCTGGTCGCCCTCGGCGACCACGATCGTCACGACGCCCTGGAACGGCGCGGCCACCTGGCCGGGCTTGGAGGTGTCGGCCTTCTCCGCGGCCGCCACCTCCGAGGCGACGCTGCGGTCGCGCACGCTGACCGGCCGGAGCTGGCCGTTGATGGTGGCCATGACCGTGCGGAAGCCGCGCTCGTCGGGGTCGCTGATGGCCTGCACGCCGAGGATGAGGGTCTTGCCCTCGTCGATCTCGACCTCGTGCTCCTCGCCCTGCTGCAGCCCGTAGAGGTAGTCCATGGTGGGCAGCACCGAGACGTCGCCGTAGGTCTCGCGGGCCTCGTTGAAGTCCCGCGTCGGGCCGGGGAACAACAGCTCGTTCAACGTACGACGGCGGGGGCTGCTGCCGCCCGCGAGCCGTTCGGCCTGGTCGGCGGTGAGGTCGGCGGCGGGCGCCTTCCAGGTGCGGCCCTCGAGCGCCTTGGTGCGGAACGGCTCCGGCCAGCCACCCGGCGGGTCGCCGAGCTCGCCGTTGAGGAAGCCGATGACCGAGTCGGGGATGTCGAACTTGCCGGGGTTGTCGGCGAACTCCGCCGGGTCGGCGCCGACCGCCACGAGGTGCAGGGCCAGGTCGCCCACGACCTTGGAGGAGGGGGTCACCTTCACGACGTTGCCGAGTATGTCGTTGGCCGCGGCGTACATGTCCTCGATCTGCTCGAACTTCTCGCCCAGGCCCAGCGCGATCGCCTGCTGGCGCAGGTTGGAGAGCTGGCCGCCGGGGATCTCGTGGGTGTAGACCCGGCCGGTCGGCGACGGCAGTCCGGACTCGAACGGCGCGTAGACCCGGCGGGTGGCCTCCCAGTAGGGCTCCAGCGCGCAGACCGCCTCCAGGGACAGGCCGGTCTCGCGGTCGGAGTGGTCGGTTGCGGAGACCAGCGCCGAGAGCGGCGGCTGGGAGGTGGTGCCGGCCATCGACGCGCTGGCCGCGTCGACCGCGTCGACCCCGGCGTCGATCGCGGCGAGCAGGGTCGCGAGCTGACCGCCGGGGGTGTCGTGGGTGTGCAGGTGCACGGGCAGGTCGAACTCCGAGCGCAGTGCGGTGACCAGCGTCCGCGCGGCCGGCACCCGCAGCAGGCCGGCCATGTCCTTGATCGCCAGCACGTGCGCGCCGGCGTCGACGATCCGCTCGGCCAGCCGCAGGTAGTAGTCGAGCGTGTAGAGCTTCTCGCCCGGGTCGGACAGGTCGCCGGTGTAGCAGAGCGCGACCTCCGCGACCGTGGTGCCGGTGGCGCGCACCGCCTCGATCGCCGGGCGCATCTGCTCGACGTCGTTGAGGGCGTCGAAGACCCGGAAGACGTCGATGCCGGTCGCGGCGGCCTCCTCGACGAAGGCCTCCGTCACCGCCGTCGGGTACGGCGTGTAGCCGACCGTGTTGCGTCCGCGCAGCAGCATCTGGAGGCAGATGTTCGGCACGGTCTGCCGCAGCGCGGCCAGCCGCTCCCACGGGTCCTCGGACAGGAAGCGCAGCGCCACGTCGTACGTCGCCCCGCCCCAGGCCTCGACCGACCAGAGCTCGGGCGTGGTGCGGGCGACGTGACCCGCGACCGAGAGCAGGTCGCGGGTGCGGACCCGCGTGGCGAGCAGGGACTGGTGGGCGTCGCGGAAGGTCGTGTCGGTGACCGCGACCCGGTCCTGGGCACGCAGCCGTCGGGCGAACTCCTCGGGACCGACCTCGAGCAGCAGCTGCCGCGACCCGTCGGGGGCCGGCACGTCGAGGTTGGTCGGGGGCAGCTTGGTGACCGGGTCGATGCTGACCGGCGCCGGGCCGTGCGGCTGGTTGACCGTGACGTCGGCGAGGTAGTTGAGCAGCTTGCTGCCGCGGTCGCCCTTGCCGCGGGCGTTCATCAGCTGCGGGTGCGTCTCGATGAACGAGGTGGTGACGTTGCCGGCCGCGAAGTCGGGATCCTCGAGCACCGCCTGAAGGAACGCGATGTTGGTGGAGACACCCCGGATCCGGAACTCCGCCACCGCCCGGCGGGCCTTCTCCACGGCCTTCTCGAACGTCCGGCCGCGACAGGTCAGCTTGGCCAGCATCGAGTCGAAGTGGGCCGAGACCTCCGCGCCGGTGTAGACGGTGCCGCCGTCGACGCGGACGCCGCCGCCGCCGGGGGAGCGGTAAGTCGTGATCTTGCCGGTGTCGGGGCGGAAGTTGTTGGCCGGGTCCTCGGTGGTGATCCGGCACTGCAGGGCCGCGCCGCGCAGCGTCACGGTGTCCTGGGAGAGCCCGAGGTCGGCGAGCGTCTCGCCCGAGGCGATCCGCAGCTGCGACTGGACGAGGTCGACGTCGGTGACCTCCTCGGTCACGGTGTGCTCGACCTGGATGCGGGGGTTCATCTCGATGAAGACGTAGTTGCCGTCGGGGTCGAGCAGGAACTCCACGGTGCCGGCGTTGCGGTAGCCGATCTCGCGCGCGAACCGCACCGCGTCGGCGCACATCCGGTCGCGGAGCTCCGGGTCGAGGTTGGGCGCCGGGGCGATCTCGACGACCTTCTGGTGGCGCCGCTGCACGGAGCAGTCGCGCTCGAAGAGGTGGATGACGTTGTCCTCGCCGTCGGCGAGGATCTGCACCTCGATGTGGCGGGGGTCGACCACGGCCTGCTCGATGAAGACGGTCGCGTCGCCGAAGGCGCCCTCGCCTTCGCGCATGCAGGTCTCGACCGCCTCGCGCAGGTCCTTCGGGTCGTCCACGCGCCGCATGCCACGGCCACCACCACCGGCGACGGCCTTCACGAAGAGCGGGTAGGGCAGCTCGTTCGCGGCCTCCACCAGGGCGTCCACGTCGGTCGACGGCTCGACGCTGGCCAGGGTCGGTACGCCGGCGGCCTTGGCCGCCGCGATCGCGCGGGCCTTGTTGCCGGTGAGCTCGAGCACGTCGCTGGTCGGGCCCACGAACGTGATCCCGGCGTTGGCGCATGCCTCGGCGAGCGCGGGGTTCTCCGACAGGAAGCCGTAGCCGGGGTAGACCGCGTCGGCACCGGCCCGCACCGCGACCGCGACGATCGCCTCGGGATCGAGGTAGGCCCGCACCGGGTGGCCGCGCTCGCCGATCTCGTAGGCCTCGTCGGCCTTGAGCCGGTGCTCGGACCACCGGTCCTCGTGCGGGAAGACCGCCACGGTCCGCGCGCCGACCTCGTAGGCAGCGCGGAAGGCACGGATCGCGATCTCGCCGCGGTTGGCCACGAGCACCTTGGTGAACATGCGCACGAGGCTAGCGACGTACCTGCCGGTAGGGGACGGCGTACGCTCCTGCGAGACACCGGGAGGGGTGTCGATCCACGGGAGGAAGAAACACCGATGCTGCGCCGCGCCCTGTCCGCACTGGTCCTGCTCGCCGTCTGTGCCCTGTACGCCGCCCCCGCGGGCGGTGCCCAGGCCGCCGAGCCCGACCCGATCGACTACGTCGCGCTGGGCGACTCCTACAGCGCCGGCCCGCTGATCCGGCTGACCCGGCAGGACCCGGTCGGCTGCTTCCGCTCCACCAACAACTACCCGGCCTACCTCGCAGGCTTCCTCGGCGTCGCGACCTACCGCGACATGACCTGCTCCGGCGCCCGCACCGACGACTTCTTCACCCGCCAGGGCGTCCTGCTCGGCGACGCGCCCGCCCCGCAGCTGAGCGCCCTGTCGGCCGACACCGACCTCGTCACGATCGGCATCGGCGGCAACGACCACGGGCTGTTCGGCTCGATGATCTCCACCTGCCAGCAGGTGCGGCACCTCGACCCGACCGGCAGCCCCTGCCGCAAGCACTTCACCACCCGGGACGGGGTCGACACCAAGCTGCGCGACGCCCGCGACATCGAGCGGCTCGTCGCCCACGCGCTGATCGCCGTCCACCGGGCGGCCCCGAACGCCGCGGTGTACGTCGTCGGCTACCCGCGGCTGCTCCCGCTCACCGGCACCTGTGACGAGGTGCCCTTCGCCACCGGTGACTACGCCTGGGGCCGTCGCATCGAGTGGCTGCTCAACAAGTCGCTGCAGCAGGCCGCGGCCGACCACCGGGCGACCTACGTCAACCTCTACCCGGCCACCCGCGGCCACGACGCCTGCGGCACCGACGCGTGGATCAACGGCAGCGTCGCCAAGCTGAACGTGGCCCTGGACTTCCACCCCTTCCAGGTGGGGGAGCGCGAGATGGGCCGGGCCGTCTTCCGGTCGATCACCGGCCAGGTCACCCCCGACGTCGCCGGCGACGCGGCGCCGCCGGCGGGCTCGGTGGTGCTCAACCCGGTGACGCCATGAGCGGGCGGGCGATCCTGCTGGCCGCGGGCGTGCTCGCCGCCGGAGCGCTCCTCCCCGTCGGCACCGCGACGGCGGCGACGGCGACCTGCGACGGGCTGACGGCCACGATCGTCGGGTCCGGCGGGCCGGACATGATCGTCGGCACGGAGGGCGACGACGTGATCGCCGGCCTCGCCGGGGGAGACGTCATCGACGGCCTGGGCGGCGACGACGTGATCTGCGGTGACGACGGCGCCGACCAGCTGCGCGGCGGCCCCGGGGCCGACCGGCTCCTCGGCGGCCTGGAGGACTCCGACCCCGACGAGCACCTGGGGGGCGACGCGCTCTTCGGCGGGCCCGGCAACGACCACCTCGACCCGGGCTACGACTCCTCGGACCACCCGGACCGGGACAGCCTCCGCTTCGGCGACGCGCCCCGCGGGGTCACCTTCGACCTCGGCGACGGCGTCACCGGCACGGCCACGGGCCTCGGCCACGACACCCTCGTGCTGACCGGCAGCCCGCTCGTCGTCGGGTCCCCGCACGCGGACACGTTCCAGGGCTCGCCGGGACGGGACCGGATCCACGCGGCGGGCGGCTCCGACGTCATCTACGCGGGCGCCGGCGACGACGACATCCACCCCGACCGGGGGACCAGCGACCAGCGCTCCGCCGACGTCGTGCAGACCGGCGCGGGATCGGACATCGTCACCGCGTGGTCGGGCCACGACCGGGTGCTGCTGGGCAGCGGGAACGACCAGTACACCACCTACGGTGCCGCCGGCGTCCGGGTGCGGGGCCAGCGCGGCAACGACTACCTCCTCCTCACGATGGCCCGCGGCGTCCTCGCCCGGGGCGACCGGGGCACCGACTCGTTGGTCCTCCTGACGGCCAACCCCGACGGGTCGCGGCGCACGGTGGTCGTCGACGCCGCGTCGGGGCCCGTGGCGGGCTTCGAGCACTACGACCTCGGGAGGAACGCCCACTGGGACTTCCGGGGGACCTCTGGGCCTGACGACGTGCGGGTCTTCGACACTCCGCTCACCGCGCACACCCTCGGCGGCGACGACTACCTCGAGGGCGGGTCCGAGGCCGACCTGCTCGACGGCGGGGCCGGCCACGACCGGGCCGTGGGTGGGCGGGGGCGCGACACCTGCATCGCCGTCGAGCGACGTACGTCGTGTGAAGTCGTGCGCTGAGCCCTCCGGGCCGTAGGATCTGCCGGCTCGGCCGCTCCGGCCGGCACCATTCCCGGGAGAACTCCATGCTCAACCGCGCCCTCGCGCTCGCCCTCGTCACCCCGGTCGTCGTCCTGGCGGGCACGGCCGCGCAGGCCGCGACCACGCCGACCTGCCACGGGCACGCCGCGACCATCGTCGGCACCTCGGGTGCCGACCGGATCGTCGGCACCGACGGCCCCGACGTGATCGTCGGCCTCGACGGCAACGACCGGATCGTCGGCGGCCTCGGCGACGACATCGTCTGCGGCGGCGTGGGCGCCGACCTGCTCAAGGGCGGCGAGGGCGACGACGCGCTCTACGGCGGCCTCGACCTGCGCCGGAAGGCCAAGGAGGGCTACACGATCGTCAGGGGCGACCTCGTCGACGGCGGTCGTGGCGACGACCTGCTGGCTCCCGGAGCCGGTGCCCGGACGGGGCTGCTGGCGTTCATGCGTCCGAACGCGGTCACCTTCAAGCACGCGGCGGGCGCGGTCCACGTCGACCTCGCGGCGGGCACGGCCACGGGGGCCGGCGACGACACGATCCTGGTCGACGGTCCGCTCGGCGTCCTCGGATCGGCGTACGACGACGTGCTGCTCGGCTCGGCACGCCCCGACTTCCTCATGGGCGGCAAGGGCGACGACACGGTCTCGGGTCGTGGCAGCAGCGACGTGCTGCTCGACGGCGGCGGTCGGGGCGACGACTCCCTCGCCGGCGGCCGGGGCGTGGACGTGGCCTTCGGGTTCGCGGGCGACGACGTCGTCACCGGTGGGCCGGGCGGCGACGTCCTCGCTCCCTCGTCAGGCTCGGGATCGATCGTCACCGGGGGCGCCGGTGCCGACCAGGTCCTCCTGCCCGCGGGGCTGGGCGCGCCGAGCCTCCTGGACGGTGGCGCCGGGCGCAACCTCCTCGAGGTCATCTCGGTGTCGTTCGGCGACAAGCGCCCGGTCGTCACGACCGACTTCGGGTCCCAGACCGTCAGCGTCGTCGGCACGGACCACGACGGCGTCACCCGCGCCGCGGGCTTCGGCGGCGCGCAGCTCCTGGGCCGGGCGCGCTGGAACTACGTGGGCACCGACCTCCCCGACCTGCTGTTGGCCCAGGGTGGTCCCCTCAATGCCCGCACGCTCGGCGGCGACGACGAGGTGTACTCCGACCGCTTCGACGACGTGATCGACGCCGGTGACGGCACCGACCGGGTCGAGGGTGGCGGCGGCACGGACACCTGCCTGAACTACGAGCAGGGCAGCTGCCCGGCCAAGGCCGACCCGGGCCACTTCCGGACTGCGACGCGCGCCTCGAGCGCCCTCACCGGCGGGGTGTTCGGGATGGTCCCGCAGGTGCGGCATCTGCTGGCGGCCCGTCACCTCGGCTGACGCGGAACTGCGCGACCAGGTCGGGCAGGGCCGCCTCGGCCAGGTCGACCGCGACGCCCTCGGGGACGTCGAGCAGCGGCACGGCCTGGTCGCCCCCGGCGGTCGTGGCCACCAGGGAGGTGAGCCCGGCCCGCCGCTGGAACCAGGTCGCCCGGAAGTTCCACCCGATGACGTCCTCGGTCGCCAGCGCGCGGCGGTGCCGGTTGAGGCTGCCGGACTGCGCCACGACGTACCCGTCGACGAGCGTGTGCCCGAGCCCCGCCGCCCGGTCGGCGGCGAGCGGGACGGCCAGCGCCGGCGCCGCCAGGGAGACGATGAGCAGCCACCACGGTGCGTCGGCTGTCGCGACCAGCACGCCGGCCACCGCGACCAGGGCGAGGGCCGGGAGCAGCGCGCGGGAGTAGCGGCGGGTCCGGGCGCGGGGACCGTGGCCCACGAGCGGCGCGTCGATGGGAGCCGTTCGCCCGATCACCTGCCGGGCGACCTCGCGCACGACGTCCCGCGGCGCGGGCGGCACCAGCACGGAGCTGCCCTGCTGCTTGCGGTCGAGACCGGTGACGATCGCGGCGACGCGACCGCCACCGACGGCGCGCAGACCGAGCGGCTCGCACACGCTGACGCCGGCGACCCGCTCGTCGTCGAGGCTGGTCTCGCGGGTGGTGAGGAGTCCGCGGCGCAGGTGCCAGGCGCCCGCGGCGTGGCTGAGGGTGAAGCCGTAGTTGGTCACGACGTAGCCGCCCACCGACAGCAGCGAGACGAGCACGACGAAGACGACGATCCCGAGGGGGAGCGCCACCCAGGGGGAGAGACGCGACGTCGTGTCGACGACGCCACCGAGGTTGATCCGGTCCCAGCCGCCCAGGGCGTTGACGCCCTGGCTGGTCGCGCCGATCGCGGCAGCGGCGATGACCAGGCCCGAGCTCGTGAACGGTGCGAACCGCAGCCACGACGGGTCGAAGCGCACCACCACCCGCTCCTGCGGAGCCTCGGGCGCCGCCGTGTCCGTGCCGGGAGCGACGTGGAGGAGCGCCAGCCGCAGGTCGCGGGCCCGCCCGATCGGCAGCCCGTCGAGGTCGAGCCGGTCGTCCTCGTCGGTCGAGGACGTGCCCGTGCCGATCCGCACGGTCGTCAGGCCCAGCACGCGGTGGATGGGGGAGGAGGTGAGGTCGACGGTGCGGACCCGGTCGAGCCGGGTGGAGAGCACGTGCCGGTTGAGGAGACCGCGGCGCAGCTCGACCCGGCCCGCGGTGATCCGGAAGCTCGTCGTCAGGTAGCGCAGCACGCCGAGCCCGACCGGCACGCCGACGCCGACCACGTGCCAGGGCGCGTCGCCGCCACCGGCGGCCGTGCCGGCGACGAAGATGCCGATCAGCACCGGCAGGAAGCGGACCAGCTCGCGGATGGGGTGCACCAGGAGCATCCGCGGGTCCAGCCGCTGCCAGTGGTCGTCGCGGGCGAGCTCGTCGCTCACGGGGCGCTCACGTCGCGTCGCCCGCGACCGCGTCGGCCTTGAGCGTCAGCTCGTCGACCAGCGTCCGTGCCCGCAGCCGGTCCAGCCCGGCGATCTCGAGCGCGCCCTTGGAGGAGGCCGTCGTCACCGTCACGCTGGCCAGCCCGAACAGCCGCGCGATCGCACCCTCGGCATAGTCGACGGTCTGGATCCGCGACATCGGCGCGATCCGCCGCTCGCGCGCCCACCAGCCGGTCTGGGTGTAGACCGCGGTGTCGGTGACCTCCCAGCGGTGGACGCGGTAGCGCCACGCGGGCACGACGCCGACGTACGTCGCCAGCACGGCCACGAGCACGGCGAGCTGCCACCAGCGCAGGTCGAACCAGCCCCACCACGTGCCGGCGCTGACGACCAGGAACAGGACCAGTGCGCTCTGGAGGCCGGCCCCCAGCAACCACATGAGCCGGGCCTTCGGGCTGACCCGTTGGCCCGGCTCACGCAGGTTCGACTCCGTCATGCACCGGAGCCTAGAGACCTAGTCCTTGAGCTCGCAGATGACCGCGCCGTTGGTGACGGTGGCGCCGACCTCGGCCTGGAGGCCGGTGACGGTGCCGGCCTTGTGGGCCTTGAGGGGCTGCTCCATCTTCATGGCCTCCATGACCACGATGACGTCGCCCTCGGCGACCTGCTGGCCCTCCTCGACGGCGATCTTGACGATCGTGCCCTGCATCGGGCTGGTCACGGAGTCACCGGAGGCTGCGGCACCGGACTTCTTGCCGCCGGCGCGCTTGGGCTTCTTGGCCCCACCGCCGCCGCCACCGCCGGTGGAGATGCCACCGAGTCCTGCGGGGAGGACGACCTCGAGGCGCCGGCCGCCGACCTCGACGACCACCTTGTGGCGCTCGCCGGGCTCGTCGGCCTCGGCCGTGTCGCCGGCGTAGGGCTCGATCTGGTTGTCGAAGTCGGTCTCGATCCACTGGGTGTAGACGGTGAACTCGCCCTCGCCGGTGGGGGTGGAGGCGCCGACGTAGGCCGGGTCGCGGGTGACCGCGCGGTGGAACGGGATGACGGTGGGCATGCCGTCGACGACGAACTCGTCCAGGGCGCGGCGGGAGCGCTCGAGGGCCTGGGTGCGGTCGCGGCCGGTGACGATGAGCTTGGCGATCAGGGAGTCGAATGAGCCGGGGATGGTCTCGCCCTGGTCGTAGCCGCCGTCGAGGCGGACGCCCGGGCCGGCGGGGGCGTGCCAGCGGGTCAGGGTGCCGGGGGCGGGCATGAAGTTGCGGCCGCCGTCCTCGGCGTTGATGCGGAACTCGATGGAGTGGCCGCGGATCTCGGGGTCGCCGTAGCCGAGCTCCTCGCCGGCCGCGACCCGGAACATCTCGCGGACCAGGTCGATGCCGGTGACCTCCTCGGAGACGCAGTGCTCGACCTGGAGGCGGGTGTTGACCTCGAGGAAGGAGATGGTGCCGTCCTGGGCGACCAGGAACTCGCACGTGCCGGCGCCGTAGTAGCCGGCCTCGCGCAGGATGCGCTTGGAGGACTCGTAGAGCTCGGTGACCTGCGCGTCGGTGAGGAACGGCGCGGGCGCCTCCTCGACGAGCTTCTGGTTGCGGCGCTGCAGCGAGCAGTCGCGGGTGGAGACGACCACGACGTTGCCGTGCTGGTCGGCCAGGCACTGGGTCTCGACGTGGCGGGGCTTGTCGAGGAACTTCTCTACCAGGCACTCGCCGCGGCCGAACGCCGTGACGGCCTCGCGGACCGCGGACTCGTAGGCGTCGGGGATCTCCTCGAGGGTGCGGGCGACCTTGAGGCCGCGGCCGCCGCCGCCGAAGACGGCCTTGATGGCGACCGGAAGGCCGTTCTCCTTGGCGAACGCGACGACCTCGTCGGCGTCCTTGACCGGGTCCTTGGTGCCCGGGGCGAGCGGGGCGTTGGCCTTGTCGGCGATATGCTTGGCCTTGGCCTTGTCGCCGAGCGCCTCGATGGCGGCCGGCGGCGGGCCGATCCAGATCAGCCCGGCGTCCATGACGGCCTGGGCGAAGTCGGCGTTCTCGGCGAGGAAGCCGTAGCCCGGGTGGACCGAGTCGGCGCCGGACTTCTCGGCGACCGCGATGATCTTGGCGATGTCGAGGTAGGACTCGGCGGGCGTCGCGCCGCCCAGGGAGTACGCCTCGTCGGCGAGGCGGACGAAGAGCGCATCGCGGTCGGGATCGGCGTAGACCGCCACGCTCCCGATGCCTGCGTCCTTGCAGGCCCTGATCACGCGTACGGCGATCTCGCCACGGTTGGCGATGAGGACCTTCTGCAGCGGCTTGCTCTCCGGCACCTGACACTCCTGCCCTGAAGGATCTACACGGAATGGACTCCGCGGGGCAGGGTATCGCCACCCCGGACCGGGGTGGCGCCAGGTCTCATCTCCTCACTCGACCCAGACCCACGCAGTGGGTCGTGCGACGAGGTCGCGGTCGGGATAGGTGCCGGTGGCGACGCAGCCGCCGGCCGCCCCGCAGGACAGCGTGTCGACCAGCACCTCGTGCCGCGGGTCCGCGTCGTGGGGCAGCGCAAGCCTGGCCCGCTGCCACGCTCCGCCGGCCCGCGTCCACAGGTGCGACTCGTTGGCCCCGGACTCCGACGACGCCGCCCCGCGGGCCGAGCACTGGCCCGGCCCGCAGGCGAGGCCGAGGACCACCTGGTCGGCCGGGGTCGGACCGAAGGGGGCGACCAGGTGCCAGGCGCCGCCCGAGAAGCTCCAGAGCAGCGCCATCAGGCCGAGGTGGTCCCCGCCGTTGACGTGGTAGGTGTACGTGCCGGCCGCGACGCACGCCCCGCCGGTCGAGCAGGCCAGCCCGACGGGAGTGACGGCGGGGTTCGACGCCGCGTCCGCCGGCAGGCCGGCCCGCTCGGCCGACCAGGTGCCGTGCCGGAGGGTCCAGAGCGCGCCCTGCAGGTTGCCGCCGGTGTCGACGTAGCGGCCCACGGCGGCGCAGGATCCGGCGTCCGGGCAGTCCACCTGGTCGACGGCGGGGTGCGACCCCGACGCCGCGTCCGGCGACACCGGGAGGTCGACCGGGGTCCACGAGCCTGCGGCGAGCTGCTGCACGACGTAGCGGGCGCCCTGGGTCGTGTCGAGCACGAGGGTGCCCAGGCAGGTCCCGCCGCCGCAGGTGGCGCGCTCGGCCCGGTTGACCCGCCACCGCCCCTGCTGGTCCTTCGCGTCCGCGGGCAGGACGGCCTCGGTCACGCCCCAGCCGGCGTCGGTGAGGGTCCACAACGCCCCGACCTCGCCGGCGGTGCCGGCGAAGTAGTGGCCCAGTGCGACGCAGGTGCCCGAGCCGCCGCACGCGAGCGACCCGATCGTGGGGGACAGGCCGCTGGACGCGTCCGCCGGCAGCGGGGCGCTGGTCGCGGTCCACTGTCCCGCGGTGCGGGACCACAGCACCGATCCGCCCGATCCCGACGTCGAGTAGGTGCCGACCGCCGCGCACGTCGACCCGCCGCAGGCGACCTGGTCGACGTTGACGAAACCGCTGACCGCGTCGGGCGGCACCGGCAGGTGCTGCGCCGTCCAGGCGCCGTCGGCCAGGGTCCAGACGAGGTTGCGGTCGTTCCGGTCGGCACCGCCGACGTGCGAGGTGTACGACGCGAACGCCGCGCACACGCCGGAGGACCCGCACGAGATCCCCTCGGGCCGTGGTGCCGGGTCGTCGGCCGCATCGGCGGGCAGCGGTGCCCGGATCGCCGACCAGTGGAGTCCGGAGAGCCGCCACAGCACGGCCTGGTCGTCGCCCGTCTTCGCGGTGTAGAACGCCACGCCCGCACACCGGTCGGCGCGCCAGCAGTCCATGGCGACCCGGCCGGGCCGCGGGTCGGGGCCGGCGTTGGACGGGAGCGGGAGCGAGGTCAGTGCCCACCCGGCGTACAGGAAACGGTCGGCGGCCGTGTCCGGGGACCGTCCGCCGCCCGTCACGACACGGACGTCGACCGTGCCGGCGACGTGGGCGGGCGCGGTCACGACGAGCCGGGTCGGCGAGGTGACCCTGAGCGCCCGTCCGGCCGTGCCGCCGAACAGGACCTTGGTGACGCCGACGAAGTGCTGGCCGGTGACGGTCACGCGGGTGCCGCCCGCGGCCGGGCCGGAGGCCACCGACAGGTGGGTGACCGCGGGACGCGGGGTGGACGCCGCCGAGCCCGGGATGCCGAGCGCGGTGAGGAGGAGCGCCAGCACGAGCGCGACCGGACCGCTCACACGGCGGGACGCAGGCGCCATCTCCACCTCCGGCCGTCGCGGCGGCGCCCGGGCGGCGACGCACCGTCGACGGTGCCACCCGGGCTGCGGGACTGTCATGCCCAGAATTGGGCCGACCTCACACGTAGTGGTTGTCGTGCTCCTCCAGGAACGCCTGGAGCTCCTCGTGGCTCGGCTTCCAGCGGCCCTCCGAGAAGGCGACGAGACCCTCGAAGTACGCCTCGCGGGGCGCACCCGGCGCGAACAGGATGAGCAGCGACGCCGGCTCGCCCGACTCGTTGCGGAAGCCGTGCAGCCCGCCCTCGGGGACGTAGTCGAAGTCGCCGGGGTGCGCGTCGACCCACTGTCTCCCGTCGTAGAGCCGGACCACGCCCGAGAGGACGAAGAAGGACTCGCTGATGGTCCGGTGGAAGTGCGGGTTGGCGCCGGCCGGCTCCGGACCCATGTCCCAGCGGTAGAGGCCGAAGCGTCCGTGGGTGGTCGCGCCGGTGGCGAGGTAGCTCGCGGCGCCTCCCGGGCGTGGCAGCTCGGGGGCGGTGTCGGCCGGCCGGAAGCGTGAGGTCACCTCGCCGCCGCTGCCGAGGTAGACGGGGTCGGGATAGGACATGCAGCGACGTTAGGACCGCGGGGCCGCCTGCTCAACGGGTTTGCCCCCGGGGTTCAGGCAGGTGCCACCCGGGTGTCTCCCGCGATTCACCACGGGGGAGCAGGTTCGTGGCATGCGCCTGACCCGGACCCTCGTCGTGCTCCCCCTCCTCGCCCTCGCCGCGGTGGCCGCCCCCGCCGGCGCCGTCCCCGCCGATCCGAGCGCGGGCAGCGGCTCGGGCGACGCGGCGTACTCCTTCGCGGTGATCGGCGACGTGCCGTACGGCGACGCCCAGACCGCGGCGTTCCCGCGCTGGATCCAGCAGATCAACCGCGACCCGGCGGTCCGCTCGGTCGTCCACCTCGGCGACATCAAGAACGGCTCGACCGTCTGCAGCGACGACTACTTCGCGCTGATCCGCTCGGACTTCGACACGTTCGAGGACCCGCTCGTCTACACGCCGGGCGACAACGAGTGGACCGACTGCCACCGCGTCAACAACGGCGCCTACAACCCGCTCGAGCGGCTCGCGAAGGTCCGCGCGGTCTTCTTCGACCACCCCGGCCGCACGCTCGGCCGGGAGACGTTCCCGGTGACCTCGCAGGCCGACCGCGGCTTCCCGGAGAACGTCCGCTACCGCCGCGCCGGGCTGACCTTCCTCACCGCCAACGTGACCGGCAGCAACAACGGGCTGCAGCCGTGGTCGGGCCTCGGCAACACCGAGCCGACGCCCGAGCAGCGGCAGGCGGTGAAGGACCGCACGGCCGCCGACATCGACGAGCTGCACCAGGCGTTCGCGACCGCGCGGGCCCGCCACGACCGCGGCGTCGTGGTGATGCAGCAGGCGGACATGTTCGACCCGACCTACACGCCGACCGCCAACGACATCAGCGCCTTCCGCCCGTGGGTGCAGGCGCTCGTCGACGAGGCCGCGGCCTTCCCGGGTCCGGTCTACCTGCTCGACGGCGACAGCCACGCCTACAACACCGACCGGCCGCTGGCGACCGGCTCGTCCTGGCTCTCGACGTACGACGTGCACGGCGCGGCCGACAACCTGACCCGGGTGACCGTCGACGGCTCGAGCAACAACACCGACTACCTGCGGGTGACGGTGGGGGCGCCGGGCAAGCCGCTGCTGAGCTGGGAGCGGGTCCCCTACACCTCCTGAGCCGGTTAACAACCGCTAACCATTCGGGCTAGCATGGGTGCCATGACGTTCGAGTTGTCCCGAGAGCACGAAGAGTTCCGCCGCAGCGTCCGCGAGTTCGCCGAGGCCGAGATCGGCCCGCACGCCGCGCAGTGGGACCGCGACCACCACTTCCCGGTGGACGTGGTGCAGAAGATGGGCAAGCTCGGGCTGTTCGGCCTCACCGCCCCGGAGGAGTACGGCGGCGCCGGCGAGGACGGCGACTTCACCAGCCTCTGCGTCGCGATCGAGGAGATCGGCCGGGTCGACCAGTCGATGGGCATCACGCTGCAGGCCGGCGTCGGCCTGGGCATCAACCCGATCCTGACCTACGGCACGGACGCGCAGAAGCAGCAGTGGCTCCCGGCGCTCGTCGCGGGGGAGCAGCTCGCCGGCTTCGGCCTGACCGAGCCCGGCGCCGGCTCCGACGCGGGCGCCACCAAGACCAAGGCCGAGCTCGTCGGCGACGAGTGGGTCGTCAACGGCTCCAAGCAGTTCATCACCAACTCGGGCTCGGAGATCACCAGCCTCGTCACGGTCACCGCCCGCACCGGCACGCGTGAGGACGGCCGTCCGGAGATCTCCGCGATCATGGTCCCCTCCGACACGCCGGGCTTCACCGCCGAGAAGGCCTACGACAAGCTCGGCTGGCACGCCTCGGACACCCACCCGCTCTCCTTCGAGGACGCCCACGTCCCCGCGGCCAACCTGCTCGGCGAGCAGGGCCGCGGCTACGCGCAGTTCCTCGCCACCCTCGACGACGGCCGGGTCGCGATCTCGGCCCTGTCGGTCGGCTGCATCCAGGCCTGCCTCGACATGTCCCTCCAGTACGCCGGGGAGCGCCAGACGTTCGGCGGCCCGATCGGGCGCAAGCAGGGCGTCGCGTTCCAGATCGCCGACCTCGAGACGATGCTGCACGCCGCTCGCCTGCTGACCTACCGCGCGGCCTCGATGAAGGACGCGGGAGCGCCGTACCAGCAGTTCAAGCAGGCGGCCGCGGTCGCCAAGCTCTACTCCACCGAGTCGGCGGTCACCGCGACCCGGATCGCGACCCAGGTCTTCGGCGGCTACGGCTTCATGGAGGAGTACCCCGTCGCACGCTTCTACCGCGACGCGAAGGTGCTCGAGGTCGGTGAGGGCACCTCCGAGGTGCAGCGGATGCTGATCGCGCGCGGGCTCGGCCTGCCCGTCGAGTGACGGGCCTGACAGATCTCGCAGGCCTCAGCGGCTAGCCTTCACCCCATGGGCAGCCGGTGGCAGCGAGTTCTCGCTGAGGTGGGCCGGTTCCTCGCAGTCGGAGGGCTGGCCACGGCGGTGGCGTTCGTGCTCTTCAACCTGCTGGTGCACGGCTTCAACACCGGCCACCACGCGCTGCTCGCCGACCACGTGATCATCGCCTACGTCGTGGCCAACACCGTCGGCATGGTGATCAGCTACCGCGGCGCCCGCAACTGGGCCTTCCGCGACCGTCCGCCTCGCCAGGCCGACGGTGGCCGGCTGGCCTACGTGGTCATCAACGTGGCCACCATGTCGCTGCCGATCGGGTGCCTGTGGGTCAGCCGCAACCTGCTCGGCCTCGCCGACCCGTTCTCCGACAACATCTCGGCCAACGTGGTCGGCCTGGCGCTCGGTCTCGGGGCGCGGTTCTACCTGTTCCGGACGTTCGTGTTCCGCCGGCCGGTGCACCTGCCGCACCTCTCGCTGCCGCACCACCCGCACACCAACCCGCACGAGGTCTTCGACACCCCGGCCGACGGGCTCCCGCTCAGCGGGACCACAGATCGGTCCACGAGTGGCCGAGTTCAGCCGCCAGCTCCCTGAGCAACGGCAGGCTGACGCCGACCACGTTGTGGTGGTCGCCCTCGATCTCGCGGACGAACGCCCCACCGAGTCCGTCGACGGTGAACGCGCCGGCGACCCACAGCGGCTCGCCGGTGGCGACGTACGCGTGGATCTCCTCGTCGGTCACCTCGGCGAAGTGGACGGTCGTGGAGGCCGTGGCCGCGACGACCTTGCCGGTGGCGGTGTCGTGCAGGCAGTGACCCGTGCGCAGGACGCCGGAGCGACCGCGCATGGCCCGCCAGCGGCGTACGGCGTCGTCGGCGTCGTCGGGCTTGCCGAGCGCGTCGCCGTCGAGCTCGAGGACGGAGTCGCAGCCGAGCACGAGGGCGTCCTCGGGGAGGTCCTCGCGGGCGGCGACCGCGGCGCACTTGAGCTCCGCGAGCTGGAGCGCCAGCTCGGCGGGAGGCAGCCCGTCGAGCTGGGACTCGTCGACGCCGGACACGATCACGACCGGCTCGACGCCGGCGCTGCGCAGCGTGGCCAGCCGGGCGGGGGAGGCCGAGGCCAGGACGAACGTCGTCACCGCAGGCACCTCAGATCCGGGCCAGCGCGGCGGTGAGCGGGTCCAGGCCGAGCGAGCCCAGGTCGAGCGCCGCGCGGTGGAAGGCCTTGAGGTCGAAGGACGAGCCCTGCCGGGCCTTCGCGGCGTCGCGGGCCTCCAGCCAGATCCGCTCGCCGACCTTGTACGACGGAGCCTGGCCGGGCCAGCCGAGGTAGCGCTTGACCTCGAAGTCGATGAACGCCGGGTCCATCTGGCAGTGCTCACCCATGAACTCGCGGCCGAGCGCCGGCGTCCAGGTCTCGCCCGGGTGGAAGCCGAACGGGTTGTCCCGGGGGATCTCCAGCTCGAGGTGCATTCCGATGTCGACGATGACCCGCGCGGCGCGGAAGCTCTGGCCGTCGAGCATGCCGAGCCGGTCGGCGGGGTCGGCGAGGTAGCCGAGGTCGTCCATCAGCCGCTCGGCGTAGAGCGCCCAGCCCTCGCCGTGGCCGCTGCCCCAGCACATCAGCCGCTGCCAGCGGTTGAGCACGTCGCTGCGGTAGGCGGTCTGCGCGACCTGGAGGTGGTGGCCCGGGACGCCCTCGTGGAAGACCGTGGTCACCTCGCGCCAGGGGGCGAAGTCGTCGATGCCGTCGGGCACCGACCACCACATGCGACCGGGGCGCTCGAAGTCCTCGGAGGGGCCGGTGTAGTAGATGCCGCCGTCGTTGGTGGGGGCCAGGCAGCACTCGATCCGGCGGACCGGGTCGGGGATGTCGAAGTGGACGCCCGCCATCTCCTCGATGGTGCGGTCGGCCAGCTGCTGCATCCAGTCGCGGAAGGCCTCGCGGCCGTGGATCCGGCGCGCCGGGTCGGCGTCGAGGTGGGCGACGGCCTCGGCGACCTTCGAGCCCGGCAGGATCCGGTCGGCGGTCGCGTCCATGTCGTCGGCGAGCCGCTTGAGCTCGTCCCAGCCCCACGCGTAGGTCTGCTCGAGGTCGACGGTGGCGCCGAGGAAGTAGCGGCTGGCCAGTGCGTAGTGCTCGCGGCCGACGGCCTCCTTCGCCCGCCCGCGCGGCTCCATCTCGTCCTCGAGGAAGAGCCCGAAGTCGGCGAACGCCCGGGCGGCACCCGCGGCGTGCTGGTCGAGCTGGGCGCGCAGGGCGCCGTCGGTCCCGCTGCGGGCGACGAGACCGGCGAAGAAGTCGCCGCCCTCGCCGGTCTGCCCGGTCCAGTTGCTGATCTGGGTCGCGACCTCGGCGTACTGGCGCGCCGCGGCGACGTTGCCCTTCGAGGCCTCCTCGGCCAGCGTGACCCGGTAGTCCTGCAGGGTCGCGGGGATCGCGGCGAGGCGTCCGTCGATGTTGGCCCACGCCTCCTCGCCCTCGGTCGGCATCAGATCGAAGATCTGGCGGATCTCGTGCAGCCCGCTGGTGAGCACGGAGAAGTCGGCGCGCACCAGCCCGGCCTCCATGCGGTCGACGTCGAGGCCGAGCCGCTCGAGGAACGCGTCGCGGGCCACGGCCTCGCGCTCGTCGACGGGCGTGGTGGCCGTGGCCTCGCCCAGCGCCCGCCGGGTGAGCTCCTCCCGGGCGGCGAAGCCGTCGGGGGAGAGGTCGGTGAGCCGGTCGTCCTGGCCCGGCACCCCGAAGTACGTCGCTGCGAGCGGGTCGAGGGCGGTGTAGTCGTCCACGAATCGGTCGGAGATCGCGTCCACGCGTCGGTCGTTCGTCACGCGGGCGAGCCTACGGGCTGTCACCGGCTGTCGGGCATGATGGCGGCCAGATCCAGCCGGCCCAGTGGGGGGACCACCGCGTGACCGACCGCGTGACCGAGACCGCGTCGCCGCGTCGACGGCTGGCCGTCGTGCTCGTGGGGGTTCTCGTGCTCGCCCTGGTCGCCGGGGCGGGTGCGTTCCTCTTCGCGCGCAGCCACCACCTCGGGCCGTGGCGCCTCGGCGCCCAGGAGGCCAACCCCTTCGCCGAGCGCCCGCAGTACGTCGACCCGAAGTCCCGGGCCGCCCAGGCCGCGGCACAGGCGACCGCCGACGGGGACACCGCCTCGGCGGCGGCCTTCGAGCGGCTCGCGGCCGTCCCCGCGGGCATCTGGCTGACCCCCGAGCAGTACCCACCCGGGCGGGTCGGCGCCTACGTGGCCGAGGTCGTGAGGGCGGCCGAGGCGGCCGGCAACGTCCCGGTGCTCGTCGTCTACGGCATCCCGGACCGCGACTGCAGCGGCCAGTACTCCAGCGGCGGGCTCACCGAGGAGCAGTACGGCCCGTGGGTGCAGGAGATCGCCACCGCCGCGGGTGCCGCCGACCGGATCGCGGTCGTCCTGGAGCCGGACGCCCTGGCCGCGTCGATCGAGTGCCACGACCAGGACCAGCGGGTCCGCCTGATGAAGGACGCCGTGGGCCTGCTGCGCACCGCCGGCGTCACGACGTACGTCGATGCCGGCCACTCCGACTGGGTGCCCGCCGCCGCGGTCGCCCGGCTGCTGGAGCGGTCGGGCGTCGGGAGTGTCCGCGGCTTCGCCACCAACGTGGCCAACTACCAGACCGACGAGGACGAGCGGGCCTACGCCACCCGGATCGCGAAGCTGCTCGGCGGTGCCCACTACGTCATCGATTCCGGCCGCAACGGCAACGGCGCCACGACGAACTGGTGCAACCCGGCCCGTCGGGCGTTCGGCACCGACCCGGGATTCGTGGACGACGGCACCGGCCTCGATGCGTTCCTGTGGGTCAAGCCGCCCGGCGAGAGCGACGGCGACTGCGGGGGCGGACCACCCGCCGGTGAGTTCTGGCCGGAGCGTGCCCTGGAGATGGCCCGGCAGTCCGGGTGGTGAGAAGTTCTCCACAGTTGGGTAACAGGCGGTGCTCAAGTAGCGGTGCCGCGCACGGGGCCCACCCGGCATTGGTTAGCATCCCCCCATGGGAGTGGGGGAGGACTGGGTCGCCGTCATCATCGAGGACGACCCGGACGTGCGCGATCTCATCGACATCGTGCTCACGCAGTCCGGATTCCGGACGGTCGTCACCCAGGACGGCTACGAGGGTGTGGAGGCCGTCCGCGCGCACAACCCCCTGATCACCACGCTGGACGTCAACATGCCGGGCATGGACGGCTTCGCCGCCGCCAAGCGGCTCCGCGAGTTCAGCAACACCTACCTGATCATGATCACCGCGTTGGGCGACGAGATCGACGTCGTGCAGGGCTTCGAGGCCGGCGCCGACGACTACCTCGTCAAGCCCTTCCGTCCGCGCGAGCTCCGGGCCCGTGCCGACTCGATGCTGCGCCGCCCGCGGGCCCGCCAGGAGACCCCCTCCGGCTGGTCCGAGGGAGCCGACGACACCCCCGTCTCGCCCGTCGCCGCGCCGGCCGCCGTCCCGCCGCCTCCGGCACCCGAGCCGGTGAAGGAGGAGTCGTGGGCTGCCCGTGCGGCCCGCGACCTGACGGCCAACGCCCCGCACCGTGCCGCGCCCGCGCCCGTGCAGCAGCCCGTGCAGCCGCCGGTCCCGGAGCCGACCTACCAGCAGCCGCCGGCCCACCAGCCGCCCGCGCAGCCCGTCGCCCCCCGGCCGACCCCTCAGCCGGCGTACGCGTCGCCCGCGCCGGAGCAGGCCTCCCAGCCCACCATGCCCGTGCCGGCCGCCCAGCTGGTGCCGCCCGCCCTGCAGGGCGAGGGCGTGCCGCGCCCCGACGGCTCGTGGGTGCGCTTCAACGGCCTGGCCCTCAACCCGGAGACCCGCGTCGTCACCGTGGGCGGCGGATCGATCGACCTCAACCGCACGGAGTTCGACCTGCTCGCCTCACTCCTCAGCACCGGCCGCCGCGTGCGCAGCAAGGCCGACCTGGTCCTGACGATGCGCGGCCAGCAGTACGTCACGTCCTACTTCGTCAACGAGGCGGACAAGCGCTCCGTCGAGGTCCACATCGCCAGCATGCGCCGCAAGCTGAACGACAACGACCAGAACCCGCGCTTCATCGAGACCGTGCGCGGCGTCGGCTACCGCCTCGCCGAGCCCGTCTGACCGACTCGATCAGTTGGCGTCGACCGGGATCGACGCGACCGAGGTCCGCTTCTTCGACTCGAAGATCGCGATCGGCACGGTCTGCTTGATCTCCCGGCGCGAGAAGTGCGCGGAGCCGGGGGCGTCCTGGACCCAGACCACGGCGGTGAACATCAGGTCCAGCCCGCGGGTGTCCAGCGACGTCGCCCTGATCCGTTGGTTGCGGAGCTCGAAGGCGCCCTTGGGCGAGGTGATGATCATGCCGTAGCGCGTGGTGACCGGCTCGGGGTCGAAGGTGATGTCCTTGGCGACCGCGTCGAGCCGGTAGGGGTGCTGGGTCCTGCCGCCGCCGGTGGTGATGGTCTTCGACGTGACGGCGATGTGCTCGAGGTAGACCTTGCGCTTCGTGGCGAACCGGTCGCGCAGCTTCCGGTTGAGGTCGTAGGCCTGGAAGGTGAATGAGAAGAACTTGTTGCCCCGCGGGTACCACTCGTTCGTGCGCGGCGTCGACTTGGTCGGGTAGAGCGTGTAGACGAAGTCCATCCCGTCGATCCGGATGTGCGACTGGAAGGTGCCGTCGCGCGTGAACTGCGAGTCGTACGGCGTGGGCGTGGCCGACGGGAGCGCCGAGCTGGCGGCCACGGGCTCGGGCCCGGTCAGGTCGTTGACGACCGAGCAGCCGGACGCACCGAGGCTCAGGAGCAGGACACTGGCGGCGGCGATGCCGAGGCGCGCGCGGGGCATGGAGGGCTCCTGGGAGAGTCGGGGGGTCATGCCTTGAAGCCGCGGTAGCGCTTCATGGCCTTCATGATCATCCAGCAGGTCTGCAGGATGGTGATGACGCCGAGGATCGGCCAGCCGACGGCCAGGATGTCGGAGCGGGTCTGGATCGGGACGAACCGCCAGCCCACGGCCGCGCCGGCGAAGAAGACGGCGAGGGCGGCGAACGGGTAGAGCCACGCGGTGCCCTTGCCGCGCTCGGCCTTGGCCTGGGCGGCCCAGTTGTCGGTCTGCTGCCGGCTGAAGAACTTCAGCCAGGCGCGGACGAAGTGGCCCATCCGGATCAGCATGTAGAGCTCGGCCGGGAACACCAGCAGGGCGAAGAGATAGTCGCGCCTGTTGCGGAACTCCATCGAGTGCGCGACCCGGAAGTTCAGCCACACCGCCGCGGCCGGCGGGACCAGCCACCACGCCCGGAACACGAAGGCGTGGATCGACAGGGCGCCGAAGAGCAGCAGGAAGAACATCAGGCGGGTGGTCATGTTGATGACCATCGACATGTGCTCGAACCAGCGCAGGCGGAGGTTGGGGTGGAACGGCTGGCCCTTGGTGTCGCCGCGCTGGCCGGGCCACATCAGGTCGATGGCGCCGAAGTTCCACTTGACCTGCTGGGCGTCGAGCGAGCGGAGGGTGGTCATGCCGCCGACGTGGGCGCGGGCCCGGGCGGAGATCTTGGTGAGGTAGCCGGCGCTCTTGATCTGCAGCGAGAGCAGGGAGTCCTCGACCTCGCTGTCGTTGACCCAGGGGGTGCGCTGGTGGCTGTCGCGCAGCACGTCGCGGAGCGCCTGGGTGGCGAAGATGGAGAACTGGCCGCCGAGGACCGCCATGTTGCGGCCCTTGAGCATGTTCTGCATGTTGAACGCCGAGAACTGCGCGCGCTGGCCGGCGATGAGAAACTTCGCGACCGGCCCGTCGATCGCCGAGTCGTCGATGGAGTAGATCGCGGAGATGCCGCCGATCCGGTCGTCGCTGGCGATCTCGTTGACGAGGTGCTCGACGGCGTCCGGCTCGGGGGTGGTGTCGCCGTCGACGCCCAGGACGTAGTCCATGTGCTCGACCAGGCTGTAGCCGTAGTTGAGCGCGCCGACCTTCTTGTCGGGGTTCTTGCCGATGTCGTGGACGTAGATGATCGTGTTCTGCTCGCCGAGCTCGGTCGTCCGCGTGTGCGGGCCGGCGTAGTGGCTGGCGATCTCCACGGAGTCGTCGGAGGTGTTGTTGACGATCAGGTGGATGACGTCGGGCAGCCGGGTCTGCTGGAGCAGTGAGTCGAGCACGCCCGCGATGGTCTCGGCCTCGTTGTAGGCCGGGATGATGCAGCCGACGGTGGGGCGGTACGTCGGGGAGCTGGCCAGCTCGTCGAGGAACTGGTCCGCGTAGGCGGCCAGGTGCGGGTCGGGCGTGCGCAGGTAGGCGTCCTCGCCCATCCCGGGCGGCGCGAGCTGCGGCCCCCGGTCGTACCGCGTCTCGTTCGCGTCCACGCTCTGATCTCCTCATCGACGCCCGGCCGTCCACGGTCGGAGCTCGTGGACACGAGTCTGCTGGGGCGACCTCAAGGGTCACCTCAACAAAAACGCAAGTTTCACGGTCATTATCCGCAAGCGGCGACCGCGCGGCCGGGTTTCCCGAGCGTCAGCGGGGCATGCCGCTGGAGCGCCAGCCACCGGGGCCGTGCGCGAAGGACGGCCGTACCTTGCGGTGGTGGGCCTGCCACTCCGGCGTACGGCGCTCCCGCGGCGCCTCCGCGCCGCCCAGCGAGGCGAAGACCGCGACGATCGCGGCGATCTCCTCGGGGGTGGCGTCGGCGTTGACGACCCGCAGCAGCGGTGCGGAAGTCGAAACCCCCAGTGCCTCCTGGGCGCTGGCGGGCGTCGGGTCCGTGGGTGGTGTCATCGACCCGTCACTTCTTTCCTCCTCCGCTGCGCTCCCCCGAAAAGAACTGACGGGTCGATGGGCATCCCGCCGTTCGGGGGACGCTTCGCGCCCCCGCTCACAGCGGGATGTTCCCGTGCTTCTTGGGCGGCAGCGTCTCCCTCTTGGAGCGCAGCAGCCGCAGCGAGCGGACGATCTCGACCCGGGTCTCGTGGGGGGAGATGACGGCGTCGATGTAGCCGCGCTCGGCCGCGATGTAGGGGTTGGCCAGGGTGGTGTCGTACTCGTCGATCAGCTCGGCCCGCTTGGCCTCGACCATCTCGGGGGTGCCACCCTCCTTCTCGATCTTGGCCAGGGTCTTGCGGTGCACGATGTTGGCCGCGCCCTGGGCGCCCATGACGGCGATCTGGGCGGTGGGCCAGGCGACGTTGATGTCGGCGCCGAGGTGCTTGGAGCCCATCACGTCGTAGGCGCCGCCGTAGGCCTTGCGGGTGATGATCGTGACCAGCGGGACGGTGGCCTCGGCGTAGGCGTAGATCAGCTTGGCGCCGCGGCGGATGATGCCGTTCCACTCCTGGTCGGTGCCGGGCAGGAAGCCGGGCACGTCGACGAACGTCAGGACCGGGATGTTGAAGGCGTCGCAGGTCCGCACGAACCGCGCGGCCTTCTCGGAGGCGTCGATGTCCAGGGTGCCGGCGAACTGCATCGGCTGGTTGGCCACGATGCCGACCGAGCGGCCCTCGACCCGGCCGAAGCCGATGAGGATGTTGGGCGCGAACAGCGGCTGGACCTCGAGGAACTCCTGGTCGTCCAGGACGGTCTCGATCACGGTGTGCATGTCGTAGGGCTGGTTGGGGGAGTCCGGGATCAGGACGTCGAGCTCGCGGTCGAGGTCGGAGAAGTCGGTGTCGGCCTCGTCGTCGTAGGTCGGGGGCTCGTCGAGGTTGTTCTGCGGCAGGTAGGACAGCAGCGCCTTGACGTACTCGATCGCGTCGGCCTCGTCGGCGCCCATGTAGTGGGCGTTGCCGGACTTGGTGTTGTGCGTGCGCGCGCCGCCGAGGTCCTCCATCGAGACGTCCTCGCCGGTGACGGTCTTGATGACGTCGGGTCCGGTGATGAACATGTTGGAGGTGCCGTCGACCATGATCGTGAAGTCGGTGACCGCGGGGGAGTAGACGTGCCCGCCGGCGCAGGAGCCCATGATCATCGAGATCTGGGGGATGACGCCCGAGGCATGCACGTTGCGGCGGAAGATCTCGCCGTACAGGCCGAGCGAGACCACGCCCTCCTGGATGCGGGCGCCGGCGCCCTCGTTGATGCCGATGATCGGGCAGCCGGTCTTCATCGCCAGGTCCATGACCTTGGTGATCTTCTCGCCGTAGACCTCACCCAGCGAGCCGCCGAAGACGGTGAAGTCCTGGGAGAACACGCACACCTGACGGCCGTCGATGGTGCCGTAGCCGGTCACCACGCCGTCGCCGTAGGGGCGGGTCTTCTCCAGGCCGAACGCCGTGGAGCGGTGCCGCGCCAGCTCGTCGAGCTCGACGAACGAGCCCTCGTCGAAGAGCTGCTCGATGCGCTCGCGGGCCGTCTGGCGGCCCTTGGCGTGCTGCTTCTCGACAGCCTTCGCCGATCCCGCGTGGACGGCCTCGTCGAGGCGTCGCTCGAGATCCGCGAGCTTGCCCGCGGTGGTGTGGATGTCGATGTCCGCGGGAACTTCGGTGCCCTCGCCCGGTGCTGCACTCACGTGATGTGGCCTCCTCGTCGACTCGTGGGCCAATGTAGTGCCCGTGACCGATGACCTCGCCGCACGCCCACCCCTCGACAGCCGACGCCTCGCCGACGGCGCCCCCGACTTCGACGTGGAGGTGGTCCCCGAGGCCGCCTCCACCAACGCGATCCTGGCCGACCGCGCCCGTGAGGGTGCCGCGGAGGGGCTGGTCGTCGTGGCCGAGCACCAGACCGCCGGTCGCGGCCGCCTCGACCGCACGTGGGACACCCCGGCGCGCGCAGCCCTGACGTTCTCGGTGCTGCTCCGCCCCACCGTCGTGGTCGCCGAGTGGCCCTGGCTGCCGCTGCTCACCGGCCTGGCCGTCTCGACCGCCGTCACCGCGGCCGGTGTCGAGGCGGGGCTGAAGTGGCCCAACGACGTGCTCGTCGACGACCTCAAGGTCGCCGGCATCCTGCTGGAGCGGGTCGAGACCCCGACCGGCGCGGCCGCCGTCGTCGGGATCGGCCTGAACGTCAGCACCACCGCCGAAGAGCTTCCCGTCGACACCGCCACCTCGCTGGCCCTGGCCAGTGGCGGCGCCTTCGACCGGACGGATCTGCTCATCGGCCTGCTGGGCCGGCTGCGCCAGCAGTACGACGCGTGGCAGGCGGCGGGCTCGACGGTGCTGCGGCCGGCGTACGAGGCCGCCTGCGTGACCGTCGGCCGGGACGTCAGGGTCGACCTGCCGGGAGGCCGGACGCTGACCGGGCGGGCCACCGGCGTCGACGACGCGGGCCGTCTCGTGGTGGCCGGAGCGGATGGTGAGACTGCCGTCGGCGCGGGTGACGTGATCCATGTGCGGGCGGTCGATCAGTGACATGATTCCGGCGTGGCCATCTCGCAGAAACTGCTCAATGACGGCGAGTCCGTCGTCATCAGCACCCGCACCCACCCCAAGGCACTGCTCGCGCCGCTCCTGTGGCTCGTCCTGATCCTCGCGGTGGTGGTGTTCGCCAACGTGAAGATCGACAACGACGTCGCCGGGTACGTCGCGTGGGGCATCGGCGCGGTGCTGGTCGTCTGGCTGGTGCTGCCGCCGGTCATCCGCTGGCTGAGCGCGTCCTACACCATCACCAACCGCCGCCTGATCACTCGCACCGGCGTGCTCGTGCGCAAGGGCCACGACATCCCGCTGTCGCGGATCAGCGACGTGGCCTACGAGCTCGGGCTGGTCGACCGGATGCTCGGCTGCGGCACGCTGGTCATCAGCGACGCCAGCACGAACGGGCGGGTCTCGCTGCCCGACATCCCGCACGTCGAGGAGACCCAGCGCCGCCTCAACCAGCTCCTGCACGACCTCAACGACCCGACGGGACACCATGACGGCACCTGAGCCGACGCCGTCCCGGGACCAGCTCGAACGCGCCATCCTCGGCGAGCAGCCGGTCTTCAACGCCCAGGAGGTCTCGCGCGAGACCGGCGTGACCGTCCCGGAGACGCAACGGCTCTGGCGCGCGCTCGGCTTCCCCGAGCACGGTGCCGAGACCGCGTTCACCGCGTCCGACGTCGAGGCCGTGCGCACCCTGCAGGGTGTCGTGACGTCCGGGCTGATCGACTTCGACATGGCGGTCAACCTGACCCGGGCCGTCGGCCAGACGATGGCCCGCCTCGCCGACTGGGAGACCGCCTCGCTGGTCCAGCGGGTCGAGGAGCTCGAGAGCGGGGACCAGGCGACCGGGAGCCGGGTCGGGTCGGCCCTCCGGTTCATCGAGGAGTTCGGCGAGCCGTTCGAGCAGCTGCTCCTCTACGCGTGGCGGCGACACCTGGCGGCCGCCGTCGCCCGGATGGAGGCCCTCGGTGCCAACGAGGAGGACCTCCACACCACGCACATCACCGTCGGCTTCGCCGACATCGTGAGCTTCACGGCGCTGTCCAACCAGATCACCGAGGAGCGGATCGGCGACCTCGTCGAGCTCTTCGAGTCCCGCTGCGCCGACGTGGTCGCCATCCAGCGCGGCCGGATCATCAAGAGCATCGGCGACTCGGTGCTCTTCGTGAACGACGACCCGATCCGGGCCTACGACACCGCCGAGGGGATCATCAACGTCGTCGGCCGCGACTCCCGGATGCCCGACGTCCGGGTCGGCCTGGCCAGTGGCTCGGTGGTGATGCGGCTGGGCGACGTCTTCGGCCCGCCGGTCAACCTCGCAGCCCGGCTCACCGCCGTGGCCCGGCGCAACCGCGTGATCATCGACGCGGCCACCGCGGAGGCCCTCCCGGAGGACCAGTTCGAGACCCGACTGCTGCCCGCGCGACCGGTCCGGGGCTTCGGGATCGTGGAGCCGGTCGCCGTACGCCGCCACTGAGGGCGGCTCGATCTGGTCTCGAACTGGTACGGAAAAGGTTGGGGATTTTACTCAATTAGCCTCCGCGCCTGCCGATGCGTTCCTACCTTGTCCTTGTGTTTCAGGTCCAGGACATCAAGGTCGACCCCGACAGCCGCCGTGCCTGGCGTGGGGACGACGAGATCGTCCTGTCCCGCAAGGAGTTCGACCTGGTGCTCGCGCTGATCTCGCGCGCCGGCGACATCGTGACCCGCGACGAGCTGATGCGCGACGTCTGGCACACGACGTTCTGGACCTCGTCCAAGACCATCGACGTGCACCTCGGCTGGGTCCGCCGCAAGCTCGGCGACGACAGTCGCCGGCCGCACCTGATCACCACGATCCGCGGCAAGGGGCTGCGCTTCGAGAAGGGTGACGGCGGCCGCCGCGCGGACGGCCACTAGCCTTTCCCCGTGCCCGAGCTCGCTCCGACCCTTGCCGTCATCGGTGGCGGCCAGCTCGCCCGGATGATGGCGCAGCCCGCGATCGCCCTGGGCCTGCCGCTCCGGCTGCTGGCCGAGGCCGAGGGCGTCTCCGCCGCCCAGGTCATCCCCGACCACCTCGTCGGCGACTACACCGACCTCGAGACGCTGCGGAAGGTGACCGACGGCTGCGCGGTGGTCACCTTCGACCACGAGCACGTCCCGACCGACCACCTGCACGCGCTCGAGGACTCCGGCGTCGCCGTACGTCCCGGGCCCGAGGCGCTGGTGCACGCCCAGGACAAGGGCGTGATGCGCGAGCGGCTCGCCGGTCTCGGCGTGCCCTGCCCGCGCAACGCGATCGTCACCACCGTTGCCGAGGTGGAGGCCTTCGGCTTCCCGTGCGTGCTCAAGACGACCCGGGGCGGGTACGACGGCAAGGGGGTCTGGTTCGTCCGCTCGGCCGACGACTGCGGCGACGCCTTCGCGACCGCCGCCGCCTCGGGCGTGCGGATCCTCGCCGAGGAGCTCGTCGACTTCCGGCGCGAGCTGTCCGCGCTGGTGGCCCGCTCGCCGAGCGGCCAGGCCGCGGCGTACCCCGTCGTCGCCTCCACCCAGACCGACGGCATCTGCCGCGAGGTCGTGGCCCCCGCGCCCGACCTGTCGCCCGAGCTGGCCGGGCAGGCGCAGGAGATCGCGCTGCGCGTCGCCGGGGCCCTCGGCGTCACCGGCATCCTCGCGGTCGAGATGTTCGAGACCAACGACGGACGCGTGCTCGTCAACGAGCTCGCCATGCGCCCGCACAACACCGGCCACTGGACGCAGGACGGCGCGGTCACCTCGCAGTTCGAGAACCACCTCCGTGCGGTGATGGACCTGCCACTCGGCTCGCCGGCGCCGCGCGCCCGCTGGACCGTGATGGTCAACATCCTCGGTGGACCCGACGCCTCGGTCGGCCGCCTGTACGACGGCTTCCCGCACGCCCTGGCGCGCGACCCCCACCTGCGCGTGCACCTCTACGGCAAGGAGCTGCGCCCCGGCCGCAAGGTCGGCCACGTCAACGCCTACGGCGACGATCTCGAGGACTGCCTGGAGCGGGCGCGGCACGCCGCCGCCTGGTTCGCCGGCGACCTCGGCAACGAGAGCGAGTGACCATGTCTGATTCGTCGGTCGAGCGTGCCGGGACCCCCCGGGTGGGCGTCGTGATGGGCTCCGATTCCGACTGGCCGGTGATGAAGGCTGCCGGCGAGGCGCTGGCGGAGTTCGACATCGCCTTCGAGGCCGACGTGGTCTCCGCGCACCGGATGCCCGACGAGATGCTGGCCTACGGCCGCGACGCCGCCGGCCGCGGGATCTCGGTGATCATCGCGGGCGCCGGGGGAGCGGCCCACCTGCCCGGCATGCTCGCGGCCGTCACCCCGCTGCCGGTGATCGGCGTGCCGGTCCCGCTCAAGCACCTCGACGGCATGGACTCGCTGCTCTCCATCGTGCAGATGCCCGCCGGCGTCCCCGTCGCGACCGTCGCTGTCGGCAATGCCCGCAACGCCGGCCTGCTCGCCGTCCGCATCCTCGCCGCGACCGACCCGGCCCTGCAGCAGCGGATGGTCGACTTCCAGGCCGACCTCCGCACCGCCGCCCAGGAGAAGGGCGCGGTCGTGCGCAGCGACTCCGCCCCGCGCAAGCTCGGTTTCTAGTCCCCGCGCACACGACCGCGCAACGACTTGGTCTGCCCCCGCTGCTTCTTCGCCTCGAGCCTCCGACGCTGCGAGCCCCGCGTGGGCTTGGTGGGCCGTCGGGGCGGTGGCGGGGGAGCGAGCGCGGTCCGGAGCAGGTCGGCGAGCCGCTCGCGCGCCGCGACCCGGTTGCGGTGCTGGGAGCGGTGCTCGGAGGCGACCACCACGACCCGGCCGTCGACCAACTGTCCGCCGAGGCGACGCAGGGCCCGCGACCGCTGGTGGTCGGACAGCGCCGAGGAGCCGAGGACGTCGTAGACGAGCTCGACCCGGCTGTCGGTGGTGTTGACCGACTGCCCGCCCGGCCCCGCGGACTTCGAGAACCGCTCGACCAGCTCGGCGGCCGGGATCGTCAGGCCCTGCGGCAGGCCCGGTCCGGGAGCGACGGCGAGGTCGTCGCCGGGGCGGCTCACGCCCGCCGTCGGCGCCACTCGATGGCCGGACAGGCGTCCATGACCATCGGGACGCCGGCCTCGGCCGTGCGCAGGAAGGCGTCCTCGTCGATCACGCCGAGCTGGAACCACACGGCCCGCGCGCCGACCGCCACGGCCTGCTCGGCGTACTCGCCCGCCGCCTCGCTGCGCCGGAACACGTCGACCACGTCGATGGGGAACGGCACGTCGGCGAGCGACGCGTAGCCCTGCTCGCCGAGCACGACGGGCGCGGTCGGATGGATCGGCACGATGCGTTTGCCGCGCCGCTGCAGCAGTGCCGCGATCTCGTACGCCGTGCGGTCGGGGTTGCCCGACAGCCCGACGACCGCCCACGTCTCGCAGTCGTCGAGCATGAACCGGACGTGCTCCGCGTCCTGCCACTCAGCCATGCCCCCAGAGTAGGGCTCGCCGACGGCCGGCCATCTTGCGGAAGACTTGCCGAATTCTTGCCACACCCTTGGGAACCGTCCCGCATGCTTGGTCGAGTTGCGCCGAATCCACACATGGGGCCGGACTCGCCGGTTAGCGTGACGTGATTGCTACTGGGAGGTAGCGACACCTTGAGTGCTCGGGAGGGAGCATCCAGATGAAGATTTCTGCTATTTCGAAGCGCCTGGCGACCGTCGGTGTCGCCACTGCTCTCGCCGCGGGCGCCATGGTTGGGGCGACGGCCACCTCGGCCAGCGCCGTGACCGGTGCCAACACCTACACCTGCGCCGTCCCGACCGCCGGCAACGTGCCGTTCCCGGTCAACGTCAGCATCCCCAACCTCGACAACGTCAACAGCCTGCCGGCTGGTTTCGGTGTCGCCGAGGGCCTGCTCAACCTGGGCGCCGACCACGCCATCGACCTGGCCATCGGCGTTCCGGCCGCGCTGGTCCCGACCCTGTCGGGCCTCGGCGTGACCGGCCTGTCCTCGCCGGACATGGGCTTCGGCTTCGGCTCGCAGTCCGTCCCGGTCTCCGGCCTGACGCTCACGGGGCTCGTCCCGCAGGGTGACGGCTCGGCCATCATCAACGCCATCGGCACCAACGGCGCCTTCACGGCGCCCGAGGCCGGCACCTACGACGTCACGATGCCGTCCGCGTTCACGATGGTGCTCGCCACCACGGCTCTGGGCGCTGTCCCGATCCCGTGCTCCACGGCGGACACCCCGGCCACGCTGAAGTCGATCGAGGTCACCAAGAACGACTCGGTCACCACGGCCAAGCCGGTCAAGGCCACCGTCGCCAAGGGCACCCAGGCCGTCGTGAAGTCGGCTGTCACCGGCGGCTTCAACACCGCCACCGGCAAGGTCGTCGCGATCAGCGGCGGCAAGAAGGTCGGCACCGGAACGCTCAATTCGCTCGGCAAGGCGAAGTTCAAGCTCGCCAAGATGGGCGTGGGCAGCCACAAGGTCCTCGTCAAGTACCTCGGCGACGGCTACCGCAACGTCAGCAAGGCCAAGGTCTTCACCATCAAGGTCGTCAAGTGACCTTGGCGTGAGCGCCTGAGCACCACGCGAACAACCCTGGACGCCCGTCCGGTGCCCCGTGCACCGGGCGGGCGTTCGGCGTCCCGTTACCCGGAAGTAGGATTCGGCCCATGAGCGCTGACTTCCCCCTCTACGCACTCTCCGAGGAGCACCAGGCGATCCGCGAGGCGGTGCGCGCGGTCTGCGACGCGAAGGTGGCGCCGTACGCCGCCGACGTCGACGAGAACGCCCGCTACCCCCAGGAGGCGCACGACGCGCTCCTGGCGGCGGACTTCCACGCCCCCCACGTGCCCGAGGAGTACGGCGGTGCCGGGGCCGACGCGCTCGCGACCGTGATCGTGATCGAGGAGGTCGCCCGCGCCTGCGTGTCGTCCAGCCTGATCCCGGCGGTCAACAAGCTGGGCTCGCTCCCGGTGCAGATCTCCGGCTCGGAGGAGCTCAAGAAGCACTACCTCGGCAAGCTCGCCGCCGGTGAGGGCGGCTTCTCCTACTGCCTGTCCGAGCCCGACGCCGGCTCGGACGCGGTGTCGATGAAGACCAAGGCCGTCCGCGACGGGGACCACTGGGTCCTCAACGGCGTGAAGCGGTGGATCACCAACGCCGGCGTCTCGGAGTACTACACCGTCATGGCCGTGACCGACCCCGAGAAGCGTTCCAAGGGCATCTCCGCTTTCGTGGTGGAGAAGTCGGATGAGGGTATCTCCTTCGGGGCGCCGGAGAAGAAGCTCGGCATCAAGGGCTCCCCGACCCGCGAGGTCTACCTCGACAACGTGCGGATCCCGGCCGACCGGATGATCGGCGCCGAGGGCACCGGCTTCGAGACCGCGATGAAGACCCTCGACCACACCCGCGTGACCATCGCCGCCCAGGCGGTCGGCGTCGCGCAGGGCGCGCTGGACTACGCGCTGGGCTACGCCAAGGAGCGCAAGCAGTTCGGCAAGTCGATCGCGGAGTTCCAGGGACTGCAGTTCCTGCTGGCCGACATGGGCATGAAGGTCGAGGCCGCGCGGCAGATGACCTACGCCGCGGCCGGCCGCTCCGAGCGGGGCGACGCGGACCTGACGTTCTTCGGCGCCGCCGCCAAGTGCTTCGCCTCGGACGTGGCGATGGAGGTCACCACCAACGCGGTGCAGGTGCTGGGTGGCTACGGCTACACCCGCGAGTACCCCGTCGAGCGGATGATGCGCGACGCCAAGATCACGCAGATCTACGAGGGCACCAACCAGGTCCAGCGGATCGTGATGGCCCGCCAGCTCCTCGCCGGGATCCAGTCCGAGCTCTGACGCCCGGTCGGGCCGCCCTCAGGTCGCCGGACACGCCGACACGTAGGGCCGGTCGCCGAAGCTGGCTCGCCACTCCTCGGCCGACAGCTGCCGGCCCGCCATCCGGCAGGCGGCGTCGACCGCGTGCTGGGGGTCGAGGTCCCACGTCCACGCGCTGCCGGTCGAGGGGTCGAGGATGCGGGCCGAGCCGCCGTCCGGCAGGAACGCCGAGGCCAGATAGGGGCGCCCTTCCACGGCGACGCTCGCCAGCGGGGACACGGTCCGCACGTCCCACAGCGTCACGGAGCCGTCGAAGCTCGACGTGAGCAGCTGGGTGCTGTCCGGCGAGAAGCTCGCCTGGCCGGGGATGCCGCCGTGGCCCGGCCCCGGCGGACGCACCGGCCGGCCGGACTCCAGGTCGAGGACCAGGACCTGCCCGGCAGCGCCGGTCGGTCCGGCCTCCTCCGAGCCGGTGCCGCCGGTGACGGCGGCGTACCGCCCGTCGGGGGAGACCGCCAGCCAGAAGCTGTACCGCAGCCCCAGCGGCCCCTCGCGGACCACGGAGCCGGACTCGAGGTCGAGCAGCGCCCACCGGGTGTTCTGCTGGCTCCAGAAGACGTTCGGCCCCGGCCCGCCGATGAGGACGACCGCCGTGCGGTCGTCGGGGCGCATGGCCACCCAGGACACGCTCTCGCCGACCTCGATCGGCCGCCCCACCGGCGCCAGGGTCTCGCCGTCCAGCAGGCTGACCCGACCCGAGAGCTCGGCCACGGCCAGGCGGGAGCCGTCGGGGGAGAAGGCGATCTCGGTGACCTTGCCGCTGCTGACCCGCGTGCTCCGGGCCCGGTGCCCGCTGGCGATGTCCCAGACGATGAGGTCCTTGCCGGTCGCGGTGGCGTAGTGCTCGCCGTCCGGGTGCCAAGCGCCCACGGTGTGCCGGTAGCCCGGCTGCATCGGGATCTCCGAGGTGGCGCCGGTGACGTAGTCGCGGAAGCTCCAGGCGTCCCCCGTGAGCACCGTCGACCAGCGCCCTCCCGGCGCCAGCACGCCCCACCCGCTGGGCGCCGGCGTCGGCAGGTCCACGACGGGGAGGTACTGCCGGTGGCCTGCGAGGTCCCACTGCCGCAGCAGCTCGCCGCCGGCGGCCGCAGCGAAGAGGTAGGAGCCGTCGGCCGCGAAGTCCACCGACCCGCCGTTGCCCCGGTCGAGGGTGAACTCGGCCTGCACCGAGGGTCGGTCGTGCGCGATGTCCCACTCGGTCACGATCCGGTCGCCCCAGCAGATCCCGAGCAGTGAGCGACGGTCCGGCGAGATCCGCAGGTCGACCAGGGTGCCGCTCGAGGGCAGGGTCGACAGGGTCCGGCCCGTCCGGGTGTCGACGAGCTCGGCGCCCCAGTCCCGGATGCCCGCCAGTACGTCGGGGTCGCGGGTGACGGTCAGGCTGGTCAGCGGCGATCCTCCGTGGTCCACGACGGTGGCCGCACCGGTGCGGAGGTCGTGCCGGGTCAGGGGATCGCTGGTCCACAGCGTCCCGCCGTCGTCGCTGAGCGCGACCGACGGGCCGTCGACGGCCGGGACGCGAACGGTGATCGGGGGCCGGCTGCTCGCGACGTCCCACACCATCGCGCGCGTCGCCACGGGCACGAGTCCGGTGCCCTCGACGCGGCTGCGCTGCAGGGCGACCGCCAGCCGGCTGCCGTCGGCGCTGAACCCCAGGTCGCGGACCTCCCAGCCCCGGTCGGGCAGCCCGCGGAGCCGGTCCGTGGGCGCCAGGGTGCGGGCGTCGAGGAGCTCGGCGGCCGGCCCCACGTTGGCGGTCGCGCCGACGGCCAGCAGCGTGCTGTCGGGGCTGAAGGCGAGCAGGCGCCGTCCCCACTTGCGGCTCCACTCGATCCGCGGGACACCGGCCTGGTGCTCGGCGACGAACGCGCCGGTGCCCGCGTCGTACAGGCGCACGAGGCGGGCCTCGTCGAGGGTCGCGACCGACCGGCCGTCCGGGCTCGTGGCGACCTCCAGGATCTGGTCGCCCTCGCGCAGCGGGGTCGAGGCGATCAGCCGGGGGTTGCGCCCCATCGCGGCGAGTAGGCTGCTGCGGGTGTCGGGGGAGTCGTGCAGCGCGACGCCGCTCAGCGCGAGCAGGAGCGACTCGTCGATGTCGTCGCTCACCAGGGCAGCCGCACCGGCCCGGCGCGCGACCGCGGTCGTCTCGGCGTCGGTGGCGGCCACGGAGCTCTCGTCGGCGCTCCGCTTCTGCTGGACGGCCAGCATGCCGGCCACCACGGCCAGCACGGTCACGACGACGGCGCCCGTCAGCACCCCGCGCAGGCGGTGGATCAGCCGGGCCTGCACGCGGGCCCGCTCGGCCGCGGACTGCTCCTCGAGCTCGGCCACCCGCCGGCCGGCGTCGAGGAACTCCTCCTCGGTGGCGGTCAGGGTGCTGCGGCTGCGGGCCTGCCACTCGACGGCGCGCGCCAGTCGCACCCCGCGGTAGAGCTCGCTGTCGGGCCGCCCGAGGGAGTCCCAGGCGTCGGCGGCGGCAGTGAGGTGGTGCAGGATCCGCTGGCCGTCGACGTCGTCGTCGAGCCAGGCGCGCAGCCGGGGCCAGGCCCGGGCGAGCGCCTCGTGGGTGATCTCGAGGATGCCGTCGTCGCTGGTGACCAGACGGGCCGCCACGAGCATCTCGATGAGGCGCTCGTGCTCGTCGTCGGTGGCGACCTGCCGGCGCGGCACCCGGCTGCGCACCGGCTCGCCCTCGCTGCCCGCGGCCACCAGCCGCAGCACCAGGTCGCGCAGCAGGTGTCGGCGACCCGCGCCGACCTGGGCGTAGAGGCGCTCGGCCGACTGCGCCACCGCACCGTGGATGCCGCCGGTCGACTGGTAGCCCGCGACCGTGAGCGTGTGGCCCTCCCGGCGCTTCCAGGTCTCCAGCAGCGCGTGCGCCAGCAGCGGCAGAGCTCCCGGGTCGTCACGCACCTCGCGGACCAGCAGGTCCACCAGCCCGGGCTCGAGGAGCAGCCCCGCCTGGCGCGCCGGGCCCTCGATCGCCGCCCGGAGCCCGTCGTCGTCCAGCCCGCCGAGGAGGTGCAGGCCGCGCTCGACGAGCCGGCCGAACGACGGGTGCGAGGCGACGTCAGCCAGCCGATCGGCCCGCAGGGCGATCGCGACGGTGCCGGTGGTCGCCTCGTGCACGAGCGCGGCGAGGAACTCGTGCCGCTCGGCCGGGTCGGCGCACAGGGTGAAGACCTCCTCGCACTGGTCGACGAGCAGCACCGGTCGCCGTCCGCCGGCCGCAGTCACCGCCGTGAGGGCCTGCATCGGGTGCTCCCTGGGCGTGAGCACGACCACGGTCTGGCCCTGCCGGCGCAGCGCCGCACCGATCCCGGCCCGCAGCAGCGACGACTTGCCGCAGCCGGACGGCCCGACCAGCGCCACGGTGGAGGTACGCCGCAGCACGTCCAGGCACGCGGCCACGTCGTCGTCGCGCCCGAAGAACGAGTCGGCGTCGCCGACGTCGTACGCCATCAGGCCCTGGTAGGGGCAGGCCTCGTCGCCCGCCGGGAGGGCGTCGTCGACGAGCAGCGACGCGTCCTGCCGCAGGATCGCCTGCTCCAGGGCGGCCAGGTCGGGGCTCGGGTCGATGCCGAGCTGCTCGGCCAGCAGCACCTTGACCTGGTGGATCGTCCGGAGCGCCTCGCCCTGGCGTCCGGCGAGGTACTGCCCGTAGGCGAGCAGCGCCCACCGGCGCTCGCGCAGCGGCGCGGCCCGCACCAGCGACTGGCACTCCGCGAGCACCTCGCGGTGCCGACCGGCCCGCATGAGCGCGTCCACCCGGAGCTCCTCGGCCTCGAGGAGCAGCTCGCCCAGCCGTGCGGCCTCGGCGGTCGCCGGGTCCCATCCCTCGACGTCGGTGAACGGGTCGCCGCGCCAGAGCGCCAGCGCCTCGCCCAGGACGTACGCCGCACGGTCGGCCTCGCCGAGCGTCAGCAGCTCGCGCCCCCGCTCGACGAGCACCTCGAAGCGGCGGGCGTCCACGTCGTCCGCGGACAGCCGCAGCAGGTAGCCACCGGGGGAGGTCTGGATGGCGTCCGGCCCGAGTGCCTTGCGCAGCCGCACGATGCAGCCCTGCAGGATCTTCGTCCCCGACGGCGGCACCGTGTCGCCCCAGAGCGCGTCCTTGAGCTGGTCGGCGGTCACCGGCCGGTCACCACCCGTGGCCAGGGCGGCGAGGACCACCCGGTCGCGGGGGCTCAACCGCGGCTGGCCGTCGACGGTCAGGGGACCGAGGACCGTGATGCCCACCCGTCCAGAGTCGCAGGTTCCCGGGGGCCGTCAACCCGCCCGATACCGGGTCGATACCGCACGGCAGCCGGTCCGGAACCGGCTGCTGCGACACCGGTGGCATGCCCGGGGCAACCGGCCCCGCCCCACCGAGGAGATCCGCCATGAACCACCACACCACCACCCGCCGCAACCGCCGCTGGAGCTGGACCTCCGCTGCCGCGGGAGCTGCCGCCGCGGCGATCACCGCCGTGCTGGCCGGATCCTTCTCCGGCTCGCCGGCCGCGGCGATCCCCGTCGAGCCGAGCACGCCCCCGCCCGTGACCGCCCCCCTCGACCCCACCCACTGCCCGTCCCTCCCCGACCCCCGCTTCGTCGGCGGCCCCTGGGCGCACACCGTCCCGGGCTGCCCGCAGGTGTCGCAGTGGTGGAAGCACGTGCAGCACCGGTGAGCTCAGGGTGTCGCCCGCTTCGCGGGCGGGTTGCCGCTGCGCGGGGCAGCCTCCCCGGGACAGTCTCGGCGCGGGGTGGTGGGGCCGGACGGTCGCTCCCACGTCGACGACGCGAGTCCCTATGCTCGCCGCGTCGCCGCCACGGCGTGGTTTCCTGCCGGGCCGCCGCTGGGCGGCGCCGCGCCTCCCTTTGACGGGACCTCGCATCGTCGCCGCGTGCGCGCCCGCCCGTCCCCAC
>NZ_BIFF01000008.1:0-64139 GCF_003865225.1 Nocardioides sp. LS1
CACCTGCGCCGCAAGCTCAAGCGCTACCTCGCCCGCGAACTCTTCACCCTGCTCCGACAAGACCTACGAGCCCTCAACACCCCCGCCATCGCGGCTTGACGCGTCATAGGAGCATCGACTCGACCTCTGTGGGGCCGGCAGTTGCGCCGACTCGACGGCGCTCAGCCCTCGGCGGCGACCTTGAGCCGGGCCAGGCCCTTCTCGAAGTCCTTGCCGACCAGCTTGTCCATGTTGAACAGCTTGCCGATCACCACGCCGAACCCCTTGTGCTCACCGGTCATCGTCCAGGTGACGTCGGTGCCGGTGCCCGCGGCGGACGGGACGAAGGTGAAGGTGACGTCGTTGGTGGCCTTCCACGGCTTGAGGAAGGCCAGCCGGATCCCGATCCGCTCGGGTACCGAGGACGTGATCTCCATGTTGCCCTGGCCGGCCCGGCGGTTGCCCGACCAGGCGTAGTGGGCGCCGGTGCCGCTGGCGGGGCCGGAGTAGGTCCGCTCCAGGGCGGGGTCCACGTCCTCCCACGGCGACCACGCGGTCCACTCGTGGAAGTCGTTGACCAACGCGTGCACCCGACCCGGGTCCGCCTCGATCGTCGCCGAACGGGAGATCTCGAACTCGCTCATGGCGCGCATCCTCGCGCACCCGGCCGGGCGCGTGCTGGAGTTCGGGTCAGATCGCGGCGGCCCGCACGCACATCACGTCGGGGAGGTCGCTGACGATCTGGCGCCAGGTGTCGCCCTCGTCCGCGGAGCCCCACACGGAGCCGTTGCGGGCGCCGAAGTAGAGCCCGGCCCGCTCGTGACCGTCGGCGCACATCGCGTCGCGCATCACCGCGACGAAGAAGCCGTCGGGCAGGCCCGCGGCGAGCTCCTCCCACGTCCCTCCCGCGTCGCGCGAGCGCCACACCCGGGCCTTGGCGTCCGGCGGGTAGCGCCGGTCGCCGCCGCCGATCGGGAAGACGTAGACGGTGTCCGGCTCGTGGGGGTGGACGACGATCGGGAACCCGAAGTCGGCCGGCAACCCGTCGGCGATCGACTGCCAGGACGCGCCGTGGTCGTCGGAGCGGTAGACGCCGCCGTGGTTCTGGAGGTACATCCGCTCGGGGCGGGCCGGGTGCCGGGTGACCTTGTGCACGCACTGGCCGAACTCGGGGTACTGCTGCCCCTCGGGCAGGAACTCCGCACGGATGCCCTGGTTGCGCGGCTCCCACGACGCCCCGCCGTCGTTGGTCTGGTAGACGCCACCGGTCGAGAGCGCGGCGGTCACGGACTGCGGGTCCGTGGGGTGCGGGAGCACGGTGTGGAAGGCCTGGCCGCCGAAGCCGGCGTTCCACTGCGGCCGGTGCGGGTGGTCCCAGAGCGCCTGCTCGAGCGCGAACGTCTCGCCGCCGTCGGTGGAGCGGAACACCGCGCCGGGCTCGGTGCCGGCGTAGACGACACCCGGCTCGGCCCCGGGCACCAGCTGCCAGACCCGCTCCAGGGTCGCGCCGGTCGACTCCGGGAAGCGGATCGCGCCGTTGGGGGTCTCCGCCCACGACGCGCCCAGGTCGTCGGAGTGCCGCACCTGGGGACCCAGCCAGCTCGACGACGCACCGGCCAGCAGCCGTGGCTGGTCGCCGCGGGTGTCGACCATGCAGGAGTAGACCTCCTCCATGTCGAAGTGCGGACCGGTGAACTCCCAGTCCACGCGGGCCTCGTCGGAGGTCCCGATCCACAGTCCCTTGCGGGTGCCCACGAGCAGCACTGTCCTGTCCACGGTCAACTTCCCTTCGTACGTCGATCCCGGGTCTTTCGTAGTGTGACCCGGTGACCACCCGATTCTCACCGGTCTGGCTGGTGCTCGTCGGGATCTTTTCGGTCCAGTTCGGCGCGGGCATCGCCAAGAGCCTCTTCGACGAGGTCGAGCCGACCCTGATCGTGTGGCTGCGGCTGGTCACCAGCGCGGTGGTCCTCGCGCTCGCCGCGCGACCGGTCCTGCGCGGCCGGAGCCGGCGCGACTGGCTGGTCGTGCTGGGTCTCGGCGCCTCGCTGGGCACCATGAACTGGGCGATCTACCAGTCGTTCGCCCGGATCCCGCTGGGCATCGCGGTCACCATCGAGTTCGTCGGGCCGCTCACGCTGGCCGTGCTCGGCTCGCGCCGCGCGCGCGACCTGGTCTGGGTCGGCCTCGCCGGACTGGGCGTGGCGCTGCTCGGGGTCGAGCGGGCCCACCTGACCTGGCCCGGCGTGCTGTGCGCGCTGCTGGCCGGCGCCGCGTGGGCGGCGTACATCCTGCTGAGCGCCGAGACCGGACGACGCTGGCCCGGCCTGGACGGGCTGGCGGTGGCCAGCGTCGTGGCGACACTGCTGCTCACCCCGTTCGCCCTGCACGTCGGCGGCGACAAGCTGGGCGACGGGCGGGTGCTGCTGCTCGGCGCCGCCGTCGGGCTGCTCAGCTCGGTGATCCCCTACAGCTGCGAGATGGTGGCGCTGCGCTCGATCCGGCCGGCCGTCTTCGGGGTGCTGATGAGCCTGGAGCCGGCGGCCGCAGCCCTCGCCGGGATCGTGGTGCTCGGGGAGTTCCTCTCGCCGGTGCAGTGGGTCGCGATGGCCTGCGTGGTCGTGGCCAGCGTCGGCGCCACGCGGAGCGGGGCCACCCTCGCCGAGCCGGTGCCGGACTGATCGCCGACGAGTTCACCCAACCGTCACACGACGTTGACGCCGGCGACCTCGCGCCCTCCTAGGTTCGTTGTCAGAGCAGGAGTGCTGCACCACCCACCGCAGTTGCCGACGTCGTCCCGGGAGCCAGTCATGAACCTCTGGAAGTCGCTCCACCGCCATCTCACGCAGTGGCCGGTCGAGTCGCAGCAGGTCGCCCGTCGCAACGCCATGATCGCCTCCACCGCGCTCGCCCAACGACGTGCGGAACGCGACGAGGTCGAGGACTTCCTCGCCGGACTGACCGGGTCCGCCGGCGGGTCCCCGACCGCGGAGGTCGCAGCCCAGGCTGCTCTGTGAGCTGGGTTCACCGGGTCGGCCCACCTCCCTGGGCACCTGGTGAACCCAGCCACACCTCCCGCACCCGGCACTGAGGCTGGGGCACAATCGGGCCCATGCCCGCCTCCGCCGCCCGCGCCGCCACGGACGACCAGATCACCTTCCACGACGTCCTCTCGGACGACGGGACACGGCTGCGGGCGTGGACCAACGACCCCGCGGGCCGCATCGACGGCCCGACCGTGGTGCTCTGCAACGGGCTCGGCACCAGCCCCTGGACCTGGCCGGCGCTGCTCGACCCCGACTGCGGCGTCCGCGTCGTGTCGTGGAACCACCGCGGCACCGGCGGGTCGGACCGCCCGAGCGACCCGCAGCGCGTCGGCATCGAGGAGTTCGTCGAGGACGGCCTGTCGGTCATGGACCACTTCGGGGTCGACCGGGCGGTCCTCATGGGCTGGTCCATGGGCGTCAACACGATGTTCGAGCTCGCGGTCCGCCACCCCGAGCGCGTCACCGGCCTCTTCGCCGTCGCGGGCGTCCCCGGCGACACGTTCGCCACCATGCTCGGCCCGCTGCACCTGCCGCACCTCGCGGCCCGCGCCCTCACCGTGAGCCTCTCCCGCGCGATGAAGCTCGGCGGCCGACTGCTCACGCCGATCGCCTCGCGGCTGCCGGTCGGCCCGCGCGCCGTCGACCTGATCACCCACAGCGGCTTCATGCTCCCCGTGCCGGACCCCGAGCTCGCCGCGGTCGCGATCGCGGAGTTCCTCACCACGCCCGTCGACTGGTACTTCCACCTCGCCCTCAAGACCTCCGAGCACGCCCGCGTCTCGCTCAGCGGCATCACCGTGCCGACCATGTTCGTCGCCGCGACGTACGACGTGCTGGCCGGCGCCCGCGACATGCGCACCGCCGCCGACCGGATCGAGGGGGCGACCTACGTCGAGCTCCGCGGCAGCCACTTCATCCAGATGGAGCAGCCCGAGCGCGTGCACGAGCTGCTGCTCGACTTCCTGGAGCGGGTGGGCTGACGTGCGCCGGGGGGCGGTCGCCCTGGTCGCGATCGCGGCCCTGGCCGGCTGCACCTCCGGGGGCGACTCCTCCGGCGAGCCGGGCGACACCGTCACGGCCTCACCGGCGCCCACGTCGAGCGCCACCTCCTCCGGCAGCCCCTCGAAGCCCGCCGGCACCCCCTGGGTGGTCGGGACGATCGCCACCGGGCTGGCCGTGCCGTGGGGGCTGGCGTTCCTGCCCGACGGCGACGCGGTCGTCACCGAGCGGGACACCCGCCGGGTGCTGCTGATCCACGGCCCCGACCACGACGTCAGGGTGATCACCACCATCGGCGAGCCCGTCGGCGAGGGCGCCGCGGGCGAGTCCGGGCTGCTCGGCGTGGCGGTCTCCCCCGACTTCGCCAGCGACCACCTCCTCTACTTCTACGTCACGACGCCCGAGGACAACCGCATCGAACGGGCGACGTACGACGGCGGGCGGCTCGGCGACCTCGAGGTGGTCCTCGACGGCATCCCCCACGGCTACATCCATGACGGCGGCCGGCTCGCCTTCGGGCCCGACGGCTACCTCTACGCCTCCACCGGCGAGACGGGCGACGAGTCCCTGGCCCAGGACAAGGACTCCCTCGGCGGGAAGATCCTGCGGATCACCCCCGACGGCGACCCGGCACCGGGCAACCCCTTCGGCACGCCGGTCTTCTCCTACGGCCACCGCAACGTGCAGGGCCTGGCCTTCGACGACGCCGGGCACCTGTGGGCCTCGGAGTTCGGGCACGACCTGTTCGACGAGCTCAACCTCATCGTGGCCGGCCACGACTACGGCTGGCCGGTCGTCGAGGGACGGGGCGATGCCGCAGGCATGACCAACCCGCAGGTCGTGTGGGACCCGTCGGTCGCCTCGCCGTCGGGCCTGGCCTACCTCGACGGCGAGCTCTGGCTCGGCTCCCTGCGCGGCATGCGCCTGTGGCGCATCGACGTCCACGGCACCCGCGCCTCCCACCCGACCGACTTCTTCGTGGGCGAGTACGGCCGGATGCGCACGGTTGCGGTGGCTCCCGACGGACGGCTGTGGGTGACCACCAGCAACCGCGACGGCCGCGGCGCCCCGGTCGAGGGCGACGACCGGATCCTGCTGGTCGACCCGTACGGCGGACAGCAGTGACCAGCGGGGGCGAGCAGCTGCCGACGTGGCCACTGACCATGCTCAGACCCGAGCTCGAGCTGCGCGTCGGTGCGCTGCGCGAGGAGACCCTCGGGGTGCTGGCCCGGCACCTCGACATCGCTGGGTTCAAGACCAAGGACGCCACCCCGACCGGCTTCCGCGCGGTGCACTTCGCCTGGGGCTGGATCCTGGTCGGTGAGACGTCCTACCGGACCGAGCTGCTGGTCCGCGCCGAGGGCGACGCCGTGACCGTGGCCGTCGGCCGCAACGCGCGCACCAGCAAGCCCCGTCGTCTCGCCGCCCGAGGGTTGAACGCCGCGCTCGACGACCTCAGGAGCCGTGGGGTCGGGGTGCACTGGACGCCGTGGGCTGAACAGTCCCGGTGACCGTCGCCCGCCGGGAGGCCCGGCGCAGCGTCGACAGGACGGCCGGGCCGAGCACCGCGATCGCCACCGCGTTGGTGATCGCCCGTCCGGTGTCCCAGCTGCCGGTCGACGTGAGCAGCGTGTAGACCGCGAAGCGGTGCAGGTTGTCCGCGACCGGTGCGCCGGCCACGAACGACAGCGAGCTCCCGTGGCCGGGCACCTCCACGCCGAGCAGGAACGGCCAGCCCGAGAGGTTCATCAGCAGGCCGAACGCGTAGGCCGCGACGATCCCGTAGACCACCAGCATGGCGATCTCGGCCCGCCCGGTGACCCGCCGCGGGAGCAGGCCCGCGCCCATCCCCACCCAGGCGGACACCAGCATCTGGAACGGCAGCCACGGGCCGACGCCGGCGGTCATCAGGGCCGACGCGAAGAGCGACGTGCAGCCCAGGACGAAGCCGAAGCCGGGGCCGAAGACGCGCCCGGCGAGGATCAGCAGGAAGAGGACGAGCTCGACGCCGGCGGTGCCGGGCGAGATGCCACGCAGGACGGCGTTGATCGCCGAGAGCACCCCGAGGATCGCCAGCACGCGGGGGTCCATGCCCCCCTCGCTGATCTCGGCCAGCACAACGGCGATGACGACGGGCAGCAGGCCGAGGAAGAGGAACGGCGGGTCGACCCGCGGCTCGTCGCCGACCTGCACGAGCAGCGGCCAGCAGAGCATCATCAGCCCGGCCAGCGACGCGACGCCGAGCACGAGGGCGGTGCGCGGCGCGATCGGGACCGCCGAGACGCGGGCGCTCATGCCGAGTCCAGCCGTGCGGCCACCTCGTCGACCCGCAGCCACGGCGCGCCGAGCACCTTGGTGACCTGGGGGGCGAAGGCGGGAGACTCGGCCACCACGCGGCGTACGGGCCCGGAGGAGACGACCTCGCCCTCGGCCAGCACCACCACGTCGTGGGCGGCCTGGGCGACGAACTCGACGTCGTGGGTGGCGACGAGGACGGCGTGCCCCTCCTCGGCCAGGGTGCGGAGGATGCCCGCGAGCTCGTGCTTGGCGGCGTAGTCCAGGCCGCGCGTCGGCTCGTCGAGGAGCAGCACGTCGGGCCGGGAGACGAGGACCAGGGAGAGCGCGAGGGCGAGCCGCTGGCCCTCCGAGAGGTCGCGCGGGTGGGTGTCGTCCGGGATGCCCGGCACGAGGCGCTCGAGGATCGCCCGGCAGTCGCCCGAGCCGCCGTCGGCGGCGGCGCACTCCTCGGCGACGGTCTCGAGGTAGAGCAGGTCCGCGGCGTTCTGCGGCACCAGGCCCACCAGGTTGCGGCGACCGGCGGCGTCGAGGGCCGCCGGGTCGTGGCTGCCGACGTGTACGTCGCCCGCCGCGCGCCGGCCGCTGCCCTGCAGGGCCCACATCATCGAGGACTTGCCCGAGCCGTTGCGCCCCATCAACGCCGTGACCCGGCGCGCGCCGAGGGCGAGGTCGACCTCGCGCACCGCGACGGTGGGGCCGTGCACGACGGAGAGGCGACGGGCCCGGAGCGCGACACCGTCGGAGTCGGCCTCCACCTCCGGGGTCGGGGGTGCCCCGAGTCGGTCGGCCAGCCCGCGGGCCAGCCGGCGGGCGTCGCGCACGCTCAGCGGGAGCGGGTCCCAGCCGGCCGCGCGGCCGAGCTCGACGATCGGCGGGACCACCGGCGAGTCGGCCAGCAGGGTCGCCGGCTCGCCCACCCGCACGGCACCCCCGCCGGTCATCAGGCACATCCGGTCGGCGAAGGGGACGACCCGCTCGAGCCGGTGCTCGGCCATCAGCACGCTGACGCCCAGGTCGTGCACGAGCCGGGTGAGGGTCGCCAGGACGTCCTCGGCTGCGGTCGGGTCGAGGGCGGAGGTGGGCTCGTCGAGCACCAGCAGGCGGGGGTGCATCGTGAGGACCGACCCGATGGCGACGCGCTGCTGCTGGCCACCCGAGAGGGTGCGCAGGTCCCGGTGGCGGAGCTCGGCGATGCCGAGCAGGTCGAGGGTCTCCTCGACCCGGCGGCGCATGGTGTCGGCGGGCAGGCCGAGCTGCTCCATGCCGTAGGCCAGCTCCTCCTCCACCGTGTCGGTCACGAAGCCCGCGGCGGGGTCCTGGCCGACGTAACCCACGAGGTGGGCGCGGTCGCGCGGCGGGGTGCGCACGACGCTGGCGCCGTCGAGCAGCACGTCGCCGGAGAGGTGGCCGCCGCTGAACCGCGGCACCAGCCCGGTCACGACCCCCAGCAGCGTGGACTTGCCGACGCCGGTCGGCCCCGAGACGACGACGAGCTCGCCCTCCTCGATGGTCAGCGAGACCCGGTCGAGGACGGGAGGCCCCTCGGCGTAGCCGAACGTGATGTCGCGCAGCTCGATCATGCGGCGGCCTCCACGTGGCCGCGCAGTTCGGGCGCGGGACGGTACGGCGCAGCCACCGGCGGCGACGCCAGTCCGCCGAGCAGGCCGATCGCGGCACCGAGCAGGGACGCGCCGCCCACCCGCGGGACCGTGGCGAGGTCGGGGTAGGCCAGGGCGATCTGGTGCCCGCCGACCCACCAGGCGAGGGCTGCCACCGCGACGCCAGACGCGACGACGACGAGCTCGGGCAGCCGCCAGTGGTCGGGCCGGTAGCGGGTGCGCTCCACCCGACGACCCGCGCTGAGCAGGCCGGCCGTCGCCGTCGCGGCACCGAGGGCGAGCATCGGCAGCGCGAGCCAGCGCGGCGCGGTCTGGTCGAGGACGGCGTAGGTGCCGACGCAGATGCCGACCAGCCCGGTCAGCATCAGGGCTCCGGTGGTGCGCCGGGCGGTCCGGCCGAGGTTGCCGGCCCGGCCGTAGCCCCGCGCGTCCATGCCCGCCGCGAGGGCCAGCGACCGCTCCAGGGCGTCCTCGAGGACCGGCACCAGGAAGCGGCGCAGCCGCCCGATCCGGCCGGTGTCCCCCGCCCGCAGGCTCTGCGCGGCCCGGACCCGGCGCACGCTGTCGGCGAACTGCGGCAGCACGGTCACCGCCACCACCAGCGCGGTCCCGATCTCGTAGAGCGCCGGCGGCACCGAGCGGAGCAGCCGCTTGGGGTTGGCGAGGGCGTTGGCGGCGCCGATGCAGATCACGATCGTGGCGAGCCGGAGGCCGTCGTACAGGCCGGCCAGGAGCGCCTCCCGCGTGATCGGCCCCAGCAGGGTGATGCCGGCGACCCAGTGCGGCAGGGGCACGGCCGGGAGCGGGACCAGCACGGTGCCGACGTCACCGGCCCCGAAGACCACCCGGAACGCCAGCCGGACCCCGACGATCACGACCCCGAGCCAGACGTAGATCCGGAACGACGCGGCCCACGGCTGGTCGGAACGTCGCGCCATGACGACCACGCTCGCCACCGCCACCAGGAGGAGCAGCACGAGCGGGTTGGTCGTCAGCGACGCCGCCGCGGCGAGACCGATCGCCCACACCCACCAGGCCACGGGGTGCAGGTCGCGCGGGAGCCGCGTCGGGGACATCGCTCAGCCGGCCCTGCGGCGACGCACGAGCGCGGTGGCACCGGCCGCCGCGAAGAGCACCGCGATGGCCGCCGGCGCCACCCAGGCGGGGAGGCCGCCGTCGTCCGGGGTGGGTGCGTCCGCGCTGGGTAGGGCGCCCGCCGGGGACGGCGACGCCTCGGGGGTGTCGGACGCCGACGCGATCGCGCTCGGCGACGTCGACGCGTGGCCCCGGTGGTGCTTCTTCGGGCCGGGTGCCGCAGACCGCGTGCTGGACGCTGCGGCCGAGGCGGATGCGTCACTCGACGCGGTCGCCGTCGACGCTGGTCCGGCCGTGCTCGGGGGCTGCGAGGCCGGATGCGTCGGCTGCTGGGTCGGCCGCTGCGTCGGCTGGTGGCTCGGTGAGGGCGAGGGGGTCGGCGACGCGGTCTTGTGGGCCGTGGGGGCCGCACCCGGCGGGGACTTGGTGCTGCTGCCGTTCCACGAGAGGGCGACGTACCCGCCCTCGGGGACGGTCAGCGAGTCGACGCCCTGGCTGGCGTAGGTCCAGGTCCCGGACGTGCCGTCGGACCACCACAGGCCCCAGTAGGCGTCGGCGGGCGGGGTGTTGACGCAGGACTCCTGGTCCGAGGACGGCGCGTTGTTGACCCGGCACACGAACCCGGGCTGGCGCTGCACCCGGGTCAGGGCGAAGCCGGAGTCCTCGAACTGGGTCGCCGCGTCGTCGCCGGCACCACCGGCGTCGCAGACCTGCTGCACCCCGCCGCCGAGCTCGTGGAAGTCCACGACGACCGTGACCCCGCTCGCGGTCGAGCAGGCGGCCGCCTGGGCCGGCGCCGCAGGGATCACACCCGTCGCCGCGGTCACGAGGACCGCGGCGACGAGCGAGGCGAGCGTCAGCCGCACGTCAGGTAGCCCAGGCCCGGCGCCGCCTGCGAGGTGGCGCGCCGCCACTGGTCCTGGGTCTCGGTCGTGATGCCGTCCGTCGCGGCGGCGTCGTACGCCGTCCGGTCGTAGGCGATCGCGCCGCGCTCGCCGTCGAGCGGCTTGCCGCTGGCGACGTCACCGACCTGGAGCTTCTTCACCCAGGCCGCCGCCTTCGAGGCCGCACCGCACGCGCCGGAGCCGCCGAGGGCCCAGGCCGCGAGGCCGGTGCTGTTGGCGTTGGAGGTCTCGGTGGCGGGGCCGCCGCCGAAGCTGCCGTTGTCCTTCTGGTGGTGCTTGAGCCACGCGACGGCGTCCTTGATCGCGGCCTTCACCGCGGCCGACTTGTGCGGGACCGGCCGCAGGTTGATCACCGCGAGAGCGGTGACGTCGGTGTCGGGTGCGCTGGTCGTGGACCGCTTGCCGGCGTCGCAGGACTGGTCGGCCTTGGCCTTGCCCGCGAAGTTGAGGCGGAACCAGCCGCCGGAGCACTGCTGCTCCAGCAGGAAGCGGATCGCCTCGTCAGCCTTCCCGGAGCCCGCCACGGCCAGGCCACGGGCCGCGAAGGCCTGGCCGATGGTGTTGGCGTAGTCGGTCGCGGACTTGTCCTGGATCCGGCCGACCGTCGGGATGTCGGCACTGATGCGTCGGTTGAGTCGCTGGACGAGGTCGACACCGCCGAAGGAGCGCGGGTCGGCGCCGGTGGCCTCGGCCAGGACGACCGCCTTGGCGACGGAGCCGGCGTAGACGTCGTCGGTGCCGAAGTCGACGCCGGTGGTCCAGCTGTCGACGTGGGTGGCCAGCGCCGTGCGGATGTCGGCGACGTGGGAGGCCTGGCCCCCGGTCGCGATCAGCGCGAAGGCGACGTCGGCGGTGAGGCCGTAGTCGTCGAAGGAGTACTGGTCGTTGTGGACCAGGCCGCCGGTCAGCTGGCGGGTGAGCCAGGTGCCGGCCCGGTCGTCGGGGGCCGCCTGGGCGGCTCCGGGGACGAGCGTGAGGAGCAGGGCGGAGACGGCGACGAGCGCCGAGCTCCTGGAGAGGCGTGACATGAGGGTTCCTTCCCGCTGCACAACGGGAGGCCCGGGGCCACCCGCTGGTTTCCACGACAGCGTGTGATCAGGACGCGTCGCGGCAGGTGGTCCGGCTCGCTCCCCGAGGCGAACCTCGGCGAGCACACGGTTGCGGGTCAGCGCCGGATTCGGACCGGCTTCCCCCACTGCGGGCGTGATGAGTTGTGTGAGCGCAGCATACCGACGGACCGGCCCCCGTGAGGGGGCCGGTCCGCCCGTGGACGCCGTGGGTCAGTCCGCCTCGACGAGGGCGTACGGATCGACCGAGCTGGTGCTCCAGCGGCCGGGCAGGTTGGTGCCGGTGCCGGTGCCGGCGGGGTCCTTGCCGTTGGGGTACTTCTTCGGCGGGTTGTGGAAGAGGTGGTTGATCCACCCGTTGTAGCGGTTCAGCGTGACCGGGCGGCTCAGCCGGAGCACGGCCTCGTCGCTGGCCAGCACTGCCGGCGACCAGTTGGCCGACCCGTTGAGCGTGATGGTCGCGGCGTGGTCCTTGCGGTAGTGCCCCTGGATCGTCATGACCTTCATGTGGAGGTACTTGTCGTAGACGCCGTCGGCGTTGAAGTCCTGCACGATCTGGCGCATCGGCACGGGGTGGTCTCCCCCGTGGCGCAGGATGCGCAGCACCTCGTTGCCCATGACGGCGTACACGATCCGGATGCGGCAGCCGTTGTTCTGCATGTGCCGGATCCGCCACGCGATCTGCTTGCCGCGGTCGCCGTACCACGAGGTCTGGGCGATCCGCAGGCTCGTGTGGCCGTCACCGGTGTTGCGTGCGCCGGAGCAGGTCACCCGGTCCAGCTCCCGCATGACGGGGTCCTTGGTCGTGTGCGCGCCGGTGTAAGGGAAGGCCATCGTGGTCAGCGACCGGTAGCGGTGCACGCGGTAGCCCTGCGCGACCGGCTGGTCCTTGAACATCTGCGAGAAGACCTTGCGGAACTCCTTGAAGACCTTCGGACGGCCCACGACGGTGAAGATGTCGTTCCACTGGCCGCTGACCGCGAGGTCGGTGGCGTTGAAGGAGCCGTTCATCACGACGTCGTGGGCGCGACCCACGTGGTCGAAGAGGAAGAACTTCGAGTGCGCGATGCCGCGCGTGCCACGGCAGGAGCTGCGGCACTTCTCGAGGTGGCTGCGCATCGCCGGGCGGCGAGTGCGGTTGCCGTTGTTCTTCAGCGCCCGCTGCAGCCGGTTGACGCCCTCGTTGGGGTTGTCGGGGTTGGCGTTGCCGCGGTCCATGATCACCCGGACCGACACGTGCCGCTTGTGGGCGGCGATCAGCGCGTCGACGATCGCGTCGCTGCGGATGTTCCAGCTGGCGATCCGGATGTGCGACATCCGCGGCGTGCTGTCGATGGCGCGGATGACGTGCCGGATGATCACGCGGCGCTCGGTCCGGTCACCGAGGGGATTGTTGGTCTTCACCCCCGCGGGCGGGGTGTAGTGCCCGACGGCGGAGGCCGGGGCGGCGAACGCGCCGGCTCCGATCGCCAACGTGGCGACCAGGGCGACGAGCAGGGAAGGAAGTCGTGCTGAGCGGGTGGACATCGAAGCGGCCAGCTCCCAAAGGATTGGTTGCGGTCAGGGTCGGCTCTCCCGGAGCGACCGCAGACTTTACCAACCGGTGCTGGCCGCCCCGATGTCACACACGCATCGCGGACTCACACTGTGGGCAGGGTCTCAGACCCGCTCAGGCCAGCTTCTCCAGGATCAGCTCGCGCACCCGGCCGGCGTCGGCCTGGCCGCGCATCTCCTTCATGACCGCCCCGATCAGGGCACCGGCCGCGGCCACCTTGCCGTCGCGGATCTTGTCCGCGACGTCGGGGTTGGCGGCGATGGCGTTGTCGACGGCCGCGGACAGCGCGCCCTCGTCGGAGACGATCGCGAGCCCGCGGGCCGCGACGATCTCCTCGGGGGTGCCCTCACCGGCGAGCAGACCGTCGAAGACCTGGCGGGCCAGCTTGTCGTTGATGGTGCCGCCGTCGACCAGCGCCTGCACCGCGGCGACCTGCGCCGGCGAGACGCCCAGGGCGCCGATCTCGACACCCGAGTCGTTGGCCCGACGCGCCATCTCCGAGAGCCACCACTTGCGGGCGGCCTGCGGGGTGGCCCCGGCCGCGATGGTCTCCTCGACCAGGCCGAACGCGCCGGCACCCACGGTGTCGCGCATCTCGAGGTCGGAGAAGCCCCACTCGGCCTGCAGGCGGGCGCGCTTCTGGGTGGGGTTCTCCGGCAGCGTGCCGCGGAGCTCCTCGACCCACTCGCGCGACGGCGCCACGGGCACCAGGTCGGGCTCGGGGAAGTAGCGGTAGTCCTCGGCGTCGGACTTCTCGCGACCACTCGTGGTGATCCCGGTGTCCTCGTGCCAGTGGCGGGTCTCCTGCAGGATCGAGCCGCCCGCGTCGAGGATGCCCGCGTGGCGCTGCATCTCGTAGCGGACCGCACGCTCGACCGAGCGCAGGGAGTTGACGTTCTTGGTCTCCGAGCGGGTGCCGAGCGTCCCGGTCCCCTTCGGCGACAGCGACAGGTTGACGTCGGCGCGGATCGAGCCCTGGTCCATCCGGGCGTCGGAGACGCCGAGGGCGACGATCAGCTCGCGCAGCTGGGCGACGTACGCCTTGGCGATCTCAGGCGCCTTCTCCCCCGCGCCCATGATCGGGCGGGTGACGATCTCGATCAGCGGGATGCCGGCGCGGTTGTAGTCGACCAGCGAGTAGTCGGCGCCGTGGATGCGACCGGTCGCGCCGCCGACGTGCAGCGACTTGCCGGTGTCCTCCTCCATGTGGGCGCGCTCGATCTCGACCCGGAAGGTCTCCCCGTCGACCTCGACGTCCATGTGGCCGTCGAAGGCGATGGGCTCGTCGTACTGGGAGGTCTGGAAGTTCTTCGGCATGTCCGGGTAGAAGTAGTTCTTCCGCGCGAAGCGGCACCACTCGGCGATGTCGCAGTTGAGCGCGAGGCCGATCCGGATCGCCGACTCCACGGCCTTGCGGTTGACCACGGGCATCGCGCCGGGCAGCCCCAGGCAGGTCGGGCAGACCTGCGTGTTGGGCTCGGCGCCGAACTCGGTCGGGCAGCCGCAGAACATCTTGGAGTTGGTGTTCAGCTCGACGTGGACCTCCAGGCCCATCGCCGGGTCGTACGCCGCGAGGACGTCCTCGAAGGACACAAGCGTTTCGGTCATGCCGAGTCTCCGTTTCGGTGATCGAGCTTGCCGAGTTCCGGGGCCTTGTCGAGCAGCGGGCCGCCCCACTGGTCGAGCAGCGCGGCCTCGAGGGCGGCGCCGACACGGTAGAGGCGCTCGTCGGCCAGGGCCGGCGCCAGGATCTGGAAGCCGGCAGGCAGGCCGTCCTCGTCGGCGAGGCCGCTGGGCACCGAGATGCCCGGGACGCCCGCGAGGTTGGCCGGGATGGTCGCGAGGTCGTTGAGGTACATCGCGATCGGGTCGTCGAGCTTCTCCCCCAGCTTGAACGCCGTGGTCGGCGCGGTCGGCGACACCAGCACGTCGGCCTTCTCGAACGCAGCGTCGAAGTCGCGGCTGATGAGGGTGCGCACCTTCTGGGCCTGGCCGTAGTAGGCGTCGTAGTAGCCGCTGGACAGGGCGTAGGTGCCGAGGATGATGCGGCGCTTGACCTCGTCGCCGAAGCCGGCGTCACGGGTGGCCCGCATGACGTCCTCGGCCGACGGGCTCTCGATGCCCTCGGGCAGGACCCGCAGGCCGTAGCGCATCGCGTCGAACTTCGCGAGGTTGCTGGACGCCTCAGCCGGCAGGATCAGGTAGTAGGTCGCCAGCGCGTGCACGAACGTCGGGCAGGAGACCTCCACGACCTCGGCGCCGGCCTTGACCAACAGGTCGACCGACTCCTGGAAGCGGGCCAGCACGCCGGGCTGGTAGCCCTCTCCGCCGAGCTCGGTGACGACGCCGATCCGGACGCCGGTCATGTCGCCGGCGGCACCCTGACGGGCGGCCTCGACGTAGGCGCCGACCGGGCGGTCGATGCTGGTGGAGTCGAGCTCGTCGTGGCCGCCGATGACCTCGTGCAGCAGCGCCGAGTCGAGCACCGTGCGGGTGACCGGGCCGGCCTGGTCGAGCGAGTTGGCCAGGGCCACGAGGCCGTAGCGGGAGACCGAGCCGTAGGTCGGCTTCACGCCGACCGTGCCGGTGACGGCGCCGGGCTGGCGGATCGAGCCGCCGGTGTCGGTGCCGATGGCGAGCGGCGCCTCGAAGGCGGCCACGGCCGCGGCCGAGCCACCGCCCGAGCCGCCGGGGATCCGGTCGAGGTCCCACGGGTTGTGGGTCGCGCCGTAGGCGGAGTGCTCGGTGGAGGAGCCCATCGCGAACTCGTCCATGTTGGTCTTGCCCAGGATGGGCAGGCCGGCCTCGCGCAGCTTGCGCACGACGGTGGCGTCGTACGGCGGCACCCAGCCCTCGAGGATCTTCGAGCCGCACGTCGTGGGCAGGCCGGCGGTCGCCAGCACGTCCTTGACCGCGATCGGGACCCCGTCGAGCGACGACAGGGGGGCGCCCGCGGCGCGGCGGGCGTCGGAGGCCGCCGCCTCGGCGAGGGCGCCGTCGGCGTCGACGTGGAGGAAGGCGTGCACCTCGCCGTCGACCGCGGCGATCCGGTCGAGGTGGGCGCGGGTCAGCTCGACCGAGGTGACCTCGCCGGCCGCGAGGGCGTCGGCGAGCTCGGCCGCGGTCCTGCGGGTCCAGTCGGTGGTGGGGGCGGTCACTGCTCGTCTCCCAGGATGCGAGGGACCGAGAAGCGCTGCTGCTCGTGGGCGGGAGCACCGGACAGCGCCTGCTCGGCGGTGAGGCACGGGCGGACGACGTCGTCTCGGAAGACGTTGGTCATCGGCAGCGCGTGCGAGGTCGGGGGGACGTCGTCGCCGGCGACTCCGCTGATCGAGGCGACCGACTCGAGGATCACCGACAGCTGCGGTGCGAGGTGGTCGAGCTCGGCATCGTCGAGGTCGATCCGGGCGAGGTTCGCCAGGTGGGCGACCTCGTCACGGGAAATGTCAGGCATGGGGGCCATCCTAGGAGAGCCCCGGACTCGGCCTCCCCCCGGTCGGACCCGGGCTCAGCCGAGGAAGACAGCCACGGCCGCCGTGTCCAGCAGTGCCCCGGCCAGGATCGCCAGCCAGATGCGCCAGGAGGGCGCACGGCGCTCGAGGGCCACCGTGGGCAGGGCCGTGGCCAGCAGCCCGGCCACCACGCCGAGCACGGCGTTGCCGACGCCGTCGGCGACCGCGAAGCCGCAGACGGCGACGACGAGGGAGAACAGCCCGACCGCGGCGTACGCCGTGTCCCGCAGGCCCGTCCCGGCGAAGGTCGCCACCGCGACACCGGCCTGGGCCGCGACGCCGGTCACGCCGGTCGGCCTGTCGGTGGAGCGGGCGCCGTCGGGCGCGTAGGACTCGAGCACGAAGGGGATCTTCCCCCGGTCGCGACGACACAAACGGGCGGCGCGCCCAACCAAGGTGTGACCTCGCGCATCTGACAGGGTGAACGACACGAGGGAGAACCGATGCCACACCTTCCCGGACGCCCACCGTCCGACGACGACTACACCGAGTTCGTCCATGCCAGCTGGTCCTCGCTGTACCGCACGGCGTACCTGCTCCTCGGCGACCACGCCGAGGCCGAGGACCTCGTCCAGACGGCGCTGGCCAAGACCTACGCCTCCTGGCGCCAGGTCCGTGACCTGAGTGCCGCGCCCGGCTATGCCCGCACCACGCTGGTCAACACGGCCACGTCGTGGTTCCGCAGGAAGTCCTGGCGGAACGAGCGTCCCGTGGAGGAGCTCCCGGACCAGGTCGTGCAGCACGATCCCTCCGACCGTCCCGCACTCGTGACCGCTCTCGGGGAGCTGCCGCCGCGGCAGCGCGCGGTCGTCGTCCTCCGCTTCTACGAGGACCTGTCCGTGGCTCAGACCGCCCACGCCCTCGGCTGCTCCGAGGGCACCGTCAAGAGCCAGACCTCCGACGCCCTCGCCCGGCTGCGCACGCTGCTCGGCGACGCCGTCGTCCCGCACACCCTGGGAGCCCTGCATGACTGACCGACTCACCGCCCTCCTGCACGAAGAGGCCGAGCACCTCGCGGTGCCGCCCCCGCACGCCGCCCAGGTCATCGCGCGGGGACGCCGCCTGCACCACCGTCAGCAGGCCGTCACGGGCGTCGTGGCTGTGGCCGTCGTCGCGACGCTGGGCGTCGTGGCCGGCCTCCTCGGAGGCCTGCACCCCGACCGGGCCGCCGAGCCGGCGGGGACCACCGACGAGCACGGCGCGATGTTCACCCTCGGCACCACCGTCTTCTACGACGGGGGCACCGAGCACGTCGCGATCGACGACAAGGCCGTCAAGTCGAGCTACTACACCTCGGCGGGCCTGCTGGTCCGGCACGGCAACAACAACGCCAGCGACGGCGGCGGACCGCAGCGGTTCTCCCTCGTCACCCCGTCGGGCACCGTGCAGCACGTCTCCGTCGTCACCGAGGAGAGCGTCCCGGGCGTCGACCCGACGCAGCCCTACCTGGCCTACACCGAGGTCACCGACGGCACCGTCGAGGTGGTCGTCCACGACGTCGCCACGGACACGGAGGTGGCCCGCGTCGCGATGCCGGGCGACTTCACCTGGGGCGGCTGGTCCGGTCCTCCGGTCGCCCTGAGCGGCGACACGGTGTACGTCGGCTCCGACGACGTCACCCGCACCGTCGACTGGCGGACCGGCAAGGTCGGCACGACCGATGTCGTCACCGGCGGCTACCCCGTCGTCCAGGGTGGTCGCACCGTCGGCCGGGACGGCGACAAGGTCCTGGTCCTCGACGTGGCGACCGGGAAGACCCTGCTCGCGATCCCCGTCGGCCAGTACGGCTACGCCAAGCTCTCCCCCGACGGCCGCTTCGCCACGGTCGACGCCAAGGACGGCAAGTCCTTCACCGTCTACGGCGTCGACTCCGACACCACGGCGACGTTCGACGGCTACTCGTTCGGCTACGGGTGGACGCCCGGCGACGACCTGTTCACCGTCAGCAAGCACCACGTGGTGACCTGCTCGGCGACGTCGGGCGACTGCGTCACGGGCGACCAGGTCATCCCCTCCGAGGGCGGCGGGATCGCGCCCGACGACCTGAGGCTGGCGAACCAGACCTACGAGTCCTGAGGAGTGCAGGACGTCATACGGACAGAGCAGACGCCTGCCCCGTCCGTATGACGTCCGAGCGGTCTCAAGCCTCCGGAGGGGCGGCTACTCTTCCTCCCCGGGCCTGCGAGAGAACAAGGGGATTGCGGTGGAGTCGCTCTCGGGCAGCACAGTCTTTCGGACCGACGTCGACGGTGTGCCCTGCTTCTGGGTCCGGAGCGGACGACCGACTCTGACTGCAAGGCTGCTCTTCAGGACCGGCGCCGCCGACGAGTCTCTGCATGAGTCCGGTTGGACACACCTGCTGGAGCATCTGGCTCTCCATGACCGTGACGGCGGGGGGCTGCAGGTCAACGGCTCCGTCTCCGTTCTGCACACGGCGTTCGACGCTGTGGGAAGTCCCGAAGCCGTCGCGGCCTTCCTCACGGGAGTTGCCTCCTGGGTCAGCGGTCCGGACCTGGCGGAACTCGACCGCGAAAGGCGAGTTCTCGCTGTCGAGGCCCAGCAGGGAACCTCGGCCGCGAGGCGAGCGTTCACGTGGCGGTACGGCGCGTGTGGCCCCGGCATCATCGGCCTCAGCGAGCTCGGCCTCGGGCGGGCCACGGCAGAACGGCTCAGCGAGCGGGCTCGTCGGATCTTCACCCGCGGAAACGCTGCGCTCGTCCTCGACGGTCCCCCGCCTGCCGACCTGGATCTGGCGCTGCCCGAAGGATCCCTCGTCCCACCCTGTGCCGCTGAGTCGCTCATCAGTCGGCCATTCGTCTATCGCGACACCGGGATCGTGATCAGTGGCGTGGTGCCGAGGTCAGGTCGCGCGGGCGTGCTGGCGGATCTGCTCCGCCGCTCCTTGATACGTCGGCTGCGCCATGAGGACGGCTCCGCCTACTCTCCGTGGGCGTGGTACGAGCCCGTCGACGCCGATCACGGCGTTGTGCTGGCAGGAGCGGACATCAGCACGCAAGGTCTGAACGACGCCGCCGATCGCGTCTACGACGAGTTGCAGAACTTCGGCCGCGACGGATGGGTCGACGAACGCCTCGTCGACATCAGACTCGAGAGGGAACAGGCACTGCTCGACCCCTTCGGCTGGATCGGATTGGCTCACGCGGCCGCCCGTTCCCACCTCGACCAACGTCCCATCAGGACGCTCGAGGAGGAGCTGGCCGAGATCCGGAGCGCAACGCCGGGCGACATCCACGCAGATCTGGTGCAGCTGAGGAACTCACTCCTGCTTGCCGTGCCCCACGACGCCACGTGGTCAAGACCCCTTCCCACGCTCATCCCGCCCCGGTCCGAGGTTGGGCTCAACAGCGGTGCCCGCAGCATCAACTGGCCGTCGGACAGGTCCAGGCTGCTCGTCACCGACGAGGCCATCACCATGGGCACCCAGGACCATCGCCGCAGCATCAAGGTCGACGACGTTGCGGCAGTGCTGACGTACCCCGAGGGCTTGCGCATTCTTCTCGACCGCGAGGCGTGGTCGATGAATCTCGAGCCCTCGGTCTGGCAGGGCGGCGATGACGTGGTGGCAAGGATCGACGCCATGTTTCCGCCCGACCTCTACCTCCCGCAGCCACCTCACGAACAGCCACCGGCTACGAGGATCAGTGCTTGGCGACGTTGGCGTTGGGTCGCACTCGACAAGGCATTGGTGCCGTTGGGACTCACCGTCTCGGCCCTTCTCATGCTCAGCCTCCCTGTCTTCATGTGGGCCAGCTTCACCCGCAGGTTGACGGTTCCGGTGGTGTGGGGCGGTTGGTTCATCGCGGCGGTCGGCTTCGGAATCGGTCGAGAGAGCCTCCGGGAATACCGGGACCGCCGTGACAGGAAGCGCGAGCTGCGCGCCCAAGACGTCCTTGTGTCTCGCTGACCTCAGCTGGCGGGACCATGCTCGAGGAGGGCCTTGAAGCCCTCCTCGTCGAGGATCGGGACGCCGAGCTGCTCGGCCTTCTCGGCCTTGGAGCCCGCGCTCTCGCCCACCACGACGTAGTCGGTCTTCTTCGACACCGAGCCGGCCGCCTTGCCGCCGCGGGACAGGATCGCCTCCTTGGCGGAGTCACGGCTGAAGTCGACCAGCGACCCGGTGACGACGACGGTGAGGCCCTCGAGGGTGCGGGGGGTGGACTCGTCGCGCTCGTCGGCCATCGTGACGCCGGCGGCCTCCCACTTCTCGACGATCGTGCGGTGCCAGTCGACGGTGAACCACTCGATGACCGCCTCGGCGATCGTCGGGCCGACGCCCTCGGCGGCCGCGAGCTGCTCCTCGCTGGCCGCCCGGATGGCCTCCATCGAGCCGAACTCCGTGGCCAGTGCCCGGGCGGCGGTCGGTCCGACGTGGCGGATCGAGAGCCCGACGAGGACGCGCCACAGCGGGACCTCCCGCGCCTTGCCGAGGTTGTCCAGCAGCCGCTGGCCGTTGGCCGACAGCACCCGATCACCCTCCTCGTCCTTCTTGGCCGCGCGGGTGAACAGGTCGGTGGTGAGCAACTGGTCGGCGCCGAGGTCGAACACGTCGCCCTCGTTGGCGATCGCACCGGCCTCGAGGAGGGCGACGGCGGCCTCGTAGCCGAGGCCCTCGATGTCGAAGGCGCCGCGGCCGGCGACGTGGAAGACCCGCTCGCGCACCTGGGCGGGGCACTTCTCGTGGTTGGGGCAGCGACGGTCCTTGTCGCCCTCCTTCTGCTCCACCAGGCCGGTGCCGCACGAGGGGCACTCCTCCGGCCCGACCCACGGCGCGAGACCCTCGGGCCGCAACGGCAGCACCGGGCCCACGATCTCGGGGATGACGTCGCCGGCCTTGCGCAGGATCACGGTGTCGCCCGGACGGACGTCCTTGCGCTCGACCTCGTAGTAGTTGTGCAGGGTGGCGTTCTCGACGGTCGAGCCGGCCACCCGGGTCGGCTCCATGACGCCGTAGGGCGTGACCCGGCCGGTGCGCCCGACGTTGACGCGGATCTCGAGGAGCTTGGCGTTGACCTCCTCGGGTGGGTACTTGAACGCGATCGCCCACCGGGGGGCGCGGCTGGTGGAGCCGAGCCGTCGCTGGAGGGCGACGTCGTCGACCTTCACCACGACCCCGTCGATCTCGTAGGGCACCAGCGAGTGGCGGTGCTCGCCGGCGTGGGCGATGAAGCCCTCGACGTCGGTCAGGGTCGGCAGCACCCGGACCTGGTCGGAGACCGGCAGGCCCCAGGCCGCGAGCGCCTCGTAGGCCTGGGACTGCGCCCGCGGCTCGAAGCCCTGGCGGGCGCCGATGCCGTGGCAGACCATGCCGAGCGCCCGGGTCGCGGTCACGCGCGGGTCCTTCTGGCGCAGCGAGCCCGCCGCGGCGTTGCGGGGGTTGGCGAAGACCGGCTTGCCGGCCTCGGTCATCGACTCGTTGAGCCGCTCGAAGGCCTCGACCGGCAGGAACACCTCGCCGCGCACCTCGACCAGCGCGGGCACCGGGAAGTCCGCGGACTCCCGCAGCCGGTGGGGCACGGAGTCGATCGTCTTGACGTTGGGCGTGACGTCCTCGCCGGTGCGGCCGTCGCCGCGGGTGAGGGCCCGGACGAGGCGGCCCTCCTCGTAGAGCAGGTTGATCGCGAGGCCGTCGACCTTGAGCTCGCAGAGCAGGGCCGGCGACTCGACGCCGTCGCGGCCGAGCCGGGCGTGCCAGGCGGCCATCTCCTCGAACGAGAAGGCGTTGTCGAGGCTCTCCATGCGCTGCAGGTGGTCGACCGCGGTGAACTCGGTGGAGACGGCGCCGCCGACCTTCTGGCTGGGTGAGTCGGGGGTGCGCAGCTCGGGGAACTGCTCCTCGAGCGCCTCGAGGCGGCGCAGCCGCACGTCGAAGTCGCCGTCGGAGAGCGTGGGGTCGTCGAGGACGTAGTAGCGCCAGCGCGCGTCCTCGATCTCCTCCGCGAGCTGGCGGTGCTCGTCACGGGCCTCGGGGGTCGCCGGGGTCGGGTCGCTCATGGGGCACATCTTGCCCGGTGGCACCGACGTCCCATCCGGGGGCGCGTCGGCTCCGAACACCTCCCGTGCCGACCGAGACCGCGACACCAGCCTCGCCTGCCCTGACCCGGAGGGACGTCCCCGGGCTCCCCCGTGCCTTGGTGCTGATGCTGCACGGCGGCAAGGAGACGTCGACCCGCCCGGTCGACGGCCGCAGTGCGTCGTGGCGACGGTCGGCGGCGATGCAGCGCGCCATCAGCGACTCCCTCCACGCGGCCGGCGTGAGCACCTGGCTGGTGGGCTACCGGCAGCGCGGGTGGAACGGCGGGGCGCCCGTCGAGGACGCCCGCTGGGCCCTCGACGAGGTACGACGGGAGCTCGGCCGGCTCCCCGTCGTACTGCTCGGGCACTCGATGGGCGCACGCACCGCCGTGCACGTGGCCGACGACCAGGACGTGGTCGGCGTGGTCGGGCTGGCCCCGTGGCTGCCCGAGGGCGAGCCCGTCGAGGCCCTCGCGGGCAAGCGGCTGCTGGCGGCCCACGGACGGCGCGACCACATCACCTCCCCGCGGGCGACCCGCGCCTACGTGGAGCGTGCGGCCCGGGTCGCCGCCGAGGTCGACTTCGTGGACATGGGGCCGGTCGGCCACTACATGTTCAAGCGGGTGCGGGCCTGGAACGACCTCGCCGCCCGGGCCTCGCTCGCCCTGCTCTGATCGCGTCGACAACTGGTCCAGACCATCCGCGCGATTCCGGATTGGCCGGGAATGGATCGGCGGTCCTCGGCTGTTCGCGATGAAACGAAACCGTTTCGTTTCATCCATGTGAACAGATCGAGGACACGCATGACCCCCAGTTCCGAGCCGGTCCTGACCCGTCCGCGGGTCGAGGGCGACCGTGAGCAGGAGATCCTCGACGCCACCCTGGAGGTCCTCGGTGACGTCGGCTACGACCGGCTCACCATGGACGCCGTCGCCACCCGCGCCAAGGCGTCCAAGGCCACGCTCTACCGCCGCTGGAACGGCAAGGTCGCCCTGGTGATCGACGCCCTGCTGTCGGTCAAGAGCACCCCCGCTGTCCCCGACACGGGCAGTCTCCGCGAGGACCTCATCCAGTCGTTCTGCGGCATGGGCGGGCTCACCGACGAGCAGTCGGTCGGCACGTTCGCCGCGGTCATCACGGCCATCAGCCGCGACGCGGAGTTCGCCGAGGCGTTCCGTCGCGAGGTGATCGGCCCCAAGGCCCGCGTCGCCCAGGAGATCTTCGAGCGCGCCGACGCGCGCGGCGAGATCGCCCCCGGCGTCGACCTGTCCCTGCTCGCCCCCGCCCTCGCGGGCATCGTCCTGCACCGCATGTACCTCATCGGGGAGCTCCCCGACCAGGACCTCATCACGCGGGTGATCGACCAGATCATCCTGCCCGCCGCCACCTGCCGGCCCCAGACCTCCTCCGTCAACGACGACACCACTGAAGGAACCTCATGACCGACGTCCAGCAGGCCGAGGCGACCACGCCCGGCACGCACAAGCACCTCGGATGGGCCCTCGTGCTCATCTCGGTGGCGCAGCTCATGGTCGTGCTCGACGGCACGATCGTGAACATCGCGCTGCCCTACATCCAGCACGACCTGGACATCTCGACCGCCAACCTGCGCTGGGTCGTGACCGGCTACGCGCTGGCCTTCGGCAGCCTCCTGCTGCTGGGCGGCCGCCTCGGCGACCTCTACGGCCGCCGCAAGATCTTCATGACCGGCCTCGTCATCTTCGGCGTCGCCTCCCTGCTCGGTGGTCTCGCCACGAGCGAGGGCCTCCTCCTCGCCGCCCGGGCCCTCCAGGGCCTCGGCGCCGCGCTGGCCTCCCCGGCCGCGCTCGCCCTGATCACCACGACGTTCCCCGCCGGACCCGCACGCAACCGCGCCTTCGCGGTCTATGCCGCGATGTCCGGCGTCGGCGCGGCCGTCGGCCTGCTGCTCGGCGGCTGGCTCACGGGCCTGCACGGCATCGGCAGCTTCGACGTCGAGGGCTGGCGCCTGACCCTGCTGATCAACACCCCGATCGGCATCGTGACCGCGCTGCTCGCGCCGCGCTTCCTCGCCGAGTCCGAGAGCCACCCCGGCGAGCTCGACCTGCCCGGCGCCGTCACCGGCACCCTCGGCCTGCTCGGCGTCGTCTACGGCATCAGCCGCGCGGGCACCAACGGCTGGTCGGACACCTGGACGCTGGTCACCCTGGGTGCCGGTGTCGCCGTGCTCGTCGTCTTCCTGCTGGTCGAGCGCTCCGTCGAGCACCCACTGCTCCCGGTCCGGGTGTTCACCAACCGCACGCGCGCGTCCAGCTTCGTGGCGATGTTCTTCGCCCCGGCCGCGATGTTCGCGATGTTCTACTACCTGTCGCAGTACATCCAGAACGTCATGGGCTACTCCCCCATCAAGGCCGGCGTCGCCTTCCTGCCGTTCTGCTTCGGACTGGTCGCCGCGGCCGGCATCTCGTCCAACCTGGTCAACCGGATCGACCCGCGCTTCCTGGCCGGCATCGGCACGCTGCTCGCGGCCAGCGCCCTGTTCGGGTTCTCGCGCCTGCCCTACGACACGTCGTTCCCGGTGCACGAGGTGTCCGGCAGCTACGCCACCGACATCCTGCCCTTCATCCTGATGATGTCGTTCGGCATGGGCCTCACGTTCGTCCCGCTGACCCTGACCGCGGTGCACCACCTCCGCGCCGAGGACTCGGGGATCGGCTCCGGCGTCCTGAACACGATGCAGCAGGTCGGCGGAGCGCTCGGCCTGTCGCTGCTGGGGACGATCGCGACCCAGACCATCAAGGACCGGGTCGACACGCTCAACGCCGCCGCCCACCAGGCCGCGGCCGCGGGTGGAGCCCAGCAGCAGGCCGCCCAGCAGCAGGCCGCGCAGGTGGCCTCCGGCCACCAGGTCTTCACCGAGGGCGCCACGTCGGCGTTCCTCCTCGGCGCCGCCCTGATGCTGACCGCCTCGCTCGTCACGTGGGTCTTCCTCAACGTGAAGCACGAGGAGCTGGCCACGGACGGCCCCGAGGGCGTCCACGTCGGCTGACCCCGTCCCACCCGCGCCGACCCGTCGTCAGCTGACGACGGGTCGGTGTCATTTCGGCGTCAACCCACGACGGGTCGGTGTCAGTCGGTCAGGTTGCCCGCGGTCGTGCGCAGCAGCGGCAGGACGCGGCGGGTCCAGGCGTGCGACGCACCGGCCAGGCCGCACGTGGGGCTGACGGCGAGGGTGTCGCCGACGGTGCCCGGATCGAGACCGAGCATGTCCAGCCACCGCAGCACCGACTCGGTGAGCTGGGTGTCGGTGGGCTGCGTGCCCGGGTCGGTCGACGGCGCGACGCCCAGCACGACGGTCTCGCCCCTCTCCAGGGCCTCGGCGAGCTGGTCGTGGCCCGCCGCCCCGACCTGGGAGAGGTCCACGGACAACCCCCGGGCGCCGGCGCCACGGGCCAGCTCGAGCGGCGCGTCGGCGGAGCAGGAGTGCAGCCACGGCTCGGCGCCCTCGTCGGTGATCGCCTCGAAGACCCACGCCAGCACGGCGGAGGCCTCGGGCGGGTGCACCGTGCGGTGCCGTCCCCAGCCGGACGCGGTGGGGACCTTCCCGGCCAGCACCGCGGCCAGCGCCGGCTCGTCGACCTGCACGACCAGGCGGTCCACGCCGGCCAGCCGGCGGCGTACGTCGCGGACGTGGTCGCGCACGCCCTCGGCCAGCGCCTGGGCCAGGTCGCGCCGGGCGCCGTGGTCGGCGAGCACCTTGTCGCCGCGCGGTCGCTCGACGGTGGCGGCGAGGGTCCACGGCCCCGCCACCTGGATCTTGAAGGAGCCCGTGTATCCGTCGGCCTGCTCCTCGAGGTGGTCGAGGTCCTGGCCCAGCAGGCTGCGGGCACGACGGTGGTCGACGCCGGGGCCGTCGGTCCCGGTGAGCCGCCAACCGGCGGGCTGGAGGTCTGCGCCGAGGTCGCTGAGCACGGCGAGGCCGCGGCCGGTCATCGACGCGGTGGCGCCACGACCGGGCACCTCGGGCAGGTGCGGCAGGTCCGGGAGCTCGTCGAGGACCAGCCGCACGGCCGTGCCGAAGGCGTCCTGGTCCTCGCCGGGCATCGATCCGACGCCGGTGGCCACCGTCATCTGTCGACCCGCTGCGTCGCGGCGATCGTGGCCGAGCCGACGACCCGGCTGCCGTCGTAGAAGACCGCGGCCTGGCCCGGGGCGATGCCGTGGGCGGGGTCGAGCAGCTCGATCGCGACGCCGTCGTCGCGGACCGTCACCACCGCGCGGTGCTCGCCGCCGTGCGCGCGGAGCTGGACGGTGACGTCGGGGCCGTCGAGCACCTCCGGGACGGTGCCGCACCAGCGCGGCTTGATGCCGGTCAGCCGGTCGACGGCCAGCCGCTCCCGCGGACCGACGGTCACGGTGCCGCTGACCGGCTCGATGTCGAGGACGAAGCGCGGCCTGCCGTCGGGCGCCGGGGTGCCGATGCGCAGGCCCTTGCGCTGGCCGATCGTGAACCCGACCGTGCCCTCGTGCTGCCCGAGCACCTCGCCGGTGGCGTCGTCGACGATGTCGCCGCCGTGGTTGGGGGCGCGGTCGCCGAGCTTCTCGCGCAGCCAGCCGGCGTTGTCACCGTCGGCGACGAAGCAGATGTCGTGGCTGTCCGGCTTGTCGGCCACGAGCAGGCCCCGCGCGGCCGCCTCGGCCCGCACGGCGGTCTTGTTGGTGTCGCCGAGCGGGAACAGCGAGTGGGCCAGCTGGGACTGGTCCAGCACGCCGAGCACGTAGGACTGGTCCTTGCCGTGGTCGACGGCCCGGTGCATCTCGATCAGCCCGTCCGCGCCGGTGCGCAGCTGGGCGTAGTGGCCGGTGGCGACGGCGTCGAAACCCAGCCCGAGGGCCCGGTCGAGCACCGCGGCGAACTTGATCTTCTCGTTGCAGCGCAGGCACGGGTTGGGCGTGCGGCCGGCGGCGTACTCGTCCATGAAGTCGTCGACCACGTCCTGGTGGAAGCGGTCGGAGAGGTCCCAGACGTAGAAGGGGATGCCGATCACGTCGGCCGCGCGGCGCGCGTCGTTGCTGTCCTCGATGGTGCAGCAGCCGCGGGCGCCGGAGCGGTAGGACGCGGGGTTGCGCGAGAGCGCGAGGTGGATGCCGGTGACGTCGTGGCCGGCCTCGGCGGCGCGCGCGGCTGCGACGGCCGAGTCGACGCCCCCGGACATGGCGGCGAGGACCTTCATGGGGTGATCACCGCCGCGAGGCCCGGGCCCGCTCGACGACGGGTCCGATCGCGTCGACGAGCGCGTCGACGTCGGCCCGGGTGGAGGTGTGGCCCAGCGAGAAGCGCAGCGAGTGCCGGGCGGCCTCGTCGGTGCACCCCATCGCGAGCAGGACGTGCGAGGGCTGAGGAACGCCGGCCGAGCAGGCCGACCCCGTGGAGCACTCGATGCCGCGGGCGTCGAGCAGCATCAGCAGCGAGTCGCCCTCGCAGTCGGGGAAGCCGAGGTGGGCGTTGCCGGGCAGCCGCCGGTCGCCGAGCGGCGCGCCGTGCAGGTGGGCGTCGGGGACGGCCGCGATGACCCGGGCCACGAGGTCGTCGCGGAGCGCCCGCACCCGGACCGCGTGGTCGGCCTGCTGCTTGATGCTCAGCTCGACGGCGGTCGCGAAGCCGGCGATCGCGGGGGTGTCGATGGTGCCGCTGCGGATGTCGCGCTCCTGGCCGCCGCCGTGCACGAGGGCGGTCACGTCCACCTCACGGCGTACGACGAGCGCGCCGACGCCGTAGGGCCCGCCGACCTTGTGGCCGGTGAGGGTGAGCGCGTCGACGCCAGAGGCCGCGAAGTCGACCGGCACCTGGCCGACGGCCTGCACGGCGTCGGTGTGGACCGGGATGCCGTGCTCGGCGGCGAGGGCCACGACCTCGTCGAGGGGCTGGAGCGTGCCGACCTCGTTGTTGGCCCACATCACCGAGATGAGGGCCACCGAGCCCGGGTCGCGCTCGATGCTCGCGCGGAGCGCGTCGACGTCGAGGCGGGCCTGCTGGTCGACCGGCAGGAGCTCGACGTCGGCACCCTCGCGCTCCCCGAGCCAGTGCAGCGGGTCGAGGACGGCGTGGTGCTCGACGGCGGTGGTCAGGATGCGGGTGCGGGCCGGGTCGGCGGCGCGACGGGCCCAGAAGACGCCCTTGAGGGCGAGGTTGTCGGCCTCGGTGCCGCCCGAGGTGAACACGACCTCGCCGGGCCGGCAGTTGAGGGCCTGAGCGATGGTCTCGCGCGACTCCTCCACGACCCTGCGGGCCTGTCGGCCGGAGGCGTGCAGCGAGCTCGCGTTGCCGACGTCGAGCAGGTGCGCGGTCATCGCCTCCACGGCCGCGGGCAGCATCGGCGTGGTGGCGGCGTGGTCGAGGTAGACCGTGCGCGGCCGGGTCGTGGGGGTCGGGGAGCTCATGGCGTGGTCCAGCGTACGGCGGTCACCACGCCACGCCCCACTCCCGGTCCATCAGCGGTCCATCACCCGTCCATCCACGCCAGCCACGGGTGGTCCGGGTGCAGGCGACCCACGGCGTCGCGCAGCCAGGCGCGCGCCTCCGGGGCGAGCAGCGGCCACGTCACCTCGAGGTCGCGACGGTCCTTGGCGCGCTGGAGCCGGGCCTTGTACATCAGCGCGATCTCGGGGTTGAGGTAGCGGATCCCGTCCCCCGCGACGTACGTCGCCTCCTCGACCGGGAGGACGTGGCCGGGCAGCTTCTTGTTGCTCCAGAGCCCGTCGCGGTCGGGGGTGACGGGCAGGTCCATCACCCAGGGGGACGTGGCGTCGCGCCGCACCCAGACCTGGCTCTCGGGGTCCATCAGGTCGGGCCAGCGGTCGGTGAGCGGGCGGAGCGCACCGTTGGCGATGTTCCACAGCTGCCAGCGGTCACCGACGTGCTCGCGGAGGGCGGCGACGTCGCGGACCAGGATCGAGACGTCGACGTCCTCGTGCTCGCGCGGTGCGCCGGTGAAGGCCTCGATCGACCAGCCGCCGACGATCCACCAGGGGCGCTCGAAGCCGTCGAAGAACTCCGCGACGCCGGCAGGGTCCAGGCAGTCCCACGGACCGTAGAGCCGCTCCCAGTAGTCGTCCTCGGCTCGTTCCTCGGGCGTCTGGGGCATCGGCTCGCGCATGGTGCGAACCTAGCGGCCGGCGCTAGAGGAGGACGAGGTCGTCGCGGTGGACGACCTCGCGTTCGTACGCCGCGCCGAGCTCGCGCTTGAGGTCGTGGGAGGACCGGCCGAGCAGGCTGGGCACCTCCTCGGCGTCGAAGTTCACCAGGCCGCGCGCGAAGGCGACGCCGTCGGGTCCGCACAGGTCGACGGGGTCGCCGGCGACGAACTGGCCGGTCGCGCCGGTGATGCCCGCCGCGAGCAGCGACGCACGCCGCTCCGCGACCGCCCGGACGGCGCCGGGGTCGAGCAGCAGACGCCCCTTGGGCTCGGTGGCGTGGGCCAGCCACAGCAGGCGGGTGGGGCGCCGGCGACCGGTGGGGTGGAACAGGGTCCCGACCCGCTCGCCCGCGAGGGCCGCGGCGGCCTGGTCGGCGGCGGTCAGCACCACCGGGATGCCGGCACCGGTCGCGATCCGGGCCGCCTCGACCTTGGTCTGCATGCCGCCCGTGCCGACGCCCGCGGCGCCGGCGCTGCCGATGCGCACGGCGGCGAGGTCGGTGTCGGCGAGCACGTCACCGAGCAGGGTGCTGGCGGGGTCGGCCGGGTCCGCGTCGTACAGGCCGTCGACGTCGCTGAGCAGGACGAGCAGGTCGGCGTGCACGAGGTGGGCGACGAGGGCCGCCAGGCGGTCGTTGTCGCCGAACCGGATCTCGCTGGTGGCGACGGTGTCGTTCTCGTTGACGATCGGCAGCACGCCGAGCTCGAGGAGCTTGGCGAAGGTCTGGTAGGCGTTGCGGTAGTGCGCGCGCCGGGTCACGTCGTCGACGGTGAGCAGCACCTGGCCGGCGATGACGCCGTGGCGGGCGAGCTCCTCGGTGTAGCGGTGGACCAGCAGCCCCTGGCCGACCGAGGCCGCGGCCTGCTGGGCCGGAAGGCCCTTGGGGCGACGCTTCAGGCCGAGCGGGGCGAGACCGGCGGCGATCGCGCCGGAGGAGACGAGGACGACCTCGACACCGCGCTGTCGCAGCTCGGCGAGGACGTCCACGAGCTTCTGGACGCGCGCAGGATCGATGCCGCCGGCCGCCGTCGTCAGCGAGGAGGACCCCACCTTGACCACGACGCGACGGGCCTCGGTCACCTGCGCGCGCACGCTCACCGGCCGGTCACTCCCCCGGGTCGTCTTCCGCCCAGTCGGGATCCTCGGCGGTGCCGATGGTGTAGCTCTTCGGGCCGTACCTCTCGGGCTTGTCGAGGCGGCGGGCCACGTCGGCGCGGGTCTCGGTCTCGGTGCGCTCGTCCATCGCCTCGTCGATCGCGCGGCGGCGACGGGCGGCGGGCCGCGAGTGGTCGAAGCGCTGGTCCTCGCCACGGCGGCCGAGCATCTCCGCGCCGGCGTCGATGCCCGGCTTGAAGTCGAAGACGACCGAGTTGTCCTCGTGGCCGATGATGACCGTGTCGCCCTCCTGCGCACCGAGCTCGAGCAGCCGGGTCTCGACGCCCAGCCGGTTGAGCCGGTCGGAGAGGAAGCCGACGGCCTCGTCGTTGCTGAAGTCGGTCTGGCGGATCCAGCGCTCGGGCTTCTCGCCGCGCACCCGCCAGCCGTCCTGGGTGTCGGTGATGGTGAAGGTGTCGTTGCCGTCGGCGGAGGCAGGGCGCAGGATGATCCGCTTGGCCTCCACGACCTCCTTCTCCGCCCGGGCGCGCTGGACGATCTCGGCCATCGCGAAGGTCAGCTCACGCAGGCCCTCGGTCGACATCGCGGAGATCTGGAAGACACGCAGGCCGCGCTCGCGCAGCTCGTCGACGACGAAGTCGGAGATGTCGCGACCGTCGGGCACGTCGACCTTGTTGAGCGCGACGAGCCGCGGGCGGTCCTCGAGGCCGCCGTAGCGGCTGAGCTCGTTCTCGATGATGTCGAGGTCCTCGACCGGGTTGCGGCCGGGCTCCATGGTCGCGGTGTCGACCACGTGGACCAGCGCCGCGCAGCGCTCGATGTGGCGCAGGAAGTCGTGGCCCAGGCCGCGACCCTCGCTCGCGCCCTCGATCAGGCCGGGGACGTCGGCGACCGTGAACGTCGTGTCGCCGGCCGTGACCACGCCGAGGTTGGGCACCAGGGTGGTGAACGGGTAGTCGGCGATCTTGGGCCGGGCCCGGCTGATCGCGGCGATCAGGCTGGACTTGCCGGCGCTCGGGAAGCCGACCAGGCCGATGTCGGCGACGACCTTGAGCTCGAGGACGATCTCGAGCTCCTCGCCCGGCTCCCCGAGCAGGGCGAAACCGGGGGCCTTGCGCTTGGACGAGGCCAGCGCGGCGTTGCCGAGGCCACCGCGGCCGCCGGCCGCGATCACCATCTCGGTGCCGGCGCCGGTCATGTCGGCGAGGACGGTGCCCTTCGGCGTACTGACGACCGTGCCGTCCGGGACGGTGAGCACCAGGTCGGAGCCGTGGGCGCCGTTCTTGTGGTCGCCCGCACCCTGGCCGCCGTTCTCGGCGCGGCGCTTGGGGCTGTGGTGGTAGTCGATCAGCGTCGTGACGTCGGGGTCCACGCGCAGGATGACCGAGCCGCCCGGGCCGCCGTTGCCGCCGTCGGGGCCGCCGAGCGGCTTGAACTTCTCACGGTGCACCGAGGCGACGCCGTTCCCGCCGCGGCCGGCGCTGATGTGCAGCGTGACCTGGTCGACGAACGTGGGGACAGCCATGGGTGCTCCTGTGACTCGCAGGCGGGACCTGCAGAAATGGCGAAGGGCGCCCCGAGTCTAGGGACGCCCTTCGAAGTAGCTCGTGACCGAGCCGGGATCAAGCCGGGTGCGTCAGATCACTCGCCCGGAACGATGTTGACCACGCGGCGGCCGCGGCGGGTGCCGAACTGGACCGCACCGGCGATGAGGGCGAACAGCGTGTCGTCGCCGCCACGACCCACGCCGGAGCCCGGGTGGAAGTGCGTGCCGCGCTGGCGCACGATGATCTCGCCGGCGTTGACGGCCTGGCCGCCGTAGCGCTTCACGCCGAGGCGCTGGGAGTTCGAGTCGCGACCGTTCTTGGTGGACGCGGCGCCCTTCTTGTGTGCCATGAGTTCAGTCCTTTGTGCGCTGTGAGCGGTGCCGGGGAGGCAGGGCTCAGAGGGAGATGTCGGTGACCTTGACCTGGGTGTACTTCTGGCGGTGACCCTGGCGCTTCTTGTAGCCGGTCTTGTTCTTGTACTTCTGGATGATGATCTTGGGGCCCTTGGTGGCGCCGAGGACCTCAACGGTCACGGAGGCCTTGTCGAGCGCCTTCGTGTCGGAGGTGATCTTCTCGCCGTCGACGACGAGGACGACCGGGAGCTTCACCGAGTCGCCGACCTTGTCCGTGATCTTGTCGATCTCGATGACGTCGCCCACGGCAACCTTCTGCTGGGTGGCGCCTGCGCGCACGATCGCGTACACCGCGGTCTCCTTCGTCGAACTTCGCTTACGTCATGGTCTGGAGCTGTCCCACACGCGCCAACGACCCTGGGAACGGGATTGGATCGTGCGTCGCGTGGACTGCCACACAGAGAGGGGCACGCATTGCGCACCGAGGGTCAATAGTACGGATCCGGGTGGCAGACCGCAAAAGCGCGGTCACCGGGGATGTCGGAATCACCGGTGAGGCGGTCCCGGAGGCGCACGAACGCCCCGGACCAGCGGTCCGGGGCGTCCCTTGGTGCTGCGGGGGTGCTGCGGGGATCAGCGCTTGCGCTGGCCCTTCTTCTTGATCGGGACGTGCTCGACGTGGTGGGCCTCGGCGTCGTGACCGGGCTCGGTCGACGCGGCACCCGGCTCGACCAGGCCGTCCGGGCTGGGCTGGCCCACGCTGCCGACGCTGCCCGGCGGGGTCGTGGCGGTCACGTCCGGCATCGCCGGCACGGTGCCCCCGGCGCTGGCCGGTGCGCCGGCCGGTGCGCCGGCCGGGGGGCCGGCGGGGCGGGTGGCGCTGCGGCCACGCGTGCGGGTCACGACCTTCGGAGCCGCCACCGGAGCAGCGGGCGGGATCGCGGGCGTCTCGACCGCGGCGGCCGGAGCCGCCTCGACCACGACGGGCTGCGGGGCGCTCTGCGTCTCCGGCTGGCCGGCGGGACGGCTGGCCGCCCGACGGCGCGTGCGGGTGACCACCTGCGGGGCGGCCGGCTCGGCCGGCTTCTCGACCGGCGTCTCGGCGGGCTTCTCGGCGGCGGGCTGGGCCGGCGTCTCGACGGGCGTCTCGACCACGGGAGCGGCCTCGACCTCGGGCTTCTCCTCGGCCGGGGCCTCGGGGCGCTCGTGCTCGGGGTGCTCGTACTCGGCGTGCTCGTGCTCGGGGTGCTCGTGCTTGGCGTGCGCGGCGATGTCCTTGGGCGACGGAGTGCCTCCCTTGGCCTGCTGGCCGCCCTGCTGACCCTGCTGACCGCCACGACCACCCTGGTTGCCCTGGTTGCCCTGGTTGCCCTGGTTGCCGTTCTGGCCGCCCTGCTCGTTCTCGCCCTCGCCACGGCCCCGACCACCGCGCGTGCGGCGACCGCCGCGACGCGACTCGTCCTCGGGCTTGCGGGCCTCGACCGGGGCGTCGTGGATGACCACGCCGCGGCCCTGGCAGTGCTCGCAGTTCTCGGAGAACGACTCGACCAGACCGGTGCCGATCCGCTTGCGGGTCATCTGGACCAGGCCGAGCGAGGTCACCTCGGCGACCTGGTGGCGGGTCCGGTCGCGACCGAGGCACTCGACCAGGCGACGCAGCACGAGGTCGCGGTTGGACTCCAGGACCATGTCGATGAAGTCGATGACGATGATGCCGCCGATGTCGCGCAGCCGGAGCTGGCGGACCATCTCCTCGGCCGCCTCGAGGTTGTTCTTGGTGACGGTCTCCTCGAGGTTGCCGCCGGAGCCGGTGAACTTGCCGGTGTTGACGTCGACGACCGTCATCGCCTCGGTGCGGTCGATGATCAGCGAGCCGCCGGAGGGCAGCCAGACCTTGCGGTCCAGGCCCTTGGCGATCTGCTCGTCGACGCGGTAGGTCGCGAAGATGTCCTTGCCGTTGGGCGACTCGAAGCGCTCGAGCCGCTCCTCGAGGTCGGGCGCGACGTGGTGGACGTAGTTCTGGACCGTGTCCCAGGCGTCGTCGCCCTCGATCACGAGCTTGGTGAAGTCCTCGGTGAACAGGTCGCGCACGACCTTCAGGGTGAGGTCCGGCTCGCCGTAGAGCAGCTGCGGGGCGCTGCCCTTGACCTTGCCCTCGATGTCCTCCCAGCGGGCCTTGAGCCGCTCGACGTCGCGGGTCAGCTCGTCCTCGCTGGCGCCCTCGGCCGCCGTGCGGACGATCACGCCGGCGGTGTCCGGCACGATCTCCTTGAGCAGCGTCTTGAGTCGGTTGCGCTCGGTGTCGGGCAGCTTGCGGGAGATGCCGCTGGTCGTGCCGTCGGGCACGTAGACCAGGAAGCGGCCGGCCAGGCTGATCTGGCTGGTCAGGCGGGCACCCTTGTGGCCGATCGGGTCCTTGGTGACCTGCACGAGCACCGTCTGGCCCGAGGTCAGCACCGACTCGATCTTGCGGGGCTGGCCCTCGCGGTGGCCGAGGGCGGACCAGTTGACCTCACCGGCGTACAGGACCGCGTTGCGGCCCTTGCCGATGTCGATGAAGGCGGCCTCCATCGAGGGCAGGACGTTCTGGACCCGGCCGAGGTAGACGTTGCCGATCAGCGAGGTCTGCGACTCGCGGGCGACGTAGTGCTCCACGAGGACCTTGTCCTCGAGGACGCCGATCTGGGTGAGCTCGTCGCGCTGGCGGATGACCATGACCCGGTCGACCGACTCGCGGCGGGCCAGGAACTCGGCCTCGCTCACGATCGGGGCGCGGCGGCGACCGGCCTCGCGGCCGTCGCGGCGACGCTGCTTCTTGGCCTCGAGGCGCGTGGAGCCGGAGATCGCGGTGATCTCGTCCTCGGCCGAGCGCGGCCGGCGGACGCGGGTGACGGTGTTCTCCGGGTCGTCCCCGCCCTCGCCCCCGTCGTCACCGGAGCGACGGCGCCGGCGACGACGACGCGAGGAGCCCTCGCCACCCTCGTCGGCGTCCTGCTCGGCGTCGGACTCGGGGCCCGTGCCGTCCTGCCTGCCGTCCTGCTTGGCCTGTCGCGACTGGCCGCCCTGGTTGGACTGGCCGCCCTGGTTGTCGGACTGGCCGTGGTCGTCGTTGCCGCCCGACTCGCCGTCCCCGGACTTGCGGCGGCGCCGGCCTCCACGGCGACGCCGGCGGCGACCGCCACCGCCCTCGCCGTCGGACTCGTCCGAGTCGTCCGCGTCGTCGGCCTGGCTGTCGGCCTGGTCCTCGGCCTCGTCCGACTCGGCCTGCGCCTCGTCGGTGGTCTCGTCCTCGTCCTCGACCGTGGCGGGCTCGGCCGCCTTCTTGGGCGTGCGGGTGCGCGTGCGCGTGGTGGTCTTGACGGTCGGCTTGGCCTCGGCCGACTCCTCGACCGACTCCGGTGCAGGAGCGTCGGCCAGCGCCTCCGCGGGCGCCGCAGCCTCGGCCTTGGGCTCGGCCTTGGGCTGCGCCGCCTTGCGGGTACGGCGAGCCGGGGCCTTGGCCGCGTCGGGTGCCTGGAAGAGCACGGCGGCGACCGGGGCGGCCGCCGTGGCCTCCGACTCGGCGGCCGGCGCGGGCGTCTCGGCAGGCGCCTCGGCGGCCTTCTTCGTGCTCGCCTTCTTGGCGGTGGTCTTCTTCGCGGCGGCCTTCTTGGCCGTCTTCTTCGCCGGGGCGGCCGCGGCAGCCTCGGCGGGCGGCTCGACGGCCGTCACCTCGAGCGGCAGCTCCTCGGCGGAGACGGCGACCTTCTTGGCGGCCGTCTTGCGCGGAGTGGTGGTCTTCTTCGCGGCGGTCTTCTTGGCCGCCGTCTTCTTCGCGGCCGCCTTCTTGGCCGGCGCGGTGCCCTCGCTGCCCTCGCTGGAGGCCTCGACCGCGTCAGCGGCGGAGATCTCGGGAGCGGGGGTCTGGTTTCCGACAGGATTTTCGTCGGGCATGTGCTGCTCCTCGACCCGTGCACCCTCAGGTGTCCGGGTGTGTCAGACGCCGCGGACCCGTGCACACGGGGTGCACGCGGGGTCACGACGCAAAGCCTTCGGTGGCGGCGACACCCTCCGCGGTGTGCGTCACTGGAAGAACTCTTCGTCGCCTGCCGCGGTCGCTGGGCTGCAGTCACGTGACTGTGCGGGTCGCTGTCACCGACTCGCCCGGCCGCGTCGCGGTCTGGCGACGACGTACCTCCACTGTGCCGTCCTCCGGGGAGGAGCGGCGAGAACGTCGTCGGGCCGACTCGTGACGGGGTACCGCCGGTCGTCGACCACGGCGAGTATCGCACACGGACCGGGGAAGGCCCCTATGTCGAGATGTGCAGCGGGTCGCCGACCGTGCCGGCCTCCGCGTCGAGGGGCCCCTGGGCCAGCCGGGTGAGCAGTGGGGCCGGGCCGGCCTCGAAGCCTGTGGTCGACGCGATGCCGGACAGGACGTCGTCGGGACGTACGGCGGGGGTGGCGTGGCGCAGCACCAGGTCGAGGCGGGCCCCGGCGGGCGACTCGACGGCCGCGAGCGACACGACCGCGGCGCGGCAGTCGAACTCGCGCAGGCCCTTCTTGGTCATCCGGGTCACCGGGACCGCGTCGGTGGCGAGGAAGCCGGCGACGGCCTCCTGCGCGGCCTCGAGCGAGCCGGCGACGTCGATGACCCACCGGCTGGCCTCGAGCAGCTCGGCGAACGGCCCACCCGGGGACACGACGACCTCGACCACGTCGAGGCCGTCGGGGAGCGCCTCCTCGAGGGCGGCGTGGATCGTGGCGGGGTCGACGACCTCGGCGAGCCCGATCTCGAGGTACTCCGCCTCGCTGGCCGACCCGGTCGGGGCGGCGCCGGCGTAGGAGATGCGCGGGTGCGGGTTGAAGCCCGAGGAGTAGGCCATCGGGACCCGGGCCCGGAAGATCGCCCGCTCGAAGGCCCGGCTGAAGTCGCGGTGGCTGGTGAAGCGGAGCCGGCCGCGCTTGGCGTAGCGGATCCGGAGTCGCTGGACCGGGGGGGCTTGCTGTTCGGGCTGCTCACGCACGGGCCAAGGTTAGATCGCCGCCAGGGCGGCCTTCATCGCCGGGGACGGGTAGACGGTGCTGACGCGGGTGCCGCCCAGCCAGGTCGTCAGCCGGGAGGCCTCGGCGTCGAGCGCGGCGCGCCCCTCGGCGGAGACGTCCTCCAGCAGGTGGAGCACGACCACCCCCTCGTCGTCCTGCACCCAGCAGCCCACGACGCGGCCGTCCCACCAGGCGGTGGTGCCGGCGTTGCCGTTGGAGTCGAACAGGGCCGCCCCGTGGGGTCCGAGGAAGAAGTCGCGGGCCTTCCAGCCCATCACCGTGGGGTCCAGCACCGGCAGCAGCGCGGCCCAGGGCGCGACCTCCGGCGCCCCGTCCACGTCGTCGGGCAGCACCCAGCCGGTCTCGCCGCTCTCCAGCCCGACCTCGACCGCACCGACCGAGGCGAACGCATGCCGGACGGCCCCGGCCGTGCCGCCCAGCCACCACTGGACGTCGGCGGCCGTGCCGGGGCCGAACGTCGCCAGCCAGCGGCCGACCAGCTCCGCGAAGCCCTCGTCGCTCTTGAGCGGCGGGGGCGACTTCCCCAGCCACCGGTCCATCAGCGTCCACTGCGGCCTCGAGGTCCGCCAGTGACCGCCGTTGCGCCCGCGCACGATGCGCGCCTCGACCGCCAGCTGGGTGAGCACCCGGGGCGCGATCGGGAAGCTGCCGCCGTAGGACTTGCCGGGAGACATCACCACGCGGCCGTCGAGCTCGGGCACCTCCTCGCGGAGCGTCTGGGCGGACAGCTCGGCGCCGTCGGCGAGCCGCGCCAGCGTGGCCGCGCACGCCGCGTCGAGCCAGGCGGCCCCGTCGGAGGAGAGCCCGCCGCGCTCGACGTCCTTGGCCAGCCTGGCCCGCAGCTGGGTGGCGACCCGGGCCGAGGCACTCCCCCAGGCGGCGGGCAGCAGGTCGCGCGGGAAGACGAAGAGCGTGCGGCGCATCGCGAGCTGCTTGACCAGCGAGCGGTCGGCGTAGAGGGCGGCGTCGACGTCGGCCACCTCGAGGCCGTCGACCCTCGCGAGCAGCGAGAGGTAGACCGTGGCGGGCTCGGTCGCGTGCAGCACCGTCATCGCCCGGGTGGCCTCGACCGGGCCGGGCAGCCGGTGGCTCGGCGCGATGCCGTGTCGCTGGGCGAGACGGGCACGCCGCTCGGCGTCGGGGACCAACCGCATGCCGCCTATCCTGCACGGGCGAGCCGACAACCCCGGGAACCGAGCGAGACAGGAGACCGATGAACCGCTGGATCCACGGGCTGTTCGCCCTCCTCGCCCTGGTCACGCTGGGTGGGCTGGTGGCCTTCTGGCCCGCCCCGGCGCGCACGCCCGATCCGGCTCCGGTCCCCTCCAGCCCGGTGCTTCCCACGTCGCCGCCGACCCCTCACCCGACGCCGCCCACGACTCCCGAGCCGGGCGCCTGCCCGACCCCCGGGCCCGCGGTCCGGCTCTCGGTGCTGACCTTCAACATCCACGGCGGCCTCGGCCACGGCCGCCTCGACCTCGGCCAGATCGCCCGGGCGATCTCGGTCTCGCGGGCCGACGTCGTGCTGCTCCAGGAGGTCGACCGCGACCGGGTCCGCACCGGCGTGGTCCAGCAGGCCGAGTCGCTGGGCCGCACGCTCGGCTTCCACGCGGCGTACGGCGCCAACAAGCTCCGCCGCCCGGCGCGGCCCGGGCTGCCTCCCGCGGCGATCGGCAACGCGATCCTGTCCCGCTACCCGATCACCGACGTCACCAACACCCACCTGCCCAACCGGATGGGCATGGAGCTGCGCGGGCTGCTGCACGCCCGGATCGACGTACGCGGGCGCAGCGTGTCGGTCTACAACACCCACCTGCAGCACACGTCGGGATCGATGCGGCGCGAGCAGGCGCACGCGATCCGCGAGGTGATCGACCGGGACGCAGGGCCCTTCATCCTGGGCGGCGACCTCAACGCCGAGCCCGACTCGCACGCCGTGGCGATCCTCGAGCGGGGCGGGCTGGCCGACACCTGGGCGGAGGTGGGCGAGGGGCCCGGCCTGACGGTCCCGGCGTTCGTCCCGCACCGCCGGATCGACTTCCTGCTCCACGACGAGGCCGTCCGACCGCTCGCCGCGGCCGTGCTGCGCTCGGGCATCTCCGACCACCGCGAGGTCTGGGGCGCCTTCGAGGTGCCGGCCGCTCCTCCCTGCTGAGGCTTCCCCCGAACGTTAGGGTCGCAGCCGTGACCAGTGCACGACGCAGGATCCTCGGTCCCCTGCTGGCGCGAGCCGGCGTCGACGTGACCCGCCTGGAGGACGGCGCGTACGTCGTCCAGCGGCGCGAGCGCCCGCTGGCGGTCCAGCGTGTCGGCCCGCCGCGGCTGCGGACGCACGTCGTCGCGGACCGCCGCACGGTCCGCAAGCAGATGAACGGCTACCAGAACCAGCTCGGCGCCCACCTCGGCGAGGAGCACCTCTCGTGGGTGTTCCGGGAGCTCGGCATCAACGTCGTCCTCGACGTCGGCGCCAACGAGGGCCAGTTCGCCACCCGGCTGCGGCGCGCGGGCTACCGCGGGCGGATCGTCTCCTACGAGCCCGTCCGGTACCTCGTCGACCTGCTGCGCGAGCACGCGGCGGCCGACCCCGAGTGGCTGGTCGAGGACTGCGCCCTCGGTGACGTCGACGGCACCGCGGAGATCAACGTGACACCCGGCAAGCTCAGCTCGCTCCTGCCGGCCAGCGACTTCGGCAAGGCCTGGTCGGACAAGCTCCGCGAGTCCCACACCGAGACGATCCGGATCCGCCGGCTCGACCAGGTGCTCGACGACGCGGTCGCGGGGGTCGCGGCACCCCGGGTCTTCCTCAAGATGGACACCCAGGGCTACGACCTGGCCACCGTCCGCGGCGCCGGCGACCGGCTCGGTGAGGTGCTGGGGCTCCAGTCGGAGGTGAGCTGCGTCCCGATCTACGACGGCATGCCGCGGATGACCGAGCAGCTCGACACCTACGAGGCAGCCGGGTTCGCGATCTCGGCGATGTTCCCGGTCAGCCGGCACCGGCCGACGCTGCGGGTCATCGAGTTCGACGTCGTCATGGTCCGCCCGGACGCAGTGACCCGGGACCACGACTGAGAGGATCGGGCGGGTGAGCACCCGTCGTACGTCCCTGGTCATCCTCGGCGGACTCGTCCTGCTGTCGCTCAACCTGCGGCCCGCCGCCGTCAGCGTCGGGCCGGTGCTCGCGGAGGTCAGGTCCGCGCTCGGGATGTCGCCCGTCGCCGCGGGCCTGCTGACCTCGCTGCCGGTGCTGGCCTTCGCGCTCTTCGGCGCGCTCGCGCCGACCGCCGCCCGCCGGGTCGGCGTGCACCGGGTGACGCTGCTGGCGCTGGTCGCGGCGGTCCTCGGGCTGGCCGGCCGGGCGGTGACCAGCAGCGAGGCGCTCTTCCTCGTGCTGTCGATGCTCGCGCTGGCCGGCATGGCGATGGCCAACGTGCTGCTCCCGTCGCTGGTCAAGCTGCACTTCCCCGACGCCGTCGGACGGGTGACGGCGATCTACACGACCGCCCTCGCCGTCGGCCTGACCACGTCCCTCCTGCTCACCGTGCCCGTCTCGCACGCGGGCGGCAGCTGGCGCTGGGGACTCGGCATCTGGGCCGGCCTCGCCCTGCTCGCCGCACTCCCCTGGGTCGGCCTGGTGGCGCACGACCGGGCGCTGGACCAGGCGCCGCGCAGCATCGGCTGGTCCGACGTGGCCCGCACCCGGCTGGGCTGGGCGATGGCGCTGTTCTTCGGGCTCCAGTCGATGCAGGCGTACGCCGTGTTCGGCTGGTTCGCCCAGCTGTGGCGCGACCACGGCTACACCGCCGGGCAGGCCGGGGCGCTGGTCGGGCTGCTCGCCGCCGTCTCGATCCCGCTGTCGCTGTGGGCGCCCGCGGCGGTGGCGCGGCGCACCGACCAGGCGCGGATCCTGCTCGCGATCATGCTCTGCTACCCCGCCGGCTACGTGGGCCTGATGATCGCCCCGCACGCGTTCGCGATCCCCGGCGCCCTGCTGGTCGGCATCGGGGCCGTGACGTTCCCGATCGTGCTGGTGCTGATCGGGCTCCGCGCACGCACCCCGGAGGGCACCGCCGCCCTGTCGAGCTTCACCCAGTCGACCGGCTACCTGCTGGCCGCGCTGGGGCCGTTCGGCGTCGGCACGCTGTACGACGTCACCGGTGGCTGGACCGCGCCCCTGCTGATGCTGACCGCGCTGATGGTGCCGCAGATCGCCGCGGGCCTCTATGTCGCCCGGCCGGCTGCGATCGAGGATCAGCTGCCGGGCAACCGCACCATCAGCGACGTCGCGGGCTCGAAGCCGCCGCGCAGGTAGAACGGCACCGACCGCGGGCTCGGGCTGAGCACGACCCGCACGAAGCCCTGCTCGTCGGCGTACGCCGTGAGCGCGTCGAGCATCCGTCCACCGAGGCCACCGTTGCGGTGCTCGGGCAGGACGTAGCAGTTGGCGAGGTAGCCCCACTGGGTGGGCGCGGACTCGCCGGGACGCGGCATCCGGGTGAAGACCAGCAGGTTGACCATCGCGACGGCCACGCCGTCGACGTACCCCAGCCACGTGACCCGCTGGTCCTGCTCGCGCTCGAGCCACTCCTCGAAGCGCCCGGTGAAGTCGTCGTCCTCGACCGGGTGGCCGGCGTTCTCCTCGGTCCAGGCCCGGCGCAGGGCGGCGACGTCGTGCCGCTCGTCCCAGCCGGCGACCCGGATCTCGGCAGGCTCGATCACCGGATCGGTCACGTCAGACGACGCTGAGCGGCAGCAGCTGCCGACCCGTGGGCCCGATCTGGATGTCGGTGTCCATGGTCGGGCAGACGCCGCAGTCGTAGCAGGGCGTCCAGCGGCAGTCCTCGACCTCGACGTCGGAGGACGGGTCGATCGCGTCCTCCCAGTCGGCCCACAGCCAGTCCTTGTCGAGGCCGGAGTCGAGGTGGTCCCACGGGAGGACCTCGTCGTACTCCCGCTCCCGGGTGGTGTACCAGGCCAGGTCGACGCCGGTGCCCTCGAGGGCGGTCGCGGCCGACTCGGCCCAGCGGTCGTAGGAGAAGTGCTCGCTCCAGCCGTCGAAGCGGCCGCCGTCGCGCCAGACCTGCTCGATGACGGCGCCGACCCGGCGGTCGCCGCGCGAGAGCAGTCCCTCGATGGTGCCGGGCTTGCCGTCGTGGTAGCGGAAGCCGATGGCGCGGCCGTACTTCTTGTCGTCGCGGACCGTGTCGCGCAGCTTCTTGAGCCGGTCGTCGGTCGTCTCGTGGTCGAGCTGCGCGGCCCACTGGAAGGGCGTGTGCGGCTTGGGCACGAAGCCACCGATGGAGACGGTGCAGCGGATGTCGTTGCGGCCGGCGACCTCGCGACCCTTCTGGATCACCTTGCGGGCCAGGTCGGCGATCTGGAGGACGTCCTCGTCGGTCTCGGTGGGGAGGCCGACCATGAAGTAGAGCTTCACCTGGCGCCAGCCGTGGGAGTAGGCCGTCGCCACGGTGCGGATCAGGTCCTCCTCGGTGACCATCTTGTTGATCACCTTGCGCATCCGCTCCGAGCCGCCCTCGGGGGCGAACGTCAGGCCGGACCGGCGGCCGTTGCGGGAGAACTCGTTGGCCAGCGAGATGTTGAAGGCGTCGACGCGGGTCGACGGCAGCGAGAGCGAGACGTTGCTGCCCTCGTAGCGGTCGGCCAGGCCCTTGGCGACCTCGGCGATCTCGGTGTGGTCGGCGCTGGAGAGCGAGAGCAGGCCGACCTCCTCGAAGCCGGACTTGCGGATGCCGTTCTCGACCATGTTGCCGATGGTCTCGATCGAGCGCTCGCGGACCGGACGGGTGATCATGCCGGCCTGGCAGAAGCGGCAGCCGCGCGTGCAGCCGCGGAAGATCTCCACCGAGAAGCGCTCGTGCACGGTCTCGGCGAGGGGCACGAGGGGCTTGGCCGGGTAGGGCCAGGCGTCGAGGTCCATCAGCGTGTGCTTGCGGACCCGGAAGGGGATGCCCGGGCGGTTGGGCACGACGGCCTCGATGGAGCCGTCCTCGGCGTACGCGACGTCGTAGAACTTCGGGACGTAGATGTTGCCGGTGACCGCGAGGCGGCGCAGCAGCTCGTCGCGGCCGCCGTGGCGACCCTCGGCCTTCCACTCGCGGACGACCTCGGAGATCGCGAGCACGACCTCCTCGCCGTCACCGAGGACGGCGGCGTCGATGAAGTCGGCGATCGGCTCGGGGTTGAACGCCGCGTGACCGCCGGCCAGCACGATCGGGTCCTCGTCGCCGCGGTCGACCGCGTGCATCGGGATGCCGGCCAGGTCGAGGGCGTTGAGCATGTTGGTGTAGCCGAGCTCGGTGGAGAAGCTCAGGCCGAAGACGTCGAAGTCGCGCACGGGGCGGTGGGCGTCGACGGTGAACTGCGGGATCGGGCCCTGCTCGTCGCCCTCGCGCATGACCTTCTCCATGTCGGGCCACACCGAGTAGGTGCGCTCCGCCACGATCCAGTCGCGCTCGTTGAGGACCTCGTAGAGGATCTGGACGCCCTGGTTGGGCAGGCCGACCTCGTAGGCGTCGGGGTACATCAGCGCCCACCGGACGGTCTCGCCCTCCGGCGCGCAGTCCCAGTCCTTGACGGTGGAGTTCAGCTCGCCACCGACGTACTGGATCGGCTTCGAGACCGACGGGAGTCGGGGCTCGAGACGGGCGAACACACTCACGGACACGACAAAGACCTCACAACCGATCGGGGAACGACCAAGGGTACGTCGACCGCCGGGTGCGGGGCGAACCGTGAAGCCGGGGCCAGCCCGGGCCAGTCGGCGTCAGTCGGAGTCGGGCGCGAGCTCGGCGTAGGCCTTCTTCGCGATCTCGAGCTCGGCGTTGGCGTGGACGATCATCTCCTCCAGGCCCGCGACCCCGAAACGGTTGGCGACGCTCTGGACGGCTTCGAGGATGGCCGGGTCAATGGTGTGCTCGGTCATGTCATCCATCCAACCAGAAGCTCAGCCCTTGACGTAGGACAGCTTCTCCGCGACGAGACCGTCCCGCAGCCGCATCAGGTCGGTGCCGCGGACGTGGCCCGGGGCGCCCGCCTCGTCGGTCCAGTCGAAGCGCCAGCGCAGCACGGCGCGGTCACCGGCCACGAACGACTCCTCCTCGGTGAAGGCGGCGTTCGGCGTCTGGCCGAACAGCTCGACCCACACCGCGCGGACCGCGTCGGCGCCCTCGTGGCGGGTCCCGTCCGGGGCGGGGCCCGTGGCCTCGAACACCACGTCGTCGGTCATCAGCGCCATGATCGCGTCGACGTCACCGCGGCCGAACGCCGCCGAGAAGCGCGCCAGGGCGGCGTGGTTGGGACCCCACTCGGCGTCCCGGCCGCAGCCGGCGAGCAGGGCGCTCTGGGCGGTGCCGTGCTCGGCGGCCCGGGGGCCGACGGCGCCGGCGGCCCGGTAGAGCTCCTCGCGCCCCTCGAACCAGACCGCGACCTCGTGGACGAGCGCCGGGTCGAGCCGGACGTCTCCCCCGGTCGCCGCCGCGAGGTCCCAGCCGTGGACGAGATGGTCGGCGGCGAGCTGGTGGACGTACTCCTCGGCCTGCTCCTCGCCGTAGGAGAGGTGGACGGTGCCGCCCTTGGGCAGCCACTCGGCGACGGACCGGGTCGCCTCGGACGCCGCCTCCAGCGAGCTGCGGATCGGATCGGCCCCGAGCAGGTCCCCGTCGAGGCGGTCCCCGACCTCCTCGATGGTCTGGCCGCTCATCAGCGGCGCGGTCCACAGGTCCTCGCCGCAGACGTGGTTGACCAGGTCGCGGACCGTCCACTCCCGGCAGGGCGTGGGGTCGTCCCACTGGTCGGGTCGGACCGCGTTGACCCGGTCCGCCCACGCCTCGACGGTGCGGTGGTACAGCGTGTTGAGGTCCATCAGGGTGCCTCCCTCTCCAGCGTGGTGCGTGCCTGGCGGACCCACCAGTCGAGGTCCGCCTCCTCCTGCCGGCGGATCGCCGGATCCGGGTGCTCGGTGGCGTCCAGCGCCTTGTTCCAGCCCAGCCACAGCAGGCCGGAGAGCAGCGCGAGCCGCATCGACCGCTCGTCGTACGCCGGTCCGGCGGCGCGGCGGTAGGCCTCGATCATCTCCTCGCGGCTCGGCTCCACGACCGAGGCGCAGCCCGCCAGGAACCGGGCGACGTCGATCGCGCCGGGTCCCCGGGCGGGCATCGCCCAGTCGAGCAGGACCAGCCGCTCGCCCTCGCGGGCCATGTTCACGGTGGCGGCGTCGCCGTGGCACAGCGTGACCGGACCGAGGCTCAGCGCGTCGGCCACCGGGGTGATGTCCTCGAGCAGCGTGAACACCGGGCCCGCGACGTCGGCGGGCACGCGGTCGGCGAACATCTCCCAGCCGCGGCGGGCCAGCGCCATCAGCTCGATCCCGGCCTCGGCTCCGGCCGCCACGCGGTGGGGGGCGAAGATGTCGAGGAGGTGGTCGAGCGGCGCGAGGCCGGTCGGCGGGTCGTCGAGGAACGCGCGGTGCAGCTCGGCCAGACGCTCCATCACCCAGAAGGCCCGGGGCCGGTCGAGCCGGTCCTGCCAGGTGAGGACGGCATCGCCCAGGTCGCGCATCACGATGAAGGTCGTCTCGCCCTCGAGCCACGCGTCGACCACGGCGTGGCCGACCCCCGGCGGCAGCCGGTCGAGCAGTCCGGTGGACCACACGACGTACTCGAGGGCGGGGCCGCCCCCGGCGAGGTCGAGGGTGAGGTCCTCGTCCGGCACCACCCGCTTGACCACCAGGGCGCGGCCGTCCGCGAGCCGGACCCTCTCCAGGCCCGCCCCCGACTTGCCCTCGTGGCCCGAGACCACGCTGCGTTCGACCGCGTCGCGCAGCAGCTCCGATGGCGCCACGGGTCCACGGTGGCACCGGTGGCCACTCCCGCACCATGGCCCGGACGGGCCGTCCCTCGAGCGGCTCAGCGCGGGTCAGCGGGAGGTGAGCACCCGGACCGGCATGACGTAGCGGGTCGGGACGGAGGCGGTGGAGCGCAGGTGGATGTTCTGGAGGAGGCCGATCGCGAGCATGCCCGCGAACATCGAGCTGCCGCCGTACGACACGAAGGGCAGGGGTACGCCGGTCACGGGCATGATGCCCAGGCACATCCCGATGTTCTGGAAGGCCTGGAAGCCGAACCAGCAGGCGATGCCTGCGGCCGCGATCCGGCCGAACGGGTCGTCGGTATGGGCCGCGATCGCGAGCGCACGCCAGATCACGACCGCGAGGAGCGCGATCAGGACGCCCGCCCCGATCAGGCCGAGCTCCTCGCCGGCGACGGTGAAGATGAAGTCGGTGTGCTGCTCGGGCACGAAGCCGGAGCGGGTCTGCGAGCCGTGGAAGAGTCCCTGCCCGAAGAGGCCGCCGTTGCCGACCGCGATCCGGGCCTGCTCGACGTTGTAGCCGGCGCCGCGCGGATCGAGGTCGGGGTTGGTGAAGGCCATGAAGCGGTCGACCTGGTACTGCTTGAGGAAGCCCGCGGCCACGGCCGCGACCGCGGCGGTGACGCCGCCCCCGGCGAGGAGCAGCAGCCAGCGGCGCGGGGCGCCGGACGTGGCGAGGACGCCGAAGACGGTCGCGGACAGGACCAGCATCGTGCCGAGGTCGGGCTGCAGCATGATCAGCGACGCCGGGACCCCGGCGATGGCGAGCATGCCGAGGACCTCGACGGTGCCGATCTGGGTGCGGCGACGACCCTCGGCGCGCTCGGCGACGAGCAGGCCCATGCCGATCACGACGGCGAGCTTGGCGAACTCCGAGGGCTGGATCGACATCCCGCCCAGCTGGAGCCACGAGCGCGAGCCGTTGATGGTCACGCCCATCGTCAGCACCAGGGCCAGCCCGGCGATCGAGCAGAGGTAGACCAGCGGCGCGAGGATCCGCACCCAGCGGTGGTCGGTGGCCATCACCAGGACGAGCAGCACCAGGCCGATGGCGACGTTGACCAGCTGCTTGCGGAGGTACGACGTGGGGTCACCCAGCGTGAGGTCCTCGCGGTGCGAGGTGGCCGACCAGACGAGCAGCGAGCCCAACGTGACGAGCGCGAGCACGGCCGTCATCAGGATCCAGTCGAGGCCGGGGGCCCTCAGGAGTGGGCGTGGCGGGGTGGGGGGCACGGCTATTCCTTCCTCGCCGGCGGCAGGATCGAGCCGTCCTTCATGAACGTGGGCAGCCCGGCGGGCGGGGTGGTGCCGGGGATCGCGGCGTTCCTCGGGTGCACGTCCATGCCGTCGATGCCGTAGAGGGTCTCCCAGATCTTGCGCACCGCCGGGCCGGAGGTGCCCGAGCCGGTGCCGGCCTGGCTGACCATCATCACGACGACGTAGTCCTTGTCGTAGGTCGCCACCCACGAGGTCGACTGCTTGCCGTAGACCTCGGCGGAGCCGGTCTTGCCCCGGATCGGGACCTGGTCGAGCGGGAAGCCCCCGAACTTCCACGCGAGCGTGCCGACCTTGGGCGTGCCCTGCAGCGCCGTGTCGACGTACGACAGCGCAGCCTTGCTGGACTTCACGTGGCCCATCACCGCGGGCGGGAAGCGCTTGAGGACGGTGCCGTCGGAGCTGACGATCGCCTTCGCGACGCGGGGCTCGAAGAGCGTGCCGCCGTTGGAGAGCGAGGCATAGGCGCGGGCGAGCTGGAGCGGCGTGACGATGGTGTCGCCCTGGCCGATCGCGTAGTTGACCGCGTCGCCGGCGCGGTAGTAGCTGCCCTCGAGGCAGAACTCGTGGGCGAAGAGCTTGAGGAAGGCCGAGGGCGCGTTGCCCTTCTCGTCCATCCCGCAGTAGTAGCCCTTCATGGCCTTCCAGTAGGCGAGCTTCCAGTGCCGGTCGGCGATCCGGCCGCTGGCCTCGCCGGGCAGGTCGATGCCGGTGGGCTTGCCGAAGCCGAACTTCTTCGCCTGCTCGACCAGGGGGTCGTAGGCGTCGACGTCGGTCGGGTCCGAGCCGTACTTCTGCCAGAAGTGGAAGCCCACGCGGTAGAAGAACGTGTCGCAGGAGAGCTGGAGCGCCTGGGCGAAGGTGATGTAGCCGTAGGACTCCGACTCGTAGTTCTTGAAGAGCCTGTTGCCGACCTGGAAGCCCGACGAGCAGTCGAGCTTGGTGTCCTGGCTGAACCCGTGGTCGAGCGCGCCGACGGTCATCAGCGGCTTCCACGTCGAGCCGGGCGCGAACTGGCCCTGCGTCGCGCGCGCCAGCAGCGGGGTGCCGGCCTTCTCGGAGTAGAGGCGGGCGAGCTGCTTCTTGGTGATGCCGCCGACCCACACCGACGGGTCGTACGTCGGCTGGCTGGCCATCGCGACGATCCGGCCGGTCCTGGCCTCCATCACCACGACGGCGCCGGAGTCGGCCTTGTAGTTCATGTGCGTGACCGGGTCGTAGGTCTGGCGGGCCAGCGCGATCGTGTCGGCGAGCTGCTTCTCCACCACGCCCTGGACCTTGGCGTCGATGGAGGTGACGAGTGTGTCGCCGGGCTGGCCCATGACCTCGCTGTCGTCGCCGAGGACGCGGCCCATCGAGTCGACGGCGACCTGCTTGTAGCCGGGCATGCCGCGCAGCCAGCGGTCGTACTCCTTCTCCACGCCGGCGCGCCCCACGGACGAGGCGCCGTTGACCGACTTGTCGCCGTCGGCGCGCGCCTTGTCGTACTCCTCCTGCGTGATCGGGCTGAGGTAGCCGAGCACGTGGGCGAGGTTGACGCCGTAGGGGCGCGGGTAGGCGCGGACGCTCTGCTGCTCGGCGAGCACCGAGGGGTAGTCCTCGGGCTGCTCGAGGATCCGTAGCGCGACGGCCTGGCGCACGTCGGTGGCGACCGGCACCGGCTGGTAGGGCGAGCCGTTCCAGCACAGGCCGATCACGGCGCCCGGGTCGCCGCAGGTGACGAGTCGCTTGGTCACCCGGCCGGGGGCCATGTCGACCGCGTCGGCGACACGGGCCACGAGGCGGGTGCGCTGGCTGTCGGTCATCTTGCCGAGCATCGTCCGGTCGATGGAGACGACCCAGGAGGTGCGGTTGGCGACCAGCGGGCGACCCATGTCGTCGACGATCAGGCCGCGCTGGGGCTGCTGGACGATCTCGCGGACCGACTGCGAGGCGGCCTGGGCCTGGTAGTCGTCGCCGGTGACGACCTGGAGGTAGTAGAGCCGCGCGAAGAGGGTCGCGAACAGCGAGAAGACCAGCGCCTGGATGACGATCAGCCGCAGGCGGGACTTCCTGCTCCCCGCGGAGGCCGAGTGGGGCGTCATCAGGTGGTCCGGGCCGGCTCGAGCCGGTGGAACATCGCCATCACCAGGGGCAGCACGAACGGCGTCAGCAGCACGTCCCAGAGCACGGCCACGAGGATGACCCGCAGCAGGTCGGGGATGCCGACGATGCCGTCGGAGAGCACGATGCCGCTCAGCGCGAAGATCGACGTACCGACGAAGCTGGAGGCGGCGACGGTGGCCACGACGGCGGCGGCGGTGGGCTTGACGTCCTGGCGCATCCGGCCGGCGACGTAGCCGACGACGACCAGCGCGAGCGCCCAGCGGCCGGCGACGTGGTCGGCGGGCGGGGCGAGGTCGAGCACGAGACCGGCCACGAAGCCGAGGACCGCGGCGAACTGCGGGCCGCGGGTCAGCGCGGCGCCGACGACGACCAACAGGCAGAGGTTGGGGACGATGCCGTCCCAGGCGAGGTGCGGGAAGACCGACACCTGGAGGACCAGGGCGACCGCAACGGCGGCCACGGCGGCGAGGCCACGGATCGGAGTCACTGGAGGCTCCCGTCTGCCTCGATGACAGCCCGGTCGCTGGCGGTGCCCGAGGGCACGACCACGCCGACGACGTCGAGGGCGCCGAAGTCGACGTACGGCTCGATGACCGCACGCTGCGAGGAGTCACGGAGGCTGCTGTAGACCGAGACGACGCGGCCGATCGGCACGCCGGAGACGTACGGCGCTCCCCCGTCGGACCCCCACGTCACGACGGAGTCGTGGTCGGCGGGGACCTCGGACTCGTCGACGAGGTCGAGGTCGAGGCGGCCGGCGTCGCCGAGGACGCCCCGCCCGTGCAGGAAGCCGACCTCCATGGACTCGCCGACGCGGCCGCCCACGACCGACTCGGTGTCGATGATGAGCAGCACGGTGGCGGTGGTGCTGGTGACCCGGAGGACCCGGCCGACCAGGCCGTCGTTGTTGACCACCGTCATGTCGGGGTGGATCCCGGACGAGGAGCCGGCGTCGATGGTGACCGTGTGGGAGAAGGACTGCGCGGCGCCGAGCCCGACGACGCGGGCCGGGACGAGCGCGTAGCCGAGGTTCTCGGCGGCCGAGGTGAGGCCCTCGAACTCCTCGAGCCGGTTGCGGTCGTAGTCCTGGGTGGCGACCTGGGACTTGAGGCGGGAGTTCTCGGCCGTCAGCTCGGCGATGTCGTCGCGGAGCGCGCCCTTGGTGCGGAACCACGCCGGGACGGCGGTGAACGGGCGGATCACCGTGGCGGTGCCGGTCTCGATCGGGCCGAACACCTCCCCCACGGCACGACGCGCCGGCTCCATCGGGGAGTCCGCGCCGCCGTGGTAGTCGAGGGTGATCAGGGTCAGGCAGCCGAGCAGCAGCGCGACCATGAGCGAGCGCGAGGGACGGTTGCGCTCCTCCTGGCGGTCCATCGAGGTCCAGCGCTGCTCGCGCGGTCCCCCGGGCTTGCCGAGACCCATCAGTACCGCCGCGGGTCGGTGACGAGCACCTGCTGGAGCGCCTCGAACTCCTCGACGCACTTGCCGGCGCCGTGTGCGACCGAGGTGAGCGGGTCCTCGGCGACGTGGACCGGCATGCCGGTCTCGTGGCGAAGCCGCTCGTCGAGGCCGCGGAGCAGGGCTCCGCCGCCGGTCAGCACGATGCCGCGGTCCATGATGTCGCCGGCCAGCTCGGGCGGGGTCTGGTCGAGGGTCGCACGGACCGCGTCGACGATGGCGTGCAGCGGCTCCTCGAGGGCCTGGCGGACCTCGGAGCTGGAGACGACCACGGTGCGGGGCAGGCCGGAGACCATGTCGCGGCCGCGGATCTCGGCCTCGGGCTCGTCGGGCAGCGGGAACGCCGACCCGAGGGTCATCTTGACCTCCTCGGCGGTGCGCTCGCCGAGCATGAGGGAGTACTCCTTCTTCATCCACGCCACGATCGCGGCGTCGAGGTCGTCGCCGGCGGTGCGGATGGACAGGGACGTGACGATGCCACCGAGGGAGATGACGGCGACCTCCGTCGTACCGCCTCCGACGTCGACGACCATGTTGCCGGTGGCCTGGTGCACGGGCAGCCCGGCGCCGATGGCGGCCGCCATCGGCTCCTCGATGATGTAGACCCGGCGGGCGCCCGCCTGGTAGCCGGCCTCCTTGACCGCGCGCTGCTCGACGGCCGTGATGCCGCTCGGCACGCAGATGACCATGCGGGGCTTGGCGAAGTAGCGGCGCCGGTGCACCTGCTGGATGAAGAACCGCAGCATCTGCTCGGTCGCCTCGAAGTCGGCGATCACGCCGTCCTTGAGGGGACGGATCGCGGTGATGTTGTCGGGCGTCCGCCCGATCATCCGCTTGGCCTCGTGACCGACGGCGAGGATCTCGCCGGTCGTGGCGTTCAGCGCGACGACGCTGGGCTCGTCGAGGAGGACGCCCTTGCCGCGCACGTAGACGAGCGTGTTGGCGGTGCCGAGGTCCACGGCCATGTCGCGGCCGATGAAGCTGTTCGCCATGTGTCGTCCCTGGAGAAGTGGTGCTGATGGGGAGGGTGTGACACAAGGCTAAGGAGCGGGGACGGCGCTCCCCGGCAGGACACGCGGCGAGGCATGCGGGTTTGCCCGGACCGGTCGCGTCACATCAGTCCCTCGCGCACCACTCCCCGGGCATTCCCTGACGTTCTGGAGGGTTGCAACCCCCCAGAACGTCCGGGATCACCGGTTGACCGGTGATCCCTCCCGGACGTCAGCCGAGCTCGGGGAACCAGATCTTGATCTCGCGCTCGGCCGACTCGGGGGCGTCGGAGCCGTGGACGAGGTTCTGCTGGACGGCCAGGCCCCAGTCGCGGCCGAGGTCGCCGCGGATCGTGCCGGGCGCGGCGACGGTCGGGTCGGTCGCGCCGGCGAGGGAGCGGAAGCCCTCGATGCAGCGCTCGCCCTCGACCACCATGGCGACGACCGGGCCGGAGAGCATGAACTCCACGAGCGGGCCGTAGAACGGCTTGCCCTCGTGCTCGGCGTAGTGCTCGGCGAGCAGCTCGGGGGTGGCCTCGCGCAGCTCGAGGCGGGCCAGGGTGTAGCCCTTGGCCTCGATGCGGCGGACGATCTCGCCGGTGAGGCCGCGGCGTACGCCGTCGGGCTTGACGAGGACGAGGGAGCGCTGGGTCATGCCCGGCAGCCTACAAAGCGCGCGCCCGGGCGACGACGTCGGGCGGGACCGGCCCTCCCGACGTCACGGCGTCCGCGTCGGGCACCGGGTCCCCGGCGACCAGGCGCAGCGGCACGTGCCCGCCCCAGGCGCCGGCCTCGACGTCGTCGGGCTCGTCGACCGGACCTCCGCCGCGGATCTTGAGCGAGGCCTCCTCCAGCGGCACGGCGATCACCGCCGTGGCGGCCAGCTCCTTGCGGGTGTGGGCGCGCAGCGTGGCCGAGCGGCCGGGGATCATGTGGTCCACGACCAGGCCGAGCGCGCGCTCCTTCTCGACGGCCTCCTCGACGACCCGGGCGGTGCCGATGACGACCGCCGAGCGGTAGTTCATCGAGTGGTGGAAGGCCGACCGGCCGGCGACGAGCCCGTCGAGCAGGGTCACGGTGACGCAGACGGTGGCGTCGGCGGCGGCGCGCACCCAGCCGGCCGCGACCGAGCCGTGGACGTAGAGCGTCCCCCCGGCGTCGGGCCCCGACGGGTCGACCGCGTAGGCCGACGGCAGCACGAGCGGGTGGCCGCCGGGCGTCGCCAGGCCGAGGTGCGCGACGAGCCCCTCGGCCAGCACGGCGTGCAGGGCGTCGCGGTCCAGGACCGCGCGGCTGCGGCCGCGGGTGACGGTGGTGCGGGGCGTGGGCGAGAGCTGCGTGGTGGTCACGGGACTATCCTCGATGCCGAGTGGCCTGCCGTCACGGGCCATTCCGCACCGATCCGAACAGGACACTCCCATGCCCACTCCCCTGCCCGTCCGCCTCGACCGGGCCCAGCCGACGCCGCTCGGCGTCCAGATCTCCGGCCAGGTCCGCGACCTGGTCGTCGCGGGCACGCTGGCGAGGGGCGACCGGCTGCCGAGCAGCCGGGCCCTGGCCGCCGACCTCGGTGTCTCCCGCGCCGTCGCGGAGCAGGCCTACGAGCAGCTGCTGGCCGAGGGGTGGCTCGAGACGCGCCACGGCGCCGGCACCTTCGTGGCTCCGCACCCGAGCGTCGGCGGCGCGGCGCGGTCGGCGCCGGAGCGCCGTACGACGCCCTCCGCACCTCCCCCGCTGGTCAGCCTCGACGCCGGCACCCCGTGGATCGACCCGCGACACGCGGCCGGGTGGCGGCGGGCCTGGCGCGAGGTGTCGACGGCCAGGCCGCCCCGGGGCTACGACGACCCGCGCGGGATCCCCGAGCTCCGCGCCGCCCTGGCCGACCACCTCGCACGCACCCGCGGGCTCGCGGTCGACCCCGACGAGGTCGTGGTGACCGCGGGCACCACCGACGGCCTGCGCCAGGTGCTCTCCGTCCTGCCGCCCGGGCCGGTGGCGATGGAGGACCCCGGCTACCGCGCCGCCGTGGAGACCGTGCGGGCGTCGGGACGGGCAGTGCACGACCTGCCCGCGACAGCCGCGGTCACCGATCTCGGAGGGCGGGTCGCGGCGTACGTCACCCCGGCCCACCAGCACCCGCTCGGCCGCGTGATGCCCGCGGCCGACCGGCTGACCCTCCTCGCCTCGGCGCGGGCGGCCGACGCCCTGGTGCTGGAGGACGACTACGACTCCGAGTTCCGCTACGACGTCGCGCCGGTGCCGGCGCTGGCGACCCTCGACCGGGAGCGCGTGGCCTACCTCGGGACGGCGTCCAAGTCGGTCGCCCCCAGCCTCCGCCTCGGCTGGCTGGTGCCGACGCCCACGCTCCTCGACCCGGTCAACGCCCGGCGCGCGATCACGCACGAGGCCGCCGCCTGGCCGGTGCAGCGGGCGTTCCTCACGCTGCTGCGCGACGGCTACGTCGACAAGGTGGTGCGCACGGCCCGGCGCGTCTACGCCGACCGGGCGCCCCGGGTCGCGGCCGCGCTCTCGCCGTACGCCGAGCTGGCCGGGCCGCTGGCCGGGATGTACTCCACCTGGCTGCTCCCCCAGGCCGACGCCGTGCGGGCCAGGGACGCCGCGGCGGCGGCCGGCTACCGGGTGAACCTGCTCAGCGACTACGCCCGGTCGTCGGGTCTCACCGGGCTGGTCGTGGGGTTCGGCGGGGTCACGGACACCGAGCTGGACGGTGCCCTCGCCGCCCTCGTCCGCGGCCTCGCCCGCTCCTGACGAGGCTCAGGGCGAGGACGACACCCCCGGCGCCGGTGTGGTCGAGCCGCTCGACGAAGAACTCGCCGTCGGACTCGACGACCCCGATGGCTGGGCCGGTTCGGTCGGCGACGCGCTCGGGCTGGCGGTCGTCGTGGGCGACCCCGACGCGGACTCCGAGGGTGAGGCCGAGGGGCCGGTGGACCCGGAGTCGGGCACGACCGGGGTCGGCGTGCTCGTCGGCGAGCCCGAGGCCTCGGGGTCGGACGTGGGCGAGGCTGACGCGGAGCCCGTGGCCCCCGGATCGGAGGGATCGGCTCCGGGCGCCGGCACCGCTGCGGGGTCGGCGGCGACGATGTCGAGGATCTGCTGCTCGTAGCCCGCGAGGGCGTCCTGCAGGTCGGCGAGCGGGATGTCGGCGAGGTGGCTGCCGAACTCCGCGATCTGCGCCCACAGGTCGGCGAGCTGCGCCATCCCGGCGTCGCTCAGCGGTCCGTCGAGCGTGACCACCAGCTGGGTGGCGAGCGCATAGGTCAGGCACTGGACGCAGTTGTAGTTGACCGCGGCCGAGACGTTCTCGGGCACGACCACGTCGGCGTCCCCCACGATCATCACGACCTGGAAGGCCACCGCGACGGCCGCGCAGTTGGTGCAGCTGGCGATGGCGTACGCCTCGTTGGTGTTGTTCACGGTGTCGCCGTCGGCCCACACGATGGCGAAGGCGACGTCGTAGGTCACCGTGTCATCGGTGGTGTTGACCGCCAGGGCCTGCGTGTCGCCCTCACCCGGCGGCAACGGCTGGTCGAAGGGGAACACCCACGACGGAGCCCCGCCACCGGAGGCACCGGCGCCCGGATCCGTACCCTGCTCGAACCCCGCTGCGGGGGCGCCGGCCGCGGTCCCGCTCGCACTGCCGGAGGCACCGGACTGGTGCGGCACCATGACCATCGCGAGGCCGGGGTGGTCCCGGGTCGGGACCGGGGACCCGGAGGGCCACACGGTCTGCATGCGCCCCTGCTGGCCCACGGCCAGGGCCCCGGCGACGGGGGCTGGTCGGGCCAGGGGCAGCGCGTCGGCGAGCGTGCCCCGCTCCCAGGCCGCGATCGGGCGATAGGTGTCCGGGTGCGGCCACCACGCCCACCCGAGTCCGGCCACGACGGCCGCCGCGGTCACGAGGGCGACCGCGCGGCGGGCGGGACGACCGGCGGTCGCGCGCCAGGTCGAGGTCGTCACCTGCCGCACGAGGCGGGTCAGGATGTAGCCCATGCCGAGGATCGGTACGACGAGCGCCAGGATCGCCACGCACCGGGCTCCGAACGTGACCGGGTCCCCGCCGGTGAGGCTGGCCGAGGCCACCGCCCACTGCGCCTGGAGACCGACCCATGCGGTGGCCACCACGCGCGGGAACGTCAGGACCATCATGAACATCGAGAAGGCGAGCATCGGAACGACCACCAGCACCCAGGCCGTCACCACGATCCGCGCCCACGGCTTGAGCACGGTCGCCTCGGGGTCCCGCCACCGCCACGGCAGCGCCCCCACCAGCGTGGGCTTGATCCGGTGGTAGAGGTCGGGAACGCCGGTCACGTCGGCGAGCACGTGGTAGCCGTCGAAGCGGACCATCGGCGTCAGCTGGTGGAGCATCTGCAGGACCTGCGTCGCGACGACGAGCAGGAGGGCGTCGTACCCGCTCGCGAGCCACACCCCGACGATGCCGACGGCGACGATGGCGTTGAAGTAGAGGCCGCCGAGGTCGGTGCGGATCCGTCCGGCGCGGCCGAGCCGGTAGGAGTCGGTCACGTCGGTGTAGAACGCCGGCCAGAAGAGGTAGAGGCCCATGCCCATGACGCCGGGCGTGGCGCCACCGCGGCGGGCGGCGGCCGCGTGCCCGAACTCGTGGAAGCCCGCCGACAGGACCGTCACGGCGAAGACCAGCAACAGCAGGCCCGGACGTGTGAAGGCCTCGTGGGTGGCCGAGGCCAGCCCCTTGTCGAGGAGCAGCCACCAGGTGATCCAGCAGAACGCCGCGACCACGCCGGTCACCAGGATCGGGTTGAAGAGGCGCGCGAAGGGTGCGGTGATCCGGTTGGTCTTCGCCGGGTCGGTGACCGAGTAGCGCATCCGCAGTCCCAGCAACGGCTGGGACTTCCTCAGCTCCGGCTCGCTGCCGTCGCCCTTGAGCAGCACCCCGAGCGGGCGCAGCTTGCCGTCGACGAGGGTCTCGACGTTGTCCTCGCTCACCTGCCGCCCGAAGGCACGGCTGACCACGTCCGCGATCTCGGCGTGGGTGCGGCGACCGTCCACCGCGTCCAGCACGAGGTAGAGCAGCGGCGTCAGCTGGATCATCTGGCCGTCGGCGCGGCGCACGAGCGCCGGTGGCGTCCGGTAGCCCGATCCGGGCATCTCGCCGATCAGCTGGATGCCGGTCGCCCGGACGGGGACGTCGGACCGCACGGACGACGATGCGTCCGCGCGGTCCGACGGAGGTGAGGTCAGGGACACGGCTGGTTACGGGTTCTGGATCGTCGAGGACTGGTCGGCGGTGGCCGTCGCGTCGCCGTCGATGGTCTGGTTGATGATCGCGTCCTGCTGGGCCACGGCCACCGACTGGCTGTCGATGGAGCCGATGTTGGCCGAGACCGCGGCGTCGATCGGGGCCGCGACGTTCGCGTTGGCAGCGACCGCGCCGTTGATCGGTGCGTCGAGGTTGGCGTCCGCGGCCAGGTTGACGTCCACGTTGAGCAGCGGTCCGTCCATCGCTCCACCGAGGTCCGTCGGCAGGCTCGGGTCGGGCAGCGTGCCGCCGGGCAGGGTGCCGTCGGTCGGCAGGCCGGGGTCCGGGACGGTGCCGTCGGCCGGCAGCCCGGGAACGGGGCCGTCCGGGATGGGGGCGGCGAGTCCCGCGGTGCCGTCGGCGGGCGCGGCAGTCGCCGCGGCGGGAGCGTCCGCCGGTGCTGCGTCGGCTCCCCCGTCGATCACGCTGTCCTGCGTCGAGTCGGCCGAGACGTCGCCGGTGATGCCCTGGTCGATCATCGTGCCCTGGTCGGCGAGCGCCTGCCACGTCGAGCCGACCGACAGGATGTTGGCGGAGACGGCGGCGTCGATGGGGGCGGCCACGTTGGCATTGGCCGCCACCGCCAGGTCGACGGGGGCCGCGAGGTCCAGGGCGAGGTTGAGGTCGGCGTTGAGGTCCAGGATGGACACGACCTCCTTGTCGGGCAGAGCCGTTCCGGCCTGGGCCTCGAGCTCGGCGTCGGACAGCGGAGCGCCCTCGATGTGGTCGGTCATGGTGCGTCCTCTCCCGCCCGTCACCGATCGGGCGGCGGGCATGGGTCAGTTGGCGGGTACGCCGGGGAGGTACCCGTCGGCGCCAACCGCAAACGCACCCCGCACACCACGCGGGAGCTCGGGTCGGCTCAGGCCGACTCGGCGTCGAAGGCGGCGTACGCCGCGGCCTTCTCGCGCTCGATCTTGCGGCCCAGGAAGTACGCTGTGCCCCACAGCAGCCCGAACAGCGCGCCCAGGAAGAACATCAACGGCACCAGGAACCCCAGCGCGACGGCGGCGACCTGGACGGCCCAGCCGAGGAGGTAGCCCCACTCCTTGCGGAGCATGCCGGCCAGCAGCAGGCACGCCACCGTCAGGCCGAGGCCGACGGAGAGCGCCGTGCCGGTGGAGACCTTGTCGATCGAGATCATCACCGGGGTGGAGAGACCGAGCGTGATCGCCTCGAGACAGAGCACCGCGGCGCACATGCCGCGGCGCGGGGAGCGGGTGCGGTCGTCGCTCACGAGCGCCGCCCCAGCAGTGAGCGGGCCTCACCCACGGTGACGACCGACCCCGTGACCAGCACGGCGCCGGAGCCGAGCGGGTCGCCGAACGCCTCGCCTGCCTCCGCGAGCGCGGCCGCCGCGTCGATCGCGTCGGAGAGGCGGGGCACGACGGTGACGCGGTCCTCGCCGTAGATCTCGCGGGCCGCGACGCCGAGGTCCTGCGCCGACATCGCGCGGGAGGTGGAGTTCTGGGTGCAGATGACGTGGGCCAGGTGCGGCTCGAAGGCTGCGAGCAGCCCGTCGGCGTCCTTGTCGGCCATCACGCCGAAGACACCGATGAGCGGGTTGAAGCTGAAGGAGTCCTCCAGCGCGTCCGCCGTCGCCGCCGCACCGTGCGGGTTGTGCGCGGCGTCGAGCACGATCGTGGGGCTGCGACGGACGACCTCGAGCCGGCCCGGCGAGGTCACCTCCGCGAACGCCGCCCGGACGATCTCGTCGTCGAGGGTCATGTCGCCGGCGAACGCCTCGACGGCCGCGAGGGCGACGGCGGCGTTCTGCGCCTGGTGGGCGCCGTACAGCGGCAGGAAGAGCTCGTCGTAGCGGCCCCGCAGACCCTGCAGCGAGATCACCTGGCCGCCGACTGCCGGCACGCGCGAGACGACGCCGAAGTCGACGCCCTCCGCGACCACGGTGGCGCCGACCTCCTGCGCCTGCCGGACGACCAGCTCGGCGACGTCGGGCTGCTGCTGGGCCAGCACGACGGTCGCGCCCGGCTTGATGATCCCGGCCTTCTCGACCGCGATGGCGAGTGGTGTCTCGCCGAGGTACTTCGCGTGGTCGACGGCGATCGGCAGGATCACGGCCACCTTGCCGTCGGCGACGTTGGTGGCGTCCCACGAGCCGCCCATCCCGACCTCGACGATCGCCGCATCGACAGGTGCGTCCGCGAACGCGGCGTACGCCATGCCGACGACCGTCTCGAAGAACGACAGCGGGTGGGCCTGGCCGGCGTCGACGAGGTGGGTGTAGGGCGCGACGTCGTTGAAGGCCCGCACGAACGCCTCGTCGTCCAGCGGCTCGCCGTCGATCGAGATCCGCTCGTTCATCCGCTCCACGTGGGGGCTGGTGAAGCGGCCGGTGCGCAGGTCCAGCGCACGCAGGAGGGTGTCGATCATCCGCGACGTCGACGTCTTGCCGTTGGTGCCGGTCAGGTGGACAACGGGGTAGGACGTCTGCGGGTCGCCCAGCAGCTCGGTGAACGCCTGGATCCGGTCCAGCGAGGGCTCGAGCCGGGTCTCCGGCCAGCGGGACAGCAGGGCGTCCTCGACCTCGGCGAACGTCTGGGCGAGACGGGGGGCTTCGGGGGACTCTGGGGATTCACTCATCGCACCCACGAGTCTAGGGACCGGGCCCCCCTCAGCGGATCGCGAGGTTGGCCATGTCGACCACGGCGCGGTAGCCCAGCGCCTGGTAGATCTTGTTCGAGGTCGGGTTGGCCTGGTCGGTGAAGAGGCAGACCCGGGAGCCGCCCTCGAGCAGCAGCCGGGAGACCGCGGCCACCGCCGCGCTCGCGTAGCCGCGCCCGCGGTGCTCGCCGGGCGTGTAGACGGGCCCGACCCGCGCGACCCCGAAGCTCGGCGGGTTGGCGCCGGTGAGGTGGACGGGCGTGCCGTCGACCTCCCAGAGCCAGACCCGGTGGTGCTCGATCCGGTCGAGGACGTCCTCCGCGGTGACGTGCTCGCCGACACCGTCCTCCACCGTGCGCCCGGCCTGCTCGGCGGCATCCGCCGCGAAGGCGGTGAACCACGCGAGGCACAGGTCGAGGTCGGCGGTCGTCGCCGGGCGGAGGCCACCGGGCACGGCCGCCGGCTCGACGAGGTCGCCGAGCTCGAACAGCCGGGTGTGCTCCCAGATGACGGCCTCACCGCCGGTCAGCCGGGCGACCTCGTCGGCGAAGACCTGGGTCGCGGGCAGGCAGCCGTTGGCGCCGGCCACCTCCTCGCCGCGGCCGACCAGGGCCCGCGCCAGCGCCCGGGCGGCATCGTCGGGCATCGGCAGCAGGAAGAGCGGGTGGGGCGCGAAGGGCGCCGTACGCATCGCGACGCCGGCGATGTCTCCCGGCTCCCCCGCTCCATCGCGGACCACCGCCCACCACTGCGGGTGCGGCGGTCGGACCGCGCCCTCGGCCGCGCGGCGCGCCGCGCGGTGGGTGACCGTGGAGACCACCGTCGTGAGGACCGGGTCGAGGGCGAGGTGCGGCTCCGCGGCGGCCAGGAACTCCGTCGGGTCGTCGGTGATCTCGACCACGTACGACGAGGCTGCGCGAGCGGGTTCGGCCGTGGCGTCGGGGCAGGACATGGCTGCAGGTTAGGGAGGAGTGGCGGTCGGCACACAACCGGTTTCCGACGCGGGGCGCCCGCAATCTAGGATTTCGCCATGACCGAGACCCCGCACGACCAGGCACCGACTACGACGAGCACCGACACGCGTGCCGTCGTCGTACCGGACAAGCCTGCCCTCGAGGGGCTCGAGGCCACCTGGAGCGCTCACTGGAAGGCCGAGGACACCTACGCCTTCGACCGCACGCAGCCGCGCGAGAACGTCTACTCGATCGACACGCCGCCGCCGACCGTGAGCGGCAGCCTGCACGTCGGGCACGTCTTCTCCTACACCCACACCGACCTCGTTGCGCGCTTCCAGCGGATGCGCGGCAAGTCCGTGTTCTACCCCATGGGCTGGGACGACAACGGCCTGCCGACCGAGCGCCGCGTGCAGAACTACTTCGGCGTCCGGTGCGACCCGTCGCTGCCCTACGACGCCGACTTCACCCCGCCGGAGAAGCCCGACCCGAAGAAGCAGGTGCCGATCAGCCGGCCCAACTTCATCGAGCTCTGCGAGCGCCTCGTCGAGCAGGACGAGGAGATCTTCGAGCAGCTCTGGCGCACGCTGGGCCTCTCCGTCGACTGGAAGCAGCACTACACGACGATCGGCCCGAAGGCCCAGACCGTCAGCCAGCGCGCGTTCCTGCGCAACTTCGCCCGCGGGGAGGCCTACCTCCAGGAGGCGCCGACCCTCTGGGACGTCACGTTCCAGACCGCGGTCGCCCAGGCCGAGCTGGAGGCGCGCGAGTACGCCGGCGCCTACCACCGGGTCGCCTTCCACAAGCCCGACGGCAGCCCAGTCCACATCGAGACGACCCGGCCCGAGCTGATCCCCTCGGTCGTCGCACTGATCGCGCACCCCGACGACGAGCGCTACGCCGGGCTCTTCGGCACGACCGTGACGTCGCCCGTCTTCGGCGTCGAGATCCCGGTCCTGGCCCACCCGCTCGCGGAGATGGACAAGGGCGCGGGCATCGCCATGTGCTGCACGTTCGGTGACCTCACCGACGTCACGTGGTGGCGCGAGCTCAACCTGCCGGTCCGCACGCTGATCGGCCGCGACGGCCGGATGTTGCGCGAGACGCCCGAGTGGCTGTCGTCCGACGCCGCCGCCGCGGCGTACGAGGACCTCAAGGGCAAGACGGCCTTCTCCGCCCGCGAGGCCGTCGTGGCCAAGCTGCGCGAGACCGGCGACCTCGACGGCGACCCGAAGCCCACGCAGCGGATGACGAACTTCTACGAGAAGGGCGACAAGCCCCTCGAGATCGTCGCCACCCGCCAGTGGTACATCCGCAACGGCGGCCGTGACGCCGGGGTCCGCGACGAGATGATCGCGCGCGGCGCGGAGATCGAGTGGGTCCCGGCCCACATGAAGCACCGCTACGACAACTGGGTCGGCGGCCTCAACGGCGACTGGCTGATCTCGCGGCAGCGCTTCTTCGGCATCCCCTTCCCCGTCTGGTACCCCCTCGACGCCGACGGGGAGCCCGACTACGAGCACCCGCTGCTCCCCCGCGAGGCCGAGCTGCCGATCGACCCGTCGACGCAGGCACCCCAGGGCTACACCGAGGACCAGCGCGGCAAGCCCGGCGGCTTCGTCGGCGACCCCGACGTGATGGACACCTGGGCGACGTCCTCGCTGACCCCGCAGATCGCCGGCGGCTGGGAGTCCGACAACGACCTGTGGCAGCGGGTCTTCCCGATGGACCTGTGCACCCACGCGCACGACATCATCCGCACCTGGCTGTTCTCCCGCGTGGTCCGCGCGCACTTCGAGAACCACGTCGCGCCGTGGTCGCACGCCCTGATCTCCGGCTTCATCGTCGACCCGGACCGCAAGAAGATGTCGAAGTCGAAGGGCAACGCAGTCGTCCCGTCCGAGGTGCTCGACAAGTACGGCGCCGACGCCGTCCGCTGGCGTGCCGCCATGGCCCGCCCCGGCCTGGACTCGCCGTTCGACGAGAGCCAGATGAAGGTCGGCCGTCGACTGGCCATGAAGGTCCTCAACGCCTCGAAGTTCGTCCTCGGGGGCGTCGGTGCGACCACGCTCAACCACTACGAGGTCTCCGAGCCGATCGACTGCGCCCTGCTCGGCCGGCTGCTCGCGGTCGTCTCGAAGGCCACCGACGCGTTCGAGGCCTACGACTACACCACCGCCCTCGAGACGGTCGAGAAGTTCTTCTGGGAGTTCTGCGACGACTACCTCGAGCTGGTCAAGGAGCGTGCGTACGACGAGGCGGGTGGGGACGCCACCGCCTCGGCCCGCGCCACCCTGGCGATCGCGCTCCAGGTCCAGCTCCGGCTGCTCGCGCCGTTCCTGCCCTACGTCACCGAAGAGGTGTGGTCGTGGTGGCAGGAGGGCTCGATCCACCGCGCCCCGTGGCCGACCCACGCCGAACTCGGATCCGCCGCGGCGGCCGACCCGTCAACGGTCGACGCCGTCGCCGCCGCCCTCGTGGGCATCCGTGGCGCCAAGTCGCAGGCCAAGGTCTCGATGCGCGCCGAGCTGTCCCGCGTGGAGATCAAGGGCCCCGAGACCCTCGTGCGGGGTGCCGAGCAGGCCGCCGACGACCTGCGTCGCTCCGGCAAGATCACCGGCGACCTGGTCTTCACGGTCGTCGAGGGTGCCGACGCGATCACCGTCGACGCGGTCCTGGCCCCCACCGAGTAGGTCCAGACGGCGCATCTGCCCGAGCTCAACCGGTTCGCCTGGCCCCTGGGGGCCAGGCGAACTGGTCGTCATGGGCCATTTCGGGCCCGTGTCGGGTCACATTGGGCCCGGGGATTCGTCGTTGTCCGGGGGAACGGGCCACAGTGGATGCTTTGCCCTCCGCACCACACCCCCGACCCGAGGACCACCGTGAGCGCCCAGCACAAGCGGCCCCTGTACGCGTTCGTCATCCTGGCGATCGCGTGCAGCCTGATCGTCGCCCACGGCTTCGGCCACCCGGCGGTGCGCGGGTTCGTCCACGTCATGGCCCAGCACGGCGCGCACGGCCACGCACGGGGTCACCACCCGGGCTGACCCGGTCGGAGCCCGGCAGTAGCGCCAGTGAGACTTGTGTCGGTGTCGTGGAGGACGTGCTGACCCGAGTTGCGCCCTGTCGTCGCTGACTGACTTTGAGTCGATTCGATCGCGCGTTCTCCACGACCCAGCTCGATGCGCATTCAGG